>JAZRDI010000103.1:0-9706 GCA_045660185.1 Eubacteriales bacterium | reverse complement strand
ATATTAACTAGCACCGAAGAAACTGATTTTAAAAGAGAAAGACTGACCGCTCTTCCGTTTATCTTTACCTGCGACTTGCCATCAGCAGAAATGCTTCTTTGCACAAGCACGGAGCCATCTTCGTCGGGATCTACGCCTATTTCGGAAAAAAGAGCTAAAGCGGATTCCGAAAGCGATGAAAAAAGTCCGCTGACCATAGCGCGTTCTTCACCCTTGCGTATGATTTCCTTCTCCGTCTTTTTTCCAAGAAGCATATTGATGCTGTCTATTATTATTGATTTTCCCGCACCGGTTTCACCAGTGAGCGCAGAAAAACCGTTTTCGAAATCAATATCAACAGATTTTACAACCGCAACGTTTTCAATGTGTAATGAATTAAGCATTTTATCTCCGATAGTTAGTTGAATTTGAACGCAATTTTAAGATTTTGCGCCATAGCCTCGGCAACGTCATCGTCCTTCGTTACGATAATTATGGTATCGTCACCGGCAACCGAACCGACGATTTCGTTGTGATTTAAGGAATCTACGCAAACTGCTATGGCGTTAGCCATACCCGAAAGAGTTTTTACCACTACTATGTTTTTTGCGGATTCGATTTTGATAACCGCATCTGTAAGCGCGGAATTCATAACCGCTCTGTTGTTTTCTCTTTTAACGTCGGGAACGATATACTTATAAGAACCTGTAGCAGTAACCGCTTTGACGAGCTTCAACTGATTTATATCACGTGAAATCGTCGTCTGAGTTACTACGTATCCTGCCTCTGTAAGCTTTTCAATCAACGCTTCCTGCGTATCGATGTCATTGTTTTCGATTATTTCAAGAATTTTTTGCTGACGTAAGCGCTTCATATTATATCCTCCAGAATTTGCATTTTGCTGAACAGATTTGAAAACATATTATTGTTTTTGAAGGTCATTACCTTTAATTTTTTCTCGGAAGCCTTAACGGCAATTTTTCCGTTTGGATCAAGCTTGTAAACAAGTCTGCCGTCGATTGTAACGTTGAGCTGTTTATAGGACGTGTTTTTCACCTTAATTTCTTCATTTTCGCAAAAAACTATGGATCTGTTAAAGAATGAATGAGGAGCGATAGGCGTAAGTATTATTGCGCCCGCATCGTGAGAAACCACGGGGCCGCCCGCTGAAAGAGAATACGCGGTTGATCCCTGCGGAGTGGCTATAACAGCGCCGTCTGCTCTGTATCTTACCCCGCCGTCTTTACTATAGACGACAAAGTCCGCGATTCCCATATATTCTTGGTTTGAAATAACAACGTCATTGACAGCAGAGCGTTCTATTACAAAGTCACCTACCGATACCTCTAATATCATTCGCGTCACGATTTTGTAATCACCGTTAAAAATCTTTCCGAGTGTTTCAAGCTCTTCGGTTTCGACCTCGTTGAGATAGCCGACCTTTCCGAGATTGACGCCTATTATCGGAACGTTAGCTTTTTCCGCATATCCCGCGGCGTCAATGAAAGAGCCGTCGCCGCCTATTACTATTACAAGCTCCGCATCGCTTGGAATATCGGAAACGTAATCGCAAAAAGCTATTTCGGACTCCTTACACCCATCGGGCATAAAAATTTTAGCATCATATGATTTAAGTATTTCAGTGACTCTTTTAGTCACAGCAAAACCTGTATCCTTTGTAGGATTGGTAACAACAAAAATATTTTTCATTGCTTTCACCGTTAAATTTCTTTTTTAAAATGCGCTAGATATTCGGTATTACCGTCACCGCCTATTATGGGTGAAGTTATATGCGAAATGTATTTAAACCCAACTTTCTCGGCATACGATATAACCTTATCAACCGCCATAAGACGCGCGTCTTCGCTTTTTACGATTCCACCCTTGCCTATATTCGATTTTCCAACCTCAAATTGAGGCTTTATAAGGCAAACAAAATCGGCATTATCTGCAAGACATTCGAATATAGGTCTAATAATGTAAGTAGCAGAAATGAACGAAACGTCCATAACGGCTATTTCGGGGACGTATTCAAGGTCGTCTCGAGTCATATATCTTGCATTGTAATTTTCGATTGAAGTGACGCGCGCATCCTCTCTTAAGCTCGAAACAAGCTGCATAGTTCCCGAATCAAGTGCTATAACGTGCTTTGCTCCGCGCTTTAATAAGCAGTCTGTAAATCCGCCGCTTGATGCACCTATGTCAATCGCAAGCTTGTTTTCGGGGCTTAATTTAAAGCTATCAAGTGCAGCTTCAAGCTTAAGTCCGCCGCGGCTTACATATTTTTTAGAGGATTTATCTACCACAACGTCTATGCCGTCTTCAACTTCAAACGCCGGCTTGTTTACAACAGCTCCTGAAACGGTAACTGCGCCGGACTGTATAAATTTCTTTGCTTCGGTTCGGCTCGATACAAGCCCCCGGTCGCAAAGATAAACGTCAAGTCGCATCACTCTTCATTGAATGGCATATCGGTAACCGAGCCATCCTCACTCTCCGTTAATATTCTGACTCTTTCTTTTGCCGCGGCTAACTTTTTCTCGCAAAGCTTAATATAACCAAGAGCCTTTTCGAAAGCTTCTATTGATTCATCAAGCGTAAGCGCGCCGACTTCCATTTTAGATATAGAATCTTCGAGGGCAAGCATGCTCTCCTCAAAGCTCATTTCTTTACTTTTAGCCATCTTTCTATTCCTTGTTATTCACGGTTGCAACAACGTTTCCGTCATTTAGTCTGACAGTAAGCATATCACCTTTTTTGACGTCGTTTACCGAGCGTATAATTTTCTTATTTTCATCAAATGCCACGGAATATCCTCTCGCTATGGTTGCGAGCGGACTTAAAGCATTCGCTCTTCCCGAGGCTACCGCAAGACCGTTAAAGAGAGTGTTGATTTTCTCGTTTATAAGTCTTTCAGCTTTCGATTTCGCATCATCTATTTTTTCTTGTTTTTCTTCGAATATTGCAGCGGTGTCTTTAAAAACATCGCTTGACTTTATATTTTCAAGTCTATCCTCGTATCGTTTGACACAGAGCTTTAAGTTGTTACACATACGCTCATAAAGGTCCTCGATACGAAGCAAAAGATCTTTGTAATCAGGAACGGCAATTTCCGCCGCTGCAGATGGTGTTGGAGCGCGCATATCGGCAACGAAATCGCATATAGTGAAATCCGTTTCGTGCCCTACTGCAGAAATTATCGGCGTTTTGCATTCGAAAATTTTTCTCGCAAGTTTCTCACCGTTAAATGCCCAAAGATCCTCTATAGATCCTCCGCCTCTGCCTATAATTATGACGTCAGCGAGGTTGCTTTTATCAAAGTAATCAAGCGCCTCAATAAGATTTTCCTCTGCTCCATCTCCTTGCACCAAAGACGGATAAACGTAAATTTTAGCCGAAGGATAACGTCTTCCGGTAACGTTTATAATGTCTCTTACGGCAGCTCCCGTTGGCGAAGTTATGACACCTACCGATTTTGGAAACGGCGGTAGCTCCTTTTTATGTTCAGAGCTAAAGAGTCCCTCTGATTCAAGTTTTGCTTTTAATTGCTCGTAGGCAAGATAAAGCGAGCCGATGCCGTCGGGCTGCATAGTGTTCACGTAAAGCTGATAGTTGCCCGTTGCCGTATAAACGCTTACGCTGCATCTTACGATAACCTTCATTCCGTTTTCGGGAACGAAGCGGAGCGAAGATGCGGACGAACGAAACATCACCGCTTTTATCTGTGACTCCTCGTCTTTGAGAGAAAAATACAGATGACCTGTTCTGTGAATGGTTAAATTGGAGATTTCACCCGTTACGCTTACACCGTTAAGACTTCTGTCCGTATCAAACATACGCTTGATGTACGCGTTAAGCTCTGAAACTGACAGTTCCTTTTGTATCGCTCTTTCTCTAAGCGAAGAAATATCCATATATACTCCGTATTTAATTGTTTTTGTTATGTGTTCTCATAGCAAGATAAGCGATTCCGACCGCATTATCCGCAGATAACGCAGGCTCTGCAAACGAAGCTTCAAATCTCTCTTTAAGTTTCGCTTTTATTATAGAATTGCTCATTACTCCGCCTGAAAACAGGAATTCGCTTTTTCCGTGACTTTCTTCGTATGCTTCACACAATGCACAAAGTGCGTTTCCGACGTACTCTAACACGAATGCTGATACAAGAGCTTTATCAAGCGTATCTTTATAAAGCTTATCTGAGATGTTTTCGACTCCGGAAAGATTTAACCAAAGACCGTCAATGCTGACTTTTTTCTTCGGTATCTTTTTTGAATTTTCGAGCGCAAGAAGCTCCATGTGCCTTCCTGCAGGAAAAGGCATATCCATTAAAACGCCAATTCTATCTATAACCTGACCTGCGTTGAGATCCTTTGTTCCACCTATATGCTCTGCAAAAAATCCAAAGTTCTCAGAGAAAACATTAAGAAGCTCGGTAGTTCCACCTGAAACGTGAAATGCGGCAAAACTCTTATCCAGCAAATCGAATCGCTTCGAAGAGAAGATAGCCGCCATCAAATGACCGCATTGATGCGAAAATTTATAAAGCGGAGCGTTTGAGCTTACTGCCGCGGCGGTCGCTGCCGCCACTCCCGAAAGGAAGCAAGGCATATAAGAGCCGTCAACGTTGCGTGGTTTTTCGCTAACTCCCACTGCGATGATTTTTTTATCACCTATAACAGTGCTTGCATCAGTCAATGCAAGAGGAAGATTTTTAACGTGAGCAAAGACGGCATCCGACTGACGCAATCCATGCTCGCCGGATTTAACCCGGAGCGGATACTTTATATTTGCCAATAAATTCCCTTCGGAATCTATAACGGCAACTGACGTTGTATAATTGCTTGTGTCGATGCCGAGAAATACACCGCTTTTTATCATTTTAACTTAAGTTCCTCTGCGACGGCATTGAGAACGCCGTTTACAAAAGTAAATGCTTTCTCGTCGTCGTACTTTTTCGAAAGCTCTATAGCTTCGTTAATAGAAACTCTTGCGGGAACGTCTTCCATTGCAAGCATTTCAAATACGGAAAGCGAAATAATTGCTCTCGATACGGGAGATATTCTATTTTTGTTCCAGCCAACCAACGCAGGTTCGATAAGCTCGTTGATTTCCTTACGTCTTTCGAAAACGCCAAAGAATACCTTCTTTACGTATTCATCTATCTCAAACTCTCTAAAATTTTCTGCGTATTCAAAGATTTCAAGCGCGGTTTCATCCGAACGGCATTCACCTTCAAAAAGAAGAATAAACGCATTTTCTCTTGCTAAGCTTCTGTTCATATCTGCACCTCACAAAATAATATTACATATTTATTATAATATTTTAATGAGAAAATGTCAACAAAAAATATGCATATTTTGAATTTTTATTCATTCTTTTTACAGAGAGTACGTCTTAAAAAATAAATAAGTCGTTTTTTGCGAAATTCTCTTGAAAAAATACGCATTATATGATAGAATGTTATGAGAAACTTTTAGGAGTAACAAAATGAAACAAATAGAAAAATTCTTTTCGCACTCTTGCATGTACACTGTGTTCATTACAATAGCGTTTTACATATTCTCGAACGCGGTCAATCAAAAAGGTCTTTCCATGACTTTCGGCAGATTCTTTACAATTTTTGCATTTTCGATGGTAATCGCTTCGATGGAATACATCTTCTACGTGACTAAGCTCAACAAGGTCTTGCAGTACATGATACACTATGTAACACTTTGCATAGCATTCAACGTAGTATTCTTTACGATAAGAAAAGCAAGCTCCGATTTCACGTTTGGCGCATCGACCGTGTTTGCGGCTATCGTTCTTTTCACATTCGGTTACGTATTCATTGTTCTTATCATAGGCTTGTTGAAGAAGCTTTTTTCAAAGACGAATTCTGCCGCTTCAAGCACTGCAAAAAATGCCGAACAATATCAATCAAGATTTAAGTAATTTTTATCTTCTGCTTTAAAATAAGTGCCATTTTATAAAAAACGATGTTTATGGCAAAGAAATGTTTTTAAACAAATATTAATAGAAAAAACAGCAAGCTGCATTTTTATTACAGCCTGCTGTTTTTTTAGTTTATATTCAAGTATTCAAGTATGCTATCCGTAGCGTTTTCTATATCGTGACTATTCACCGTAAAATCACAAATTTCTTCATTACGCCTTTCGTCGTCAATCGAAATTATTCTGTTCACCTTATCATTGTTAGAACAGTTTTTTTCAAGAATTGAGGACAAAAGCGCTCTTTTATCTGCATTAACATACACGGTCAGTACGTTATCAAAATTCGTTTTAAGAGACATTGCTCCGCATATATCCATTGCCGCAAGAACTATTTTCTTATCGTTAATTATCTTTTTAACGTCATCTTTTGTCGAGCCGTAGCCGTGTCCGGCATACATCGTCGATTCAAAGAAAACACCGTTTTCCATCATATCAAAAAATTTACTTTTTGACACGTAGTTGTACCAATCGTTCTTTTTGTTGTCCGTGGGATCGTTAGTTGTATAGCTGACAAGCTTCTCAAATTTGTCCGATTTTTCCAAAAGTCTTTTAGCAATAAGCGTCTTTCCCGAACCCGAAGGGCCAACCAAAACAACTATATTAGGCGTTTCCAAAACGTCGGATTTTATCGAATAACTGCAAGAGATTACTTCAACGAGCTTCAAAAATTCATCGTAATTGTTGACCGCCAAAACACCGGTTGCAGACTGATTCCAAGGCTTTCTCATCAAAATTGGATATGCCGCATTTGATTTAAAAACGTTGTGCATACCGTCATCAAACAGAATATCTACGTTCAATTTATCCTTGCGCGAGCCCATATATATATGCTCGGGCGGGATTTCCGGGAATTCCCTCATTATCTTCTCGGCTCTTATTCCCATAAATTTAGGAACTATTGAAGTGGAAATGAAAACTTCGGTTATTTTCGAAAGCTTTCTGACGAACTCCTTCGCGCCCTCTATTACGGGCTGATTTTTAAAGAACTCCGGGTCATCGAAGAACTCAAAAACAACGTCAGCTCGAGTTCCGAGCTTTCCCCACTTGTCAAACTCATATATCGTAAGTGGTGGATCAAACTTGTATTTTTCATTTGCAAGCTTAACCGCATACGGAATACATTCCAATAGCAAGTCGTCTACATCAAGTGCGGTAGACATTCTGAATCTTTTACTCATTTGTTTCTCCGTTACAAAACTTTATTTAGCATAAACCTCTTGTTTTGTCAATCTAAGTTAATTTACGTTAGCAAATCAAAGATTTGCCGTCAAATTCAAAAAATCGACTTTCAATTGCAGTTATAATATAACAATTTTTATGAAAAACTGTTGATTTGCGTTTTATTGCCCATGTAGATGAAAATCTCATTGTATTATTTATGTATCAGAAATTTCTAAGGGCTATTTTAGTTAACACAATAGGAATTTTTCCAGCCGTTTTTGTTTTTAAATTCTAAAATATCCCTTGCGTTATATACAAACTCAGCATCATCGTTGGCTTTAGAATACATAACCATTACACCGTTTTCTTTATCGTAGTTTCCATCTTTATCGGTAATAACCCAAAGCGTTATGCCGTAGAATGTAAAATCTCCGTTGTTCTTCCCTCCGGGTTTATCAAAGTTGCGATGCACTCCATAAATTTCGTGTAAAATCTTTCCTTCAGCATCAACTTGTAAAACGCTGTTATATCTATGCGGTCCGGATTCTGTGCTTATTAAATTCAATGTTTCGCTGTACTCATTCAATATTTCATCGCACTGAGTTCTATTAAATGAAAATACCTTATCTCCAAGCACCTTATGATCTGTAATCGGATAGGAAACGCATTTGCTTTTATCTAATGGCTTATTCCAATCGTTTTCTTTCTTTAATTCGTCCTTGCTTTCTAAATAAAAATCTTTTGTTCTATTCATTAAATGTTCATCCGTCGCACCTTCATAGAGGCGCTCGGAATCAAGAAGAGTTAATGCGTAATTAACATCCGGATAAAAATACGCGTTGCTTTCATCATACCCCTGAGAAATGACTAATCCAAAAATACTATTGCCATAATCTTCACAATAAGAAAACAAAGTTCTGCCATAATCATCTTGTTCCCATATATGAATGTCGGAATTATACGCACCTTCACCATGGTGCATATATCCTTTTGCATCCGGTATGCTATATATTGCGGTAGTATACAGTTCCCTATATTCTCCCGTATATGGATACATATTTCTGCAACCTGATAAACAAAAAGAAAAAACTACAATCAATAATAAAATAGACATTAATTTTTTCATTTTAACTGCCCCTTTCTTTTAAAATATATTATATCACAATCTAAATTAAAAATCAAGGCGGTAGCTCTGTATAGCAAAAGCAACGGCTCACTTCAAGCCGTTGCCTTCACCTATTTAGTTATTACATTCCCACGTAACCGCTTTCTTTAATGATGTACTGTCCCTCATCCGAGAGCATCCAATCAATTAATGCTTTTACGTTTGGGTTAGGGTTGTTTGCATATGTCACAGCATAAACCGGAGCAATAATGGGATATGTATTGTTCTTTATATTTCCAGCAGTAGGCGCAACACCCTCAATCGCAATCATCTTAATATCAGGATGGCAAACGATGCCCTCAATATAGTATCTGAAGGAATAACCGATAGAGCTCGTTTGATTTTTGTAGCTTGCAACTTCTTCAACGATACCGCCCATAAATCCAATCATCTCTTCCATATCGGGTTCGACAAGCGGCACATCGCCCATAAAGCGAAGCATCATACTCTGACTTCCGCTACCCTCATTACGCTGGAAAGGAACGATTTCCTCGTCGTTACCTCCAATCTCTTTCCAGTTTGTGATTTCGCCCGAGTAAATTTTTCTGATTTGATCCGCTGTAAGAGAAGTTATGGGATTATTCTTGTGAACAAAGAAAACAAACGCTTCCCAACCTATCTGTGTATATTCAAAGGTCGTACCGCACTCCTCAGCGTATTCTATTTGCTTTGCAGAAGGAGCAGCACCGATGAAAATATCGGTATTGCGTTCGGCGAGCTCTCTATAACCACCGACGGTATTGTTGTATACAAATGAATCATCATTAAGCTTTGTCGTGTTGGGATAGACCGCATTAACAAAAGCGGAATAAACCGGAAATGCTGCTGTTGCCCCATCGATAACAGGCAGATTGTCTGTAAGCTTCAGTGTCTTGCTGTCATATTTTACAATTTTACTATCCTCAACAAAAGGAAGATATTCATCTACATCGATTGAGGGAGCGGTGTCGATGCTTTCCGGACCGGGATTTTCCGTCGCATTAATGCCTAAAAGCACTAACACAAATGCGCACGAGGAAAGAGAAAGCATGCATGCCACTACAAGAATTAAAGAGAGAATTTTTTTCATTTTTGTTTCTCCTTGTGACTTATTTGATATGGTAAATTTATTATATCACCTTTATAACGGTTTGTCAATGAATTAAATCTAACAAGTTTGATTAAAATCTTGACTCTCCGGCTTTAGATGAAATCGAGTCCGCTCTCTTAACCTACCGCCATGTAGATTTCATCACAATGAGCATACCGCCTTAAATTGTATCTCGCGCAATGCGTCGTATCCGATGGACTAATAACAAATTTTCATCCACTTTGTGGATTTATTCCGCTTTAGCGAATTTAGTTAAAAAAGGCTCGGAATTGAAACCAATTCTGAGCCTTTTTGGTGCGGGTGACAGGACTTGAA
>JAZRDI010000102.1:0-32674 GCA_045660185.1 Eubacteriales bacterium | reverse complement strand
AACCTCCGAATAATAGTGCAGAACCTCGTTCAGATCTTTAACGTCAGTGTCTTTGGCTCGGCTATAAGAAACCTTTCTACCAACCTTTTCGGTTACTATGATACCTACTTCGGTATACTCCTTCAGCTTCTTGCGCACCGTGGACTCGTCAAACATCATCGGATTTTCAAATCCCGATAGATATTTCTCGTCTATCTCTTGCATGATTTCCGAAAGAGTGCATTTTACTGATGGATCATGTAAGATGTCGAATAGGATGAAATGGAGAGTAACGTCTCCATCGGTAAAGCTTTTAGCCTTCCATGCATTATAGAAAGGATTATGTCTGATTGAACGGCTATCAATCGAAATGAACACGTTCTTACCCTCGGGAGTCCTCGCGAAGCTCATGTGGTCACCGAGCCAGCTTTCAATTCTGCGACGCTCGTCATCATAGGAACGAGAGCTTTTCTTGCTATAATCGTCACGACTCTTGAAGCCATAAATATAGAACTCACGCATATAAGCGCGAATCTTTTCAAAGTTTTTTATAAGCTCGCTGTATGATGACATCGCTTTACTCCTTTCTTCATCATTCTTCTTCACTCAAACTTATTTAGTTAACGTTTCAATTGCGATTCTCATACCAAGCTTGAATGCGTAGCAGAATATACTCCTATGCGGTGCAAGCGCAAACGCTTGGTGCTATGCACTACGTTCGCAAAATGCAAACCACCGCGGAGCGATCTGCGTTCACTCGCTCGCAAGCGAGCTTGCAGCCTCGTTTCGCTTGATTATGCGCACACTCACCCAAGCTCGCATACTCGCTCCAGCTTCTCTCCACCGTCGCATAGTTTGCTATTTTGCGGTGCGTATACGCAAAATAACGCAATATACCGCAAGCGGTATGCGTTTTTAATTGTTATACTATGTCAACTACTTGCTTTGGGCGGTTTCGCTGCGTAAAAAACAACACTCAGTTGTTTTTAACTTGCTACATGTTCGCTGCCATGCCGACACAGCTTTCCCTGTGTGCCATCAATGTATCAAGCAAATCCTGTGCAACTTGTAAATCTTCTTTTGTAGCAATCTCCGACTTTCCAGCAAGGAATATCGGATCGTGCATTAGTTCTTTAATCATAAATTATCCCATCCATATTTAGCGTTGCGAAGAAAAGCCTTCATACTTAGGCGTGTATTTATAGTGCAAGACAGCTTCTATAAATTCAAGTGTGAAGATTCCAAGATCAGCATCGATCTCAACATCAATGCGACGGCAATTTTGTTTAATCCACTCTCCAACGTTATCTTCATTAATGGCTTTATCTCTCATTTCCACATCCGAAAGTATCGACTTTGAAAGATTGCTCATTGCCGATTTAGGATTATAATGTTGACTTGTGTATCGAGCATTGCTGTTTGGACCGGCTTTACCTATTTTCAAAACCACACCTTCATAAACGAACGTATAAACTGCCATTTTCCCTTTTGGAAGACTATGAGGAGCCGAGTGAGGTTGACCTCTATCAATAATATTTATCTTGTCATTATCAATAGGACGATCAATCGCAGCAGAAGCGTTTTTTATACACTCCAATATTTGAATTGGAATCAACATATCATTTCTCCTGACAGAACACAGCTATTGCTGACGAAGCAAAGTCTGCTGTTCCTTCTCCATACTTGTCGATGTTTTTCTTAAATCGCTCATCGGCAACGTACATCTTGCCAAGACCTGCGAGGATTTCATCTATGCGAGTGTAGTAGTTTTGAGTGATATATTCCTGCAATTTGACAACTAGACTTTGCACTTCAGGCAAATGTACGTCATATCCATTATTCTTGCACTGGGCAAACTCAGCGAAGATAGCCATTAAACCATCAGTTGCTTCAGCCCACTTCGCTTTTGTGTAATTCTTTGTTTTCCGCTCGTGCTCGCGGTAGGCGTCGGTGTTGCTCCAGCGTGAGTGAGCTTCGTTTGAATAGTTATCTTTCATCTAAAATTCCTTGTTATTAAAATTATTGTAAGATCTCAATACTTGTAAAAATCTATCCCCATACATGTTAAGTTTCACACTACCAACACCAGACACCTCCAGCATCTCACTAAGCGTTGTAGGGCATTTTTTGCACATATCTACAAGTGTTGCATCAGAAAATACAATATACGCCGGGACGTTTTTTTCGTCCGCGGTAACACGTCTCAATGCTTTCAGTTCGGCAAACAAATTTCGATCCACAGACTCTATAACTCTTCCCTTCTTCGTCTTGCGAACAGCAGACTCTCTGGGCTTCGCCTGTTTCATAATAATCTTTTCTCCACCAAAAAGAATATCGTTTGATTTGGAGGTGAGAGCCAAGGTTGGATATTCATTTCCTCTTGCTTCTATGTACCCCTCGAATTCTAAATGATCGATCATTTCTCGTACTTGGGGTTCTTTATATTCTGCCATCAATCCATAGGTGGTTTGACTGTCAAGACCCCAACGAATAATTTTCTCGTTTTTACTTCCTCTGAGGATATCACATATCATCTTCTTGCCAAAACGCTCCCCTGTTCGCTTGATGCAGGAAAGAATTTTTTGCGCCTCAACCGTGATATCGGCTTCTGTAAATTGTGTTAGACAGTTCGAACAGTTTCCACAATAATTCGACGATTTTTCGCCAAAATAATCTAATATAAAATTTCTAAGGCAAGTGTTCGACGTAGAATAGAACGTCATTTGCTTGAGTCTGTCGTAATCTCTTGCTTTAAGTACCTGTTGCTGCTCAAAGGTGAGATCGGGATTGGGATCAGAATGCTCTATCAAAAACTGATTTGTTTGAACATCTGCGGGACTATATAGCAAGATGCACTCCGCATTTTCTCCGTCTCTGCCCGCACGTCCAGCTTCCTGATAATAGCTTTCAATGTCCTTCGGCATATTGTAATGAATCACGTAGGATACATTTGATTTGTCGATTCCCATACCGAACGCATTGGTCGCGACCATAATATTTCTTCGGTCATACACAAAATCCTCTTGATTCTGCTTACGAACCTCATCTTCAAGTCCTGCATGATAAACGGTTGCAGAAAAACCCGTATCGTTCAGTTTTTCTCCGACCTCTTCAACTGTTTTTCTTGTAGAGCAATAGATGATACCTGAATCATCCGTATGTTTCTTCAATATCTTAAGCAACTCATCAAACTTATGCTTGGCTCTGATGACCTCAAATTTCAGATTTGGACGATCGAATCCCGTTGTAATTCGAAACGGAGATTTTAATTTCAGAGAATACTCAATATCGTCCTTGACCTCCGCTGTAGCGGTTGCTGTAAACGCGGCAATCGTGGGACGATAACCAAGAGAATTCACGAAATCTGCTATCTTTAAGTAGCTTGGGCGAAAATCCTGCCCCCATTGAGAAATACAATGCGCCTCATCAATTGCCAGCAAATCCACTTTTATGTCCATACAAGCATCCAAAAAATCCGGGACGGAAAGGCGCTCGGGCGCAACATATATGATTTTATAAATTCCGCACCGTATATTGCCGATTACCTTTGCGTACTGCGCAGAAGTAAGCGAACTGTTCAGATATGCCGCTTGTATACCGTTTTGCGTCAAGGCGTTAACTTGATCCTTCATCAGAGAAATCAAAGGCGAAACAACTATAGTGATCCCGTTAAATATCAATGCGGGCACTTGATAACAAATAGACTTTCCCGCACCTGTAGGCATAACGCAAAGCGCATCTTGCCCTTGCAAAATGGCATCCACCACCTGCTCCTGACCTTCTCTAAACGAAGAGTGTCCAAAATATTGTTTCAGAACTGTCTTCTTATCAAGCATTATATACCCCTTATCTAAATCATCGTCTATAAATTGCTACTATAAATTTGTTTAATCTTTTTCAATATCTCTTCATCCGCCGGGCAGAACTCGTAGTTAGATATCTCGCTCGGCGTGATCCATTGGATATCGTTATGTTCAATCTTCTGTGGTTCGCCCTCGGCTATGGTGGCGTTGAACAACGTCAAATGCACCGTTATATCAGGATATTCATGTGTAACATCCATAAATACATTGCCTACGGATAACGTAATGACAAGTTCTTCCCTGCACTCTCTGATGAGTGCTTGTTCTTTTGTTTCACCTGATTCAACCTTTCCACCAACAAATTCCCAAAGAAGTCTTCTCGCTTTATGTGCCGGGCGTTGGCAGATCATGAATTTATCGCCCTGCCAAAAGGAGGGCAGCTACTACTTATAGCTGGCAGCCATATTTCAACTCATCAAAATAAATATTTTTATACATTTAACATTGTACCGCTTTTATCGACAAATTGCAAGTGCTTATCTCAAAACAAATTACAAGATCTCTATTCGCTTTATTATTTTACCGGAAATGCAATATGGGCACAATACAACTTGACGTTCGTTATATTGTTCGCCTTCCCAACGATAAACACGAAAGTATTTTTCCAACCAATACATCAGCGGCATTGGCACCGTAATATCTGTCAACGGTGCGGCGGTCGTCTTGCTCGTGTCAAAAGGGCTGAACACCTTCTTATACATCAATACCAACTTTGAGCCCTAACGAGCGAAAGAAAGTGCAATAGCTGTGCCTATCCCCACGGGTTGTTCACGCCGTGATGATTGCGACTTTATTTTTTAAATTCGTAATCAATCATTTTATTTTTCCTGACGAAACATATCTATCACGTTGTATTATTTTAATGCAATTTCATCAATTGCAAGAAGCTCATCATCACTGAATTTTGCGGAGCGCATCGCTCCAAGATTATCGAGTATCTGCGATGGCTTGGATGCTCCAACCAAAACGCTCGTGACCTCCTTGCGGTTCAAAACCCAAGCAAGCGCCATTTGCGCAAGGCTCTCTCCTCTTTCGCGGGCTATGGCGTTTAACGCTCGTATTTTTTCGAGCTTATCTTCGGTTAAATTCGTTTCTTTTAAGAAAATACCACTTGTGCGAATGCGGCTGTCCTCGGGGATTCCGTCGATATAACGATCTGTAAGAAGACCTTGCGCGAGTGGGCTGAAAACTATAACACCCTTGCGCTCGTCACGAGCTGCAGCAAAAAGACCGTTTCCCTCCGGATTGCGGTCGAAAATTGAATATCTGTTTTGATTTATAATGAACGGGCAATGCAGCTCACGCAGTATTTTAGCTGCACGCGTCATGGTTTCTCCGTCATAGTTGGAAAGGCCCACGTATAGCGCCTTACCGCTCTTAACGGCGCTATCAAGCGCACCCATAGTTTCTTCCAAAGGCGTATTTGGATCAGGACGGTGATGATAAAAAATATCTACGTAATCAACACCCAGACGCTTAAGGCTTGCATCGAGGCTGGAAAGCAAATACTTTCTGCTACCAAAGTCACCGTAAGGGCCATCAAACATATGATACCCCGCCTTTGTGCTGATGATAATTTCATCACGATAGGCGCTCATATCCTCACGGAGTATTTTTCCGAAGTTTTCTTCCGCGCTTCCCGGAACAGGACGGCCATAGTTATTTGCAATGTCAAAATGCGTAATGCCATTATCAAAAGCAGTAAAGCACATCGCCCTCATATTTTCATAATTGTCATTTGCTCCAAAATTGTGCCATAGTCCGAGCGATACTGCAGGGAGCTTCAATCCGCTTTCTCCGCACTTGTTATATTTCATGCTTTCATATCTTGCTTCAGATGCAACGTATGACATATTTTCCTCCATTTTTAGTTTTTCTTATTGATGTTAATTGCTGTATATTGTCCGTTTTTAGCGCAGATGTAGGCATCCGTGATAAGTTTTGACTGTAAATCCACGTCATAAGGTTTCGAGCAACAGACGTGATCTTCCCACTGCAAACGGTACACTTCTATTGTTAGAGAGAAGTCTTCGGGTATTTACACACGCTATGCGGTGATTATTCCACGACGGAAACCGTTGTCTTTTCCAAAAGCTCCTCAGCGGAAATCATATCTATATCAAGATTCATTGCTCGATATGCTTTAGTCTTATTTATTCCATAAAAACTATGCGCAAGCGTCTTTACGTAAGTATATCCAAAATCGGCAAATATCGGTCCGCCCGACGTTGTAACGTACGTCAAGCTTTTAGCCTTACAAAGCCCCAACGGGCAGCCCTTTTGATATTTAAAGGTCAAGCCCGAAACCGTAATTTGCTCAAAATATATTTTCAGCTTTGCGGGGAAAGACAAATCCCAAAAAGGCGCAGCAATGACAATTTCATCAGCCTGTGCAAACTGTTTCGCATAACGGAACATCGGGTCATCATACTTACCGTCGCGAATTAAGCTCTCTCTTTTTTCCAAACTCTTGTTGTTAAGCGGTTCTATATCCTCGAGGCTTAACTTTACCTCAAGTATATCCCCTGCCATGTCTTTCATAATATGTTTCGCCAGAACAAGCGTCCTTGAATTCTCACGGACACAAGCGTTGATAAATAAAATTGACATTTTGAACTCCTTTTTCTGCTCGTGTTCACAGTAGGCATCACTGCTTCCCCCTACGTTTACGAGCTTCCGTTTCGTAATTTTTTATTTGCACTGCTCGCGGATTTTTACAAGTATTTCCTCGTCTGCCGGGCAGAACTTATAATTTGATATTTCGTTCGGTGTAATCCATTGAATGTCATTATGTTCGAGTTTCTGCACTTCTCCCTCGGATATAGTGGCATTGAACAACGTCAGATGCACTGTTATGTCAGGGTATTCGTGCGTAACATCTGTGAATATGTCTTCAACATTAAGAGTTACAGCCAGCTCTTCTCTGCACTCGCGCACAAGCGCTTGCTCTTTTGTTTCTCCTATCTCGACCTTACCGCCGACAAACTCCCAAAGCAAAGCCCTTGCCTTGTGCGCCGGACGTTGACATATCATAAATTTATCATTATCCCATATGAGTGCTGCTACAACTTCAGTCATAATATAAATCCTTCCATTTTTTATTAATTAATATCCAAATAGTGACGCCGACCAACTAATCGCTATTCCGCAAAATATAATATTTCGAGACTTCGCGAATGAAAAAACGAATTAAAAATATTAAAAAACAAAGATTTGCACCATAACGGTAAAATGTCAAAGCACAAATAGAAAAAACATTATTTTTATATATGATTTTTCCGAAGCGTCTATGAAAACACCTAACGGCTAAAAGTGGCTATTCTATGCGTTATATTCGTCAACAGCTTTTTTCGCCGCAGCGAGAAGATAGTCAATGAAAATCGTGACGGATTTTTTCGTATACTTGTTGTTTGGAATATAAGCGTAGGTTTTCCTTTTTACTCCAACGCTTTTGAAAACTATATTGTCAGAGAAAAGATTTCTCCAAGAAACCGAAGGAATAAAAGCGATACCGAGTCCCATTTCTATATATTTTCTGATGTAAGCGGGGTCGTTCAGCTCGAATGCGATATTAGGAACAAATCCTGCTTTTTTACATTCCGCGTCGGTTTGAATGGAAAGACCCACTATAAATCTTTCTTTTTCTAAATCTGAAACCTTAAGGTCCTCCTTGCTTGAAAGCGGATTATCCTTTCTCATGGCTATAGGTAAATCTTCCTCTAAAATGAGTATCCTTTCTTTCGCTTCGATAGGGAGAGTGTACGATATTATAAGGTCCACTTTCTCCATAGGTGCTTCGCCAAACGTCATTTTGAATTTGACTTCAGGATAAACCTTTATGAATTCTTCCATCGCATCGGTTACTAAACCTCTGTTACTCTTGCATCGCAAATGGATTTCACCCGAAAGTGCGGTTGAATTTTCCTTTATCATGGTCTTGGCATCGTCAAGTAAGTTAAGCGCCATAGATGCCTTCTCATGAAAAATTTTTCCATGCTCGTTTAAAAAAATCCTGTTTGCGCAATGGTCGAAAAATTTACATTGCAGCTCCGTTTCAAGTCTTTTTATCGCGTTTGATATATTTGATGTCGGAACGTTGTACTTTCTTGCGGTTTCAGATAAATTTTGAGTTTTTGCTGCATCACAAAAGTATTTTAGCTGAAGTAATTCCACAATTGCCTCCTAAAACATTGTTTTTTTCTATTATACATCACATCTCTTTATATGTCAAGATAAAGCCATTATATTACATTTAATTATTTACAATAAAGTGAACATAAGTTATAATCCAATTAAATAAATATTCTCAAAGTATTATTAGAAAAACATTATTCAAAATATACATTTGAGAATTATCGTTTTCGGATTTGAGCAAGAGGTGATAACAGATTGTGCTTTTCGAAACAGTAAATTTTGAAAAAGCGCATCCCGTTTTGGAAAAGGGATGCAAAAAGAACTTAATCATTTTTTAAAATTTGTTTCCCATATAAAGCTCTGCCGTTTTATCTTCTATTCTTTGATAATACCCGGATTTTTTGACTTTTTATCATAATTTTCATTTATGCCTTACCACGCCTCGCAGGCTTTCTTGCACATATCCTCTATATAATCTCTTCTTTTAAGGTTATTAAGCCATTCATCGGGAATTGAATCCAAACCGTATAAAGCACCCGCAAGACCGCCGGCAACCGCAGCAACGGTATCCGTATCATCTCCGAGATTTACAGCCTTTAAAACGCACGATTTGTAATCATTAGTTGTCAATACACACCACAAAGCCGCCTCAAGGGTATCTACAACATAGCCCGTACTATTAATTTCATCAATCCCGAGCTTTTCAAAATCGGGATCAAAAATCCGCTTAAAGTGTTCAAACTCGGGCAGATAATCAAGATCTTCTTCTGCAAATTTAATACCGGCTTTTAGGCTTTCCTTCGTAGGTTCCTTAAGTAAAAAACTAAGGCAATCCGCATAGATATGGCATCCCATAATCGACCGCTCGTGAGCGTGTGTGAGAGCCGAGGCTTGCTTTATACACCCCATCCATCTCCAATATCCTTCTTCTGTTCCGTTCAGAAAATTAAAGTACGCATAGAGAACGAACGGATGAATACGCATCAAGGAACCGTTTCCGTTGGAACTCTCTGCCGTCAATCCGCATTCCTCGATGGGCTTGTGGTATGCAAAATAGTTGTCGATGGCATAGCTGCAAGTGTTTCCAACGTCGAACATTTCGCCCGTCGGTGTGTACTCATCATCATAATACCATTCACCGAACTTAACCATTATATCATCGAAATCCAGCTTGCCACTTGCAAGACTATCGAGCGCCGCAAGCGACATACTCGTATCGTCTGACCAACATCCTTCGGGATAGGGATACGTGCCATAACCCACCATATCTGCAACCGGCTTTGCGGTAAGCTCGTCCCTCTTGCAAAACTCTACGGGTACACCGATCGCATCGCCAACCGCGTGCCCGAGCATTACCGCTTTTATTTTCTTCAGCTCTTCGCTCTCGGCAAACTCTCCGAGCTTGTATTTTTCCCTTATTTTTTCGGGGAAATATCCTACGGGCTCCGAGTAAACAATTTCAAGATTTTCTTTTTTATTTCTCACCACAGCTTTCCTCCAATCTCTTTTTCCAAGCAATATCGTCCGACATCGGAGCAGCACTTCTTTTCATCGTTACAAACTCGCTCATCGAAGTATAGCACGCTTCGTAGCCTTCCCTTGACTGTCTGTAATTTGCCGCGCGTTCTCTACGTATTCCCATTCGCTCTGCCGTTTCAATAGCGTCGATATTAGCCGCTACAAAGATAAATTCCCAACCGTATTTCTCGGTTTGTCTTTTTATCATTGCCTTAACCGCATCGCTTGAATACTCGCGGCTTGCATTCTCCATTCCGTCGGTTGTTATGACAAAAATCGTATTTTTCGGAACGTCTTCTTTTCTCGCATACTTGTGAACGTTTCCGATATGATGAATTGATCTGCCTATAGCGTCAAGAAGGGCAGTACAACCGCCAACGTTATAATCCTCTCTCGTCATAGGTTTGATGCTTTTGATAGATACTCTATCGTGAATGACGCTGCTATAGTTATTAAATAGCACTGTAGAAACATATACGTTTCCCTCTCCGTTTTTCTGCTTATCTATCATAGCGTTAAATCCTCCGATGGTATCCTCTTCAAACCCCGCCATCGAACCGCTGCGGTCGATAATAAACACAAGCTCGGTGTCATTATTAGGCTTCTCAATACCGCCACAAGACTTGATCATTTCTTCGTTCTTTTTCATAATTGTTTTCTCCTTATATACATAGTTTTAAATTGCCAATTTCTCTGGGGGACTTAAAATACTCAAATGAAATGGTAAAATTACGAGCATTTCTCAATGCCTTAGATTTTGCAAATCTTACAACGATTTGATGATCATTCAATTTGCAAATGACTCCTTCTCCATGAAACGTATGCACTACCTTACATCCAGATTCCCATTTAACTTCTTTATGCGATTTTCTTCGCATCACATGATGGGTTTCCGCATCGTCTTCAACAACGATATACGTAGTGTATGAATTGTTTAGCTTTACCTTCTTAATATGCATATAAACCTCCCAAAATAAAATGTGGTCACTCGGCATCTCTGCTTTGTAACCATATTATACATTATTCAGTTTTGCTTTTGGTCGCTTCACGGGGGACTTTATTTCTCAACATGTTTTCTTAATATTTTTTTCGTCTTAGAAGGGGGATAAGGAGCATTTTTAACTGTGCATCTAATAATACTAGCAACCACACCCAATGTTTCAAGATTTCGAGATCCAATAGGCACCACGACCATATCACCCTCGTTGATACTTTCATCATCAGTTATGTAAGAATATTTGCGCGATGCTCCATCAAACTCGACCTCACAATAAATATATTCAGTGTTTTCTTCCTCTGGAGAAATTTGTGTGTCTATAGAACACTCATGTGTTTGGAGAGGCGGGGCGTTTTTACGAACTTTTTTTCGTGTAACGAATTTTCCATCATGGCAATACACAGTGTAATCCCCTACTTCATAACTCCAAAAATGTCCCTTGTTAATTGCTTTCCATTGAGCTTTGGTTCCATCAAAATAAATGTTTCTTAGGTTTACATTCTCAGCAAATGCATAAGATCTAATTTCAGTTACAGAAGTAGGAATATATATGGTTTCTAAGTGTTTGCATCTATCAACAATTGGTTCTATGATAATCGTATTTGATGGAAAAGAAAACTCTTCTAAACTATTACAACCCATGAATGCAGAACTCATAATTGTTCCAGAAAAGCCATCTACAAATGTTACTTTCTTCAAATTATCACAATGTGCGAATGCAAGTCTACCTATCAGAGTAACATGTGCTGAAATAACGATACTCTCAATATTGCTTTTTTGAAACGCATGATTGCCTATTTCATAAGTACAACCATTAATCATATCTGGCAAAATGATATGAGTCTTATTTGCACGATACCTCGTTAAAACACATTGCCCTGAGTCATTGGTGAAAATTTGCCACATATCACCTAAAGATTCTTTGGAATCATCTTTGCGTTTTTCTCGAATCCTTTTCCATTTAGCTAACATGGCCTCTTGTTCTTCTTCCGGTAAGTCTTTTATTGCCTCCATTATATCATTGGTTAGTTGCTCAAGAAGAGCATTAAAATTTATAGGCATATTAACTCCTTTAAATTATCAAGCTAGTATTTTATCACCAATCATCATGTAACTCACGATATCCAGTAGTTGAATTGATGCACCGCACAAATTATGATCTGCACCTTCAACAACTTGAACATTTGTGTGCTTGTCCACAAACGGAACGTATTTGTACGACGGATCAAGGCTACCATAAATCATGGCAAGCTTTTCTTTGCCAAGTTTCTGCACTCCTGGAAGAGTTCTACCATGAAAGTTAATCATAAGTGGTGCGTTGATACTGATCATCTTTACAATTCTCGGCTCATCGTACCCGTGCCAAATGCCGATAAGACCACCCTTAGATACTCCCAGATAATAAATTTCAAAATCCGGTGTTTCCAAGCATTCCTCTATGGTCTTAATATCATTATGAAACGACTCTTTTGTGTCAATAGTCGTCGCTGAAACAAAAACAGAATATCCGTACTTCTCGTTTACCACGGTGGCAAGGTCCAGATACTTGTTATCGTACCCATAGATAGTACCGCCTTGTCCAGTCTTTATGAAAAGAACCTTGGCGGAACCTGGTATGTAACCAATGGTCATATTTTCAGCCTGAATAATATTTGCAAAATCTTTTCCCATACCCGAATCCTTTCTTAATTATTTCTGAAAACCTCCAAGAAGAGGCTGATCAAACTCGAACAGCGCCTCGTTGATTGCGAAAATATCGTAGATTTCCTTTTGAATGAAATAACGAATAATTTTATCGAACACAAGGCCACGAGAGAGCGTGAGTCCTGCCGACGAAAGCAAATCCTGCGTCTCATCCAGATTAAGCTCAAGAGCGATAGCAAACGCAACAGCGGTTTGCTTGGTTGGCTTATACGTCTTGGGGTTGCCCTTAATTTTAGAAAAGATTCGTTTATCTACGTTAGCCTTTTTGTAGCACTCAACATCGGTCATTCCTCGCTCATCGATCAAATCAAAGAGTTTATACGCGAAGGATTTGTCCATTGCTTTCAGATACTCTTCTAAAGACTTATCCGCCACGCTTGACATCACAGGAGCAGACATTCTCTTCCTCTCTTTTAGGATAGGCTCTGCTTCTTCATACAACACCGCCGAACAGATCTCTAAATCATCATAGAAATCCTCATCGTGCTCGTCAACGTATTCGTCATTGATGAATGCCTTAATATCAGAGAAAAGCTTTTGGCTGAAGCTATAAGAGTCCTTGTCGTATACGCAAAGATATACCGTCAGCTCGTGATCAAGCAAAAACTCGGTGATCGTTTGGATAGCGAATTTTAACACCTGATCTTTGGGGTACTGATATACACCCGCACTTATAAGTGGAAATGCCACCGTACTACATTTATGAGCCACAGCAAGTTTGAGAGACTCAATATAGCAAGATTTCAGAATAATGCTCTCACCTACGAGTCCACCCATCCATCTGGGACCGGAAGTATGAATAATATACCTTGCCGGAAGGTTATACCCTAGCGTTATCTTTGCTTGCCCAAGCCCGAGAGGGGCGAGTTTGGCGCATTCCGCGTCAAGCTCTGCTCCTGCGATGGTATGTATGGCGAGATCTACGCCACTATAACCGACCATTTCTTCATTGGTTGTATTTACAATGGCATCTACTCGCATTTTTGTGATGTCTTGTCTGATTATCTGTAATGGCATTGTTTATTCCTCTGATAAACCGTTAATGTAACGGTAATATTTTCTGTCTTTTTTTGCATATACCCACGGAAAACTCCACTAATACGTTTTATTTACGGCTGCCAAACCAAGTCTCAAACTCATACATCGTTTGCTTATCATCTTGTTTTATAGCTGTAATAACACCGTATATAGTTTGGCCAAGCCTTAAGCAAGTGATAAATGCCAAACGGTCTTCCTTTGATATATAACCTATTTTTTGACCGTCAAACAACAATTTAACAGCATCTTTATCGTATGGATTATTCGGCTCTGCTTCGAGGTCTATGTACGAACCTATCGTAAGAGTGTCAAGAACCTCTCGGTCGCAATAAAACGAGCCCGCAATAATCATACGCTTTCTTATATACCTGTCTTCTTCGTTTTTCGGGATAGATTTCGGGATGCTTTCATTCGGCTCTGCGGCACTCGGTAAATCACACCTTTGCTCTCTCATATTCCGTTCAAAATTCTCGAGTGAGCCGCCTGAAATTTCATGAGTACCTTGTTTAATTTCATATTGGGCTTTAGTTACAGTTTTATTGTCTTCTTTTTCAAACAACTGCATTTTTTTGTGTTTTTCTTTAAGTGCGCTTACGTTAGTCTTCTTCACTTTAGATTCATTTGCAATAACTTCCGCTTTGTAATGAGCAGTCTTTGTTTTCCTACCGACCTTATTTAATTTTCTCGACTTTGAGCTTTTCATTCTCCAATCTAACAACCCGAAAGGAAGAAGCAAAACTCCGAATGTAGCTCCAACGAAACCAAGCATCGATTTGAGCAGCTTCTCATTTTGAACTTTCGAATGGCTGCGACGCTTTTTATATCTTTTCTTCATTCGGTAGAAATTAGCACTTGAATGCTTGGCTTCAATGCGTTTTTTCCGTTCACGCTTGCGTTGATAATCGCTTTTTGGCTTCCTATAGTCAAAGCTAAAAAGCTTGCAAAAAGCTCCGAGCCACATTTTAAACCAAACGCTAAATCTCACGCTTGATGCCTCCTTTTGTTACACCGTTATTTGATAGGTTCAACGAACTCTTCTACCTCGGCGGTTAAAATATGTGCCTTAAGCGAAATATATTTATTATCACGCTTAAACACCCATACGTTCGCAGCGGGTTGTTCAAACCACTCGTCCGTTTCTCTTTCGCCGTAATTCTCTCTGTAGTATTCAAAAAGTTTAATATTAAGTTCTTCTTTTGTTAGTATTTTTCCCATTTTTCACCTATATTTGCATTTACCTATCAAAGTCAATATTTCATATACTATTGCTGCAATATTTGTTTTTAATAAGAAACTCTTCGCTATCTTCCCTACTTTTAAATATAAAAACTGCCTTACCGTGTTGATATTTATCAAGCAAAGCGTAAATCATCGGTAGATTTTTATCTCTGAATTCCTCTATTTCATTTTTCAAATACGGGTCAAGCTCGGTATCTATCCAAGGCATATCCACGCGTTTTTGACCGATTCTGGAAATAGCGCCATCAAGGCAAATCTCCTTTGGTAAATCAAACAAAAATACGGTATCGCAAATGGATAGTCTTTTTTCAAGAGTGCGGCTGTAATTTCCGTCAAGAATCCACTCGTCAGAAACAAGGATTTCCCCAAGGCGCGTGTCAAATTCTTCCCTTGAAATATGCGTTCTATCAGGCTTATGCCAAATAGCGTCAAGATGAAAAAGCGGAAGCGCTGATTTCTCGCAAAGCTTTTGCGCAAATGTGGTTTTGCCGCTTCCCGGGCAACCTATAACTATAATCCTTTTCACGTTTTTCTCCTATTTCGGCTCGTAGCTTGATATGATTTCCATTACGTCTGTTTTATATACGTTTCCGTCAAGAACGTCACCGTTTGCAGAAAATGACACGCATCTAACGTCACACGGGTCCTCTTCATAAGGATTTTCAGGTAAATTATCTACAAAATATTCCGAGAGGTATTTCAGCGCGTTTCCTTCGGGAAAAACAACGTTTCCTTCACCGATTGTAATATCCATATCACTAAAGCTATCGAGAATTTCTTTCGTTTTTCTGTTGTAAGCGTTATCGTCGGATTTGCTCTTAAGCCACGCAGGCTGAAGTCTCATTGGTACGTCGAGATTTTTAAGCTCTTTTGCAAATTTTCTCACTATCCCGAGCGGTATTGTTTCTTGATGAAAAGCATCTACGGATAACAAAAGGTCATTTACACCGCATTTTGAAAGCTCTTTTGCAACCTCTTTGATTTTCTCTTCATCATTTGAAAAATATCCGTTTGTAATCACCTGGCGCTTTGGAATATTCATTTCCTTTGCGGCTTTCATTATCGCATAGACCGCATCCGTGTGCAATAGCGGCTCACCGCCAAAGGTCATAACCGTTTTTATATCATACTCGCTTGCAATTTTGCGAACGGCATCTTCTGCCGTTTTTACATCTATTTTTTCACCGCTTGACGTATGCTCGCCCTCCGAGCAATGCTTACATCTGCCCGTACAAGCAGATGTAACTACAAATTCTATTTTATTTAAATTCAAAAGATATTTATTTTTCATTCTTATCAAGTGTCCAACCGTAGTCACCGTGGTATATCATTTGACGCGTCATACCGCCGTCAATACAGATGTTCTCACCCGTGATAAATCCTGCCATATCCGAGCATAAGTAAAGAACCATATTAGCAATATCAAGCGGGTTACCGACTCTGCCTACGGGCTGCTGCTCTCCGTCAGCGCCCTCATACGTTTTGTAGCTCGTATCTATCCACCCGGGAGATACGGAATTAACACGCACCCTACCCGAAAGACTTATCGCAAGCGCGTGTGTGAGAGCAGAAATGCCGCCCTTGGCGGAAGTATAGCTCTCCGTTTCGGGTTGACTCATTCTATCACGCGAGGATGAAATATTAACTATACATGCTCCCTTTGCAAAATACGGCATAAAAAGCTTTGAGAGGTAAAACGGCGCGCTTACGCCCACTCTTTGCGCATATTCAAAGTCCTCGTAAGTACATTCGGTTATTCCCACGGATTTCGGCGCGGCATTATTGATAAGATAATCGACTCGTCCAAACTCGTCTATAACCTTTTTTGCAAAAGCTTCAAGCGTTGCCTTATCCGCTAAATCTCCAACAAAATAGCCGTTATCCAAAACGTCTATCACACAAACCGTTGCGCCAAGCTGCGAAAAACGTTCGGCAATGCACTTGCCAATCCCTCTCGCGCCACCCGTTACAACGGCAATTTTACCATTAAAATCAAACATAAGTTTACCTTTCGCTGCTTTTTAAAAATTCAAACGCTTATATAATTTCTTTTAGAATACAAAAATGCTTTTCGATTACTTAACCATTCCGTAGCCGCCCGCGTATTTATTTACGTCTTCCACAACGACGAATACCTTGTTATCGCAAATCTTTCTTATATGCTTTACAACGGTGCTCGCATCACGTCTTGAAAGAACTACCAAAATCATATTCATTTTGTGCTTTGAGCCATGACCCTCAAACACCGCGTATCCACGGGAGTTTTCGCGCAAGTACTCGGTGATTATCTCGGTACTTTCATCGTTTGCTATAAGCTGAATGCTCGACGTTCCAAGAGCTATTTTACCTTCAAGCGTTGAGCCGAGGAAAAGACCGGTAGCGTATCCTAAGCAGTAAAAAGCAAGTAAGAACAAATTATCTCCGAGTGTTCCTATGATAGTCGAGATAACCAGACCCCATATCATACACTCAACCAACCCAAGACCTGCCGCCTTAATGCGCTGTCCTTTTACCATCATGCAGGTTTTTAAAGCTTGAATCGTAATCTCAATGATTTTTGCAAAGCATACGATGAAGCATACCGCGATAGGGTGAATTGATGCCAAAAATTCAGACATATTTTTTCTCCATTTTTATTTTTAAATTTCAACTGTTTTACACATACTATTGTACCACCTTTCTCGACAAAATGCAAGTGGCACCGCTATGGTTAATTATGGCTTTCGGATAGCATAGTTTCTTTTTGTTTGGAATATAATATCTCAAAAAGCTTTTTGGGGGAGAAGATATGAAAAGAACGGTTTGGCTGTGGCAGCTATTTGGTTTTGCGCTAACCTCGCTTTTGGGAACGATATTGCATTTTCTTTATGAATGGCTTGGAAAGACAGATTGGATTGCTCCTTTTTCAGGCATTAACGAATCAACGTGGGAACATATGAAACTAATCTTTTGGCCAATGCTTTTGTACGCCATATTCGAAAGCTTTTTCTTCAAAGACTACGAAGGCTTTTGGTGTATCAAGCTCCGCGGAACGCTTATAGGTCTTTCTCTTATTCCGTTAATTTTCTACCTATATAACGGTGCAATCGGAAAATCTCCCGATTGGTTTAATATTGCAATTTTCTTCATATCTGCCGCCGCCGCATACGTTTATGAAACACAAGCGCTGAACAAAAACAACCTAACGTGCAAATCCAAAATACTACCCATAGGCATTCTGTGCGCTATAGCACTTATGTTCGTTCTTTTCACATTCAACACACCGAGCCTTGAAATTTTCCGCGAACCGCACTAATATGCAGACTAAAGTTTACAAAATGACAGACAAACAAAAAACACGAGCGAGCTTTTTTGAGAATCGTTCGTGTTTTTTATTAATGATTACTTGATTTCAAAAGGATTAACAACCTCTTCTTCGAGGCTGATACTACCTTCAAGAAGCACGGTTTCACCGGGAACTACGTCAACGAGAACGTACTTTGTTCCATCGGTATCCGTCTTGATTTCAAGTGCTTTTCCGTTTACCGTAACGCTATCGTAGCTATCGGGAATCGCAACCTTAACAGTAAGCGCCATGTTGAGTCTTTCGTCGGTTTCCTCCGTAACGAGACTAACCGCTATAACGTTACCCTCCTTTATTTCGGCAGCAACGCTCGCGGTTGACCATTCGAGGAAATACTTTGCCGCCTCATCATAGCTTGCAATCCAAATATCGTCACCGTAATCGTTCGCGTGCTTAAAGAGAGCCAACGCTTGACTTTGATAAATATAGTGACCTGATTTACTCTTGCCCTTTTGATGATCGTCAGGCATTATTTCGTGCAAGCAGAAGCTCGCCCAACCGCCAGTTTCTATAGCGTAGTCAATGTAAGAGGTCCACTTGTCTATACCCGCAGCAAGACACACGTCATTGTCATCACCCTTGACGGTAGGATTAACGTAGCTTGAAGCATAATGCTCTATCATATAAGAGGTTATAGCGGCTCTGTTCGTTACCGTGTTATAATAATACACGCACTGATTGGGGTTCTCAATCATATCGCTCGAATTTGCTCTTGCAGCAAAGTAAACACCGCTATCGAGCATAATATTGTAGAAATACCTCGAAACCGAAGCGCCAACACCCGCGCGCACCATTGTGCCCGAGCCGTAGCCCGAAATATCCTCGATTATCTGATTCGAAGCGGTTATCTCCGCAAGCATATGTCCCACGGGAAGATATGACGTACTGGTCCAAGTTCCGTCATTCTTTTTATATCCGAAAATTCCGCCCTCATCGTTTTCACCGGGTGGATTGTGCGTGTGCGTGTGGCTCACGATATACGAGTTACCCTTATCAAGAACACCGCGCCAGAAATCAAACTCGCCCGCGATCTCCTCGTACTGATATTTTCCATTCTCGTCTATATCGTAAACAAGCTCGCCTTTTGCATTCTCGGTTGTCTTAAGAGTAGCAACCTTTTTCGTTATAAGAGCAAAATTGAGATTTACATTCTCATATCCCGGCTTTCCGAGAACGTTATCGCGAACGAATTCCGCCGTACTGTGTGTTCCGTCATCTATAACGAAGCAAACCGTTCCCTTAACGCCGCCCTTTTGAACGATAACCGCGCTCACCGTTGCTTCCTCATTTATGAAGCTAACGGAATAATCTCTTTCCTTGTTACCTGTTCTTACCTTTATCGTGGCAACTCCGAAATTCTCATCGCTCGCCTGCTCTATTTCGATAACAGAGGCATCATGAAGAGCATTTGCGCTGACCGTGGGATACTTATTTCCCTTTATCCAAACCTGATACGAAAGCTTTGAAGATAAAAATCCACCGAGCGCCTCGCCGTTTACGAGAATACCCGTCGCAAGAGGAAGCGTTTTAGCATCATCCTCGGTATAAAGCGTAAGTCTTCCCTGTCTGTAATCCGCCTTGTTGAAGAGCGCCTTCTCCGAAAGCTCCTCGGGGATTATAATTCCCTCTGCGGTTGCAAAGGAAAGAACTGCATCCTTTGCGAGATTTAGGGATTCGGTATCACTTGCAAGAACATAAAGAACATCGTTCTCATAGCTTACGCTGACGTATCCTATGTAAGAATTTGTCCCAAGTGACGAGAAATCACGAACACCGAATATCGCGGTAGCCTCATTCTCATTTTCCGTAACAGCAGGTGTATTTTTGGTTATATCACCGATTGAAAGACGCAAATTGTCAAGCGAAAGCTTTACGTCGGACTTGCCGTCGGTATAGAAGGACAAGCCTTTCGCCGTGAGATTTATTCCGCTTACAGTCTCGCCCGAACTGTCGGAATCACCTTCGCCGTCTGTTGAATCATTATCTCCTTCACCCGAATCGGAAGGAAGGTCATCGTCGGGACTCGAGGGCTTATTTTCGTCGGGCTTCGTATTATCACCGGAATTTGTTTGGTCGTTATTTGAATTTGACGAGTCGCTGTTTTCATCACCCGACGGTTTGCCGCCAATGAAATTACAAGCAAAAAGCGATAGCAACATCGAACAAATCAATATTAATCCTACTATTCTTTTTTTCATTAAGAGTTACCTCCTTTGAAGTTATGGTACATTTCCGCGCTCTTCGAATAGGAATAAAGCGCATCGTAAATATCGCTCTTCCCTACCTTGTCGGCATACGAAGAAATGCTGAGCCTACCGCGGTATTCGTTTGATACAACCTCAACGCCCGAGGCAAGAGCATATATAGGCAAAACGAACTCAACGAAGTCACTCGACTCTACCTTTCCGTCTGATACCTCAACCGTAATTTTCTCTTCGCCAAACGCAAGCTCAACGCTGCCCGAGAAGCTTGATTTGAAGTAAATTTTAATCGCCGTTCCATCTAAATTCCAATCGTAAATTATCTTAGAAAGATTACCGTCTTCACTATCTGCCATCGGATATCTTACCTTCGATACGTCATAAACGTCAAGCATATCGTAAAGCATATCCGAGGCTTCTTCGCCGGTGGAAGCCTTAACGTAAGCAAGCGCGGAAAGCGCAAGGTTATATTCCTCAAACGAACATTCACTCGATAAAATTGAATCAATGTATTTCAAAAGCGAAACGTCTAAAGTGTACGTGCGCTCTCCGGCAAAGGTATCAAATACCATCTTTAAGGTAAGCACTCCGTCGGCATCCGTAATGGGCGCGCTTATCTTGTAGTAAGCCTCGCCGTCTATCGCAACCATAGGTAGCGTGCGCTCGGTCAATTCACTCTCGCCTATGAAGAGCGTCTTGTAATCACTTTCGGGAAGATAAACGTTAAGCGAAAAATCCATACCGAATGTGTAGCTGATTTTGGGAGTAAAATTAAGACCTACGTTAAGCTGATACATCTTGTTTGCGCTAACCGCAACGGGTTTATCCATTGTATATCTTATAGACGGTGTGTTAGTGGGTATCTTTACGGGACACTCGGGCAAAGCTCCGTTAGCCCAATACTCGATTACGCGCTCGTTTATAAGATCCCAGGTTATCTTCGCGTAATCTTTCGTAACGACGAAGGGATATTTCTTGTCACCGCTTTTAACGAGCTTGCCGTCCATAGTGAATGTCAATTTGTTCGTCTCATCAAGGTCTTCTATCGCGAAATTAGTTCCATTTGTTATATGAACCTTTGCGTTTGCGCTTGCGCTTGTTCCCGCAAAGATATATTGACCTTTAAAATATCCGCCGTCAAGAGTAGCCTTTGAAAGCGCCGCCGAGGCAACTATTCTTTCGTCTGTAACGAGAGTACTGTTTTTCACGGTAAGCTCAGCAAAGATTCCGTTAACTCCGTTAGGCTTATATGTATTGATAAGAGTTTTATATCCCTCGATGTCACAGTTCTCTATTAAAAGCTTCGTAGGATTACTCTCGTTTCCGTTGGAATAGAGGTCTATCATATTTTCGTAATCGTGCTTGAAACTTATTTTGCAGTTTCTGAAGGTTGCGTTTCCGTTTCCGATAGCCGCCATCATCTTCGTCGCTTCGATAACAAGATCCTCTGCAACGAGAACCGCGCCTGTAGCGTTGTTGTTTATCTTGAATATGTTTCTGCGAACTATAGCCTGCTCACCCTCGGGTATTCTTCCGTTATCTCTTCCGTTAAGAACACCGTTTTTAACAGTTAAGTTTCCGCCCGCGCCGAGAGTAAAGATATGACCCGCCCTTTTCTTTGCTATCGTTGCGGTATGACCGCCAAGGTCAAACGTTACGCTCTTATTCGTAAAGGTATATGCCGAAGCGTCAGCATAACCGAATGTTACGCTCTTAAGCAAAGTTATCGTATCACCCGACACGCTGCTTGCAAAAAGCTCGTCAAGCTCGCTTTCGCTATAAGCAAACACCTTGTTTCCGTCCGAGCTTGTAAGAGAAGCCACAGACTCTGCAAACACTGCATAGAACTCGTTATTGTACTTTGATGCAATACCAAAATCAAGCGTTATATCGCCGTTTTCCGTCTTTGCAAAACCAATCGCCTTATAAGAAATACCGTCTTTCTCGTAAACCGGTTCAAACTCAGGCGCGATTATAACCTCACCCACCTTGTAAGACTCGGTAATCACCTTTTCGCCAACGTGCCATTTAACCTCTACGTCACCCGAATCGGTGGTGAATGCCGTCGTTGCATTCGTTGTATAAACCGTAAGCGCGCCACTGTTATAGTTAAATTCATAGCCGTTTGGATTGTAGAAGAAGCAATCTCCGCCAATATCAACCGTATCTCTTATATTGCCGAGAACGGTAAATTCAACACCGGGATTTGCAAGAATTTCCGCTTCGATTTGACTTACAGTGGAAAAATACTTATCACCCGCAGAGGCAATAGCTCTCGTCTGTGTGAAAGCATAGTTTGTTTTATAATAGGATTCACTCCATTCTGTGAGCTTCTTCGAGCTATTTGAAAGAACCGAAGCAAGTCCCGACGATGCCGCCTCGGAAACAACACTGACTCTTACGTTATCAATACAAAGCGTGTCCTCAACGCTTACCGCGCCGCCCGTGTTCATACTGATTCTCATAGAATTAAGGCTGAGAAGGTCGCCTTTAAACGCATTGCTCATAGAAGCCACGAAGCTACCGTTATAATAAACGTAAACCTTTGACGATGCCGAAATATCTCCGGATGCGGTTCTTACCGCTTCAACTATGAGAGTAATATGCTGCCACGCGCCTCTTTCGCTCTCCATAGGTACGGATTTTCCGCTCATAGAGAATTTCCAGCCGCCGTTTCCGTCGGACTCAATTTTAGGCTTGGCATTACTGAACTGATTTGCAGAATTATCTATCTTTCTTCCTATAAACTCGAAATCAAGCTTCGGAAAATATTGAGTTTCGGTAGTAACGTCTAATTCGTACACAAGGTACTTATTTCCGCTTGCGGCATTAAGCTTAACGCCCGATGAGCTAAACAAATTCTGTATAAAAGCATGGCCGGGATTAGTACCTGTAAGAGTGGGGCTAAATACCGCGTAATATCCTCCATCTGCCCCCTTAACTCTCTCGAATTTCGACTGCTTTGCTCCGCCGTGGCTCATATTATTCTGCCCCGATGAATTTCCGTTTCCGTTTGTAAACTGGTCAAACGATACAAGTTTAACGCTATCCGCTGCCGACGAAACGGTGGCAAGTGCCGTCGAAAGAATTATTGACAACACCAAAACGAAGAACGCCAATACGCTTATCCTTCTTTTCATAATAAAATTCCTTTCAATAAAAATTTAAAAGATTTATTATCCTTTACCATAGTAAATGGGTATATTATAAAATAACATATAATGGCGCAATAAATCAATACCAAAATCCAAAAAACAAGCCCCAAAAATTCATTTTTTTAATTTTTATTTTTTTCTTTCATCATAATGAACAGTTACAAAAAGAAAAAATGTACAAAACGCACATACGGTCAAAAAATACGCGGCATCGTTTAAGACGCCGCGTAGCAGTGTAATTTTCGCAAAATGCGATACGTTTATCCTTTTAAAAAGTCTCGAAATTAAAACTCTACCGTTTCTGAAGCCTTGCCAAACGCAGAGAACGTAGCTATGGCATTCTGCATATAGAACACCTGTGTGTTTCCATCGTTCTCATCATACATTCCGCGCAAATTCGGGTATGCGTCGAGCATTGATTTTTTCGCTTCAAATCTATCATCCTCAATAAGCTCGCAAGCAATTCTTATCCAAGCGCCTTCGCAAAACGCGCAAAGCTCCGCCTTGTTATTTGCGGCTATTTGACGGCTTGTAGGCTTAACCTTTCCCGTCTGTATGTAAAGCTTTCCATCAAACTCGTTTATCGTGCCAAATGGACGCACGCGGGGTTGGTCGCCTTCCGTTGTTGCAAGATAATAAACCTCTGCCTTTTTCAAAAAATCATATACGCGTTTCATATTTGTTTTACCTTTCTTTTTTGATACCTATTTGATTACTCTTCTTCCCCAATAAGCTTGTTCAGGACCTCGAAAAGCTCGGGATAATCGCGCTTAACTCTTGCGGGTTTGCCCTCTGTATTGAGCAGAGCGTGTAAAGAAGATGCAACGCATACCACGCCGCCGTCCTTGTTTCTCATCTCATATTCAAATTTAAGCGAAACACCTCGAAATTCCTTTAGCGTGGCTATTACAGCCACCTCGTCTGAAAAAGTTGTCGGCAGCTTAAAATCGCACGTCACGTTGATAACCGGTGAAACGATGCCCATTTTTTCAAGTTTTGCATAATCCCAACCTATTTTAGCAAGAAGGTTCACTCTCGCCTCTTCCATCCATCTGATATAATTAGAGTGATGTGTTATGCCCATTTTATCGGTTTCGTAGTATTGAACCGTATGCGTGTATTCTATTTTCTTGATTGATTTATCCATGCTTAAAAATATCCCTCTCGTTAAACATGATTTACAAGCTTGTCCAAGTCCTTGCGCTTTTTGGTTCTCTGCTTATCGTCATCGCTTGCATAACCAAGTGTAATAACGAGTCTAACCGCGCCTTCAATGCTGCAAATTTCGCGGATTTTCGCATCGTCAAGCCAACCCAAAATACAAGTGCCAAGACCTTGCGCTGTGGCTTCGGCAGTGATATACGCTGCCACAATACCTATATCTATCGAGCGGTAATCATTCTTTTTAACCTTCGCTCCGAATGCTGCAGTTGCCACGTAAGGACACTCCGAAATAACTATCATCACGGGAGCTTCAACCGCAAATTTATTTAACCCCATTCCGCGAGTTGCCATTGCAACCTGCTTTGCGGCTTCCCCACGGCAAACGGTGATATGATACGGCTGACCGTTGCAAGCAGAAGGGGCAAGGCGCGCAGCTTCAAGAATACTCGAAATCTTCTGTTCTTCAACCTCGCGCTCAGAATTGTAGCTGCGGCAGGACTGCCTTGCTTGTGCAATTTCTGTAAAATTCATATTCGTGTTCCCTATTATCCTTTTTTAGATTCGGCTTAATTTTGCCGTTATGGCGAAAAAAACGTTCTTACGCCGACAGTATCTTTCATTTCGAAATCAATCAACCTCTATAATTTTTCCGGTTTTACTGTCGATTTCAATTTCAAGCACATCGTCAAGTCCGTTATAAATTTCAAAAACGTATATATAACGTGCATGCTTGATTCTGCCATCTACCTCAAGCTCCTTCTCAACCTCGCGAACCTCAACGTCTTTCGCAAGACTTGGATTTGCAGACGTGATATAATTAACCGCGATTGCCTGAGCTTCTTCAACGGTGTAATTAACGTTATTTTTTGCGTTGCTTAAAATCGGTATTCCAACGGCACAAGCTATGCCAATTGCAAGAACGAGCATGGCGCAAGACACTATCAACAGTATTTTCAAGGTATCCTTCTTTTGATAGGTTCTCATAGCCTTCTTGACGGTTTCCTTTTCCGCGGTATTTGTCGCACCGTCTTTTTTAACGTTCACTAAAATATCGTTAATTTCATTTGCCTTTTTCATTTCACTGCGCACGAATTCTATTTCTTCCGGTGTTGCAGTTCCGTTTAAAAATTTCTGATAAGCTTTTTCAAATTCCATAGTTTTCTCCTTTTCTTTTCAGTGTTACCGAATTACCCCTTCACTTATAAGACACATAAAGAGTCAAAAGGTTACAGAATATCGGTTAAAATTTTTTTCAGTGCCTCTCTTCCTCGGAAAAGCGTAACCTTTACAACCGCTTCGCTTTTACCAATCACCGCGGCTATATCCTTAACGGATAGGTCCTCGAAATAAAATAGCGTAATCACCTCTTTGTACGCTTCGTTCAACAACGATATAGCACGATACAAGGCTACGTATTCTTCTTTACAAATAATGTGCTCGAGCGCGCTTTCGCTCTCATCTGCCACACCCTCATCCAACGCCCGCAAGCGTTTGCTTTTTCTCAGGTTGTTCAAATAAAGGTTTCTGCATACCTTCAGCAGCCACGCCTTAAAATTTATTACCTCATTATCGGCGGTTTTAAGGGCGGTATAAAAAGCATCGGACACTATTTCCTCTGCCAAAGGGTAATTCTTGGAAAGAGACATCGTATAAAGCAAAGCATCGTTATAATATTTTTTAAACAATTCTTCGATAACGTCGTGCTTCAATTCACCACCCCCTTGTACTTATAAGACACTTAAAAAACGAAAAGGTTACACCGATTTTTTATTTTTTTCAAAGCAACTCGATTTTTTTTACTGCGTATGCAATTCGAATTGATATTTTATTTGTCATTTTCTTTGCATTCATTATATCATAAATTACCATATTTTTCAACAATTAACACAAACGTTAGAAAAAACAGCCTCGAACTCAATCTTCAAAGCGCATTTTCCGGTTCAAAAGCAACGCAACAAATAAAAGATATTGACAATTATATGTAGTAGATGTTATAATCTATGTGTAATAAATTTTCGACAATGAAAATTTATTAAGTGATGACGTTGTCATCCCTTTCGAAAATCACAGATTTTCGCACATTCCTTGAAATATTCTCGTTCGTGCTTGCTTGCAAGCAGACAGACACGAACTTCGGATATTATAATCTATGCGTTTAAATACTTTTATCGACAAAGCATCGGAGATTGACATGAATAAGAAGAGAAAAGCTCACAAAAAAATAGGAAAAGCGAATCCCGTTCTCTACGCTGCGGTACACGCAGTTCTCCATCGCAAATTCAAAAAGTACAATATTACTTATGATAACGCTATCGTGAAAGACATCAAAGGTCCCGCTATCATCGTTGCAACGCACACGTGCGACCAGGACCACATTCTTTCCGCGCTTACACTTTACCCGCTCCGTCCGACATACGTTGTCAGCGAGCACTTTATGCATCTTCCGTCGAGCGCAAAGCTTTTAAAGCTTATGCACGTTATAACGAAAAGAATGTTTACGCCCGACGCTTCAACAATTATGAATATTTTGCGCGCAAAGCGTGAAAATGCCGTTATAGTTATCTTCCCCGAGGGCAGACTTTCCTGCTACGGTCACACCCTTCCAATTGCAGACGGAACGGCAGAGCTTATCAAAAAGCTCGGTATTGACCTATACGTTTGGAAAGCCGAGGGCGCGTACCTCTCATTCCCGAAATGGCGCGATAAGGGCGATAGCCGCGTTGGTAAAATCAACGCTTCCGTAAAACGTCTTCTCACTGCTGATGAGGTTGCGGAAAAGAACGTTGAAGAAATCAAGCAAATCACTCAAGACGCCATTTTCCACGATGACGAGGTTGCTATGCGCGGGGTTGAATACAAGTGCGCCGATATGACGCGCGGTGTTGACAGAATTCTCTTCAAGTGTCCCAAGTGTCTAAATGAAGGCACTATCACCGCCGGCGAAAATCACATCAAATGCACCTGCGGTCTTGATGCAACTCTCGATTCTTATTACAGACTTTCCGGTGCTCCTTTTGATAGCATTAACGAGTGGTTCGAATGGCAGCAAAATTCGATAGACGTCGAAAACGAGCACATTTATTCAAAAGCGCGACTCGGTTGCTGCAAGCACGACGGATTTATGGACGGTTGCGCCGGTGAGGGTGAAATTTATATTGACAAGGACGTTTTCAAGCTATCCGGAATGCTCCACGGCGAAAAGATAGAATTCTCCGTTTCACCCGAAAAAATAGGCGCATTCCCCGTTACCCCAGGTGACCATTTCGATATATACCACAACGGCGAGCTTATATACGTTTACCCCGAACCAAACCCAAATATGACTGTCAAATGGGTATGCTTCCTCGATAGGCTGACAAGCTCAAAAGCAAAACAAAATGCAGACGAAAACATGGCTACTGTATAACGCAAAACACCGCAAATACAATTAGCTACCGATCTTTAAACCGCAAAAAAGTAAATATACATTGACAAAAAGACTATCACAAGCACAAGCTACGTGCGTTCGTGATAGTCTTTTTTCATTTTAGTTCGAAAGCTAAATTGAATGGTTTAAATCGAACTATTTACAAAAACGGTTCTAAACAAATGCCTGTGTAAATGCTCAACCAAAACAAATTTTATCGGTTAAATTAGGGCTGAGTTGTTAAACCCAGCCCCGTTTTTTTATTTAAGAGTTCTTTGGAAATTTCAATCTCTCGATTAGTTTTCCTCTGTGGACTCTGTTTCGCCTTCAGCCTGGAAGTCATCGAACTCTGCATCGTCATCATCGTTCTTAGACTTCTTTGCCTTGCGACTCTTTCTTGTTACAATGCGTCCGATTACAAGACCCAAGATTGCAAGACCTGCTATAACTCCTATTGTGATAAGAGTTGAAGTCTGGTCAATTTCAGCTTCCTCACCGCAGATGTCGCAGATTCCGTTTCCGTCCTCGTCAATGCAGTCGGAGAAGAGCTTATCGCAACCGTAATCGCACTTGTGGTCCTTATTGGCATCCATGCATTCGCCAAGAGGTCCGAAGTCGCATCCGTTGTACTTATCGGAGTCAACGTAAGCCTGGAAGGTTCTTTCGCAACCGTAGTCACACTTCTGGTCTCTGTTTGTATCAACACAAACACCGAAGAACATCGCGCAACCGTAGTCACACTTATGGTCAAGGTTCTTATCCTCGCATACGCCGTAATCCTTGGTGCAACCGTGGTCGCACTTGTGATCCTTATTGGTGTCTGCACAAGTACCGATGTCCTTACCGCAGCCATAGTCACACTTATGATCCTTATCAGCATCAGCGCAAGTACCTACAACGTCCGAACAACCGTAATCACATACGTGATCCTTATTGTTGTCTGCACAAACGCTCATAATCTTGTTACATCCTGCAACGTCGCACTTGTGATTCTTATCGGCATCAACGCATACCTCAAGAATAGCACCGCATCCGTAATCACATACGTGATCCTTATCTGTAGCGGAATCGGCATGAGTGCCATATACCTTTGAGCAGCCATAATCACACTCGTGGTTAAGGTCGTTGTCCTGGCAAGCGGCGTAAACCTTTTCACAACCGTAATCACATACGTGATTCTTATTGCTGTCTACGCAATCGCCAAACGTCTTATCGCATCCGTTATCACACTTGTGATCCTTATTGTTATCTACGCAATCGGTAAGTGTTGCGCCGCAACCGTAATCACATACGTGATCCTTATCTGTAGCGGAATCAGCATGAGTGCCAATCTGCTCCTGACAGCCATAATCACACTTGTGATCCTTGCCTGCCGCACCGGTAAGATTTATGATTGCATCCTTGTGCTCACCCATTTTTACAGAGCATCCATAATCGCACTTGTGGTCAAGGTTGATATCCTTGTGAGCGCCAAACGTATGGTCGCATCCGTTATCACACTTGTGATCCTTGTTGTTATCTACGCAAGCGTTATGTTTTGCTCCGCATCCGTAATCACATACGTGATCGCTATCGGTGAGAGTATCTTCACATTCGCCCATTTCTTTCTCGCATCCGTAATCGCACTTGTGGTCAAGGTTCAAATCCTCGTGAGCGCCGATTGCTACGGAGCATCCGTAATCACATGCGTGGTCAAGATTAGCATCCACGTGCTTATCCATATTGAGTTTAACTTCGCATCCGTAATCACATATATGGTCATGACCGAGTTTGTCTGTTCCGTTGATCTTTTCGTCTACGCATTCGGTAGTCTGTAAGCAAATGTCGCACTTGTGATCAGCATTTTTATCTTCACAAACACCGAAGGACTGTCCGCATCCGTGATCACAAAGGTGATCGTAATCATCATTAGAATCAGTACATTCGCCAATTGCTTTAAGGCAACCGTAGTCGCACTTGTGATCTTTGTCACCGTCGTTATGCAAGCCGTGTACCGCCGAGCAACCGTAGTTACACTTATGGTCACGATCTGTGTCTACGCACTTTGTAACTTCATAACCGCATCCGTAGTCACAAAGGTGATCTTTATTGAAGTCTACGCAACTGTCGCCGCCGAATGCAGTTTCCTTCTTTCCGCAATAATCACACTTGTGGTTGTAGTCATAGTCCGCATGCTCACCGATAGGCTCGGAGCATCCGTTATCACATTCGTGATCCCGGTTATTATCTACGTGAGGTTTGAAGTCAGCCTTGTCACATCCGTTATCACACTTGTGATCCTTGTTGTTATCTACGTGATCATCTGTTTCTCCGCCACAATAATAACACTCATGATCTTTTGTATCACTTGCATTGTCGGGATCCAAATCGGCATGCGTACCGAATGTTTCCAAGCAACCATAGTCACAGTTGTGATCCTTGTTATTATCCACGTGAACGTTGTCACCTATATCATAGAGGTTACATACGCTATCGCTGTCACAATTGTGATCTTTGTTCTCATCTACACAAGTAGAGAGAACCTGACCACAGCCGTAGTCACAAACATGATCTCCATCGTTGTCGACGTCATTGTGAGCACCGAAATCTTTAACTGTACATCCGTAATCACACATATGATCCTTATTTTCATCTATGTGAGAACCGTAAGGTATCTTACAACCATCATTGCCACCGGCAATTCCATAATCACACTTATGGTCTTTGTCAGTATCTCCGCAAGTGCCGAAGTGAGTAGCACATGCACTATCGCTATCACAACGATGATCGAAATCATTATCTTCGTGAGAAGTAAGACCATCTTCTCCGCAGTAATCGCACTTGTGGTCACCGTCGTCCTTGCGATCATAGTGAGGACCGATTTCTTCGGAGCATCCATAATCACAAACGTGATCATTATTTGTATCAACGTGAGTGTTCTTGTAAGCTACGCAAGCACTATCGTTATCACACTCGTGATCTTTGTTATCATCTACGCAAGAGCTAAATACTTTACCACAACCGTAGTCACAAACGTGGTTGCCGTCACCGTTGATATCCTCGCATCCGTCTACGTAGATGTCACATGCGCTGTCGCTGTCACAAATGTGGTTTTTATCGTTGTCTTCACACTTGCCGAATGAGTCATCAGGTTGCTTGCAGTGATCACATACGTGATCGCCATCGTTAGCGGAATCTCCGTGATCGCCGATAGGAGTGCTACAACCATAGTCACAAACGTGGTTCTTATCGCTATCAACGTGAGCTCCAAGAACGCCGAGATCATATACGTTACAGTATTCACAAACGTGGTCTTTGTTTGTATCGTAGTGAGTTCCGTATACCTTATCACATCCGTAGTCACACTTATGGTCATGACCTTCCGTGTCGGTATCATTAATCTTGATATCTTCGCAAGTGCCAAAGCGCTTACCGCAACCGTTGTCGCAAAGGTGATCTTTTCCTGCTTCACCGGTAGCGTTTATCTTATTATCTTCGCAAGCGTTAAGATCAGGTGCTCCACAGTAATCGCAGTTATGGTTATCATCGTTAAGAGAATCTTCGTGAGTACCAAAATCTTCAGTACATCCACCTACAGATTCATATCCTTCACCGTAATCACACTTGTGATTGCGATTGCCGTCTGCACATTCACCAAATTCTTTAGAACATCCGGTTGATGATCCATATCCATAATCACACTTGTGATCGTGATTTGTATCCTCGCACTCATCTTTATTCATCTCTGCCGAGCAACCTGCATAATCACAAACGTGATCAAGGTTCGTATCCGCACATATAGAGATCTCTGCATTACAGATATCGCAGTAATGATCGGAGTTTTCATCTTTGTGAGTATTAAGACCATCTTCTTCACAGTAATCGCATTTATGGTCATCATCAGTATCAGAATCTGCATGAGCGCCAAATGTAGCTTCGTCACGAACGCCGCAGTAATCACAGATGTGATCCTTAGGAACTACGTCCTCGTGATTACCGTGTTGTACAGTACATCCGTTGTAATCACAAACGTGGTCGTTGTTGTTATCTACGCAAGCGCCGAACAAGCCATTGTAACAAGCATCACCGTAAGCGTCGCACTTGTGATCCTTGTTTTCATCTTCGTGAGCGTCGAAATCGTCGTTTCCGCAATCGTTGTCACAAACGTGGTCGAAATTAGTGTCAACATGATTGGTACAGCTCCAAGCTACCATGATGGGAGAAAGACCTCTTACTCTGAATACAAGATATTCGCCGACAATAGTAAGTCTACCATTTTCGACAGTGAACACCTCAACATCACCTGCATTGTGTGTTTCTGCTGCGGTTTCAATTTTTGTTGCAAACATATGTACTACAACGAATGTAAACTTTTCAGGATCTATATTTGCGGGAATCTTAATTCTAACTTCGAGATCTTCGTGATCCTTGAAGTATTCATCGGTAGCAGACTCGTTGCCTATAACCAATGTAATTTCATAGAATTCTGTGTTCTTCTTATTAAGACCCCCTATAGTTACTTCACCGTTGGAATTGTTGATAATATCTTGAATAGCCATTTCAATCTTATCAAGAAGCTTTTCCTCAATCTTGTCTGCAGTTTCAAATCCTGCATTCTTGATTCCATCGGGGATCACTGTGTTTTCGTCGAACTCTTCAGCCGTACGAGTAAGTCCGCATTCAGTACACTTCTGAACGTGGTTACCGTTTTCGTCTTCTGCGTCAACGATGTTATGTCCGTTAGCAGGAACAACTTCCTGTGCAACGAGAACTTCGTTACATACAGAACAGTGGCTGCCTTCGGTAAGTCCGGTTTCGGTGCAAGTAGGAGCTACTGCAGCGTCAACAACCTCGGTATGTCCGAGAGCGTCAACTGTTTCCTGTGCAACGAATACTTCGTTACATACAGAACAGTGGCTGCCTTCGGTAAGTCCGGTTTCGGTGCAAGTAGGAG
>JAZRDI010000101.1:0-83189 GCA_045660185.1 Eubacteriales bacterium | reverse complement strand
AAAAAATATAATCAAAACGAAGAATTTCGGAGAAATTCAACATCATTTTATTGAAAACACGAAAAAATATAAATGGAGGTACTGAAAAATCAATACCTCCAATATTTTTTGTTTGGTTCTGCCTAAATGCGACAGCCCCTTAATATTATCTTTTAGTAAAGAAGATGGATTAGCCGTTAACCATCTTTGCGATTTCTGCTGCGAAATCTTCTTCTCTCTTCTGGATGCCTTCGCCCTTATCGAAACGAGTGAATCCTGTAACAACGATGTTACCGCCGAGCTCCTTAGCAACAGATGCAACGTACTTGGAAACGCTCATAGAGTCATCCTTAACGTAAGCCTGCTCCATAAGGCAGTTGGTCTCGTAGTACTTGCCAACTCTTCCTTCAACGATCTTTGCAAGAACTGCATCGGGCTTGCCTGCCATCTTGGGATCCTGCTTCATCTGGTTAACAAGGATTTCCTTCTCTGCCTCGATAACGGATGCGGGAACGCTCTCCTTGTTGAGGTAAAGAACGGGCATAGCTGCCACCTGAAGAGCAACGTTCTTTCCGCACTCTGCGATTGCAGCAGCGTCAAGATCGGTTGCGAAGTTGATGATAACACCGGTTTCGCCCTTGTTGTGAATGTAGGTTGCGGTAACGCCCTCTACGATTACGAATCTACGGATAGAAAGCTTCTCTCCGATAGTTCCGGTCTTGGATGCAAGAGCATCGGATACGGTGCCCTCATCATCACCCTCGATATTGCAGCTCATAAGAGCGTCAACGTCAGCGGGCTTGTTTACGATTACGGTCTTAAGAAGATCCTTAACGAACTGCTGGAAGATTGCATTCTTCGCAACGAAGTCAGTCTCGGAGTTAACCTCGATCATAGCGGTGGTGTTGCCGATAGTGAGAATATCAACGATACCCTCTGCAGCAATTCTGTCAGCCTTCTTAGCTACTGCTGCCATTCCCTTCTCACGAAGGATCTTTATAGCTGCCTCAAAGTCACCGTTTGCATCGGTAAGAGCCTTTTTGCAGTCCATCATACCGCAGCCGGTCTGCTTTCTGAGCTCGGCTACGTCTTTAGCTGTAAATGCCATTTTGTATTCTCCTTTTATTTCTAATATGGGGTACGGCAAGAGCCGTTATTTTATGAAAAATTACTCAGCGTCAGCAGTCTCTGCTTCGTCTGCCATAACCTCTTCGGGAAGAGTATCCTGAACACCGCCGCGAGCTTCGATAACTGCATCTGCAAGTGCGCCGCCGATAAGCTTGATAGCGCGGATAGCGTCATCGTTACCGGGAATGATGTAATCTGCATCATCGGGATCGCAGTTGGTATCAACGATAGCGATTACCGGAATACCGAGCTTCTTTGCTTCGAGAACTGCGTTTCTCTCCTTGCGAGTGTCAACGATGAATACTGCGGAAGGAAGGGTTTCCATTTCCTTGATACCGCCGTAGGACTTTTCAAGGTCTTCCATTTCCTTTACCTTCTTAGCAACTTCCTTCTTGGGAAGAAGATCGAAGGTTCCGTCTGCCTGCATCTTCTCAAGGTCCTTAAGACGCTTGATGGACTTACGGATAGTGTTGAAGTTGGTAAGCATACCGCCGGGCCAACGAGCGTTTACATAGTAAAGACCACATCTCTGTGCTTCTTCCTTCATGGTGTCAGCAGCCTGCTTCTTGGTACCAACGAAGAGAATTGTGCCGCCTTCCTGAGCGAGCTCGGAAACGTAGTTGTAAGCCTCCTCGAACTTCTTGAGGGACTTCTGGAGATCAACGATGTGAATACCGTTTCTCTGAGTGAAGATGTACTCTGCCATCTTGGGATTCCACTTCTTTGTAGGGTGGCCGAAGTGAACGCCTGCTTCAAGCAACTGCTTGATTGAAATTTCGAACATTTTATGTTCCTCCTTGGTTTTTTCCTCCACAGTCGGTCAATACTGCGACTCGGGACAACCCAAGCACCGGCAATATTTCGCCCCGCTGTGTGTGTTTTTCGCCGTTTTCGGATACCCATTCCCAAAACAGCCCTATTATATTATCATATTACACGCGCAAGGTCAATAGAAACTTTTAAGTTTTTGATAAAATTTACAATTTGTTAATAATCACAGAAACAAAAACTACAGTTATCATCTCGTTTATACACAAATTACTCTATTGTTTTTTGTTTGTTTTGCTGTTTTTTAATGAGTTACCAGCTTTTCGATTGACTCAAATTTACGTTTGTGTTATAATGATTATGAGGTATTTTAAACGTAGTTTAAAGTTTCGTATTTTCGTTTATTGTATGGAGGTGATAAAAATGTTCTGCTTGGTCTTTAAACGATTTTTAATATGTATATTGGCTCTATCGCTTAGTATAGGTATGCTCACAAGCTGCTCGATTAGAATTCCGGATAGCAGATTTGAAAAGGGTAACTTTGTCCAACAAATTGGATGCTTTGGAATCGGTGCTCCAATCGCTGCCAGCTCAAAGACGGATACTTTTCCCATTGATAATGTTTCTTTTGAGCTTTATTACGCATTTCACGAGGAAGGTGACACTTCCGGAGGAGGATTTTATCTTAACAAATGCGACCATGTTCTTTTTGCTTTATCCATACGCGTAGTAGATGAATCAGGAAAATACAATTATGATTTTCACGAATTTGGAACACCAATTGACGATTACAAAAACATTCCTTACCAAACTTATTTATATACAATCACCGAAGATGAAGCATTTTCGGGAAAATACAGTTATCGGCTCGCTGCTAACAAGGAATTTATTTACAACCACAGCGAAACTATAAAAATTCCGGAAAGCATATTCAAATACGAAAAAGGGGTATTTTATATCGATTTAAAATGTTACAACATGTACGATGATTTAAGCGGATACTTTGACTCCTTTGGATTTGGGCTGAATTTTGCTTTTGAAAAGACAGACGATAACACCGTTAAGTTAAATTTTGAGAAAAGGAAGATTTATGTACCATTTTAAATAGACGTATTTTTTGCGCATCAAATTAACTCATAAAGCAAACTCACTCAAAATAACAGTTAAACGGTTACTTTGCGGTATTATTTACTTGATTTTACGGAGGTAATAATGTTAAATTTAATTTTTAAACGATTTTTAATATGTATATTGGCTCTATCGCTTAGTATAGGTATGCTCACGGGATGCGCGGTTAGGATTCCTGACAGCAAGTTCCAGAAGGGTGACTTTGTTCAACAAATTGGCTGCTTTGGAATCGGTACTCCAATCGCTGCCAGTTCAAAGACAGATACTTTTCCTATTGACAACGTTTCTTTTGAATTTTATTACGCTTTTAATGAGTTAGGACAGGGTCCTGATTATGAGTTCTATGATAGCAATTACGATCACTTTGTTGTCGTTCTTTGCGTTTGCGATATCGATGATTATAGAACAAGTTCTGCTTTTAACGACTACTATAAACCGTATGATGATTACAAAAACATACCATACAATTACTTTATAAGAGAGATTACAGATGAAGAAATTTTTGCGGACAAATATAGCTATCAAACAAAATTTGACGGCGAATTTGTTTATAAACACAGCGAAATTGTAAAAATCCCGGAAAACATTTTCAATCATGAAACAGGAGATTTCAACATTAGTCTGCGATGCTTTAATTTCAACGAAAACGAAGCAGGTTACATAACTTCTTTCTCATTCGGGTTAGGTTTTCATTACGAAAAAATTAACAACAAAACCGTAAAATTAGATTTTGAAAAAAACAAAATTTATGTACCATTTTAAATAGACGTAGTTTTTGCGCATCAAATTAACTCATAAAGCAAACTCACTCAAAACAACAGTTAAACGGATATTTTGCGGTATTATTTACTTGATTTTACGGAGGTAATAATGTTAAATTTAATTTTTAAACGATTTTTAATATGTATATTGGCTTTATCGTTGAGCATAGGCATTCTTACAAGCTGCTCGGTTAGAATTCCGGATAGCAGATTTGAAAAGGGTAACTTTGTTCAACAGTTTGAATTCGCAGTCATACTACCAACAGCCGCAAAATCCAATACAAATACATTTAGTATAGATGATGTTTCTTTTGAATTTTATTACGCTTTTAATGAGTTAGGACAGGGTCCTGATTATGAGTTCTATGATAGCAATTACGATCACTTCGTTGTCGTTCTTTGTGTTTGCGATATCGATGATTTTAGAACAAGTTCTGCTTTTAACGACTACTATAAACCGTATGATGATTACAAGAATACACCCTACCATTACTATATAAGAGAGATTACAGATAAAGAAGTTTTTTCGGACAAATATAGCTATCAAATAAAATTTGACGGCGAATTTGTTTATAATCACAGCGAAATTGTAAAAATTCCGGAAAACATTTTCAATAATGAAACAGGAGATTTTCAAATTATTCTACGATGCTTTAATTTTAACGAAAATGAAGCAGGTTACATAGCTTCTTTCGCGTTTGGTTTAGATTTTCATTACGAAAAGTTAGACGATAACACCGTTAAATTAGATTTTGAAAAAAACAAAATTTATGTACCATTTTAAATAGACGTAGTTTTTACGCATCAAATTAACTCATAAAGCAAACTCACTCAAACAACAGTTAAACGGTTACTTTGCGGTATTATTTACTTGATTTTACGGAGGTAATAATGTTAAATTTAATTTTTAAACGATTTTTAATATGTATATTGGCTTTATCGCTTAGTATAGGTATGCTCACGGGATGCGCGGTTAGGATTCCTGACAGCAAGTTCCAGAAGGGTGACTTTGTTCAACAAATTGGCTGCTTTGGAATTAGCTCCCCAATCGCTGCCAGCTCAAAGACGGATACTTTTCCTATTGATAACGTTTCGTTTGAATTTTATTACGCTTTTCATAAAGAAGATAGATCGTACGGATTTCTTTCTACGGATTACAAGCACATGGTTTACGGTTTATACATATGTGAAACCGACGAATTTGGAAAATTGGATTCCGTTTTTACCGAGTATGGAATGTCTTTTGATGATTACAAAAGTATCCCTTATCACACTTACATTCATTCAATTACCGAAGATGAACTGCTTTCAGGAAAATACAGTTATCGGCTTGCTCCTAACAAGGAATTTATTTACAATCACAGCGAAAGCATAACAATTCCAAAAAGCACATTTAAATCAAATGAAGGTATATTTCGCATTGAAATCATATTTTACTGCTTTAACGATGAATTCAGTGGATATATCTGCTCCGGTGCATTAAGTTTGAATTTTTCTTACGAAAAGTTAGACGATAACACCGTAAAATTAGATTTTGAAAAAAACAAAATTTATATACCATTTTAAATAGACGTAGTTTTTGCGCATCAAATTAACTCATAAAGCAAACTCACTCAAAATAACAGTTAAACGGTTACTTTGCGGTATTATTTATCAAATATCGTTTTATTATTTATTAAATATCGTTTAGATATTGAAAAAAATATAAAAATGTGATAAAATGGAAGCTGTACGGAGAAATACTCTCTTATGGCTTCTATTTTATTTGAAAGGCTGATTTATGAAATTATATAGCAAAAACCTTTTTACAAAAGCATCTTTACTTTTGGTTCTCGGATATTTTTTAACGTTTTTCTCGTTTTACTCGGCAAACGTTTTGTTCGCGGATAAGACCTTTTTCACATATCTTTGGTACTTCGTGCAAAAGACAACGTTTTTACTCTTCCCTCTTGTTTCCGCGCTTCTCGCTTTAATAGCCGATGCTTATCTTGGAATTAAAAGAACTCTTGTATATCTTATACCGCTTTCGGCGGCAAAGATGATATACTCTCTTCCTTATTATTATCTTACTTTAGTTTACGATCCCTTTTACGATAGCCTTGACGCGATTTTCTTGGCTTTGCTGCAATCTATCGTTGAATGCGTATTCCTTTATGCATTTACTTTGGCTATATTTTTCCTCATGCGTTTTACGCTTGATTACTTTAGCAAAAAATCAAGAACGCGCAGTGAATTACTCGAAGAGAAAACATCGCTCGACTTCGGCGATCCCGTTTCAATGACGTTTATGATAAGCTCGCTTCTTTCTTTCCTTTACCTATTTATAGTAGAAATAGTTGATACCGTTTCAGTAATCACAAAATATACCGGAAGACTCACGGGTGGAGAAATCGTCTATATCGTTTGCTCGTACGTCTTTGACATTGCTTTGCTCGTTGCATATTACGCGATTCTCGTCTATGTAAAGAACTTAATAATAAGTTCAAGACTTCGCGAGACAGACGAAGAGGCATAAAAATATTTAAAACGTCTAAAAAATCTAAAAGTTACGTGTTTTTTTTGGTTAAGCCAACGAGTCTTAAAAACTTTTTTCAAATTTTCGCAAAAAAGTAAAAAAAACTCTTGCATTTTTGGAAAGTATGTGATATAATAAGGAACGTTGATTTATGATTTAATAAAAAATTGAGATAAATCGCGCTGTTTTTCGGCGTAATTTTTCAGGAGGTGCTAAAATGGCTAAGTGTAGTGTATGCGGTAAGGGCGTTGTTTTCGGACATAACGTTTCGCACTCTAACCGTAAGACCAACAGAACTTGGAAGCCTAACATTCGTAAGGTTAAGGCTGTTGTTAACGGAACAAATCAGACCGTTTCGGTTTGCTCTCGTTGCCTTCGCTCCGGTAAGGTTGAGCGCGCTTAATTACAAAAAGACTTCCGCTAATAAGAGCGGAAGTCTTTTTGCTATTGTAGATAGTAGAATATCCGAAAATTGCGAAGAAGAGCTTTTGGCGCGCGGATTTGAGGTTATCAAGCTCGCGAAGGATGAAAGACTCGGTGAGGCGGTTGCTTCGCATACAGATATGATTATTTTCAGATACAATGATACCTTTATAGGCTCACGTTCGTATTTTGAAAAAAACAAAACAATTTTTGAAAAGATAAAAAATTCTCTTCCCTATTTTAATTTTATTCTTACGGATGATGAAATTTTCTGCGATTATCCGCACGATGCGATATTCAATGCGCTTGGCTTAGGTGACAAGCTTTTCGCAAAGACGGACACCGTTTCAAGCGCAGTTTTAGATCTTGCAGAGGCAAACGATTTAAAAATTATAAAAGTTAAGCAGGGGTATCCTGCTTGCACTACGCTTGCTGTAGGAGATAGTTTTGCGATAACATCCGACAAGGGTATGGCGAAAGTGCTTCGGGCGAGCGGAGTCGAGGTTCTTGAAATTCCCGAATCGGATGCAATAAAACTTCCGCCTTACAAAAACGGATTTATAGGCGGCGCTACAGGTGTTTTTGAAAATACCGTTTATTTTATCGGAAATTTATACGCTCATCCTTTTGGAAAAGAAATCGAGCGCGCTGTTGCTCTTCGTGGCTATGAGGCGGTTTCGCTCGATTCATCGTGCGATGCGCTTTTTGATTTGGGCGGTATGATACTTATAAATACCGATAAGAACGGAAGCAATATCAAGCCCCAAAATCCGAATAACGAATAGCCAACGTACATCAGTACGAGCGTTAAAAGCGGATGCATACCAAGTTCCTTGCCGACTATTTTCGGCTCGACGGATTGACGAACGATACTGCCGACGCCCCACAAAACGAGTAAGCCTATACCGAGCTTCAAGTCGGAGCCTGCCGTTAGACAATATATTCCCCACGGAATAAGAACTATACCGATGCCTATTACGGGCAACAAGTCAAGCACTGCGATAATAAGCGCCATCAAAACAGCGTAACGCACGCCAAGCACGGATAGTCCTAAAAGCATTAAGCAAAACGTGATTAGCATAATCAAAACATATGAACGAATATACTTCAAAAGAATCTTTGAAAATTTTCTTTTAAATGCAATTATGGCATTGTCAACGCGTTTAGGTAGCAGATTATGCACTCTTTTGTTTACATTTTCGAGGTCTATTGAAAAATACACAACAGAAATCACCGTAATAAAAACAAACAACACTATACCGGGGATTGCACTGATAACAGAAGTTATAACGCTTGCAGCAGACGAAATTACATCTGACACTGCGCTCAAAAACGCATCGGTAATACGCGATTTTAATTCAGAATCAACACCTATTTTTTTGAACATTCGCTCTATCGGCGCGGTGAAATATGCTATAAACTCACCTATTTTACCGTTTTCGCTAAGCCCCGAAAACAGATACCATGCTTCAGTTGCAAGTTTGACGAGCGCAAATATCGCACCGCCTATCAAAGCTACAATAATTAACACGGATAGGCACGGACGGACGATTTTCTTCTTTATTTTCAATTTTCGCGCTATCAAATCCGATGGCTTCCGCATTACGAACGCAACTCCCCACGCTATTATAAACGGCAAGAGTGCAGGGATTAAATATTTGCCAACAAGAGCAGCAAATAATACTGCAAGCGATGACAGAATACATATATCCCTTATTAATGCAATTTTTTCTTTATTCATATCTCACCTTCGAAACTAGTTTGTTTACTGATATATTATGTATTAAAAAAAATATTTTAACCAAAGGAGAAATAAAAATGGTTATTTTTGAAATGGAAATGGGCGGTAAAATCGAGGTAGAGCTTTATCCCGAGTTTGCTCCTGAAACAGTTAAGAATTTCGAGAAGCTCGTTAGCGAAGGCTTCTATGACGGACTCACCTTCCACAGAGTTATTCCCGGATTTATGATCCAGGGCGGAGATCCTCTCGGAAACGGAATGGGTGGCTCCGAAAACAAAATCAAGGGCGAATTTGCTATCAACGGCTTCACGCAAAATACTCTCAAACACACTCGCGGCGTTATCTCTATGGCGAGAGCTTTCGATCCCAACTCTGCATCCTCGCAGTTCTTCATTATGCATGCAGATGCTCCCCACCTTGACGGCTCGTACGCAGGATTTGGAAAGGTAGTTTCCGGTATAGAGGTAGTTGACGAAATCGCCGCTATACCCACAGATTACAGCGATAGACCCAAAATCGCAGTAAGAATCAAGAAAGCGTATATTGCTTAATTCTTATTCAACAGAGGACATTTTAAATACACAAACAACAAAAAGCTCGAGTAGTTTTTTTTACGCTACCCGAGCTTTATTTATGCATTTTTATAATTGATTAGTTAAATCGTGGTTACATTTGGTGATAATTTAGCACCGATTTTCGCTTGCGTTAGCTTGGTGATACTTTAACCTAACGTCTATTCTCCGTAATACACACCGTTTGGCTCATCTTCAAATTTTTCGGGTGAGCCTCCACCAACATCAGCGTAGGTTACGTAACCGAGGTCTCGGTTATAGATTGTGATAGTCGCATTATCGTTCCAAATACCACCGGGCTCGGGTGTCTGGTTATTATTATTGGTTTTATAATAGTTACCATAGTAAATAAAGACATCCGATGACTTACTAAGAGCTGTGTTTCCCTCTCCGTTCGTGAGCTTGTTTGTAGCTATCGAAGCGTTCACGGCTCTCATCGTTATTGCATTTTTGTGCTGATTGGCAGTCGTATAGGTTCCTCTTGCAGCTGCGCCAAATACAACCGTTGAATAGTCGTAAACGTTAAAGGAGTCGAGGTTTTTACCCGTACCAAAGGTTCCCGCATAAACAAGAACGTTTGCTTTTTTGCCCGTAGTGCTTCCGTAATCGTCAACGCTGACAAATCTGTCTATTCCGGTTACGAACGCGCCGCCGTTACCGCCGTCAAACGTGCCGTTATAAATAATTACGTTAGCACCACCGATAACCTTAAGTCCGTAGTATGCCGCAGGTCCCGAGTGCTTATAGAACAAGTTGTTATTTGCGTATGACGTAGTCATTTTACCGTCAAAGAATCCGTTATAAACCGTAATAGTTCCGTGGCTGTTTGCGGCGATACCGTTACCGAAGTTCGCGGTATAGCTTCCACCGTAAACTATAATATCTCCGCCGTTGAGCTCTATTGCATGACCGCCTGTAATACTCTTTTGGCTCTGCCATCCGTCTGAAACATACGTTCCAACGGAATTATACGTACCGTTATGTTCTCCGTTTTCATATTCAACGTAATCCTCGCCTGCAGCAAGAACTATTATGTCATTTTGAACCGTGTTTTCGTTACCGAGAGTTATCGTTCCGTCACCGGAGCAGCATATTCCGCCTCCCGAATGGTTCGTGATGTTAGCTTTTGTTATATTTACGTTACCACCAACGACTCGAACGGCATAGCTTGTTACAACAAGAGAATTATAAACATAGGTCAGCTCATTTCCTCTTTCGTCGTAATAGTGAAGCTGATTCTGAAGTCCGGTATGGACCATTTTCAAATTACCGTGAGAGGTGAATGAGCCACCATTGACGTAAATTCCGTCAGTATTATCGTAGGTTACCGCTACGATCTCGTATTGGCCGTTAGTTTCTTTAAGATACGGAACGGTCATTTCATACGAGTTCTGATAATTTCCCTGAGTAGTATTAAACGAGGTAAGCTCGTACGTTCCGCCCTCTGCGAATACGAGGTCTCCGTTTGATACGGCAACCGCAGAGCCGCGGTTTGTTTTAATATTATTCGGAGTTGAGTCCGAGTCACGAACGAGAAGGTTACCGCCTGAAAGCGCAAGGCCTATCTCGTAGGAATGAACGTTTGAGTTGTTTAACGTTACGTGACTGTTTGGGTTAGCAGATCCGAGGAAAACTCCGATACACGCTTTGCAGTCCGTATGAACCGTTGTGGGCGGAGTTGAGCTATCGACGTATCCAACGTCAATATGAGCATTAGTAACGTCAATCTGCACCTCTACGTCTTCATTTCTGGTTATAGCGTAGATTCCGTAGCAGTTAATGTTGCTGACAAGGTCAATGTGTCCGCCGTCAATTTTAACCTTTCCTTCATTTGCATATATTCCCGCGGATTCGTTACCTTCTATCGTATATTCGCAGCCCTGGCTGTAAACGTCACCGCCATCTACGTACACTCCGACAGAGCCGTGACCTTGAATATTGATGTACGACTCACCGCCCTCCGAGGTTCTTACCGCAACGGTACCGCTTTCACCGTTCTCGTTTGCAGTGGAATATATACCTGTCAGTCTACCGACAGAGGTTCTTGCGTACATATCAAACTTAATATCGGTAAGTGTAAGATTATCACCGGGGATAGTTGAATATACAGCGTATGCATAGTCGCCTTGAATAATACAAGACGCGCCGTTTATGTTGAGCTTTCCGTCAATCATTCGAATAGCTCTTGCATAGTCACCGTAAATCGTATAATTTGCATTTCCTATATTCAAGTCGCCATCGTGCATAAATATAGCGGTATCGTTATGCGCATATTCACCCAAGTGCTTCGTAATCGTCTTATAGAATTCACCGCCGCCGATATCGAGGGTTCCGTCCTGCATGTGAATGAGGTTGTTATTCGATGAATAGAAGTTTCCGTTACCTATTGTTATCTTGGCATCGCCACTTGTAAGAATTCCGTATCCTTCGCCCTTTTGAGCGCGAATACCGTCTTCATAAAATTCATAATCGGGGTCGCTTGTTCCAAAGTTTGTTTTCCCCCAAAAGAAATCATTGAAATAGTCAAATGGGTCAAATGCTTCAGCGTCACTCTCCTTTGCGTCAACAGCATGGTGAGTATGTGAAGAAGCGTTTGGAACACGGGTCGAGAAGTTTCCTTCTTTTATGATAAGCTCTCCGCCCATCATATCAACACAGGCGGTAGTGTTTACACCGAAGTAGTTGTAGAAGTCACCGTAAAGTATATCAAATACTCCGCCGTACATTTTTATTGCGGCAAAGAAATTGTTAGACGGCGCATCTATATCGTCAGGGTCGGCTCGGGTCTCGGCGTTTTCAATAGTGTTTTCATAGCCGTAAACGGTTACTTCTATCGAATTCTCGTCAGGCGTTGCAACATATTCGAAGGTATCATGCTTTACGTGATAAGTATAGTACCAATCGGCTTTATAAGCCGTCATTTTCATAACTTCATAAGAATCATCCTGGTCGGTTGTGTAAAAGCAATAGGTGTCAGCCGGGATTTTAAAGTTTTTAGACTCATCTTTTTCGGAGCCGACTTGTACGGTCCAATCAAAATATACGTTTCCGTGAGGATGGTCTAAACCTAAAGACAAATCGTTGTACGCCGTTATAATCGGCACAGTGACTTCGGTATAATGCGTGAAGGTAGCACTTTCTCCGCTTCCTTGTCTAATATAAAGATCAACCTTTTCGGGCTCATCAGCCACTATGGTACGCTTATGAGAACGTTCGGAAAGGATGTTATTGTTATAGGTGTAGTATTCCGAGTATCTGGGGCCGCACTCGAATTTTCCCGAAACGACCGTCAAGTTTCCGCCGTCAATCTTAAGCACCGACCCCGTGGGATTATAAAGGGTTCCTGTCTGATCTTCCGAAGTGTCCGTAATAGTAAGACGAACACCTTCGTCTATTTCAAAGATAGGCTCGGTTCCGTGGCGGTAAAGTTCTTCACCGTTTAGGTCAATGATAAGGTCTGTAGTAAGGTTTTTTGGGGACTGAGTGATAACCAACGGATTATGCAAATCTCCGGAAATCTGTATGTATGAATATCCTTGGTTGATTGCAGCAAAAAGGTCGTTCTGGTCGTCAACGACGAACACCGTGTTGACGGTAAAGTCCATATACTCCTTTTCCTCACCGTTATCGTTAAAGTATGCTATAACCGTTGACACATATCGCGCAACTGACGGCGCTATAGCTACTGCCGCTATAAGAACAAAGGCAGATGAAAGTGTTGCTATTGCTACACGCGGTTTTTTCATAGCATTCACTAATTTACGCCATAAGGATAATATCTTTTCTTTGAGCGTTTTCATTTACTGCCTCCTTTGATTTTTTTGCATTATCGTTAATTTTTAATCTCATCTAAAATTCAAACATTCCAATTCCGATTTAAGATTCTATTAATTAGTGAGCAACCTGCTCAAAATGTACCTTCACGAAGAAGGGATAGTTTTTTGAGTAAGAGGTGGATATGTAATATTTTTGAATAACTCCGGATTGAGTTGTAATATGCGTAGTCAATGGATCAAGCGAGATTGAGGGGTCTGCCGTATAAAGAGACGTAGGAATTATGGACTGCATTGACGGAGTATAATTTTTTTCTCTCTTGAAGCTATTAGTTGTTGATTGGGAAACGAGATATTTGTCCTTTATCTCTTTCATGTTGGAAAGCTTCGCAATTTCATCTGTGGAAAGAGGAATATAGGTGCCCTCGACTTTAGGTGGGTTTTCCATTTCATAAGACTTTGGATATGAACCTGTGAAATTATAAGAGAATTTATCCTTGGGATCGCCCCAATCTTCGCCCGTCGCTCTTCTCTCATAATACTTATAATATTCTGTGTAGGTAACCGTCACGTCTTCTTTTACAAGAGCATCGATCAGGAATCTCTCGGTATTTACCGTTTTTGTAACCGTCTGCTCTACGTGGGTTTTATCAACGGAAACAGAATCGGTTCTTACAGTTTCGGAGGATGTCATTACTTCTCTAACTCTTATTTCGTACGTTGTTATCGTTGAGGTAGTAGTTTTGAGATAATTCTCAATTTTGTAAAGACCTTTGTTTTTGTCGGAATTACTCCAACGTCTTGAAGAAGTTCGGTAGGTATAATACTTTGTGTAAGCTTCACCGGTCGTTTCGGTAACGTCCGTTTTAGTTAATACCAAGGCTTCGCGGTACGAAGTTTCTCGATAGCTTTCACCGAGATCATTTGTCTCTTCACGTCCAACAATATGAACGGGGATGCTACCCATAAGAGTTACACGATCGTCAGAACCGTCATTTGTGCTTACTGTCTCCGTTACGGTTGAGAGATATATTTTTTCACCCTCGCGGATGCTTCTTGCATAAGCCAATTCGCCATTTGAACCCATACTCATAAGATAACCGCCAAGGTGCGTATCGCGAAGCGCATCTACCGGTGCAAGACTGAGCTTATAAGTATCAGTCTCGGGATCTCCAGGTCCAAGTCGGAAATCGGGGCGTCTAACAGTGATTCTATAGCAAGGAACATCTTCGTTAAAGGTAAGAATAAGCGGCGGCAAAAGAGTTCCGCTTTCAAGCTCCACGTTTTCAAGTCCCTTGTCTTCTACGTCCCAAAGACGGAAATAAAGAGTTTGCTCCATATCCTCTTTTATAAAAGGCTCTATAGTTATAACGGTGCCGTCTCTATCCTGAGAGGTTAGAGTATAGCTTCCGTCTGAAACGTCATAATCTACTTTTACTGTCATATAGGAGACAATGTCACCGTTTTGATTTATACCCGAATATTTTTTACCGTTATACTTTGGATCTTGCGTTTTTACAATAGCACTCGGCTTTGATGGACTTACACTGCTTAAAAATTCCGAAAGAACAAACTGCGAGGTCATTGCTTTATCAGCTTCGTCGATAAGCTGAAGAGCCAGCTTGTCTGCAAAGTTCTGCGGAAGCTCAAAAATTAAAGAGTACTCGGTTGTTACTTCTGTAACAAGCTGCTTTCCATCAACCATTTCAAAATTATTTACACTCATGGTAACGTTACGAAGAGAGTTCATCGATACTCCGATGTCCTCAAGTCCGCCCCAGAACGCCATGTTTGTAAATGAAAGCGCAGATACGTTATCTATCTTTGCATTGTTGTGCAAAGCTGCTGCGCTCGGATTTTCGTTAAGCGGATTAGCCGTAACGTATTTAGCGAGCGACAAGCTTCCGGAAAGCATCATAGCAATTACAAGAAGGAAGCAAGTGCATGAATATTTATGGCTTTTTGTAAACTTTAGTAGCTTTTTTGCGTAGTTTTTTATTTTTTCTTTCATATACTTCCTCCTTTCAAGATTGTTTTTTCTTACATTATTTTTATAATTTTAACATTCCCGTCGTTTTTTAGACGGGAATAATTTTTTTCTTATTCAGTTGCATTTTGAGAAGAATCATTACTCGTTTCAGACTCTTCGTTTGTATTTATTTCGCCGGCGTTTTCATCAGCGTTTTCTTTGTTTTCTTCTTTTGTTTCGTTATTGTCTTCTACGTTCATAACGAGCATTCCGATAGCGAGAAGAACCAAAATAGCTACTATGTATATCCAGCCTTCAGCCTTAATCCATTTTGAGAAGAGGCCTGCTTTAGGATATACCTTAACGACCTCACCGATAATCATATCTTTGGTCACGTCATCAAAATCCTTTGAATTGTTGGCATCGCCCTTCAATACAAAGGCATCTTCACCTGCGTAGTTGACGATACGGTGAGTTGTGGGAATTTTATCTCCCTCTCTAATATAGGTAACTATATCGCCTATTTTGTAATCATCAGTCTTTTTGATTACGATAAGGTCTCCTATTTGAAGCGTACTTTCCATGCTTCCCGTTTCAACGGTAAGAGTTGCATACCCGAACATTGACGGAACGGGTGATTTTAAAATGAATTTGTCAAAGCCGAGCCATAAAACTACGGTTAAAATCAAGCCAAGAATGACATATCCTATAATACCGAGGACTTTCTTGGTAATAGCCAGGGCATTCTTGGTTTGAGTGCTGTTGGTTTTATCAATAGTTTGATTGTTAGACATAAAGTCCTCCTGTTGTTTAAATTACAAATAAAGATTTCCTTTTAAAAATGCGGTAATTAATAGTTGAGATAAAACTCAAAAATACTAAAGCTTTATTAAAATTTTATCTCCCCTCCCCCTCTCGGGAGAAGGGAGATATTTGTTTTCAGATTGAATCAGTATCTAAAATTACTGAACCTGCTCTACCTTAACGGTTCCGGTGAACTCAATAGCGGTAGTATATTTAGCCAACGCTTCATCGTCAATGGTCATACCGGTAGCTGCCTTTACAGCTGCAGGAGTCACGGTAGCATTCTCGGCCTTCATACCGATAACGGTATCCTTCTGGTCATTTTCGGGGCTTGTGCTGAATGCCCAACGCCAGTGAAGCTCGTAGTTACCGGGAGCGGTAGCACCAGGTGCGAGATCAAACTCTTGGGTAATTGTTCCACCAGCAACAACGGTTTTCCAGTCACCGTCAGCAGGAGCATTACCGGATTCTACAATAGCCCACTGAATAGGATTGTAACCAGCGCCATCGCTGATAGTCTGTGCAACAGTGAAGTTGAAGGTCATCTTTGCTTTAACTTCTGCAACGCCGGACGTCTCGATCAAGAGATAACCTGTGCTTCCGGGAGCAACAATGTCACCCGCCGAAGAATCTACTCTTATAACAATATTACCATTTTCATCGATAGTTGCATTTTCATTGGCATCATCTTCACCGTATGCAGTTGCAAACATTTCTCTTGTATTAGTAGTAACAACAAAGCCCCACTTAGCAGCTGTAGCTGTATACGTTTCAACTTCATAGCTGCTTACATACTTTGCATAGGTCATAGCGCCCATTCCAACAACAAGAGATACCATAAGTACCATAGCTAAAATCATAACTAACTTTTTGTTTTTCATAATCTTTTTCATTTGTTTTCACCTCATAAGTAAAAATTTTTGTTTTGTTTTTTATATAAAGAATTTAATTCTTTACCACTTTTGCAAGCGTTTGTTCATAAGCCAGGAAACGTAGAATATGATAACCGCAGTGTTGATCATCAAAAGAAGAAGCCACATCCAACGAATACTTCCGCCAATTTCGGTTTTTTCATCGTGGATTCTCGTTCCACCGACTACGGCAGGATCAATATGCTCCTCGGCGTACGTATCAATTGATAAAAACGCCATAACGCCTTTTTCAGCCGATAGATCACCAAGCTCTGTATCTGTAATATCGTCACCGTCAAACTTCCAGCGTAAATCAACAACAAACGTTTCGTAGCTCTCGGCACCAAGCACTCTTCTATGCCCCAAAAGACAAGCATCGTAAATAGGAACGTATTCATTTTCCGATCCTATAACGAAGTCATCGGTTTTGGTACGCATGCGAAGCTCGAGAGGAAATCTTTCTTCCTCTTCATCGCTCTGCTTTATACCGCCTACTTCTACAAGGAAATCAAAATCAACCTCATAGAAGACTGCGATATTGCTGTTGTTATACATTGTAAATTCATAGACCGATTCGGTTCCCGGCGCGATAACGTTCGAGGAATCGGAAGATTCTACGGTTACCTCACCTTTATCGTTTTTGTGAGAGGTTGAAAAGATCTTGAGCTTTTCTTTGCCTTCCCACGCGGCTTTGTCTTCGGAACCGACGGTTACCGACGTATCCTTACCTACAACAAACACTATGTCAGTTTCGGGAAGGTAGTTTCCTACGCGAAGAGCTATGATTCCCAAGGTCATCAACATAAGCAGAAAAACTATATTTACCATGAGCATTATCCATACCCACGCTTTTCTCTGCTGTCTCGCGGTTTCTTTTACCGCGCCACCGGATGATTTAAATGACATACGCTCCTCCTTCCCTTCTTTTTAATAGGTTTTTTTGGCGTTTTTTAAATTAGTCAACCTGATTGATTGTAATATTGTACTTGAATCCAACTTCAAGGCTGTAGTCATCAGAATTAAAATCAATGACAGATTTGTATTTCTCTTCGTCAAGCGCAGATGTTTTTGTATCTCTTTTAACAACATTTGTTTTTCCGGCAGCGAGATTTCCGAGAACAGTATCCAGCTTATTTTCTTTATCGGTCTGCTCATACGCCCAAGACCAAGTAAGCGTATACTCTGCATCAGCAGAATCTACGACGGCAACCTTCGTGCCGTTGGTTGCTGTTGTAATTACAGCCAATGCCTCTTCGAGAGTGTCGTAGTCAGTACCATTAAGTTTCCACTGGATAGGATAGTACGTGCCATCAATCTCAACCGAATCTTGAAGAGTGTAGTAAGTAGTACCTTCAGTCCAGGTGGAAGTTGTGCATTTGGTGTAGACTTTGCTTGTAGTATTATAGGTGTAAAGTCCTTTAACATCAGAAGCTGCATTGAGACCATACTTCTCAACCATCATACCGTATGTACCTGCGCTAAGGAAAATATCCTTAACCTCTTCTGCCTTAGAGGTCATCTCATAATTAACCTCAGGAGTACCGGATATTTTTACCTGGAATCCGGTGTCATTCTTAGTGCCGGGAGCAACTACGTTGTAGTCAGCATTAGTTTCTGCTTTTACGGTAATATCAGAAGCATTGGAAGCAACTATCGTATTACCGTAGTTCTTACCGAAGAGAGAACCACTTGCAGATACCTCGATGCCCCACTTTGCAATCTTTGCGCTGTCATTTCCGGATGAACTGGTCGTGTACTTCGCGAAGGTCGTTCCTATTACGCACGTTGTAATGAGAAAAACTACCACTAAAAGCGATGCGATCTTTAGGAACTTGTTTTTTGCTAAGATTTTTTTCATTCTTTTCTCCTTTTCGTTATATTTTGGTTTTATATAGTAAGCCTTGGGACTTATTATAACTAAATAATGATATGTATAAAGTATTTATAAAATATAACCTTAAACAGTACCGTTTTGCGAAGGCTGCTCGCCCTCGCCGCTTTCTTTTTCAGAAGAGGTATTCTCTGCTAATGCTGAAACTTCACTCTCCTTTGCGCTCTTCAAAGCTTCAAGCTCTGCTTTTAGCGCTTCAATATCACGTTTATTGACGTTATCACTACGTTTCTTGTTTACCATATATACTACAACCACAACCAAAATGGGCACTGCTATGCATAGTATGAGCCCAAGAGTTGACTGCATAAACATAATGATGCTACCAAGAAATCTGATGTTTAAGCCTGTCCATACTCCGATAACGTTTTCTTCGGGAACGGGATATCTGTCCTTTATATTATTGTTGTCACCCTGTGTTTCAAACAAGAGGCTTCCATTGTTCTCGGTTACCCCTATAACTCTATGCGTTACTATGCTTTTGCCATTACCGTCGGGGTCATAATACGAGATAACATCGCCCTCGGTTATGCTCTTAACGTCTGCCATTTTGCAAACTATAAGGTCACCGTCATGAATTTCGGGTTCCATAGATTCGGTCAAAACTATTAAGGGAATATTTTTGCCAATAGATGGTATTTTCTCGGGATTAAAAGCACTTGCAATTATTAAGATGCAGTTTATAAGAAGCATCGGAATAACGAGCACTGACACCACGATGGCTACAATGCTGACGGCTTTCTCTCCCTTTGTTGAACCAAGAATGCTTTTATCAGACATTCACAGTCTCTTTCTTTTCAATAGTTTCAGCGTTTTCTGCCAATCTCTTGGCACGGCGCTTTTCACGAGCCTGCTGCTTCTTATATTCTCTTTCCTCTTCCATCTGCGTAAATACTAAGTCAATACCATCCTTTGCCACGCCGACCGCTGCGGGCTCAGTAATCTTTATCGTTGAACCTGTAGATTTTATCTTAAGATCTGCTTGGCTTGCGTAATTTTTGAAATCTCTATCAATGAATATAAACTCGCAAATGATTTCTCCGCGCTTGATACTCATTCGGACAAGTCTTGTCAAACCTACCTTATAATCGTAGTAGTTCTTTGACATATTAACTTTAGTTCCTTCTTTGCTCATAGCGTGCTTTGCAATTGCATCAAAATATCCTTTGTGTTCAGTAGAGAGCATAGAATATTTCTCTTCCATTGTAAGCTGATTCGTTGAGAATTTTACCGCGTTGGGATCGTCCGGTGAAAGAACGGGTTCTTCTTCAACAACAAATTCCGCAACAACCTCGGGTTCGGGCTCGGGCATTGGCTCGGGCTTTTCCTCCTCAATCACCGGTGCAGCCTCAGGTGCAGACGGCTCTATAACAACGGTTTCGCTCTTTACGGGAACCTCTTTGATTACGGTTACCTCCTTTATGATTTGCTCCTTAGCGGGAGTGGGTGCTTCCGGTGCAAAATCATTTTTGCGCTTTGCCATACTCTCTGCAATCATATCTCTTGCAATAACCAATACCGCAAAGAGACAAAGCGAGCAAAGAAACAACATAAAGACGATAATTACCGTTTGAAGCATAATTTCCATAGCATTTCTCCTTTGTGTTTTTTGATTTAAATAAATAAGTACTGCGCCTAATCCGCACGCACGTTATAATTATGCGCGCTGATTATAAAAATGATTATAGCACCACAAAATCCGTTTGTCAATAATTTTTTTAAAGATTTCTTTATTATTTTTTCATTTATTTTTCATACGTACTTAACATTTTTTCTCAAGTCTGCCCGTTTTTTTCTCTTCATTCGTCCGAAAAAACAAAAAAATCACAATCCGTAGCTACGCAATTCAAAGCTTTGGATTGTGATTTTTGTCTTATTTGTAAACTTAAGTTGTCTTTTTTATTCTGTTGATCGTTTTTTTGTTTCCAAAACACGACAACGTATGCCGAAAAAAGAAACAACAAATTACGAATTACTTGTATTCATTCCTTTGCGAGTAAGAGAAATTCTGTGCTTTTCAACGTTAACGTCCTTGATTCTTACTTCAATTACGTCACCGGTTTTGAAGAGCTCGGAGGGGTGCTTGATGAACTTATCGGACATTTCGGAAATGTGAAGAAGTCCATCGTGATGAACTCCGATATCTACGAAGCATCCAAAGTCAACAACGTTACGAACTGTTCCCTTAAGCTGCATTTCGGGCTTAAGGTCGGTAATATCGAGAACATCTGTTGAAAGAACGGGCGCGGGAGCGTCGTCACGAATATCTCTGCCGGGCTTTTCAAGCTCGTTGATTATATCCTCAAGGGTAGGCTCGCCGCATCCAAGCTCTTTAGCAAGCTTTGCGATACCGTACTCTGTGGTCTTAAACTTAAGAAGCTGAAGGTTATTATTACGCACGTCCTCGGGGGTGAAACCGAATCTGTGAAGAAGTTCTTCTGCGATAGCGTATGACTCGGGGTGAACTCCGGTAGAGTCAAACACGTCCTGCGCGCCGGGAATACGAAGGAAACCTGCGCACTGGGTGAATGCCTTATCGCCAATCTTCGGAACTTTAAGAATCTGCTTACGGTTCTTAAATTCACCGTTTGCTTCTCTATATGCAACTATATTTTTAGCAGCTGTGGTATTGATACCGGAAACGTAGGAAAGAAGCGAATAGGAAGCAGTGTTGATGTCAACTCCTACCGCGTTAACGCAATCCTCTACTACGCCGCCGAGTGCCTCGGTAAGTCTTGCCTGCTTCATATCGTGCTGATACTGACCAACACCGATTGCCTTGGGCTCAATCTTAACAAGCTCTGCAAGAGGATCCTGAAGACGTCTTGCAATGGAAATTGCACTTCTCTGCATAACGTCGAAGTCCGGGAACTCCTCGGTTGCTACCTTTGATGCGGAATAAACCGAAGCTCCTGCCTCGGAAACAATGGTGTACTTAACGCCCTTGGGACACTGGGGATCACGGATAGTATCCGCGATAAACTTCTCGGATTCGCGGGAAGCAGTTCCGTTACCAATTGCTACAACATCTACGTTGTGTCTTGTAATAAGACGGAGAACGGTCGCCTTTGAACGCTCAACGTCCTCTCTGGGTTTAACGGGATATATAACTGCGGTATCAAGAACCTTACCGGTAGCGTCTACTACTGCAAGCTTACAGCCGTGAGCATAACCGGGGTCGTAACCAAGAACGATTTTGCCCTTGATGGGAGATACCAAAAGAAGATTACGAAGATTTTCGGAGAAGACCTTAATAGCGCCCTCTGATGCATCATCGAAGAGCGAAGTTCTTACTTCTCTTTCAATAGCGGGGAACAAAAGACGGTCATACGCATCTTTAAGAGTTGCCATAATGTAAGGAAGCGCGGGAGACTGCATATTTGTAACAACCTTTGATACAAGCTGCGCGATTCCGTCTTCCTCGGGGAGCGTTACCGCAACCTTAAGAAATTCTTCCTTCTCGCCGCGGTTGATTGCAAGTACTCTATGTCCTTTGAGCTTTTTGATAGGCTCGGAGAAATCATAATAATTTTCGTAAACGGAAGGCTCTTCCTTTGCTGCCTTCGTGGTAATAGAGCCGTAGCCCATAGTGAATTCACGAAGAAGCTTTCTTATTTCTGCATTGTTGGAAACGTCCTCTGCAATAATATCGGACGCGCCCTGAAGCGCTGCAGCAACGTCGGGAACTTCCTTGCCCTCTTCCTCGGAGATGAACTCTTCTGCATAAACTGCGATCTCGGGATCGTAAGCATCCTTCTGCTCCATAATGTAATTCGCAAGAGGCTCGAGTCCTTTTGCTCTTGCAATAGATGCTCTTGTCGTACGCTTCGGCTTGAAGGGACGATAGATATCCTCGATTTCTACGAGAGTTTTTGCATTGTTAAGCGCAAATTCAATTTCGGGAGTGAGCTTTTCCTGTGCTGCGATAAGTCCTCTAACCTCTTCACGACGCTCGTCAAGCTTACGAAGATACGTCAAACGATCAAAGAGATCACGAAGCACGCTATCGTCAAGACTGCCCGTTACTTCCTTACGGTAACGAGAAATGAAGGGGATCGTATTTCCCTCGTCAATGAGCGCGACGGTATTAGCTACCTGCTCCTCTGTTATTCCAAATTCCTGCGCCAGTATTTTGTTAATTTCCATTTTTGGTATTCCTTTCCGAGTGGGTACAAATTTTACGATACAGGTGAATTTAAAACGTTTCCGTTTTTTTCACCGACGAATATTCTATCACATTATTGCGCGTTTGTAAAGTAGTTTTCGACGATTTTTTACATTTGAGTTATTTTGCAAAGGATAATAACAGCGCTTCCTCTTCGGTATTAAGATAACGCCATTCTCCTCTTTCAAGCGCTTTGTCAAGAGGAATGGTGGCAAAGCTGATTCTTTCAAGGTAGGTCACCGCGTTCCCAAACGAAGCAATCATACGCTTGATTTGGTGGTATTTTCCCTCTGTGAGAGTTATTATTCCGCTTTTCCTGCCGTCTTCAAGCTCAATTTCGGCACTCTTGCACTCGTAGCCGTCTTTTAGCGTAATACCGCTTCTAAACTTTTCTTCTGCGCCTTCCGGAAGTGCCTCCGCAGATTCGAAGTAGTACTTCTTCTCGACGTGACGCTTCGGCGAAAGCACAGTGTGCGCAAGCGAGCCGTTGTTTGTAAGTATCATAAGCCCCAGAGTGTCCTTATCAAGTCTGCCAACCGGGAAAAGTCCACGCGCTTGAAGCTCTTCGGGGAGAAGCTCGGTGACTACCGGAAGCTTTGAATCCTCGGTTGCGCTTACGTAGCCCTCAGGCTTGTTAAGCATAACGTAAACGTATTTTTTGTACGAAAGCTCTCTGCCCTGGAAGATAACGCTATCGCGCTCCGGGTCAATGTGCGCCGAGAGATCCTTGACGGCAATGCCGTTTACCGCAACACCGCCCGCTCTCGCTATTTTTGAGGCTTCCTTTCGTGAAGCTATGCCAAGCTCGGAAATAAATTTATCAATTCTCATATTTCTTCCTTAATTCTACTAAAGATATTAAACGTACTTAACCGATGTGACGGAAAAATCAAAGATCTTCCATCGCGGTTCTTACGGCATCATCGGGCGATACCTTTTCTGCGAAGACTCTATCGCGTTTTTCAAGCTTCAAAAATTCCTCGTAGTATCTTTCGCCGAGCTCACGCAGAGACGGCGCGCTGAAATGCAGAAGATCGCCGTTATCGGAAAGCCCTTCTGCCGAAGCGTAGCCAATAAGCTCGTTATCGCAAGCAATCTTCATAAGCTTTTCGTTGACCGCGCGGTAATTTTGGAGATTGACCGACTCGTTCTTCGCGAGAAAATCTCCAAGACCGCCTATTATGAATGGAACGTCACCGAGGTCGAGATCTCGGCGCAAGGCTGTAAATATCGCGGTTGCTTTTTCGTAATATTGCTCTGCAAGATGGGGGGCGCAATCCGCCTCGCCTTGATGCCAAAGCACCGCGACTATCGTTGAAGTTCTTTCGGCAAGCTTTGCCTGCATTACCGCGTGATCGTAAAGCAGTCCGCCCTCGCGCCATTGCAAAAGGCTTGTACCACCATCGGCGCACGGTATGATGCCAAGATCGGCATCGTGATCGTCAATATAGCGTTTCGCAAAGCTCTCTGCAAGGCAAACGCCGGAAAACGGTCTATCGGGATTCACAGGATGATACATCTTCTGCCATCTTCCGTTTCGCAATACCTTGATGCGAGAATCGGAGATTGGCGTTGTGTCCGAAAGCCTCCCTCTGCCTGCCATATTCGATTGTCCGATTATAAGAATAGAGTGTATCATATAAACCTCATTATCTTTACAAATACAAATTTTGTCCCAAAATGCAAATAACAGTTTGCATTTATTGTCATTTATGTTGGATCAGTTACGCCGAAAGTACATCTATAATCGTTTTAATCGCCATAATAACTCCAAGGTGCAGAGGATAAAACGCGTAGAAGAAGTACTTAAGCTTTTTAGTTCCTACCTTGCCGTTATAAAGAGCGAGAAGCGGCAAGGAGAAGAGGTTACAAACTTGGATAGTAAACCTATAGCCGAAAAACTCGGTTTTTAAAGCGGGATTTCTAATAGCAAGAGCTACGCATATTACGGCTAAAACGGCAAGGCGAGAGGCTTTGCAATCAAGCTTTTTGATTTTATCCGATACGCTTATTTTACTAAAATCAAAGAGGCTCATCAAAACAGGTGCAAGCATTCCTATGTATCCGTAATCGAAGGTTACAAAAGCGAACGGGATATAGCTCACAGCTAATGCCGCAAGCGCTATTATTACAGAGACCAAAACACGCGTTTTGTTGACACGGGGCAGGCCTTCTCTGCTATTTTCTTTTTGAAAAACGGTTTTGTTTACGTTCTTATTCTCGACATTCGCATTTTTCAAAAATGCATACTGCTTAAGTGCATCAATTAGATAAACGTTAAGAATCGAAAACGAGAACGTCAAGAATATACTCGGGTAAACCTGATCGTAGGCTACGAGGTAAAAGAAAAAATATATTATACCTACGGAAAATATAAGGAGAAAATGCTTCAGCTTATTTCTCGTATATTTGCAGCCTTCGGCTATAAAGTAGGCAAAAAGCGGAAATGCAAGTCTGCCTATCATGCGGAATATCATCTTTTGCGGGAACACAACGAGTCCGAAATGATCAACGAACATAGCTATACACGCTATGAGCTTTAGAGTAGATCCCGAAAAGAGTCCCGATTGCTTTTGCTCTAATGCAGGCATTGGTGGTGTTTTTCCTTTCTTTTGTGCTTTTAGTGTGGGTACGTGTCAACTAAACGTCGTTTTCGCTTCTTTTGAGAGAAGACTCCGTTTTGAAGCCGTCGGGGTATCTTGCTTTAAGCTTTTCGATGTTTTTCGCAAGCACTTCTTCGAGCGTTACCCCAAGCACGTGTGCAATTTCAGCGATATACCAAGCTATATCTCCGAGTTCTTTCACAAGATGCTCGCGATCAAGCTCGTGACCTTGGGCAAGCCATTTTTTTACTATATCTATCGCTTCGCCACTTTCTCCGCAAAGCCCCATAACTCCGTTGATGAGAACGTCTTTCTCGGAAAGCGCGGGGTTGAGCGTTGCCATAGCAAGCTTTTGGTATTCGTTTATAGTCATAATATCCTCCCTCTCGGCAAACTCCAAACCGTCTCCGCCATTTCATAGGTAAAAACGTTTTATCGCGCCGATAAATCTCTGCTTTTCAAAATAGGCACTCATATATTGTATCCTATATTTAGAGAAATGTCAATGCAGACGAAAAAATATTTTTTCCTCGTTTTCACCTCTTTTTTCGTGTTTAAGTTGTCAATTTGTACAATTTCTTTTGGTTGCAATATACAAATATATAATTATTTATTATTTTACTTGCATTTCCTTTGCGCGTGTGATATAATAGTTAGAGAATTGCAATTTTTCGACAAAATTTATAAGAGGACAGTACATATATGGATACTTTGATTAAAGAACAGGTTACGGAGCTTAACACAGACACAGAGGAAAAAGCAACCGAAAATCAAACGGCTGATACGGAAAAAACAGAAATATCATTCGTCACAGACGAATCTGACAGAGAAGATTTGACAAGAAAGGTCTTTGAAGGTAACTTTGATTACATTAAGGAGTTCCCCAACGAATGCTACGCGGACTATATCGAAAGCTTCGAGCAAAATACAAAGAAGCGCTATTTTTATCGATTTGTTAAGCGCGCGTTCGATATTTTTGCATCAGGAATCATGCTTCTTCTTCTCTCACCTGTTTTTCTCGTTCTCGCGATTGCAATCAAATGCGAATCGAAGGGACCGATTATCTTCAAGCAAAAACGTATGGGTAAGGGATACAAGCCGTTCAATTGCCTTAAGTTCCGTTCGATGAAGATCGATACGCCTCGCGACTGCGCGACTTCTCTGCTTGAAAATCCCGAGCAATACTATACAAAAATCGGAAAATTCATACGCAAGCTTTCGCTTGACGAGCTCCCTCAGCTCTGGTGCGTTTTCACCGGAAAAATGAGCTTCATCGGATACAGACCGCTCGTTCTTACCGAAGAAAAATGCAATGCTATGAGGGACAAGCTAGGAGTATTTGAACTTCGCCCCGGCATCTCGGGTTACGCTCAGGTTGTCGGCAGAGATGACGTATACTATAAAAACAAAGCGATACTTGACGCTATCTACGTAAAAAAGGCGTCGTTATTATTTGACATAAAGTTGATATTCAAGACCGTTTCCGTTGTTTTAAAGCGCGACGGAAATCGCGATAACATCAAGAAGTAAGAGGTAAAAAATGAACTATTCTGTTTTATTGAGCGTTTATAAAAACGAAAAAGTTGACTTTTTCATTCAAGCTATTGACAGCTTGCTTAATCAAACCGTTATGCCGGAGCAAATAGTGTTAGTGCGCGACGGACTCGTTTACGAAGAATTGCAAAACGCAATCGACAAGTACGTTGATGATTACCCAAGCTTGTTTACATATTTGCCACTTGAACAAAACGGCGGTCTCGGAAATGCTTTGCGTTACGGACTCACGTATTGCAGAAACGAATTGGTTGGAAGAATGGATACCGATGATATATCCGTTCCAAATAGATTTGAGCAGCAGCTTGAATTTATGGCAAACAATCCCGAGGTCGATATCGTAGGCGGTAATATATCGGAGTTCGTTAACGCTCCCGAGGAAATCGTGGATTACAGAATAGTTCCGCAAAAGCACGAGGACATAGCAAGGTATCTTAAAAACAGATCGCCCTTTAATCACGTCACCGTTATGTTCAAAAAAAGTGCTTTGGAAAAGGTTAATTCGTACGAAAGCTTTTACTTATTTGAAGACTGGTACTTGTGGGTAAAAATGTATCTTAGCAATGCCGTGTTTGCAAACATAAACTCAGTTTTAGTAAACGTTAGAATCTCCAATATGGCAAACAGACGAGGCGGTATGAAATACTATCGCAGCTGCGCGAAGCTTCTCAAGTATATGAAGAAAAATCGTGTTATCGGCATAGGACAGTACGCAAAGACGTGTATTGTAAGATTTTGCGGATACGTTTTGATGCCAAGCAAAATGCGTGAATGGGCATACAAAAAATTTCTAAGAAAAAATCATCATTCTGAAGAAAACAAAACTACAAAAAAGATCGCGCAAGAGGTGTAAAATGCAAAAGAAGACCGGTATCATAACTCATTATGATGTACACAATCACGGAGCTCAACTACAAATGTATGCTCTTTCAAAAGTACTCGGCGAACTCGGATACGAAGCTAAAGCTTTAAGATACCGAAAAAATTATGACTTTATGGCAGAAAACGCCTCAAAAAAATACAACATCACGTTAGCTTCAATTCCAACTTATTTTAAGTATCTTATTCAAAAAGGTATCGGCAGAACAATATACAACATGAAAAAGCGTTCCATCTTAAAAAACTTCCGTTCCAATCAAAATTTGATTGGAGAATATTATTCACACGCTAAAGACTTAGAGCTTGTGGTAATTGGAAGTGACGAGATATTCAGTATAGAGCCAGGGCTTAATCCGTGGTTTTATGGAATGGGTATTCCCTGCAAAAAAGTTATATCATACGCAGCGAGTTTTGGTTCAACAACGAAAGAGTTTATCAGTGATATGTATGCAGAAGAATTCGTTGAAGCTGGCTTAACTCACATTTCAAATTGTTCTGTTAGAGACAAAAACTCACAGTCTATCGTAAAACACTTCACCGATAGAGATGTTCCTATTGTTTGCGACCCTGTTCTTCTGTATGGCTATGTCGATCAAATAAATTTCGCGAGAGAAAGCAAAAAAGAAACTAAAGAAAAATATATTCTTGTTTATTCCTATGACAACACAATGAACGAAAGCGAGAATGTGGAAAAGATTAGAGCTTACGCCAAAGCAAAAGGATTGAAATTATATAGCGTTGGTTTCTATCATAAATGGTGCGACAAAAATATCAACGTTGACCCTCTCGATATATTTGATTGGTTCGTGGGCGCCGAAGAAGTGATAACAGACACATTCCATGGTGCGGTGCTTTCTATAGTAACCAATTCCGCGATGTTTGTAAAACTAAAAGCCACAAATAGAAACAAACTCTTATGGCTAATGAAGGAATACGGTTTAGAAGATCGTGTGCTCGATGATTTTTCTGAATTGAATACGATTTCAAACAAACATATCGACTTCAATAAAGTTAATGTAATAGTCGGTGAAAAGCGTAATAATTCTCTAAATTATCTCAAAGGAGCGTTATCCGATGATTAAAGTTAACTACGAGAAATGTACAGCTTGTGGCGCTTGCATTCAAAAGTGTCCCGAAAATTGCATTGAACTAAAAAATAACGATAATGGATTTTTATATCCAAGCGTAAATACAACAAAGTGTATAGATTGCGGTTTGTGTGACAAGGTTTGCCCTATCGAAAAGCATGTAAATAAAGTTAATACACCCACAGCGTATGCTTGTGCAAACACAGAGGATAATATGTTGATGCAAGCAACCAGTGGTGGTGTCTTCGGTGCAATAGCACTTTATGTTTTGAACAACGGCGGTATCGTATACGGCTGTGCATATACCAACCATCTGCAAGCTACGCACATCAGAATTGATAATAAAACATCCCTTTCCGCTTTGTTTGGTTCAAAATATGTGCAAAGCAATACGTGCGATACATATAAAAAATGTGAAACAGATCTCAAAGCGGGAAAACAGGTTTTGTATTCCGGAACGCCTTGTCAAATTGCTGGCTTAAAAAATTATCTGCAAAAAGATTATACGAATTTACTTACCGTTGACTTGGTGTGTCATGGTGTAGCCTCACAAGCTTATTTTGATAAATTTATAGAGTTTTTGGAAAAAGAAGAAAGCGCAGTATGTACCGATTACAATTTCCGGTCTAAAAAGAACTCGGGTTGGAGCGCTGCCGGAATTGCAAGTTTTAAGAAGTCAAACAGCAAGCTCTACGAGAAAAAGCAGTATTACTTCTCAAATTATTACTACTTCTACTATTATCATGGCGCTTCAATTTACAGAGATAGCTGCTATTCATGTCAATATGCTAATTTAGACAGACCGGGAGATTTCACCTTGGGAGATTTTTGGGGAGCGGAAGGCGTTGATATTCCGTTTAACACCGAAAAAGGATGTTCGCTTGTACTTTTAAATAGTAATGCGGCAACAGAGATATTCAAAAATTTAAACTTGCATAAACATCAGGTTTCATTGGAAATTGCAACGAAATATAACAAGCAACTTACTTCACCAACTCGCTCGCGTTACAATAGAAACAATATGTTAGAAGAGCATCACAAGCTTCCGGCAGAAACTATACAGCGCAATTTTAAAAAGAGTAACAGAAAGCAAATTCTTATCGGAAAATTAAAATACAGCGTTCCAAAAAAAATCAAAAAACTATTGTTAAAAATTCGTTACAAAAAATAGATCTATGCATTAGCACACGGAGGATGTATGGTAATTTTACACATAGCTACAATACGTAACAATCCGGCAAATGGAGTTTGTGTGGTTGTTCCTGAGCATATAAAAACACAAAGCAAATATGAAACCGTTGGGCTTCTCAATTTGGGTGATTATCACCCCGACGAAATCACCAACTACTTTTCATATACATCTTCTTTCACGTTAAAATCACTTGGTGAACCGTTTTGTAAACCAGATATTGTTATATTCCACCAAGTCTACGCTCCGGAATACATTAAAATTTCCAAATTGTTACGCAAAGAGAATGTTCCATATATCATCGTTCCCCATGGTTCTTTGATGAAAGAAGCGCAAAAGAAAAAACGTATTAAAAAAATTGTGGGAAATTTATTTTTCAAACCATTCATCAAAAATGCAAAAGCTATCCAATGCTTATCAAAGACCGAATTTGAATCAACAAATTGGAGCGTTACAAATTTTGTAGGAACAAATGGCTGCGAAATTCCTGTAGAAAAGAAACAATCATTCAACACGGAAAAGATTATCTTTACTTACGTTGGTCGATTGGATTCTTTTCACAAAGGGCTCGATATAATGCTTGATGCATTTAAACTAATACTCGATTCTTCCTATAGAGGAAAATGCGAGCTCCGAATTTACGGCCCCGATTATCACGGCCGTTACGCTAACGTTGAACGAATGATAGCTGAACGTGCTTTGAACGAAATTGTAACACTAAGTCCCGGTGTGTTCGGTTCTGATAAAAAAAGGGTGTTGTTTGAATCGGATGTGTTTATTCAAACATCTCGCTTTGAGGGAATGCCTATGGGAATTTTGGAAGCTTTAGGTTACGGCATTCCTTGTTTAATAACCGAAGGAACAACTTTAGGTAATTACGTAAAGAACTATAATGCAGGATGGGTTGCATCTACAGATGTTCAAAGCGTAGTCGATTGCATTAAGCAAGCCACAGATCAAGCTTTACTTTTTGCCGAAAAATCTAAAAACACCCAAAAATTAATATCCGAAAACTTTACATGGGATAAAGTTACGAATGATAATATCAAAGCATATAGAAAATATGCAAATCTAGGAGAATTATAATGTTTTTATTTGAGCGCCTCGTAGGTGTCGGTATATACTCATTAGTACTTATTATGGTTTACTTTTCTTTGGTAACCAAGAATTGTAATAACGTAAAAAGAACTTTGTTTATTTATTCTATCCTCCTTTCTGTGCTTGCTTTTTTCTACATTCCATACGAAACCGCAGATCTGTACAGAATTAATGAATATGTAGAAGCTTTCCGTAAATATTCGTTTTCGAAGCTTTGGAAAAAACAAGTATTAAATTCCGAAATCGGATTAGCGAATATATTATATTGGGCTATAGGAAAAACCGGAATACCTCAATTACTCCCCGCATTAATAAGTTTTGTTTGCTACAATTGTATATTTTATATCATCGTAAAAACTGCACAAAAAAATCAAATATCCGGAAAAAATGTAGCAATCACCTTGCTCTTCTACATGTCAACCGGTAATTATATGTTTGTTATTACCGGCATACGTTGTATGTTGGGAGTTTCGCTTTTGACGTTTTGCTTTTTCCGCGAAAATGTCGAAAAAAAATTTCGATTTTTCCATATCCCACTATACTTAATAGCAACATTGATACATTCATTCTCTGCAGTTTTAATAGCAGCGCGTTTCTTCATCTCAATATTTGATAAAAATACGACCGCTCTTAAGAAAACCATTTATTCTGTTTTACTCAGTGGCGGTATTATAATTGTATTTAGCTATTTTAGCGGATTTATAGACGAAATACTTGGCAAAGTAGACTCGTATTTAAGTGGAAATATATATTCTTATATTTGGGAATACGTTATTTCCATCTTAGCTTCAATAGTAGTTATTTGTTTGTTCTTTAGAAAAACAAGCATAATAAAAGAAAGTAATATAAAGCTAAACGTTTGGATGTTATACGGAATTGCATTGTTCGTAATATCTTTGTGCTTCTGCTATGAATTTACTATTTTCCACAGAATAACAACTTACACATTGCCGATTATCGCAATTCCATTACTGATGACCTCATTGCAAAGTCACGATAATAGATACAAAAATGCTTATACGCGAGTTAAAACTGTAAAAGGAATAACCTTGAATCTCAATTCATGCGTTACTTTCATCTCTGTTTTAATGTTATTATTAGCATGTTCTCGTGGATCTTTGAGTTCTCTTAAATTCTTTGTTTGGTAGTAGGATATACTATGAATAAGTACAAAAAACTTTTAAACGACACGCTAATATTCGCAATTGGAGGAATCGGATCAAAATTGATTCTTTTCTTACTCGTGCCGTTATACACCAATTACTTATCGACAGAAGAATATGGTATATCTGATTTAATTTTTACCATTTCGCAATTTATAATTCCGTTTGTAGGTCTGGTTATTCACGATGCCGTTATAAGATTTGGTCTATCAAAGGATGAGAAGCAAGAAAACGTTTTACTGTGCAGTCTAGTTGTTTGGGGTGTTGGATCTATTGTTACTATTTTAGCAACACCTCTTATTGGATTATATGCGCCTATCGCAAAATGGAAGTGGCATTTGTGTATTTATGTAATCATAGATATCTTTATGATTATCGAATTAAATTACATAAAAGCTAAAGAACAAAATAAACTCTATGCGACAATATCCATTGTTCAAACACTGGCAATGGCATTATCTAATGTTTTATTCATCGTAATTATTCCTCTTGGTATTGATGGATATGTCTTTGCCAATATTATCGGAAATCTCGTGTCTGCATTAGGAATATTTGTTTTTGGGAAAATATTTAAAGATATTCGTAAGGCAAAATTTTCACGTCCGTTGTTGAAACGAATGTTGATATTTTCCGCACCACTTGTTCTCAACAACGTTTCTTGGTGGGCTATACATTCTGCAAACAAAATAATAGTTGAATTAGTGCTTGGTGCATCTGTATTGGGAATATACACAGTTGCCACAAAAATTCCATCTTTGATAAACGTTCTAATATCCATTTTCCAGCAATCTTGGGGAATTTCTTCTGTCAAAGAAATTGAATCATCAAACGATTCAAAATTTTATTCTAATATATTTAACACATTCTCTTTCGTAGCATTTTCTATGAGTATTGGCTTGATTCTTATCATAAAGCCGTTAATGACCGTTTATGTGGGAGAGTCATTTGTTGAAGCATGGAAATACATTCCTATATTATTGGCGAGTGCTACATTTTCAGCAATCTCATCATACTTTGTTTCACTATATAGCGCATTAAAAAAATCAGTCAATAATATGATAACTACATTAATCGGTGCAACTGCGAATGTTGTTGTGAGCATAATATTTGTTAATTACATCGGACTATGGGGTGCTATTCTTGGCACATTTGTAGCGTATTTTCTTTTAGGTACCATCCGTATGATTGATGCTACACGATTTATAAAAATGAAAATTGAATTGGGGCGTTTTGTAATTAATTCAATCATTCTCATCACACAAGCTGTTCTTGTTTCATTGGAAATAAAAATTTATCTTGTGTCCACTATTGCTATTTTACTATTTGCCGTTGTGAATATAAAATTCTTAAAAAATTTGTTCAGCGAATTAAAAGGAAGTAAATCGTAATGATAAATACAATGTTTCACCTTTTCGAATATTCCCTAAAAGAAAATACCGAAAAGGCGGTACTTAACCTTGATAGAGATTCATGGGAAAAGCTGTTCAAATTGTCAAAAAAACACGACTTGGCACATCTGATTGGATACGGTCTAAAAGCTTCTGAAAATAAGATAGACGAAGATATTCAACGAGCATTTGAGCAAACAATGAATATAGCGGCGTTCCGCTATGTCAACATTAACTATGATCTCGAGACAATATCAAATACATTAGAAAACGCACAGATAAAATTCATCCCACTAAAAGGCTCCGTCATAAGAAAATATTATAAAGAACCATGGTTAAGAACAAGTTGTGATATTGATATTCTAATTGAAAATTCCGATGTTGAAAAGGTAAAAAAAGTTTTTACGGATGAGTTGGGATACACGTACGCTTCCGATTGGAATTACGAAATATCTTTTTATACGCCATCTAAAACCCACATCGAACTTCATCGTACTTTAAACGATGCAAATGAATCTGCAGATAAAGTATTATCTACCGTATGGGAACGCTCCTCGCCAGTTGCAAATCACTCGTTCCATCACGAGATGACAGACGAAATGTATTACTTTTATCACATCGCACATATGGCGAAACATTTTATAAATGGTGGATGTGGCATTAGACCCTTTATCGATTTATGGGTGTTAAATAACAAATGCGACTTTGATAAGCAAAAAAGAGATAATCTGCTCGAAGAGGCCGGTTTGTTGCAATTTGAAAAGTCCGCTGAACAACTATCGAGGGTATGGATAGGTAATGAACCTCATACACCGATTTCAAAACAAATAGAGCAGTTTATTTTAAGTGGCGGTACATACGGAACTGTGGAAAACCGAGTAGCAGTACAACAAGCTATCATCGGTGGTAAGTTCTCGTATATTATGTCAAGAATTTTTTTATCTTACGATCAATTAAAATTGACATATCCAAAATTGGAAAAAAGAAAATGGCTATTTCCTTTTTATCAAATTAAGCGCTGGTTTAGACTTTTTAAAAAAGATAAAATAAAAAAATCTATTCAAGAAGCTAAGTCCACACCAACACTAACAAGTGAAAAAAGCAACCAAACAACAGAACTATTGAGGGCGTTGGGAATTAAATGAAAATTGTTATTACCGGATGTGCCGGGTTTATTGGTATTAATTTTTTGGATTACTGGGTTGAAAAGCATCCCGAGGATTTAGTTGTTGGTATCGATGCGCTGACTTACGCTGCGAATACAGAAGAATTATCGCGACGTATGGCGGTGAACGAGAAATTTACGTTCTATCGCGCAGATATTGCGGACAGAGAGGCTGTTTTTAAGATATTCGAACGCGAGAAAGCTGACGTTGTGGTGAATTTCGCTGCCGAAACGCACGTTGACCGCTCGATTGAGAGCGCGGAGATTTTCGTTAAGACGAACGTTCTCGGAACGCAGGTTTTGCTCGACGCTTCGCTAAAATACGGTGTCAAGCGATTCCATCAAATTTCTACCGACGAGGTGTACGGTGACGTTTCGCTAGACAGTAACGAGCGTTTTGATGAGCGCTCGCCGCTCGCTCCAAGTTCTCCTTATAGCGCAAGCAAGGCGGCGGCAGATATGCTCGTTCTCGCATATCACAGAACGCATGGTCTTGACGTTACTATATCAAGATGCTCAAACAATTACGGAAGGTACCAGAATAGCGAAAAGATGATTCCTCACACAGCAGAGCTTCTAATCTTTGGAGCGCGCGCTAAAGTGTATGGAGATGGAATGAACGTTCGCAATTGGATACACGTTTTGGATCATTGCAGAGCTATCGAGAAAATCATTTTTGGCGGAAAATGCGGAAACATATACAACGTCGGCTCGGATACGGAAATCTCAAATCTTGAACTCGTTTTAAAGATTTCCACCGCGATACGCAAGGCGCTTATTGATGAAATCGAATCCGAAGACGATGAATATCAGTCAAATGAATCAAACATACGAAGCGATATAACCGAAAGCTTTGCGAACGAAATTACCGACAACGTCGAATTCGTTGAAGACAGAAAGGGGCACGATAGAAAATATTCTATCGACTCTTCGAAAATCAAAAACGAGCTTTCTTGGATGCCCGAAATAGAATTCGATAAAGGTCTTTTTGAAACTGTCAAATGGATAAAAGAAGTTTTTTGATTTTTCGACTCAGTTAGTCTTTTTTGAAAATTAAAAACAATTATAATCAAGTTTTTGAAAACAACTTTTTGTTTTTAACGCAAATACCCCCTAAAATGCTACTAATAGTTTGCATTTTAGGGGTATTAAATTATTATTTTTTAATATCAGTAATCATCATTCCTGCTTAAAAGGGATGTTATCACTACATATTTGACAAACCTCAAATATAAGCTTATCGCAAGCTAACGGCATTGCCATCAAGAATTTATTGCAGCTCGGGCAATAGTAATGATTTCCGGCACCGCCACACACGGTGACATCCGTTTGATAAGCGTTTTCATGGTCGCAAACACCGTGAATATGTCCTGCGCACGTATTCTTTCCGCATTCCTCTGCTTTACAAACACCGTGATTACCAACGGCCTTAACGCCATAACAATCGTCACACGTTTCAAAAGGAAGGTTCAAAACAGATGCAATCAATTGATCGTTATACGTTGTCTGATCAACTCCGTCATATCCGCTTACGTTCGTGAACATAATATATGACACAGTATTAGCGTCAAATTCAAGGCTGCTTACGTATCCGTAATTTACATAATCGAGGACATTTCTCTGCAATACGCACACATTAGTAGGAGTATATTTAAAGACGTAAGGACTGCCTGAAACAGAGGTTACGTCACAAGTAATGCGAGCAATTTCAACGTAATCGGGCAAGTCATTATTCTTAAGATAATAGTAAATCGTTCCACTTGTCTTCGAATTCAAAGATACCGATATTTTTATAGAATAACCGTCATTCGTATGCTTGACGCTGACACCATACCACGTAAATGCTTTAACAGCTTCAAAGTAATAATGCTCACAGCCGTGATACAAACCGTTGTCTGCATCTCCGCATGCTACACAAAACTCATTACTATAAAGCTTCTGACAATTATCGCAGACATAGTCGCCATTAGAATCATTATGTCCCAACGGATTTATCATAGGATCTCTACATTCAACGTGAGTGCCATCGACAATTATATAAGTATAATCGCAGCCATAACACGTGTAAGTGCTTTCAAAGCCACCGTTTATGCAGTCCGCCGCCATTCCTACATTGTAAGATACGCTGCTTCTGCACTTTGGACAGTAAATTGTTAAATCGCTTGCATCAATGCAAGAACAGCAGTTAAAGCACATATAACAATCGTAACAACGGTTTTCTGCGTAAGAATTGCAAGATTCGCAATAATTTTCACCATAAATGCATTTCTGACACTCCACAAACAACGTTATAGAGGTTTCATCATACTTAAAAAGCTTTGAGCAGTAATCGCATACGTAATGAGCACCCGTACCGCAAGGATCGGAATCAATCATACGAAGTCCTTCACTCGTATGATTGCAGCCGCCATAGCCATCGCCCTTTACACAATACGGACAAGTAATATCCTCAAAGAAGACACCTGCAGCATCGAATATTCTGACGATTATCGCATCACATTCGAAGCAATAGTAATGACTGTTCGCAGCGTATGTCTCACAGTTTGGATTAAAATCTGTCATAGCATGCGGATGAAGATTCGAACTATTGCCTCCGCCTACGCCACTGTGTCCTGAACAACAAGAGAGGCAATAACCGCAAACGTTACATTTCACATGAATATTCTGATGAATTTCACATTTTTCGCAGAAGAACAAACAATAACAACAGGACTCGCATCTCATACAATCGGGACAGCAATCCTCGTATTTATACTTAACGTAGCATCCGGGGCATACCATAGAACACTTACAACAATTATCACACACGTTGCAATCGTAACAATACATTGCCTTGTTTACAGTTTCACCGCACTGCGCACAATGTCTATAATCATCCCCCGATTTACAGAACTCGTGATCTCCGGCACAGAGATTATTCTGACATACCTCACAAATACCGTGATTACCTACGCAAAGATAATCACCGCAAAAACCGCAGATACTGTGATTTTCAACGCAGAGATAACCGTTGCACAAGCCGCACTGACCGTGATTTTCATTCGGCATTGAGCATCCGGGACAAACCTGTACGCAGCTAACATGCGCATCCTTCATGCATAGCGGGCCTCCGCAAATCTTACAACACTCACCGTGACCGCCGTCTTTGTCACAGATATACCCATCTTGACAAATGCCACATCGATGCTCATCGCGCATATAATCGGCACCGCAAGAAGGACAAGCTTTCATAAGAATCTCGCACTCCTTGTGAGGCTCATATGGGTCCACCTGACAATCCGCAAGGTTGCATACGGGACATATGCGGTTATGAACGTTTTTATGGAAGTCGCAAATTATTCCTACTTTACCGCAACGGTCACAACTGTTATGCATATGCGATTCCTCGCACGAATGGCGCTCGCAAGTTACGTAATTTGTGCATTTTTCACCGCTGTAAATATTGCAGTCTTCGGTGCAATCCGGTCCGCCTTTACAAAGCTTTAGATCGCAAAATGTGTCACAATGAATATATTGCTCGCAATACTCGCAAACAGGGTGCTCACAAGTCCATTTTTCACATTCGGAGCATTTTCCGTGAACATAATGCTTACCTTGATCATATCCACCGCCGCAATAGCACAAATCGTAACCGTAACATTTACTGTGGTCGCCTATGCATATATATTCACTGCACTTCACACACACATCGTGAGGTTTTTCGGCAGGCCGCTTGCAAGCAGGGCAAACCGTTTCGTTTTTTTCATCGCCCTCGCTATCGTTATCAGTTTTTCCGTCGTCCTTATTTTCGCTATTTAAATTCTCTTTATTTTCACCGTCTGTGTTTGAGACTTCATCGCTTTCCCCACCGGTAATTGGAAGGTTATCGCAAGAGAACAAGGATAACGCCATAGCGAATACAAGTGATAAAACCATCAAAATGTAAACTATTCTTTTCATATAGCTTCACCTCGAGATCAAAAATTCGAATTATCCTTTTGTAATTATTTTTTCAATACAAACGTTAAAGTCGAAAAAACGCCTTCTTGGTCATAAGTATGTCCATTGTGGATAACGTAGATCTTGTCCTCGTGAATCTCAAATCTTACGTCATACTCTACGCCCGCGCTATTCGTGTGCTTCACGGTAAGAACGTTTCCCGCTCTTACGCCTTCGCTTTCGTTCATAACGAAGAAGTATTCGTCATCGGCAGCTCCTTCCTCGAATAAAACCTTATTCTCGGCGGTAAATCTAAAGCAAGAATTGCGATATAGCTTCTTTAAGGAATTGCCCGCAGTAACCTCTTTTTCCGCGTTTGCAGTCCTTATATCTATACTGTCGAAAACAAACGTTTTTCCCGCAACCGATATTAAAGCTCCCGTATCAACCGGATCCTTTAAAATATTATCGTACGGATCGTACACCGCGGCATCTTCGTCACCGCCGTAAATGCTCTTCTCTCCGCCACAAGCGGCGAGAGTTGAGAGGCACGTTGATGCCAATAGGATAAAGAGGGCTATTTTCTTTAAAACTCTCATTTTTGTTCCTTACTTTTTAGCGTTCTTCTCAAGAGCCTCGAAAAGACCGTTGATATAGGTAGCGCCGAGAGCTCTGTCAAAGAGTCCATATCCCGGCTTACCGGTTTCACCCCAAACCATTCTTCCGTGGTCGGGACGAACATATCCGTCGAAGCCGTTATCTACGAGAGCTTTTACTATCTCGTACATATCAAGAGAGCCACAGGAAGAGAGATGCGCTCTTTCCTCGAACGATCCGTCATCCATAAGCTTAACGTTACGAATGTGCATAAATGCGATTCTATCCATTTCTGCGTATTTACGAACCATCTTAACTATATCGTTGGTAGCGGCGCAACCGAGTGAGCCGGTGCAAAGGCAAAGGCTATTAGCGGGGCTGTCAACAATTTTAAGGAATCTATCAAGATTAGCTTCGCAGGTGATGATTCTGGGAAGTCCGAAGATGGGGTATGGCGGATCATCGGGATGAATTGCCATTCTTACGCCGCACTCCTCTGCTACGGGAATAACCTTCTTCAAGAATTTCTCAAGGTTCTTCCAAAGTCCCTCTTCGCCAATTTCACCGTAAGCGGTGATAAGCTCGCGAACTTCGCTTTGCGTATAGCTTGAATCCCAACCGGGAAGATGAATATCGTCCTTAAGGGGATCAAGACCTCTCATCTGGTCCCAGTACATAACAAGGCTTGTTGAGCCATCGGGATGCTTCTTATCGAGTTGGGTACGTGTCCAGTCAAATACAGGCATGAAGTTATAGGTAACGCACTTAACGCCATACTTTGCGCATCTTCTGATATTCTCGCAATAAACCTCAAGAAGCTCGTCAACCTTTCCTCGACCAAGCTTTATATCTTCGTGAACGGGAATGGACTCAACAACGTCAAAAACAAGACCGTGAGCTTCGCACTGTTCCTTCATTTTCTTAAGGCTATCCTCGCCCCATACCTCACCGGGCTTTACATCGTATACCGCAGATACGATGGAACGCATACCGGGAATTTGAGAAATATACTCAAGCGAAATAGGATCGCTTTCTCCGTACCAACGGAAAGACATTTTCATGTTCATTTGTTTTTTCTCCTTACAAAATATTTTTTTAACGTTTATATTATAAAACACTTTTTGTAATATGTCAAGAAATAAAATGCTTATTTTAAAATTCTTTAAATATTTGCAAAAGAGCTCTCGCGCTTTTTACAGCGTGGAGCTCTTGTATTTCATATAAAAATGCAGTTAAATTCGTTTGCCGATACTGTAGGGTGAGAAAATTTTGAGTTTATTTTTAAGCTCCTCAATAGTTGTAACGTCAGCAGTTTCAAAGCTAACAACAACAGGTGTTCTACCGTAAAGATTGATAAAATTACTACTAAAGTTTACATTTTCATCTTCGAAGTCCACTTTTACCGCATATGCATAGCATGAAGAATTAAGCTTTACTGAAAATCTTTTTCCCATACCGCTGATTTCTGCAGTAATTTCCGGATTGGAAAATTCGAAGTGCTTTATGGGTACAAAATGCTCGCTTCCCGAGGCAATAATTCCCTTCTCATCATATAATTCGTACGTTACGTAGAAGCGCTCCGGATTTTCTTTTACACGGCGAGAAAAATCTATTTTTTCTACCATACAAGCAGTACTCGCTACCGCAAAGACGTCTATTTGTTTTTCCTCAAAGCATTTACCTTCCGCACTGTAAAGAGCAAAAATCAGTTTTCCCAAAAAATCTCTTTTTGCGGAATTTATCAACCAAAATTCTGTTTCATTTACACACGGTACTATATCTAAACAAACGGAAGCGTATGCTTCGGATAAGAATTTCATCGTAGCTTTGCTCTTGCCAAAATAGTCAACGAGAGATGCGGAAACGGTTCTTTTTCCATCGTTAAGCTGACGCAACGCGGAACTGCCGCAAGTCCCCAATCTTCGAGCGCGTCTTACGGATTTTGCAATTTCATATCCCGCTGATACCTCACTCGCGTAAACAAGCTCCGACATGCCGCTTGGAAGTTTCATATTCTTAACAGTATTTTCGAGCATTACGAGACACTCGGGAAGATTAGTTCTCTTTTCCGATTCGCGAGAGAAGAGATTGTAGCTTTCTTCACCGAGGTAGCTTTTAAGAGTATATTCGGTAGGCAACGCATACAATGTTCCGTATGCATAAGTAGCGTCCTTCTCAAAAAGATACCTTTCGTCATATTTGAACACATCGTAAGGGTCGGCCACGAAAGGAATGTTACGCGCGTATTTTTTTAACACGGGGCCGAGTATTTTAACGGATACCGAACGGAATTCTTCTATTGAATCCTTAAACAAACGCATCATTTGATAATCAGTTTCTGTAAAGGATAAAAAGAACATTGCCAAAGATGGATGCGATGAAAGACGCTTGACAAAATTCTCTACCGACGACGTTACTCCCGCTGCAAATACACTTGCCGCAGGCGGAGCGATATAGGGCAACGATAAAGACTGCCAAACAAGTATTCCAAAACTGTCGCACAAATCATAAAAATGCTCGGAAAGAGGAACGGTTCTATCAAACACCGTCAGCGTATTCATATTAGCCTTTACAGCGCTCTTGATAACAGACTCAACAGCTTCGTTGGATACGAGAGCGCTCACCGCATTTTGCTCAACGTACGATGCGCCTCTTGAGAATATCTTAACCCCGTTTACAAAGAACGAAGGAACTGAATTCTCACCGCTCAATATCTCTACGTTTTTGAGTCCTATACGCTTCTCATACACATCAGCTATTTCGGCTGCGTGATATAGCGTAACGGTAAGCTTATACATGGGTTGAGCACCATATCCTCTCGGCCACCAAAGCTCCGGGTCGGGAACGCTGATTTTTATCTCATCGTCATACACTCCGCCAAAATATATCTTACCGCTCGGCGCTGAAAGACTTGCAACTATACGCACGTCATCGCGCTCGCCGATAGCATCAGCACTGACAAATACGCTGACCTTTCCGTCCTCATGTTCTTGATATACCTGAACGTCATTGATGAACGCACAATCGGATACGTAGAGCGAGATCGGTTTCAAAACCGCGTAATCGGATACTGCAATCGCATTGTCATATTCGTACGATCTCTCTCCGTAACGCGTAAGGTGCTGTTTTGGAATAAACGGAGCGCTGCATTTTATCTCGGCAATATTTTTACCGCAGATAACCTTATCAGCAACGTCAAAAAGATAAACTCGATGAGCGTTGCTGATAACACCGCAACTTTTTCCGTTGAAGAAAAATTCTCCAAGCCCGAGAACACCGCTTACCTCAATATATATGTATCTTTTACTTGCGTCTGTTTCGGAAAATTCTATTTCAGACGTAAAGACGCAGCTTTTAGGCAACGAAAAGGCTCCGTCCTCTGCATCGACAGCACTTATTTTTTGCGTTTGAACCATTGCCTGCAACAAGCTTATAGGCGCGACAGATTCATAAACTTCACCGTCTTGAAGAGTGACGGACATCTTTTTAATATCTCTTTTAATCATGTTTTTTCTCCAAAAGGTTGTCTTAATTTATTATAACATATATGTCAAGCAAAATAAATGGTTAAAATTGCACAAAGTAATTGATTTTTTTTGTTTAATGTTTCAAATAATTTTGAACAAATCGAAAAAAATCGCAAAACCCTATTGCCTCTCTAAAATATTTATGTTAAAATAGTTTAGAATAATATTATCAGGGAGGTTTGTACCTTGAAAAAGATTTTAGTTTTATTAATGGCAACCGTTTTTATTTGCGCGTCTGTGTTCGCACTTTCCTCGTGCGGTAACGGTCAGGGTGGCGATGATGCCGTACATACTCATACTATGGGTGAGTGGAAGGTTATCGTTACCGTTGACTGTATCAACGATGGTAAAGAGGTTAGAACTTGTACCGCTGACGGATGCAATCACACAGAAACCAAGACGATTCCCGCTCTCGGCCATGAGCTCAAGAACGTTGAGGGACTTGACCCCAACTGCGTTGAGCCCGGATACAAGGCTTATCAGAAGTGTACCAGATGTGTTTATAACACATACGAGGAAATCCCCGCTCTTGGCCACAACTACAAAATTGATGCAGAATTGAATCCCGACGGTGATACTTGCATTGCTTGTAAGCAGGTTCACGTTCACGTAACTTACGGAGATTGGTACACCGAGACTGAGGCTGATTGTACTGTTACCGGTATACAGGCTCACAAGTGTCTTGATTGCAACTACGTAGCAACTCAGACAACACCTAAGGTTGAGCACAACTTCGATGAAAACAACAAGTGTACCGAATGCGGTGACGTTAAATCTGACGCAACCGAATTGCCCGATCACGACTTCAACTAAAAAATTTAAACGGACGTCCAAGGCAGACCAGCCGCTAACGCGGAGTATGCGGACGTCCGTTTACCGTTTATAAGGACACATGTATGAATTACACTGACAAAGCAAAATTTGAAAGACTTCTTTCGGTATTTGATGATAACTTTAGAGTAACCGCGCTTTATGCCGATTATCTAAACATTTTTCCCGAAATCATCACAAAAGATATGGTGGACTCGATTTGCGAGAACGGCGTTGAAAAGAAATTTGCAATTTCTGCGTTGCTCGCTGAAATATTTGCTCTCGATATAGACACAAATCCGGATGACAAGCGCATATTTAGAGATTACATAATACCTTCAGTACAGATTCTTGATGCGAAAAAATACACGGAAAATCCGTATTATAAAAACGTTAAGCTCCCCGACGTTTCTCTTGAAAATTGGGAATTTAGAAACGAAGCGTACGAGCCTTACCGCGCGGTAATTTGCAATGATATGATTATAAACAAGGATTTCTCGGAAATTCCGCCGCTTGGATTTTTTACGGAGCGTTTTGAATTTCCCGCAGTACTTGAAAACGGAAACGAATGGATGACGCTTACCCCTGTCGACCTAGACACCTCGGAGGATGCCATTATGCGCTCGCGAGGAAAAGTTGTTACCTTTGGGCTTGGACTTGGATATTTTGCTTATATGGCAAGTGAAAAAGATAACGTTGAATCGGTTACGGTAGTTGAAAAGAGCGAAAAGGTTATTGAGCTATTTAACACCTACGTCCTTCCAAGCTTCAATCATCCCGAAAAGATACGTATCGTAAATTATGACGCTTTTGAATATGCCGAGCATATCATGCCAGACGAACATTTCGACTTTGCCTTTGTTGATACCTGGCGCGATGCGTCTGACGGAGCCCCTATGTACGAAAAAATGAAGGCTTTGGAGCATCTCTCACCGGACACGGAATTTTCATATTGGATAGAAAATTTTCTCATTTCAAATATACGCGCGCGTAAGCTTGTTGAATTGCGCAACGACTACAGTGACGGAAGTCTCAATAGCAGTTACGAGCAGATTACGAAAATTTTAAACTCTATTCCTTAAAAGCAGTAATACTCCTCTAAAAATAATGAGAGCAAGAATAGAAGGTGTTTCCTTTTACTCTTGCTCTTTGTATTTTTGTTATATTCGCTTTCAATCCTCTTCAGAGTCCGACTTGGCTTCGTCCAAAAGAGCGTATCTTGAATATTCAAGAAGTCTATCGCGAATCTCATCGGTTCCATCTATCACAACGTGATATTTTACGGTTCGCGTTTGCGCCTTAATGATGTAAACAACGTCAGGGAAGATTGTGGGAACGAAGTTATAATTCTGCTCTCCTACTTCAGCTTTTTGTTTTCTATACTCTTCCTTATTATATTTCTCTATGCTTTTTATTGCATAAAGAGGTACGCATCCCATCATACTTTGACGCTTGCCTACTATTTTAGTGAATATCAAATACGCCTGATTGTCACCGCCCTCGCGCACCGAATAGGTATAATCGGAAACTATATAACGAACGTATATCATAACAGATGCAGTTAACGTACCTATTGCCGCAAGGCTTATCAATCCGGAATATTTAGGCGTTATCATTGATGCAAATACAAGTATAACGCTTATTCCGATCAGCAGAAAGAATATCGGAAATGCTCTACGCTTATCAGCAAGTCTGCGGTAGCTGAACGGTATTATATTCTCATTCATTACGGCTTCTCCTTCCCTGAAAGCTTATAGTCCTTAAAGCTCGAATACTTATCGTTATTCTCACATATTGGAATCATAAAGAAATGTGACATTTGAGATGCATCGTTGACCTTTTCTTCAACTGCGGGCCAATCTTTACCACAACCGTTAACCAAAACCTCAAGTCTTATCCAGTACGGCGAACCTATACTGTCAAGAGATATGTCAACATTATCAAAAACAAGCTTTTCATAACGGTACATAAGTTTTGAATCGTAGTTTTCTACGGTTAACTCGCCTACCACCTTCCACTCATCGCCGTAGCTCGCGCACAAGCGATAAGAGAAAAGATCATGCGAGTCTTCGTCAAGCTCAATTCCAAGCTTGGCAGCGATATTTTCTACAGTTGAAGTATTATATCTAACCGTTATTTGAAGTTGATTTATATCTTCTATAACGTAAAGATAATCACAGAAAAAGTTGCCTTCATCTTCATCGTCGTAAGGAGCGCGAAGATTTTGCGTCTTAATTTCCACTTCCCCATTTTTCTCATTGTAATAGCTCGTCAACGCATCGTTAAAGAATACGTTACTGACCGTTTTGGGATATGAATTAAAAGCTATCATTCTGAATGCAATTATTCCTATAACGCCAATGCACACAGCGAATATCATTATCTTAAGCGTTATAATAACGGGATTTTTAGATTTCGGTAAATCTTCTTCTATATCGTCATAATCACCGTATCTCTCGTAATCGGACATTTTTTCCACCTTTCAAAGTTTCTTAAATATTTCAAATATATCATCAATATTATACCTTTTTAGAGTGAGAAAGTCAATGATATTTTCAAAGTTTTAAAAATAGTTAAAAGCAACCCCTCGGCTAAAAAAGCTATAAAGAAAAATGTACCGTTATGGTACAAAACAAACAATACTGTCGCTTTTAAGGCTTAATTATGGAATTATGCAGTTTAAAATAACTTAAATTTTAGATAAAAATCCCCTTTACTATACGACGACGTAGTAAAGCTACGTCGAGTGAGCGCAAACCAACAAAGTACAAGCGGATAGCTTATAGCGACGAGATTTTAGATGAAAATCCTCCGGCACGACCCGATGGCGTAGTTACCTACGTCGAGTGGAATGGCAAAAACGACATAGTACAACCGAACGGCTTATAGCGACGAGATTTTAGATGAAAATCCCCCTTCGCGACCCGATGGCGTAGTTACCTACGTCGAGTGGGAGCAAAGGGGGATTTTCGCTAAAATATCTAAGCTATAAGTTATGCAAGTTCTGCGAAGTACTTAATAGTTCTAACCATCTGGCTGGTGTAGGAGTTCTCGTTATCGTACCAAGAAACTACCTGAACCTGATAAGTATCATCGTCGATCTTAGCTACCATGGTCTGAGTTGCATCGAAGAGAGAACCGTAAGTCATACCGATAACGTCGGAAGAAACGATCTCATCAGTGTTGTAACCGAAGGAATCGGAAGCCTGAGCCTTCATAGCTGCGTTGATAGCATCCTTGGTGATATCCTTACCCTTAACAACTGCAACAAGGATAGTAGTAGAACCAGTGCAGGTGGGAACTCTCTGAGCAGAGCCGATAAGCTTGCCGTTGAGCTCGGGAATAACAAGACCGATTGCCTTTGCAGCACCGGTAGAGTTGGGAACGATGTTCTGTGCGCCTGCACGAGCACGGCGAAGGTCACCCTTTCTGTGAGGACCATCGAGGATCATCTGGTCACCTGTGTATGCGTGAACAGTGGTCATGATACCGGACTGGATAGGAGCGAAATCGTTAAGAGCCTTAGCCATGGGAGCAAGGCAGTTAGTGGTGCAAGAAGCTGCGGAGATGATCTGATCATCAGCAGTGAGGTTTGCATTGTTTACGCCGTAAACGATAGTCTTGAGATCGTTGCCTGCGGGAGCGGAGATAACAACCTTCTTTGCGCCTGCAGTGATGTGAGCCATAGACTTATCCTTAGAGCAGTAGAAGCCTGTGCACTCAAGAACAACGTCAACCTTGAGCTTCTTCCAAGGGCACTTTACAGCATCCTTCTCGGAATAGATCTTGATTTCCTTACCGTCAACGATGATAGCGCCGGGAGCTACTACCTTACCGTTCTCGTTAACCTCTGCATCCTTGTAATCAACATTGTGACCGTAAGGACCCTGAGCGGTGTCATACTTAAGAAGGTGAGCGAGCATCTTGGGGCTGGTGAGGTCGTTGATAGCTACGATCTGATAACCTTTTGCTCCGAACATCTGTCTGAAAGCAAGACGTCCGATACGGCCAAAGCCGTTAATTGCAACTTTTACATTTGCCATTTTTGAAAATCCTCCAAAAAATAATATTTTATTTCGCGACTATCATTATATCATAGTTTTTTTCAATATACAATAGCTTTGACTAATTTTTATCAAATTTTCTCTAACTTATTTAAAAAACTTGCGCTTTTTTTCTCTTTTTTGCCTATTTTGACGGCAAAATAGCATTTTTTCTACTCTCTTTTACATAAAAAAGGAGTTTTGGCAATCTTTTTATTCGCTTCGGCTCTGTTATAATTCTATACAGCCACTCTCCGTGCAAACGGCGAATAATCCGTGGCGCGCGGCGTTTATCACCCGCATAAATGTCAACCGAGCCACCGAGAGCAATAAATAATGTTTTGGGCGAAAAATTCGCCATCTCATTAATTAAAAGTTCTTGCTTAGGCGAACCAAGACATACAAAAACGATATCCGGAGCTTCACACGCAAGTTTTTTGCTCAATTCTTCATTGTTTATATTATATCCGGATATTGCGAAAAGAGGCACGAGCGAAGAATACTTTGATGAAAGATTTTTCATCGCTCGTTCAGCAACGCCATCTTTTCCGCCTATTATTCCAAGTCTTACCGAAAACACCGAAAGAAGCGCTTCACCAAGCTCAACCCCCGGAAAACGCTCCGTGAAAACACCGCTTGAGTTTATTGTTTTTTCTACCCCGTATCCGTCGGGAATACAAATGGATGACTGAAGAGCAAAGCGAAGCGCTTCGTTATTTAGCGAGTCATACAGTATTTCAGGATTAACCGTAGAAACCACACCGCCTTCTCCAATCATGTTTGCCACAGCCATAAAAAGCTCTTCCTTGCTTCCTGCTAAAACATCAATTCCGAAGATTTTTACCTTTTTCATAATTTACTTCCACAATCTGCTTTTTGGAACTTATTTTAACCAAAACAAAAAAGGTTCATTCGTATAACAAGTCTACGCTTGACAAATTGCAAAATCCGTAGTATACTATTTGGGACTGGGCGGGGCAATCGCGCGATAACATGCCGAAAGGTCTTATCGTGAGGAAAGTCCGGGCATCATAGAGCAGGATAACTGATAACGTCAGTCTGGGGCGACCTACGGGATAGTGCACCAGAAATAAACCGCCGTACTTGTACGGTAAGGATGGAAAGGCGAGGTAAGAGCTCACCCGTTTCTATGGTAACATAGATCCGCTGTAAACCCTATTCGATGCAACACCTTAATTCTCGGAGTAATTCGATCTGCTGCTCGCGGAAGTAATTATGGTGGCAGAGCCGAAAGGCTTGAACTTGACGGTGACGTCAAGTGAAGATAGATGATTGCTGCGCCGCAAGGCGTACAGAACCCGGCTTACAAGCCCAGTCACAAATATTTTTAATAAAACTAACAACAAAAATTCAATAACAAAACGAACGAGAAAACGGAGCAAAAATCCCTTTCTCGTTCGTTTTTTGTAAATATTAGTTTGCTTTTTAACGTTTATGACTTATAACAATTGGGTCTTTTATCTTTCTATTTATACTCGTCAAGAACGGCTTTTAGTTTCGTTGGGTAATTAGTCATAATGCCATCTGCGCCGAGGTTTATTAGGGCGCGCATTTCATCTTCGTCGTTAATTGTCCAAAAGTGGACGGCTATATTTCTATCGTGCATATTTTTTATCAACTCGGGTTTTGCGTAAACTACACCAAGTTCTTCTATTGGAAGTTGGAACACGCTGACCTTATCATTAAAAAAATAATCCATACCGAAATAGTACTGGAGCGTGTAACGTACCGATGCAAAAAGTGATGGAGAATACATTGTGTTCGAAGGAACAAGGCTGTTTTTTTGATTGCGTTTTAACGCTCGATAAACATTACCTTTAAATGTTGTAATTATGACACGGTCATAAGCCTCATGCTTTTCAATTATAGACATCAACTCTTCAAGAGCACAAATTCCGGTCTTTCCGCCTTGCTTGATTTCAACGCTGATTATATTGTTCGGAAAGGCGGATAAAAGCTCTTCAAATGTTGTTGCATAATAAATCTTGGAATCACGCGGCACAATACCTTCGGGATATGACACGTCAAGGGGGGTAACCTCTATACCGTTATGATTTGTGTAAATTGCGCGCTCACCTACCAAAACCGTATTTTCGGTATCATTATCGTATCCAAAGTTAACACGCTGCGCTATTAAATCGCTATAATTCCAATCTTCTACAAGTCCCGTTACGTTGGTCGTGGCATCAAGGCGCGTGTTGTGACAAAGAATAAGCACGCCGTCTTTTGTGATATTAACGTCGGTTTCCATTATAACGTTTTTGTCAACGCTATACGCATTATAAAACGCTTCAAGCGTATTTTCCGGAAATTCCGCACTACCACCTCTATGGGCTATCAAAAGCGGAGCCTCGCCTTCGCCGCGCAATAGAATGTTTTCACCGCTAACGTTATCCCTTCTCGGAATTAACGCTATTACCGTATAAAAAACGAGAAGCAAAAGACAAAAGTAGGCTACGCTTTTTTTGATAATTTCCTTTTTCATTCGTTTTCCTTATTCAAGTAATAACGGGTCGAAAATCTAAGAATTCGACCCGTTGATATTATTTTTTGAAAACTTTTATTTGCAAATTAGTGGCAAATGCACTTTTCGGTATCTCTATCGAAGATGTGGATACGAGAAGCATCAACAGCAACGGTAATATCGTCACCGCTTCTTGCCTGAGAACGAGAGGATACTCTTGCGATAATGTTCTTACCGTTGGTAGCATCTTCCATACCCTCGAATCCAAGGTAGAGATAAATCTCAGCACCCATAAGCTCGGTTACGTCAACGTTAACCTTCATAAGAGAATCGGAGAGAGTCTGAAGGTACATGGGCTCGTCGTGAATAGCCTCGGGACGAATACCGAAGATAACTTCCTGACCGATGTACTCCTTAAGAGCGGGATTGTTTGCCTTCTCGCTGGGAAGCTTAAGCTCGGTGTTGCCGAAGGTTGCATAGAGGTTCTGACCCTTCTTCTCAAGCTTACCGTTGATGAAGTTCATCTGAGGTGTACCGATGAAGCCTGCAACGAAGAGGTTACAGGGAGAATCGTAAAGATTTTGAGGAGTATCAACCTGCTGAATAAGACCGTCTCTCATAACAACGATACGGGACGCCATTGTCATAGCCTCTACCTGGTCGTGTGTTACGTAGATGAAGGTGGTTTCTACCTTCTTATGAAGCTTGGTAAGCTCGGTTCTCATGCTCGCACGAAGCTTTGCATCAAGGTTGGAAAGCGGCTCGTCGAGAAGGAATACCTTGGGATTACGAACGATAGCACGTCCAAGCGCAACTCTCTGCTTCTGACCACCCGAAAGAGCCTTGGGACGACGGTCGAGAAGGTGGCTGATGTCAAGAATTCTTGCAGCCTCTTCAACGCGGCGCTTGATCTGCTCCTTGGGAACCTTACGAAGCTTAAGTCCGAATGCCATATTATCGAAAACGGTCATGTGAGGATAAAGAGCGTAGTTCTGGAACACCATCGCGATATCTCTGTCCTTAGGCGCTACGTCGTTAACGTATCTATCGCCTATGTAAAGCTCACCCTCGGAAATCTCCTCAAGACCTGCGATCATACGAAGAGTGGTGGATTTTCCGCAACCCGAAGGACCAACGAAGATAAGGAACTCCTTATCCTTGATCTCAAGGTTGAAATCGGATACGGCGGTAACTCCGCCGGGATACTTTTTGTAAATGTGTCTAAGTGAAAGACCTGCCATAACAGTAGTTCTCCTTTAAAATAATTTTTAACGAATATATTGTACTACATTTCAAGTCTTTTTCCAATTGGCATCTTAAACGTTTTTCAAAAGCAGGGCTTGTTAGTTTTTAACAAAACCGCACATATTTTTTTGTTGCTAATAACAAACAATTTCAAGTTTCTCTAATTTATTAGAAAATTATTAGATTGTTTTAATAAGAACTATCGAAAATACATTTATCAAATACGCAAAACCACCGATGTAAACACTCTTTAAAATGTATAGAAGTGTATATAAGAATTTTTTATTGTGATATTCACGTATCAAACTTGACATGAAAACGAATATAGTGTATAATTATTTTAATATTGTTCATGCCCACAATTTTAAAAGGAGAATTTTATGTCTATCTATTTTGACAAGGAAACTAAAACGTTTTACCTTGAGGGTAAGTCTACCACTTACGCTTTCTTTATAAACAATTTCGGTTATGCCGAGCATCTTTATTACGGAAAAAAGATACACCGAGATTACATACTTTACACAAGGTCCGGCAGTACCCATACGTTTTCGGCTTCTCTTCCCGGACTTGACAATTTTAGGGGAATCAATACCTATCAACATATGAGCCCCGAAATCACGTTTTTCGGTACCGGCGATTACAGAGAGGCTACGGTTCATCCGAGATTTGAGACCGGTGACAGACTCACTCAACTTCATTATTGCAGCCATGAAATTCTTGATGAAAAGCCTCGAATTTCCGGTATGCCTTCGCTTGACGGCGGAAAAACTCTCGTGCTTCATCTTTACGATGAAATCAAGGATTTTGGTGCCGACCTTTATTACACGGTTTACGATGACTGCGACGTTATCGCAAGAAGAATAGTTTATATAAACAATTCGGAGAAAGAAATTTCGCTTTTGCGCGCATACTCATTCGCTATGTGTCTTCCCTCTTCGGATTACGATATGATTTCTCTCTTTGGCGGATGGGCATCGGAAAGACAGGTTGAGAGAAAGTCTATTCACCACGGTGTAACGTCCATAGATTCCAAAAGAGCCACCTCGTCTGCATCATTAAATCCTTTCGTAGCAATAGTTGATAAAAATGCTACCGAAACAAGCGGAAATGCATACGGCTTCAATCTCGTTTACTCTTCCTCTTACGTTCTCAAAGCGGAGCGCGCATTGGGTGGCGAGGTTATTGTCAGCGGCGGTATCAACGACTTTGATTTTGAATGGAAGCTCGGCGCGGGCGAAAGTTTCGAAACTCCGGAAATAGTTGTTGCGTATTCCGCTAACGGAATCGGCGGTATGAGCCGTGAATTTCACGATGCCTACAGAGAACATCTTATTCCAAAAAGATACGTTAAAACTCCTCGTCCTTTACTCATAAACAACTGGGAAGCAACGTATTTCAACTTCACGACAGAAAAGCTTTGCGCAATTGCCGACTCGGTTGAAGGAACGGGTATTGATACGCTTGTTCTTGATGACGGATGGTTTGGAAATAAAAGAGACCAAGAGACCACCGATCTTGGAGATTGGTTCGTTAATGAAAAAAAGCTTGTCGGCGGACTTGATGCTGTTATAAATCACGTTCATAGCAAGGGAATGAAATTCGGTCTTTGGTTTGAACCGGAAATGATAAGCGAAGATTCGGATATATTCCGCGCGCATCCCGAATACGCTATCGGCGCTCCGGATAGACAAAGATGTTATTCACGCCACCAGTTTATGATGGATCTCACGAACCCCGAAGTGCGTGACTATATCGTAAATTCGGTTAACGCAATACTCAAAAAACACAAGATAGACTACGTTAAGTGGGACTATAACAGAAACGTTACCGAATTCTTCTCCGGAACGCTGGATAGCAAACACCAATCGGAGTTTGCACACAGATACGCACTCGGAGTTTACGATTTGTTTGAAAGAATAGTGGCCGCAAATCCCGACATATTCTTCGAGGGATGCTCGGGCGGCGGCGGAAGATTTGATCCCGCAGTTCTTGCTTACTTCCCTCAAATTTGGACTTCGGATAATTCAGATGCCGAGGACAGAGCTCTAATTCAGTACGGTACTTCACTCGTTTATCCCCTCTCTGCTATGAGCTGCCACGTTTCTGCAGTTCCAAACCATCAAGTGAACAGAACAACGTCTCTCGCTACACGCGGTGATATTGCGCATCTCGGCGCAACGGGATACGAGCTTGACACCACCGTTTTTAACGACAATGATAAAAAAGAAATTAAGAGTCAAATAGAAAACTATAAGAAAATGGAATCTTTGGTGCTCGAGGGTGATTTGTACCGACTTGATGATCCCTACACCTCCAATTATTTCGCATTCGCTATAGTTTCCAAGGATAAGTCATCCGCGCATCTCACTTGTTACCGCTCACTTTATCACTGCTCTCCTCATGTCCACAGAGTGATTATGCAAGGGCTTGACAACAACAAGGAATACTATATTCCCGAGTTAAAAATAATCGTTCACGGTTCGACTCTTATGAGCGTCGGAATTCCCGTAAACTTCCCTAAAAACGATTTTGCAACCAAGACGTATCATTTTGAAGAAAAGTAAACTCTATTAATTACAATTCTCATAAAAAACCGCAGGAAATACGCTCATTCGAAACGTAAAACCTGCGGTTTTGCTATTTTCAGTTTACATTTTAGAGTTTTTTCTCAAAAGATATGGGAATCTGAAAGCGAATATCAACGTACAAATAATAGCGGCAGTTGCATCGGCTATCGCTTCTGCAGCATACACTCCGCTAACTCCCATAAAGCGCGGTAAAAGAAGAGCTAACGGAACTAAAAGCACAACCTTTCTCAAAAGAGCAATGCAAAGCGAGATTTTAGCATCGCCAAGCGCGATAAAGGTGTTTTGGCAAACCCGCTGAAGTCCAAATATCGTCATGCCTGCAAGAAACAGAGGCAGAAATTTACCAACTATAGCTATTAAATCCGCGTCAGAAGTAAACACGGATGCCACCGAGCGTGGAAAAATCATCATTGAAAGCATACCTATAAGGTTGAAGCTTACTCCTATCAAAAAAGTATATTTCAATGTTTCTTTGACTCTTTGATGATTTTTGTGACCGTAGTTGTAACTGATGATAGGCGAAACACCCATCGTAAATCCTGCGAGGGGGATACTGACTATTTGCATAGCGCTTTGCATTACGGTAAGAGCGCTGACGTATATATCGTTGAAACTCGCGAGCATTCCGTTGAGCGCGAATCCTACGAGGCTCTCCGTGCTTGCCATCACAAACGGCGATACACCGAGTGCTAACGTAGAAGCTATTATCTTTCCATTAGGCTTCATGTTAAAAAGCTTCAATCGCAAAGACGTATTTTTCCTTGTTAAAAACAGAAGTACAAAGGTTGCGGATGCAAATTGAGATATAACCGTTGCTACGGCAGCTCCCTTAACTTCCATATCGAAAGCATATATGAACAACGGGTCGAGCGCTGTATTCAACAACGCTCCTATCAAGACGGATACCATTGCAACAACGGGACGGCCTTGCACGCTTATAAAGACGTTAAGCCCTGTTGATACCATGACGAAAAGAGTTCCTATAAGATATACGTTAAGATAGTCCTTTGCATATACCATAGTGACCTCAGACGCGCCTGCGAGACTCAAAAGAGGCGTCATTAATGCGTAGGAAAGTGTCATACACGCTACGGTAAACACAAAAATAAGAGTCATCGAATTTCCTATAATGCGCTCGGAATACTCGCGCTCTCCTTTACCGAGCGCAATGGCGGCAAGCGGTCCTGCTCCGCCTGCTATTATATTTGCGAACGCTGCGACAAGTATCACTATAGTGCTTGCTACTCCTACTCCCGCAAGCGCATCCTTTCCTATTTCGGGAATATGGCCTATATAGATTCTGTCTATAATACTGTAAAGAAGGTTAACGAGCTGCGCGAATATCGTGGGGAGCGACATTTTAAGTATCAGCGGTAATATCGGCGCTGCGCCTAAAAGTTCATCTGATTTTTTGTTCATTTTATTTTCCTTTTTTGTTTTGTATTTATATTTTACAACTTTCGGGCAAAAAAGTCAACTTTTCTTTTTTTGCAAATTTAATACAATATGAAGAATATCTAAAATCCGTATAAATATATCGAATTTTCTATTGACATACATGTAGCAAAATAGTATAATTATTGCGTATAACAAACATCGAGGTACTTTATGCTCAACCTTATGAAAAAAATGAACGGAGCGGAATGCTCTTGCGGTAAAACTCATCGCTTTGACTCGGAAATTTATTCCGGATGCGGGGCTATTTTAAAGCTCAAAGATGTTCTTGAAAATTTCAAATCAAAGAAGGTTTTCGTTTTCGCGGATAAAAACACTTATGCGGTAGGAGGAGAAAAGGTAGAAAAAATACTTAACGATGCAAAAATCAACTTCTCACTCTTCGTATATCCCGAAAGCCCGAAGCCTGATGAAAAGGGGCTTGGAGATGCAGTAATTCACTGCCCTGCAGATGCTGATACCGTTATTGCAATCGGATCGGGAGTTATCAACGACATCGGAAAAATGCTAACGGCAATCGGAAACAAAAAATACATAATCGTTGGAACTGCTCCGTCTATGGATGGGTATGCTTCGACCTCATCCTCTATGTGCCGCGCCGGACTCAAGGTCACTATAAACTCAAAGAGCGCTGACGTTATCATCGGTGATACTGATATTCTCAAAACCGCGCCTACAAAAATGATGGTTTCGGGACTCGGCGATATGCTTGCAAAATACGTAAGTATTTGCGAATGGAGAATAAGCAATCTTATCACGGGTGAGTACTACTGCGAAAATATCGCAGAGCTTATACGACTTGCACTTAAGCGTTGCATCGAAGCCTCTGAAAAAATTGACAATATTGATGAAGATTCGGTCACGGCTCTCTTTGACGGACTTATAATAGGAAGCGTAGCTATGAACTACGCCGGAATTTCAAGACCCGCTTCGGGCGCGGAGCATTACATTTCGCATATCGTAGATATGAGAAGCGAAGAATTCGGCACGCCCGCAGACTTCCACGGAATTCAATGCGCTATAGGTACTTATAATGCGGTTGCTCTCTACGAGGACTTGAAGAGCGAAAAAATCAGTTATGACAAGGGTATCGCTTACGCCGAAGGATTTGATACGAACGCGTGGAACAAAAAGCTCCGTACGCTTCTCGGCAAGGGCGCTGAAAGCATGATAGACCTCGAAGAAAAAGAAGGAAAATACGACAAGGTCTCACACGCTTCACGTCTGCGCTTCATTGTAGATAATTTTGATAAAATAATGACTATAGTCAACGAGGAGCTTCCTTCATTAAAGGAACTTGACGAGCTTTATGCGAGAGTCGGAATTCCAAAATCTCTCGTGCAAATAGGCACTCCTAAGGAGCTTCTTCCCGACGTGCTTTCAGCATCGAAGGACATACGCGATAAGTACGTTCTCCCGCGTCTTCTTTGGGACCTTGGAATTTTAGATGAATACGCTAAAAAGATGAAATAAGCTTTATTTTTAAAACTTAAGTTTACAAAAAATACAAAAACGCATATCAAGCTTCGGATACAATCCCGAGTAGGTATGCGTTTTTTTGTATTAATTAAATGTGTTTTTCGTGTTATGCAAGTTAGTGTTTTTTACTTAACTTAAAATAAATACATCTCACTTTCATTTAAGATAAATGTATTACTTTAGGTTCAGCTACATACGCTTTCGCTGCCTTTTTAGCGAGCGATTTTCATCCTCTACGTCTTTGATACCGCGCGAGCTTTCGTCTATCCATATTTTAGAGTTTCGCATAAGCTCTCTTGCGCGCCTCATCTTTTTCTTGTACGGTCTGATTTTGAAGTTTTTATAAACCGCCACAAGAAATGCAAATGCTGTAAAAATCAGTGAAGCGTACAGCGAATATTCAAAAATCAAAGAGTTGCGATCTTCCAAAAACTTGATAAGAAAATACACTGAAAAGAACGCTCCGAGAAAGGTGAGTATATCAAAAAGAAGCGCTCCGAAGCTTTTTCCGTCATATTCTTTTTTTGCTTTTACGTAGTCTTTTTTTGCCCACTTCAAGCTCTTTTTACTTTTTGAAATTATAGAGGTATAATTCATCAATTCGGCAACGTTGTCTTCGATTTTATACGTTAAGTTTCGACGTTCTCTATCCTTATCGTATTCTCTGCATTCAACGTTTTCATTTTCATCTTGAACCGAAGATTTTTGAGAAAAATTAAGCTCTTCGAAGTTTTTGAGGTCTTCAATATACTCTTTACTCTTCATATATAGCTTCCGTTTATTTTGTCATTTTTTCCTGCTTGACCTTCTTATCGATAACGTGGCGCGATGCAAGCTCGCGGTGTATATCCTCAAGTGATATGCCCATCTGTATCATAAGAACGAGGAGGTGATAGGTAAGGTCAGCTATCTCGTAAATCGTTTCCTTTTTATCGTCAGCCTTCGCAGCTATAATAACCTCTGTGTTCTCTTCTCCTACCTTCTTAAGTATTTTATCGAGTCCCTTTTCGAAAAGATAGGTGGTGTAAGAGCCTTCGGTTTTCTCGATTTTTCTTCCTTCAATAAGCTTAACGAGGCTTTCGAGAGAGAAATCCTTAAGCTCGGGATTCTCGAATACCGGCTTTGTGAAGCAAGATTCTGTTCCTGTATGACACGCTGGGCCGTCGGGCTCTACGCTTACTACAAGCGCGTCGTTATCGCAATCTGCGGTTATTGAAACGACGTGCTGATAATTACCGCTCGTTTCCCCCTTGAGCCAAAGCTCGTTTCTTGAACGTGAGAAGAAGCAAGTAAGTTTCTTTTCCATAGTTATCTTAAGGCTTTCCTTATTCATATACGCAAGCGTCAAAACCTTTTTCGTTATAGAATCAACGACAATCGCGGGAATAAGTCCTTTTTCGTCAAATTTAAGTTCATCTATATTAATCATAGCGCACCTCTTTTATTTACGGCTTATATTCTCGTGGGAATGCCGTTTTCTTTCAGTTTTTTCTTAAGGTCGGAAATTTTAACTTCTCCAAAATGGAATATAGATGCCGCAAGTCCTGCATCAACCTTTGGAAGAGTTTTGAAAAGCGTTATAAAATCTTCTATACATCCTGCTCCGCCCGATGCGATAACCGGAACGGAAACTATATCACTGACGGCTTTAAGCATCTCAATGTCAAATCCGCGCTTCACTCCGTCGGTATCAATAGAATTCAAGACGATTTCACCTGCTCCGTTATCTACGCCGCGCTTTATCCATTCAAGCGCGTCAAGTCCAGTATTTTCTCTGCCGCCCTTGGCAAAAACGCGAAACACTCCATCAACGCGCTTCACGTCAACGGATAAAACTACGCACTGGTCGCCGTATAGCTTTGCAGCCTCGTATATAAGCGACGGATTACGTATGGCGCCCGAATTTACGCTTACCTTATCTGCTCCGCATTTTAACACGCGGTCAAAGTCTGCAACTGTATTTATGCCACCGCCGACTGTCAATGGGATAAAAATCGTACTTGCTACCTCTTTGAGTATATCGGTGAATAAGGCGCGACCTTCCGCAGATGCTGTAATATCATAAAACACAAGCTCATCTGCGCCGTTGTCACTATAATATTTTCCAAGCTCTATTGGAGAGGAAACATCGGAGAGTCCGGAAAAATTAACTCCTTTTACAACTCTGCCATCCTTAACGTCAAGGCAAGGAATAATTCTTTTGGTTATCATTTTGCCACCTCAATTGCTTCTTTGAGTATGATAGCACCGGTATAGTAAGCTTTGCCCACTATCGCGCCGTAAATATTCATCTCTCGAAGCTTCTTAACATCGTCAAGACTCGACACGCCACCGGAGGCAATTATCTGCATTCCAAATTTCTCAGAAATTTCGCGGTAGAGTGAAAGATTCGTTCCCATCATTGCTCCGTCTTTGGAAATATCGGTACAAATTACGGTTTTGACGCCAAGCGTGTCAAGTTCTGCAAGAAAATCGAAAGCCAAGACCTCGGATTTTTCTATCCAACCCTTCACTGCGACATAAGAATCCTTGATGTCAACGCCAACTGCGACTTTTTCACCGAAAAGGCTCACAGCCTCTTTTAAAAATTCTCTGTCACGAAGCGCTGCCGTTCCTAGAATTACTCTGTCAACACCGGCTTCAATGTACTTTCTTGCGACCTCTATATTGCGTATTCCGCCTCCAACTTCAATAAACATATCCGGAATTGCGGCAAGCTTTTGAATTACATCAATATTGGGTGTTTCGCCCGTCTTCGCGCCCTCGAGGTCCACTACGTGCATATATCTTGCTCCCGATGCGTAAAAATCAGCAGCAATCTCACACGGGTTGTCACTATACACTGTCATATTATTGTAATCGCCCTTGTAAAGACGAACAGCTTTTTTATCATACAAATCTATTGCGGGATATATTATCATAAGGTTTCTCCTATTTCAAAAAAAGCGCGAAGTATGTTAAGCCCTACGCTACCGCTTTTTTCGGGGTGGAACTGGCAACCCATAACGTTTCCCGATGCAACCGCCGCGGTAAGTGAAGCTCCGTATTCTGCGGTAGCTATGACGCTATCTTGGCAATTTGCTCCGTAGAACGAATGAACGAAATATACGAAATCGCCTTCCTCAAGATATTTGAAAAGCTCGTGTTTATTCTCGCCAAAGGAGAGTGCATTCCAGCCTATGTGGGGGATTTTATAATCACTCGGTATAACCTCGGATATAGCTCTCACCTCGCCGCTTATAAGACCAAGGCCTTTATGCTCACCGTATTCGTAGCTCTTATCAAAAAGAAGCTGCATACCAAGACAAATTCCGAGTATATGCTTCCCCTTCTTTGCTTCTTCAACGAGTAAATCACCGAGCCCCGACGTAAAAAGCTTATCCGCAGCATCGGCAAACGCGCCAACTCCGGGAAGAATTATTTTTTCTGCGCTGCGTATAACATTCGCATCAGACGTAACAACAACTTCTGCACCTATCGCAGAAAATGAGCTTGCGAGGGAAAAAAGATTTCCAACGCCGTAGTCGACTATCGCTACCATTAAAGTACTCCTTTTGTAGAAGGAATATCATCCGCAAAATCGGGGTCTATCTTAACTGCGCATCTAACACTTCTTGCGCAAGACTTATACACGCCCTCGATAATGTGGTGAGAATTTGCTCCCGCGAGCTGCTTTATATGAAGCGTACATCCTGCGTTATACGCAAATGCCTGCCAAAATTCGCTTACAAGCTCGGTATCGAAATCACCGACCTTGCTTGCCTTTATATCAAGGTCGCAAGCAAAGTATGCTCTGCCCGAAAAATCAAGTGCGGAGAGTATAAGAGTTTCATCCATGGGGAGTATGGTATCGGCATAGCGAACTATACCTGCCTTATCTCCAAGAGCTTCTTTGAAGGCTTCGCCAAGGCAAATACCAATATCCTCGGCGGTATGGTGGAAATCAACCTCTGTGTCACCCTTACACTTTACGGTAAGATTGAATTTACCGTGCTTTGCAAAGAGAGTGAGCATATGGTCTAAAAAAGCGCTTCCGCTTTCGATTTCAGACTCTCCTCTACCGTCTATTTCAAGCTTCAAGTATATATCTGTTTCTTTTGTTTTTCTTACAATTTCGGAACTTCTCATAAGTTTTCCTCCAAAATTTCCTTGATTTTGTCAACTAATATTTGCATTTCTTCTTTGCTGCCGATGGTTATGCGATTGTATTCGGATATTCTCGGAGCGGTAAAATGACGAACAAGAACACCTTTTTCTTTAAGAGCAAGATAAAGCTTTTCGCCACTCAATCTATTATGCTTTGCAAATACGAAGTTTGCGCTCGACTCTGTAAATTCGAACCCGAGTGATGCAAGCTCTTTTTCCGTAAAGGCTCTGTTTTCAATTATCTTTTTGCAATTGTCCTCGAAATACTCTTTATCGAGGAGCGCGCCAACGCCTGCGGCTGCACTCATTCTGTTTACGTTATAAGGGTTAGTCGAGTATCTTATACGCGTTAAATCGTCTATAAGCGCCGCTGATGCAATCCCAAAGCCGAGTCTTGCACCTGCCATCGAGCGAGACTTTGAAAACGTTCCTGTAACTATGAGGTTATCATATTTTTTCGTAAGAGGAATACAGCTCTCTGCTCCAAAATCAACGTAAGCCTCATCTATAACAACTATTCTATTGGTATCCGCTTTAATAATTTCTTCTATTTCCGAAACCGAAAGCGCAATTCCCGTGGGAGCGTTGGGGTTAGCGATAAAAATCGTACCGCGAGCATTTATGTAATCATCCGTGTTAATTTTAAATTCATTATCAAGCGGAATTTCACGGTATGGAAGATTATTTACGTCCGCAAAAACCTTATAAAATCCATACGTTATATCGGGAAAAATTGCGGGAGTATTTTCATCGCAATAAGCCATAAATGCGAAATTCAATACTTCGTCAGAGCCGTTTGTTAAAATTACGTTAGAGTAGTCAACGCCGTACGTTTTCGCTAAAAGTTCGCCTACTGCGCGGCATTCAGGGTCGGAATACAGCATTAATTTTTCTGCTTCTTTACGAGCAAGCTTTATTGCATTCTCCGAAGGAGGAAAGGGCGATTCGTTCGTGTTAAGCTTTACGTATTTTCTTTCTTTTGGCTGCTCACCCGGTGTATAGGGTTTAAGTTTTTTATATTTTTCCGTTAGGAATTTACTCATTTTTGTTCTTCCTCAAATCTAATAACTGCGCTCTTTGCGTGAGCGGTAAGTCCTTCTTTTTTAGCAAAGTACTCAACGTCACGGCAAACCTCTTCCAGAGAGGATTTATCGTAATATATGTACTGTGTCTTTTTCACAAAATCATCAACGGAAAGGGGGCTTGAGAATTTAGCCGTTCCGCTTGTGGGAAGTGTGTGGTTCGTTCCCGCAAAATAATCGCCTATTGCCTCGGGGCAATATCTTCCGAGAAAGACAGAACCTGCGTGCTTCACCTTTTTGAGATATTCGAACGGCTCGGCTACGCAAATTTCAAGGTGCTCGGGCGCTATGCCGTTGGCGATATCAATAGCATCGTCAATAGAAGATGTGACGATGATTTTACCGTAATTATCAATAGAAGCTCTTGCGATTTCGCTTCTTTCAAGAAGGGGTATCTGTCTTTCAAGCTCCGCGCTTACCTTCTGTGCAAACTCTTCCGAATCCGTAACGAGAACTGCGCTTGCCATTCTATCGTGCTCCGCTTGCGAAAGAAGGTCTGCCGCAATATTCATCGGGCGATTATCCGCATCGGCTACTATCATTATTTCACTGGGGCCTGCAATCATATCGATTGAAACTGCGCCGTAAACCTGGCGCTTTGCTTCGGCAACATAAGCGTTACCCGGGCCGACGATTTTATCCGTCTTTGGAATAGTTTCCGTTCCGTACGCCAAAGCCGCTACCGCTTGCGCTCCGCCTACTTTATATATTTCGTCAACGCCTGCAACGTATGCAGCGGCAAGAATTACGGGATTTACCTTTCCTTCCGAATCCGGAGGCGTTACCATAACAACGCGCTCGCAACCTGCAATCTTTGCGGGAATAGCATCCATAAGAACGGTCGATGGGTAAGCCGCAGTTCCTCCGGGAACATATAGCCCCGCTCTATCCACGGGGATAACCTTTTGACCTACTATTACACCGTTGTCTTTTTTTATTTCAAAGCCACTCGTTTTTTGCTTTTCATGAAACTCTCTTATGTTTGCCGCAGCCTTCGTCAAAACGTCAATAAATCTCGGCTCTACAGAAGCAACGGCTTCGCCTATCTCGTTTTCGCTAACGCGAAGAGAATTAAGCTTTGCGCGGTCAAACTTCTCTGCGTAATAATAGAGCGCGCTATCTCCTTCGTTCTTTACCTTTTCTATAATTTCCTTTACGACTGCGCTCACGTCAACCTTTTCCGCAACGGCAGAAAAGATTTCGTTTCTATCGCTTATGGCATCTTTAATAATCTTAATCATTTTATCTCCTTGAATGCAAAACGCATCTTGCTATGACTTTTGACAACTATTATTTACTTATTTGTTATTTTCTACGATTTTTGCAAGCGATGACGCTATTTTTTCAATCGTGCTTGCGGAGAATTTGAAGCTTGATTTATTTGCAATAAGTCTTGCGCTTATCTCTTCGAACTTTTCAACAACAACGAGGTTGTTTTCACGAAGCGTTGCTCCCGTTTCCACTATATCGACAATAACATCGGAGAGTCCGAGTATCGGAGCAAGCTCTATTGATCCGTTCAAATGAATTATATCAATATCTCTGCCGAGAGCGGAATAATAACGTTTTGCTATATTCGCAAACTTAGTTGCAACTCGCAACGTGCGGCTCTTGTTTTCTACAAAGTCCGCCTTTGCCGCCACTGCCATGTGGCACTTACCCATATTTAAATTCAAAAGCTCATACACGTCCGGAGCATACTCAAGCAAAATATCCTTTCCCGCAACGCCTATATCGGCGGCGCCTCGCTCAACGTAAATTGCTACGTCAGAGGGTTTCACCCAGAAGAATCTTATGCCTACTTCTTCATTTTCAAATATAAGCTTTCTTGAATTTTCTTTTATCGAGGGACATTCAAATCCCGCCGCTTCAAACATTGCGTACACCTTTTCTCCGAGTCTTCCTTTAGGAAGCGCAACGTTTAGCATCTTGTTCATAGTTTTAGCGCCTTTCTTGGTTTCTATCTTTTAAGTTAAAGCTTCTAATTCAAAGTTTGTTTTCCTTGTCGAAACTTTTGTTATCTATTGCGAGCCCGACGAGCCTGACAAGAAACGGAAGTTTTTTGCCGCCGTTGCCGTTTAGTATTACTTTAAACGTGGAATTTTTGTGGTAAAAGTTTCGTTCTTCCGTCCCGATGCAATAGTTACCTATTGCGAGCTCGGCGGAAAACGGAAGTTTTAGCCTAAAATTGCCGTTTAAAGCTCATCGAGGTAGACAGCGAAGCCAACCCCCTTCGCCTTCTTATGCATTTTTACCATCATATTATCATATTGACCGCCCGATAATATACCAGAAGGTATGCCGTCTACAAATCCCTTCATCGCTATGCCGTTGTAGTACTTCATATCGCCTACAAGCGAAAAATCAAGACAAAGCTTTTCAGATATACCTTTTTCATTTAAAACGTCAAATATATACTCAAGTTGATTTACAGCCGCTTCGGTTGCTTCGTTAACCTTGAAATCATCGAGCTTACTGCGAACAACGCTCGGCGCACCGTAAACAGTGGAAAGCTTTTTAACGATTTCGGTCTTTTCTTTTCCAATGAATTCAAGGTTACAAATGGCTTCTATCCCCGAAACGTTCTTCTTACTAAGGCAGTCAAGAATATTACTCTTTCCATCCTCACTCACGCCTGCAAAATCCAAAACTCCGTAGGTAATATCAAGATGAGATATTTCAAGCACGTTTGCTTCAGATATTAAATCAAGGCTTTTCGCTGCAAGGAAGATAACTTCTGTAAGCTCATTATTACCTACGTCGCCGAGGCATTCAAGACCAACCTGCATAATTTCCTTGAAGCTATTCGTTCCCTTGCATATTCTATATACGTTTTCGTTATACTGCGCCTTAATAAGTCCATCGCTTACGCGACTGTTCTTTATGATAGAAAGCGTAACGTCGGGTTTCAATGCAAGAAGTCTTCCATCTGTATCAGTGAACGTAATGATATTTTCCGAGGGTAAGAAATCCTTGTTTTTACTATACAGATCATATTCCTCAAACTTACTCATTTTGTATTTTGAGTATCCGTATTTATTATAAAGTGCGCGAAGAGTGAAAATCGCTTGCTCGTCGCGCGTGAGCAATTCAGTTAAGTTTTCCATTTTATCCTTTCATTAGCCCAAAGAGTTAAAATTCATCAAGCTCTATAGACTATAGTTTGAGATTTTTTCGCTTTACTTCAATGAAGATGAATGTACGATATGTTAAACTATTGCTTTATTCATTCGAACATTACACGTCTGATCAAAGATTTATATTATTTAGAATTCCGGTGTTTTATATCATGCGTTATACATTTTAGCACACTAAAGTAGAAATGTCAATAGGATTTTGAAAATATTTTTGTTTTTTTGCAATATTTTTTTAAAGCAACTTTTTTCAATCCACACAAGTTAAAAACAGAGCCTCTCTTTTTAACGCAATGACTTGTTTCGTATTTGATAACCTACAAAATGATTTCGCATTTGTTTGGTATGCGTATGTGTATTACCTTTTAAAGAATCGCGTTTCCAAGTGAAGAACAGATTCGTTAGCACTTTTAAAGCTTTTTTGAATCTCATTTTAAGAACATTAAAAACAAAAACTTATTTTAAAAAAACATTGCGTTTTTTATAATAAAAACACCGCCATAAGTTGTTCACAGCGGTGTTTTTTGTTGTGTTTTGAAAACTATTATTTACATTAAGCTTTAGTTCCGAAAATATTTGCGAAGAATTCTTTAATCAATGCTATGATTCTTGCAAAGAATCCTAAATCCTCTTCTACACCTAAAGCGGGGATTACAATCGTTATAACAGAATCGCATTTTTCGCAACTCTTAACAGACTCGCCATCCTCTGTTTCCGTAGGCTCTTTTGTTATTTGCTCTTCACCGTAAAAATGTCCGGTTGCATAAATAACTTCACCTGTTACAATAATCACTCCGCAATCTTGGCAAACAAGTTCACCTGTATAACCGTGCGATACGCAAGTCGCCTCTTCTTTGCAAACAATCATAGTTTTGATATGCTCGCAAGCGGTAGAAGTATTGTCGTTACTTCCGTTATTGTTATCACCATTGTCGGTGTTGCCGCTATCGGTATTGCCATTGTCGGTGTTACCGCTGTCGGTGTTGCCGCTGTCGGTGTTGCCATTGTCGGTGTTACCGCTGTCGGTATTACCGCTATCGGTGCTTCCGTTGTCACCCGAACCATTATCGCCGCTATTATTTTTCATAGCCTCTCCCGAAGGAGTCACCATGTTTTCAGGAACCTCTTCGCCAAGCACGAGCCAAGCAAGCTCGGGATAGTCAATAAATACGTTTCTGTTGCCCTGAATATCTTCAACAACCTCGTTTCTACCCATTTCCCAAGTATCAACGGGGTCAAGAGCGCACCACTCAAGGAGCGTGTCTATATCTTTAAATACCTTTGTAAGATTTCCGCAAGCATAGGATGAACTTCCACCCCATCTTACGTAAACGTAGAGGCAAATTCTCGCAACGTCACCCTTAACGTTATCAAGAGGCTCAAAGTATCCTCCGCCGTAAGTACCTCCGACAAGGCCCGAAAGGTTACCCTTTGACTGACTTCCGCCTGAAACCTCGCCGTATTTGTTGTTTCCTCTGTTACTGTTAGTTCTGTTTTCTGTAGGTCTTATGTGATGAAGGTCTGCACCGGGGCCGCTTGTCTTGAATCCACCAAGGCTTTGAGGCCAAACGTGCTCTCTGTTCCATCCGCTGCCGCTATTATATTCACCCGACGTTGTTGTGTACGATGTGTAAAGCGTAACTATTTTTCCGTTTCCGCCTTCGCAATCGGTGATGGGCGCGTAATCTCTGCAATTATCATAGGAAGTTTGTTTCTTATGCGTATCCGTCATAAGCGCGCGCAATGATGAAAGCAATTGGCTTTGGGAAAGCGACTCAAGATTATCATAGGTATATTTACCCGTATAATAGCTGTTTGCGCTCGTTCCGTTAAGCGTTGTACAAACCTCATCTCTCTTTCCTGAATTTTTGCTCGTCGAATAATTTGACGGCGCTGCAAACGCTGTAACCGTAACCGAAAGCACGACTGCCAAAACGATAGTCAGCGAAAGTGCTTTTTTAAAAATCTTTTTCATTTGTTTTCTCCTAAATTATGTATTTTATTTCAACCAAATTTTAGTATATCACAAAAATCTTTTAAAGTAAAGAGCTAAAGCTTATTTTGAAAAGTTTTTCTACAAAAAATACGCATCCCGAAAGGTAAATATCGGGATGCGCGCGTTTTATCGTTTTTTATTCGGCATAATCAACCGCAATAGACTTAATATAGAGAGCTTTTGATGATGTTTGAGTATATTCAAGCTTAATCTCACCCGAAATATCGCTCACGTCGATAGTATATTCGGTCGCAACGCTTGTCAAGGTTACAGTTCCTACGAGCGTGCCGTCAACGTAAACATTAAGTTTTCCGTTAATGTCCTTTGCGCCCGAGGTGTTTATAACTATTTTAGATACGTGGCTAAACGCTTCGGAGGTCAAGGTCATTGACTTATAGGGATTATTTCCCGAGCCAAACTGCTGTCCTTTAGTGGAATCAGTTCCCCAATATCCGCCGTTTCCTGCGAGAGTCCAATCCACACCGCCAAGCTCTTTAGTTCCGTTTGCGGAGAACTGCTTCGAGGTGAACGTGTAGGAATAGGATTTAGGGGTAGTGGGTACTGTTCCCGAAGGCTCGTCATCGGAAGTATTCGGCGTTAAGATATAGCTCATACCGCTCTCAATGTCAAGTTCACCGTTTTTAACCATTTCGTCTGTCAAAACGAAGGTATAAGGAGATTGCTCAAAGTTATATCTTACAATGGTCCAAGAAAGAATTTCACCGTTTTCAACCACGTAGTCGAACGCTATCAAATTGTTGAGTACACTTCCCGACTTAATCATCGCGGTATCATACATACCGTCTATGCTTCCATCTTCAACTCTAACGTATGAATAATTTCCAATACTGTTTTCGGAAGAAACGTCATCTACTACGACGTCGGCGGAGTTTGCGTATGCAAGAAGTCTTTTATACATAGATCTTTGCGCGTCGGTAACATCAACCGATACCGTAAGACGTTCGTAAAGATATTCGAGTACGCTATATCTCTCTGCAGACGAGGTTGCCACAACACGCCCTCCGTCTAAAAGCTCTGCAACTGCGAAGAATTCGGTATCAATATCCTTTGCCGGAACACCGATATTCGATGTGAAGGTCTTCAACATTTCGCCGTTTACTTCTTCAACCTTATAGTCGGTTATTATCTCGATGAGATTTTCATCATCGTCGTAAATCTTAACTACAACGCTATAGCCTTCCGTGGCGCTAACGGCATACATAAGATTTAAGGTTTGTTTGTAATAAACGTTATTCGATACGATTTTTATAGGTGAATCCTCGCCTGTCGGCTTTAAAACAACGGTTACCGTTTTTCCGCATTTTGAACAAGTTTTTATAGCAGTTCCGCTCTCGTTCTCCGTAGGTTCTTTTGTCACTACAGAAGAGCCGTAGGAATGTCCGATTGCTACAATCACACTACCTTTTGTAACTATTTGTTTACAATCTTCGCACTTTACGTCACCGGTATAGCCATCTTCGCTACACGTTGCATCTTTTTTGTTAACAACGGAAGTGGTGCTATGTACGCACGATGTGCTGCCGCTTCCGGAGCTACCTTCGTTTGCTTCTCCCGAGGGGGTTACCATATTCTCGGGAATCTCTTTACCGAGCAACTGCCATGCAAGCTCGGGATAGTCGATGAATACGTTACGGTTACCTTGAATTTCAGCAACAACCTCGTTTCTACCCATTTCCCAGGTATCAACGGGGTCAAGAGCGCACCATTCAAGAAGCGTTTCAATATTGCAGAAAACGTTGGTAAGATTGTTACAGGTGTAGCCCGAAGTTCCGCCCCATCTTACATAGACGTAAAGGCAGATTCTTGCAACGTCACCCTTAACGTTGTCAAGGGGCTCGAAAATGTCATTTGCATAAGTACCGCCAATATCACCCGAAAGGTTGCCGGTTGCGTTCTTACCGCCCGAAACCTCACCGTATTTGCTATTTCCTCTCGTGCTGTTCGTTTTACTTTCCGAAGGTCTTATATGATGCAAATCAGATCCTCCGCCACTTGTTCCAAATCCGCCAAGGCTTTGAGGCCAAACGTGCTCTCTGTTCCAACCCTGTCCGCTATTGTATTCGGAATGCGAGGTGGAATAAGAAGTATAAATAGTAACTATATTTTCACTTTCGTTCTCACAATCAGTAAGATGCGCAAAATCTCTACAATTATTATAAGAGGTTATGGTCGAATGCGTATCGGTCATAAGTTTACGCAAAGAAGATAAAAGCTGACTTTCTGAAAGCGTGGACAAATTATCATACGTGTACTGACCCGTGTAATAATCCGCAGCGCTTGTATCTTCAAGCGTAGTACAAACCTCGTCTCTTGTTCCTGAATTTGCTTCGGTCGAATAAGTAGTCTTTGACGATGCAAACGAGGTGGTGACCACCGACGAAAGAACCAGACAAAGCACAACCGTTAAATACAGTGATTTTTGAAGAAATTTTTTCATTAGTTTTCTCCTTTTGTATTATATTTATTATCACTAACTTTCAGTTTATCACAAATTAGGGCGAATGTAAAGAGAAAAAAGAGATTTTTTGTTGATTTTTGCAACTTGTTACATTTTTGGAATAAAATATACCATTTTGAAACATTATCGATAAAAAAACACGCGCCCGAAGGCGCGTGCTTTGTTATTTAATTATTTCTTAATGCCTTTAAATTCTATAGAATCTACCATACAACGAACACCGCCGGAAACCGTTTCGAACGTTACGGTTTTATTTACTGATGTGTCAACTGTAATAGCTGTGTACTGACCATCGTTTGAAGATGTTGCGATTGTATATGCTGTTCCATTAACACTTATTTTGGTTGTGTTAGCTTTGTACTTAGCAACATAAATAACAACTTCCTTTACATTATCTCCAACTGTAAAGCTGAATTTACCTGTAGCACTCGATGTTCCGAGTTTCAATGCAGAATTACCCTTTGCATCTCTTGCACCTGTATATACCTTCGACATCGAACTAAGAGTTAATGTGATACCATTATTTGTTTCGGTATACGAAGTTTTTTCACTACCGTCATTATGTGAAGCTGTTCCATTTGCACCTAATGCGAATGTTGCAAGTTTTTCAATAGCAGCTGATGCAGCGTCCATAGAAATAGCATTAATTGTATAAGCCTTACCTGCTTCAATAGCTATATCGCTAATAGCATCATTTGACACATCTTCTTCCAAAGAACCACCTTCAAGGGTTTCGGTTACAATATTCCAAGCAAGAACCTTACCGCTTTCAACCTGATAATCGGTGGTAAGAGAATCAAGAGTAGTACCATCCAAAAGCATTGCGGTTGCGTATGTACCGTCAACGGTTCCGTTCTCTACTCTTACATAGGAATACTTTGCGATGTTAGTTGTTGTGTCCTTATTGATAACGATGTCTGCAGAATCTGCGAATGCAAGAAGATTATTATACATAGTCTTCTGCGCATCGGAAACGTTTGCAGAAACGGTAAGACGCTCGTAGAGATACTCAAGAACGCTATATCTTTCCATTGCGGAGGTCTTTACAACTTCGCCGTTCTTGGAAAGCTCTGCTACTGCATAGAACTCGGTATCAATATCCTGGGCGGGAACTCCAACCTTGGAAGTGAAAATCATTGCATCTTCACCATTTACGTTTTCAACACTGTAATCGGTGATAGTTTCAACGAGGGTGTTTTCTTCGTCATAAATCTTAACTGCTACGTCATAGCCTTCGGTTGCGCGAACTGCGTACATAAGGCTCATAACTTCTTTGTGATATACGTTATTAGATACGATTTCTACTGTGGGTTCTTCTGCTGCGGATACGCTAATGCCGGTCATCATTCCTACAAGAAGAGAAAGCATAAGCGCGAATGAGATAATTTTTTTCATGCTCTTTTTCATTTTTCTTTAATCCTTTCTTTTTTGAAAATTAAGTCCAACCGTCTGAGTCATAGCCGCCTTGGAACGGATTTTCACCGGGTATAACCGGAGTTTCCGTGCCGGAACCGGTTGAAGCGGTAATAACGTCCATCGAAGCTATACGTATAATTTCAATTTCCGAGGTTTCATACTTCTTCTTCATACATACTCTCCTTTTCAAATTTTTTTACAGATATATAATAGCATATATTTTCCATTTTTTCAATAGTAAAGTAAATAAAAAGCAAATTTTAATGATTATTGTAGAAATATCACCAAAAACAATACACTTTTTTCGCCTTCACTTGACTTTTTTGACATAAAGTAGATTGTCACGGTTTATTTTTTTGTTAAACTCTTGACAAATTATATATTAACATATATAATAATATACGAAGTTCGTGTCTGTCTGCTTGCAAGCAAGCACGAACGAGAATATTTCAAGGTATGTGCGAAAATCTTTGATTTTCGTAAGAGATGACGTTAGTCATCACTAATTAATTTTCGTTCTCGAAAATTAATTACACATAAATTATAATATACGAAGTTCGTGTCTGTCTGCTTGCAAGCAAGCACGAACGAAAATATTTCAAGGCATGTGCGAAAATTTTTGATTTTCGTAAGAGATGACGTTAGTCATCACTAATTAATTTTCGTTCTCGAAAATTAATGACACATAAATTCTAATTAGTAAATGATAGCGCATCAGCGCAAACGTTTAATTTTTTACAAGCGAGGATTAGAAAATGAAAGCTCTTGTTAAAAAGCTCCCCGAAAAAGGACTCTGGCTTATGGACGTACCCGAACCCGAGGTAGGCCCCAATGACGTAAAAATCAAAATACACAAGACCGCTATTTGCGGAACCGACCTTCACATCTATAACTGGGACGAATGGTCGCAGAAAACTATAAAAACTCCTATGACTATCGGTCACGAATACGTTGGAGAAATCGCAGAGGTTGGTAAAAACGTTGTTAACTGGAAGGTTGGTGATTTAGTTTCCGGCGAGGGACATATCGTTTGCGGTAAGTGCAGAAACTGCCTTAAGGGTAACGGCCATCTTTGCAAGGATACCGTTGGAGTTGGCGTTAACCGTAACGGAGCTTTCGCGGAATATCTCGTTATTCCACAGGAAAACGTTCGCGGTTGCGAGCCCGGTGTTCCCGAAGAAATGTACTCTATCTTTGATCCCTTCGGTAACGCAGTTCACACCGCTCTTTCCTTCGATCTTACCGGTGAAGACGTTCTTATCACCGGCGCGGGTCCTATAGGAATTATGGCAGCGGCTGTTTGCCAGTTTGTTGGTGCAAGAAACGTTGTTATCACCGATATAAACGATGCAAGACTTGAGCTTGCAAAGAAGCTTGGTATCAAGCACGCCATCAACACTTCCAAGGAAAGCCTTGACGATCTTATGAAGTCGATTTATATTAAAGAAGGTTTTGACGTTGGTCTTGAAATGTCCGGAAGCGAAATCGCTTTCAATACTATGATAGACAAGATGATGAACGGCGGTAAAATCGCTCTTCTCGGTATTCTTAAGAGCGATGCGAAAATTGACTGGTCGAAGGTTATTTTCAAGGGTCTTGTAATCAAGGGTATTTACGGTAGAAAGATGCACGAAACTTGGTACAAAATGTCTGCACTTCTTCAGGGCGGACTTGATATTTCCGAAATTATTACTCACAGAATGAGCGTTCTTGACTACGAAGCAGGTTTCGAGGCTATGAACAGCGGTAAGAGCGGCAAGGTTATTCTTGACTGGACTTGTCTTAACAAATAATGTTTTCCAAACAGGAGATTTAAAATGAAAAGCGCACTCAAGTACTTCACAGAAGTTTGCGAGTCTATTGAACGTGACGGACTCAAGAAAAACGAAAAAAATATAACTACCCCTCAAGGCGCAAAGGTAGGTCTTTCGGACGGACGCACTGTCATAAATATGTGCGCTAACAACTACCTCGGTCTTGCTAATGAAAAAGAAGTTATCGAAGCTGCAAAGGCAAGCTACGATGAGTTTGGATACGGTCTTTCCTCCGTAAGATTTATTTGCGGCACACAGACTCTTCACAAAAAGCTCGAGTCTGCGGTAAGCAATTTCCTCGGAACTGACGATACTATTCTCTACTCATCCTGCTTTGATGCAAACGGAGGTCTTTTCGAAACTCTTCTTACAGATGCAGATGCGGTTATCTCCGACGAGCTTAACCATGCAAGTATTATCGATGGAATTAGACTCTGCAAGGCGCAGAGATTCCGCTATAAGAACAACGATATGAACGATCTTCGCGCAAAACTTGAAGAAGCAAAGAATGCAAGAATCAAGCTCATTGCTACAGACGGTGTATTCTCTATGGACGGTATCGTTCCAAACCTTAAAGAGATTTGCGAACTCGCAGAGGAATACGATGCTCTCGGTATGGTAGATGATAGCCAGGCGGCAGGTTTTATGGGTAAAACCGGTAGAGGTACTGCAGAGCATTGCGGAGTTATGGGCAGAGTTGATATTATTACAGGTACTTTCGGTAAGGCGCTTGGAGGCGCTTCGGGCGGTTTCACATCGGGAAGACAGGAAATTATTGACCTTCTTCGTCAGAGATCTCGTCCCTATCTCTTCTCCAACACCCTCGCTCCCGCAGTTGCTGCAGGCTCTATCAAGGTTCTTGAAATGCTCTCGAATGATACATCAAGAAGAGAAAAGCTCTTCGCAAACACCAAGCTCTTCGCTGAAAAGATTAAGGAAATCGGACTTGACGTTATCGATGGCGGAACTCCCATCATCCCCGTTATGCTCTACGACGAGCACGTTGCGGGCGAGATGGCAAAGAGAATGATGGAAAAGGGCGTTTACGTTGTTGCGTTCTCTTACCCCGTTGTTCCCAAGGGAAAGGCAAGAATCAGAACTCAGCTTTCAGCTGCGCTTTCCGAAGAGGATATTCTTTACATCGTTAAGTGCTTTAAAGAAGTTAAAGAAGATATGGGACTTTAATTTTAAAAAGGATAAAAGTAAACTTAAGTTGTCATATTAAAGCAAAAAGACCATCCATCTCGTTTTGATGAACGGTCTTTTTGTTTATTTACTAAACATTTTTGTCAGAATATGAATCAAACATGCGAATAATGTTATCGCTATATAAAGAGGTATTGCATACCACAAAATCGGTATGTAAATGCCTAAGCTGTTTTTTCCACACAAAAAAGGAATGCTTAAACGTTCTATAAGATTTCCTATCTCAGCAAAGCTTTCCGACGGATGCATAGACCACGCAGGATTATTGTTGCTCAACTCCTCAAAGACTCTTGACGGATCCTTTCCCGGAAAATTTCCGCTTTTGATCAAAAACGCGTTATTAAAGAGTATTAAAGCAAGTGCAAAAAAGAACAAGGGGGCTATCTTAAAGCAATTTTTGAACTTTAACTCGTACATTCCGAGAATACACGGGAGAAACGATGATGCAAAAAGAAGACCGTGGCATATATAAAATCGGTAAACCTCCCAGCTAAAAGCAGACTTTCCTACAAACCAATAGGGTACCAGCATCGCTATCATACCTGCAAAAGAACCTGCGTAGCCAATAAAATGCTTAAGCACCGTACCTCCAAACAATATAATGAGCGGTGATACCAATATTAAAAAAGCGCATACATTATATGCCGTGCTTAAATATATATCACTCGATCCGTTATATTGAGGATATATTCTGCCTTTACAAATGTGCTGCATAAAGTTGAGAACCGCCAAAATAAAAACTACACTTTTCTTCATAAATTCGCTTTTATCACGAAGAAAAAGATACATCATTATGCAAAGCAGTATGGGGGCTCCAATATAAACGCAATACATAAATGAACCGTAATTAATGAGCATATATTCATCTCCTTTTGAAAATTATACCATATTCAATTCTTATTTTCAATAGAAAAATAAATTTTTAACATTTTTTGGGTAAATTTATATCGTTTCTTTTGTTTTTGATTTCATTGGTTATTTATTTCGCGCTTTAATTTGTTTAATTTCATCAATAATTTACAAACGCTATTGCAAAAACCATTTTTTTATGATAAAATCAATATATCATTTTTAGGAGGTTTAATCCATGAACAAATTTTTATCGCTTCTCGGATTTGATCCGGAAAAGAAGCAAACCAGCGTCAGAACAGAGTTCACCGCAGGACTTGTTACGTTTCTCTCGATGGCATACATTCTGACAGTAAACCCCAACCAGATTTTTGGTCCGGGCAGTCCTTATTGGGCATCAGCGTTTATCGCAACTGCACTTGGTGCCGTTCTCGGTACTCTTCTTATGGCTTTTCTTGCTAAAATGCCTCTCGCGCAGGCTTCGGGTATGGGTCTTAACTCAATGCTCGGCGGTATCATCGGCGGATGGGGCGGATACGGCAAGTTCACTCCCGGTCAGGCATTTATGCTCGTTTTGATTTCCGGATTCGTATTTCTTACTCTTTCACTTATTAAATTCAAGGGCAAAACCGTTCGTGAACTTATCTTTGACGGTATGCCTCTTTCGATAAGAAGTGCAATTTCCGTTGGTATCGGTCTTTTTATTGCTTACATAGGATTCCAAAATGCAGGTATAATCGTATTCAACGAATATACGCAGGTTGGCTTCGTTGACTTCACAAACTGGGGCGACCAAGTTGTAAACGCAGGTAATCCCACATCCGAGGCTGCTAAAACAGCAGTTGTTGCTTTGATTGGTCTTTTCGCTATCGCAATTCTCGATAAGCTTAATATTAAAGGCTCTATCATCTTCGGTATTCTCGGTGCTACGGTAGTTGGTATTCCTCTCGGTGTTACCAACCTTTCCATACTTAAAGGAAGCGGAGATATTTCCTGGAAGTTCTGGGAAAACTTTGCAAACTTCTTCGGCGGCGAAAACAGTGTATTCGGCTCGTTCATTAGCGTATTCAAGGACGGACTTGTTCCTGCAGGCGTTTCCGTGTTCACTATTATCATGATATTGATCACACTTTGTATGATCGATATGTTTGATACTATGGGTACTATAGTTGGTTGTTGTGGCGGTAACAGAATTCTTTCCGATGAGAACGGCAAGCCTCACAACTACGGCAAAATTATGATGTCTGACGCGATTGCAACCTGCGGAGGCGCTATGCTTGGTACATCTACGGTTACAACATTTGTTGAATCAGGCTCCGGAGTTTCCGCGGGCGGAAGAACCGGTCTTACCGCATTCTCGACTGCTTGTTTATTCTTCGCTTCTCTCTTCGCGCTTCCGCTCTTCGCAACTATTCCCTCTGCGGCAGCTGCTTCGGCTCTTATCTACGTTGGCGTTCTTATGATGAAAAATAATATTAAGAGCGTTGACTTCAGTAACGCTATCAGTGCTACAAGCGCATTCCTTACCATAATCGTAATGGTTCTTTCTTACTCCATTACCAAGGGTATCGGTATCGGTCTTCTCTCTTACACCTTGATGAGTGTATCAGAGTATCTCATCCAGCTCGTTATTTCGCGTGTTAAGGGTACTGAAAAGCCTAAGTGGGATATTTCCGTTGTTTCCATCGTAGTAGCGGCTCTGTTCGTAGTTTACTTCTTCGTTCCCGCTACTCTCTTCTAATTTAAAACGCAAAAAAACAGGAGAATTATTAAACGGTTCTCCTGTTTTTTGCGTTTTTTGTAAACTTAAATTTTCTTAATAATTATTTGTTAGGCTTTTTGATTCTGTTAAGCTTTTTGTTCATCTTAAGAAGCTCTTCTTTGGTGAATGAGATATTCATCATTCCCATCATACTTGTGAGTCTTAATACGGTAAAGCCGCCCATCATTTCCATAATACCGCCGCCGGACTTCAAATCAACATCGAAGCCTCCGGACTTTTTACCATCCGCTTTATCTTTCTTATTGGCGTTCATCTTTTTCTTAAGCTTAAGCCCAACTCCAACGAACCAGAGCTTTCCTCTGTTCGTCTTCATAATATCGCCAATCTTATCGTTGAGCGAGAAGCGTCCTTCGGGAGCGTCGATATCGAACCAGTTAAGAACTGCGCCCTTCTCTACAAGAACGTAATCCATATTCATTTCGGCTACCTTGCGAATAGTTCCCTCGTCGGAAAGGTCACCCGCTTTTGCAACGATAGTGCTTTCTCCCTCGTTCTTTACGTCAAAGTAGAAGAAGTGATCCTTTGCCGTCTTCTTTCCTATGCTCTTTCCGTTAACAAAGAGTTCAACCTCGGGAAGGTTAGAGTAAACGGTAACCTTTGTCACGTCCTCAACGCGATCTATATATCTCTTTCCGCAAAGATGAACGAAGGGATCTACATCTGCAGATACGAGCCAAGCCTTGTAAGCATAAAAAGCATCCTTTTTATACTTTCTGTCCATCGTGATAAGACCTTTATGGTTCTGTCCGTTTTCGCCACCTTCTGCTCTTGCATCTGCGCCGAAGTCGAACATATTCCATACGTGAGTCGCCCACATAAACTTTCTCGTGAAGAGCTGTTTAATAAGCTCCTCGTGATAATACGCCTGATATTCCTCTGTATAATCGCCCTGCTTGGGATCGCTCGTGTGCCAGTTAAGAGCCTCGCATCCGTACTCGGAGCATCCAATCGGAATATTGGGGTGAGTTGCGTGGAATTTATCAAACCAAGGGCCGTTCATATCGGTTTCTCCGCCGTACCAACCGAAGTAATGGTTGTATGAAACAACGTCGGGAATCTGAAGATAGGGATCGTCCATTTTGCACATAGAAACCGCAGCGATTGTGGTCTTACGAGTCTTATCCATAGAATGAACGAGATCGTTAAGGATACGATGGTTTTCAAGAAGATCGTCGTCTGAGCCTGCAATGGAAATCTCATTTGAGAGTCCCCATACTACGATACAAGGGTGGTTGTAGTTTTGAGAAATAAGCTCGGTCATTTGAGAGACGGTATTTGCTCTTCCGCCGGGCATGTGTCTTGAAATGTAAGGAATTTCAGCCCAAATAACAAGTCCCTTTTCATCACAAAGATCATAAAAATACTGATCGTGCTGATAGTGTGCCAAACGAATAGTAGTTGCTCCTACCTCCATGATAAGATCAATATCCTCTGCATGATGCTCGGGAAGAAGCGCGTTTCCGACCCCCCATCTATCCTGGTGACGTGATACTCCGCGAAGGGGATACTCCTCACCGTTAAGTATAAAACCGTTGTTAGGATCGATCTCAAAGCTACGGCATCCAAAGCGGCTGCTTACGTTATCGAGCGTTTCTCCGTTTTCTACGATTTTTATTTCACAGTTGTAAAGGTAGGGATCGCGTCTTCCATGCCAAAGATGTACGTTATTAATGTCGAAGACAATTTTTGTGTCGGAAGTTTCGGTTTCATAAACCTTTTTTCCTTCATTATCGGTAATAGTGTAAACTATAGTTTGCTTATCGTTAAGATTCTTGACATAAGCCTCTATTTCAACGGAAGCATTTTTGCCGTTTATCGTAGGAGTAATTTTAAGTCCGGGAGCGCCGTAATAGTCAAGGTCAAAGTGGGTATTGCTTACGCAAACGAGGTTAACGCTTCTGTAAAGACCGCCGTAGAAAGTAAAGTCTGCCATCTGGGGATATACGGTTTCATTGGGAGCGTTATCTACGATTACCGCAATCTCTGCGGAATTGGAAAGCTCGTCTGTAATATTAACTCTCCAGGTAGAATAACCGCCATCGTGATGAGCGAGCTTTTTGCCGTTAACGTAAACGTCAGCAGATGAGTTTGCTCCTCTGAATTCGAGGTAGTAAAGATCTGCGGTGGGCAAATCCGATTTATTAATAGTCTTTTTGTAAAGACACGATCCGCGGAAATAGTCATTTCCGCCATCAAATCCGTCCTCTGCGTTCCATGTGTGAGGAAGGTTCACCAAAGCACCGTTAGAATCACTAATATCCGTGGTGTTTTTAGTAAAGAGCCAAGAGTCGTTAAGACTTACAATATTTCTCATAATTTTCTCCTAAATTAAAATCTCATGTACAATATGAAAGGCATCTGAAACAAAAACGCAAATGCCTTTCATAATTTATAATATTATTCCACCGAGCCTTCTGCTGCTTTTCTTGCCGAAAGCTCCTCGTTCATTTGCGCGAGGGTCTTTTTATCAAGATTGTAGATAAATGCGAGACCTACAAACTGAAGAATTGCGCTAAAGAGATAGAGTGACGCAACAAGCCAGCACATATTGTGAGCAGTGGTTGCAGTCTGTCCGATAGTTCCATACTTAGCTTGATAACCAAGCCAGCCCATTATAAGTAAAACAACCGAAGGACCTACACCCTGCGCGAGTTTTCTGAAGAAGGAATGCAAGGAATAAACGGTTCCCTCCTCACGAGTTCCGAATTTCCATTCGTTATAATCAATAGCATCTCCCATCATTGCCCAGGATACGCAAGTATATATACCCATTCCGAAACCGAATATCGAAAGTGCAATAAGATAGAGCACAAGAGCAACGGTAACGTTATTCACAAGCGGGAATATGAACATAAGCACACCGCCTACAACGGATACCGCAGAGCCGATTACGGAAGCCTCTTTTTTACCGTATTTCTCAACTATTTTAGTGATAAACGGCATAAATATGAACATGGGCAAGAAGCCTATCATCTGTACAACACCGGACATCTTTGCCATATTGAAATAGGTCGCAAACATTATAGTATTTGCTGTGGTTGCGGCATTCATACCGAGGAACATACCCATTGCTGCCAAGGTTACGCCAACTGCGGGACGGTTCTTCATGAACTTACCAAAGGATTTGAAGATATTGATCTTCTCGCTGCTCTCGTTTGTTTTAACGGTGTTTTCATCAACACGCACCGTAATCATTTTGAGCATAAAGATAAATGCTGCGAATCCGATAAGTCCCATTATAATGGCAGCAAAGAAAACTCTGTTTCCAAGAAGTATTTCAACCTGCTTACCCGTGAGAGGGCTAAGCACCTCTTCGCCAATTTTGTACGGAAGCTTAGTTTCGGGATTGATAAGGAATGCTTCTTTACTTACGCCATCCGGAATCTCAATTCTATTAAGGAAATCGGCATTTCCTTGATACGTTACCTTTTCCCAAATAAGCATAGGAAGAATAACCATAGGAAGAATGTTGCCTATCATAGAACCTATAGATCTCCATGTTGAAAGCTGAGCACGCTCTCCAACATCCTCCGTAACGAGAGAAAGCATCGAGCCGTAAGGAACGTTTGCGATTGTATAGAAAGCATCCCAAACAATATAACCAACAACAAACAGGATTGCTTTAACTACAACGTGAGCATTCGGGAAAGGAAGGAACACCGCTGCTCCGCCTACCAAAAGTCCACACGCACCTATAAAGATATAGGTTTTAAATTTACCGTTTTTGTACTTTCTTTTGTCGTTATCGATAAGAGTACCGATAAGAGGATCATTTACCGCGTCCCAAATCTGCACTATAAGTAAAAGCGCCGAAAGAAGACCGGTTTCGATCATCATAAATACAAGCCAGAAGGTTTGTACCGTGCTTTTAAGTGAGAAACTCATGTTACATCCAAGGTCTCCCGCAGCATATGCGAGTTTATCGCGTATGCCGAATTTGCGATGCCCTGCGGCATCCAAAGTGACTTTCTTTTCTTTCATTTTCTTTCTCCTTTTGTTTTTACTATCAAGGCTATAACGCATTTTCACACGCAAGCCAATTGTCGACGTATGACGTATACAATATAACATATTATTTTGAAAAAATCAAGAGATTTATGTAATGTTTACACAAAATACTTATTTACTGCTCGTTAACGAAATTACCTTGACAAAAGAAAGAGTTTTTGCTATAATTATGCCATAATGAAAAGGAGTAAATATTATGAATGCAATTAAGAAAATATTCGTGTTTTTGATAGTTATTTCTTGCATAGCTATCGTCGGATATAAAATATACGAACAGATTGAAAAAAAGAATGCCGAACCCGACTTTTTAGTGACAATAAACGACACGCTCCCTGACGGACAAAGCAAAAAAGCAAGAGTTATCCTTCTTGGCGGTCAATCAAACGCCGCAGGCTGCTCAAGAGATGAATACCTCAAGAAAAACGTTTCCGATGAGCAATACGAGGAGCTAAAAAACGGATACGATAACGTTTATATCAACTACTACGTGTCAGGTAATAACAAATCAAACGGCTTCGTTAAAAGCGGATTGATTCAAGGCGAGGCAGGAGGATTTTTCGGTCCCGAGCTTGGCATGGCGCAAAAGCTTAACGAGTTATATCCCGACGAGCAGTTTTTCATTATAAAGTGCGCATGGGGTGGCACCAACCTCTACGAGCAGTGGCTTTCTCCGTCAAGCCGCGGAAAAACCGGCTATCTTTACAACAACTTCGTCAAGTTTGTAAACGAGAGTATGGAATACCTCATTTCTAAAAATTACGACGCTAAAATTGAAGGCATGTGCTGGATGCAAGGCGAATCGGATGCGTTCTTAACTTCACACGCTATCAAGTATGAGAAACTTTTAATCAATTTTATCAAAGATATTAGGAAGGAATTTTCACAATACTCCGCAGATGACGGAATTGCGTTTATAGACGCCTATATTTCGGAGAACTGGCCATATCACGAACTACTTAACGAATCGAAGAAATCAGTAGCTGATTCCTTTGTGCTTAACACGGTTATTGACACGCAGGCTCATGGGCTTACTTGCTCGAACGAACCGGAAGAATCACCCGACCTCGCTCACTACGATTCTCTTTCAGAGCTAAAACTCGGAAATCTGTTTATAAATTCCCTTACTCCTTTTATCAACTAACACTCCAAAAACTCAAAACGTTTTAAATAATTTAATATAAGCCAACATGGCAAAGATAATCTTTCGCGGTGTTGGCTTTTTATATTTCAAAATTTCACAAAATGTTTTTTCTTCTTTTTGTTTGATAGAACACAACCATAATTTGCTATTGCTAATAGAGTTTTATAATTACAAATGCTTTTGCATAAAAATTTCATTTGTATCTACACAAAATAAGTGACAAAATCGGACAACTGTATATTTCTTGTCAATTATTGTTCAAATTGCTCAATATTTTATTTTCTTTTTGTATTTTTTGTCTCTTTACTTATTTATAAATATATGTTAAACTATACAAGGTTTGTAAAAACTAAAATAAAAAAGGAGAAAGACCATGAAAAACTTAAGACAATTAGCAATTCTCGTACTCATGCTGACCGTCGCTCTTTTCAGCTTCACTTCTTGTGAACAGATTCAAAATGCGGCAGACAAGGTTCCCGCTATCGAAAAGATTTTAGACGCAGCCAGCAACGTTCCCGGCCTTGATAAGCTTGTAGACAAGCTTATGGGCGAGGAAGAACACGTGCACGCTTTTAGCGATGCAACCTGTACTGCACCCAAAACTTGTGAGTGCGGTGCAACCGAGGGTGAGGCTCTCGGACACAATTACGTAGAGGGCAAGTGCTCTTGTGGCGCAACCGACCCCAACTACGTTCCCCCTCACACCCATAGCTACAAGAGCGAAGTTACTAAGCCCACTTGTACTACAGACGGTTACACAACCTACACCTGTACTTGCGGTGCAAATTACACCGCTAACGTTGTGAAGGCTACCGGTCACAACTATGTTGACGGCAAGTGCGCTTGCGGTGAGACCGATCCCAACTACGTTCCCGAAGTTCCTTCTACCGAGAACAAGGTAGAGATTACCGTTGACAGTCTCGGCGTTGCTTCTCAGAGCTATGCTGCAGGTACTGCTACCATTGGTGGCGTTAACTTCGAATTCGTTCAGATCGGTAACTACGGCGATGGCATTCAAGTAAGAGATAAGGATGGTAAGACCTCTATGCTTTGGAACACCACTGCTTTTGGCAGCGGTATCGCAAAGATCGTTCTTGTTTACTCTGATACAAAAGACGTTACTTACGCTAACCCCAACGCTGAAATCTTCTCCTTCGGTAACGAAATGAAGGGCACTGCATATACTGTTACCCTCTCTACCACCGCAGGCGAGAAGAACTACGAAATCATTCCCGATGCAAACACCTACACCTACTTCTACTTCGAGCATGACCTTGGTTACACCTTCTACTGGAAGTCCATCACCATCGTTCTTGCTGACGGTACTACCGTT
>JAZRDI010000100.1:0-2142 GCA_045660185.1 Eubacteriales bacterium | reverse complement strand
GCTATGCCGATGAGTGGAAAGTAAATAAAAAGTCAGCGTAGAATGTTCTTGTGACAAAGGCTCCCTTGTGTAAAGGGAGCTGTCAGCGAAGCTGACTGAGGGATTGTTTTGTGTGGATTATCGCTTTTTACAATCCCTCCGTCACGGCAAGCCGTGCCACCTCCCTTTACACAAGGGAGGCTTGGGTTTAGTCCCGCTTAAGCGGGTTTACGTAATAATTGCATGGCTGGCAGGCCAATCTGAAACGCACTTGTGCGTCGCCAGTAACATTTAGGGTTTTACCCGAAAATGAAATACCCCCCTTTTGACGGGGGGATTTTTATTGTTATATATCACATTTTAAAAATCCGTCAAGTCACAATTGAGTTTTAGAGAAAAAACAAAAGAAAACCTCGAAAAACACGAATAATTTTGCCAAAATTATCATTTTTAACAAATATTTTCCATAAAATTCTTGAAAAAGCAAAAAATATATAGTAATATATAGGTGTAAAGCTTAATTACGGAGGTAATTATTATGGCAAGAGAAGATAACGTATTCCAAGAAGCAATGGATTTCGGAGAGTGCGAGCAGATGCCGAAGATGGCGATTTGCTACGATTTCGACCGCACCCTCTCGCCCGACGATATGCAGACGTTCACGCTTATTCCCTCGTTTGGAGTAGATAAGGACGAGTTTTGGCACGAGTCGGATATGCTTGCCGTGGATAATCTTATGGATAGCAACCTCGCTTGGATGTACGAGCTTATAAAGTATTCCAAGTTCAAGGGCAAGTCGCTTCGACGCGAGTACTTCAAGGAGATAGGCAGTGACGTTCAGCTCTATAACGGTGTTCTCGATTGGTTTGAGAACGTGAATGCCTACGCATTGGAGCGCGGCATCGAGGTTGAGCATTATATAATTTCATCGGGACTTAAGGAAATTATCGAGGGTAGCGCGATTGCGCCATACATCAAGCGTGTTTACGCGTCTTCATATCTCTATTCCGCAGACGGTATCGCAGAGTGGCCCGCGCAGGCGGTTAACTATACCACCAAAACGCAGTTCATCTTCAGAATAGCAAAAGGCTATCTCGAGGAGTATGACGGCAGAGTCAATGACAGTATGCCCCATAGCGAAAGAAACGTTGACTACGATAACATCGTTTATATAGGCGATAGCGCAACCGATATTCCCTGCATGACGCTCGTAAAGCAGAAGGGCGGATATTCCATCGGTGTTTACGACCCCGTCACCAACAACAAGAAAAAGGTCTATCAGCTCTTTGCCGACGGCAGACTTAACTTCTATGCCCCCGCTGATTATTCCGAGGATAGCCCCATATTCGATTATATGAAGAACGTTATAGACGAAATCGCCGCCAAGGAGAAGCAGAAGAAGGAGCAGAAAATCCTCTCCAAGTCCGCAGAAAAATACAAGAAGAAGATGACCCTCGAAAAAATCATCAATTCCTCTTGCGAATGCCTCTCCGACGAGGAAAAGGACGTCGTTAAGAACATTATCAAGAATATTTGATTAAGCAACGCTTTGAGATAAACTTAACATAACAACCAAAACATCGTAACGATTAAAACAGTATAACAATCAAAACAACATAACAAGATTTAAGCACACGAGGTTGATAAATTCCCCGTGTGCTTTTGCTATATGTTATTTTATATTGACAACGAGAAAACTCATAACAAATAAAGCTATTGTGAACAAAAACAAATCGTTTTTCCAAGCATCTTATTATTTTTCATAAGTAACCTCCTACCGTGTTGTTTTTTAAGAAACGTAAGTTTAATTTTGAATGTTTTTAGGAAAACGATTCGAGGACTCACTCCCGCCGAAACCCAAAACAATCTATACGGCGGGAGCAAGCCCCCGCCCTACATGGCGTAAAGAAATTTAACCTGCACTACACAGAGTAACCGTCGAAGCTATATCCCGCCGAAATCCAAACAAATCTATACGGCGGGAGCAAGCCCCCGCCCTACATGGCACGACACGACAGCTGTGGTTAGTCTTCGTTCTTCTTATTTGCGTTCAACTCATCAAACCACGCTTCAGTACGCGCCAGAGCCGCTCTAAAGGCTTCCTCCGGGTCGAAGTTGCCATACTTACACGTTTGAGCGGGCGCTGTGCTTGAGGCGTAGGAA
>JAZRDI010000099.1:0-5465 GCA_045660185.1 Eubacteriales bacterium | reverse complement strand
GCACCCCTCTTCTAACGTAAGAAAATCATCCCTAATCATCTTCAATTTCTTCATCATTTTCACCTCAAAAAAAGTTGGACACATTACTTAGGAAAAACCTAAAATGATGTGTCCAACTCTGGTTTTTAGTTAAAAGATGTTATTAAGTTGTTTTCTACTTGTTTTAGACTTCTTTCAAACTTGTATAAAAGATGTAAAAAGCCTTATATATCAAGGGAAAATCGACTAAATTACTTGCTTGCCTCTTCGATAGCAACTGCAACCGCTACGGTCATACCAACCATAGGATTATTTCCAGCTCCAATCAAGCCCATCATTTCGACGTGAGCGGGAACGGAAGAAGAACCTGCGAACTGCGCGTCACCGTGCATTCTTCCCATAGTATCAGTCATACCGTAGGAAGCAGGTCCTGCAGCCATGTTATCGGGGTGAAGAGTTCTACCTGTTCCACCACCGGAAGCAACGGAGAAGTACTTCTTACCATTCTCGATAGCCCATTTCTTGTAGGTTCCTGCAACGGGGTGCTGGAATCTGGTGGGGTTAGTGGAGTTACCTGTGATGGAAACACCAACGTTTTCGAGCTTCATGATTGCAACGCCTTCCGGAACAGAGTCAGAACCGTAGCATCTAACCTTCGCTCTATCACCATTAGAGTATGCAATTTCCTTTACGATGGTAACTTCCTCGGTGTAAGGATCGAACTGAGTCTGAACATAGGTGAAGCCGTTGATACGAGAAATGATCATAGCTGCATCCTTGCCAAGACCGTTAAGGATAACGCGAAGGGGATTTGTTCTTACCTTGTTAGCGTTAAGAGCGATTTTGATAGCGCCCTCTGCTGCTGCGAAGGACTCGTGACCTGCAAGGAAGCAGAAGCACTCGGTGGACTCGGAAAGAAGCATTGCACCAAGGTTTCCGTGACCAAGACCAACCTGACGGTTTTCTGCAACGGAACCGGGAATGCAGAAGGACTGAAGTCCGATACCGATTGCAGCTGCTGCATCAGCAGCCTTTGTGCAACCCTTCTTGATTGCGATAGCTGCACCTACTGTATAAGCCCACTTTGCATTCTCAAATGCGATAGGCTGGGTTTCTTCAACAATTTTATAAGGATCGATGCCCTTTGCATCGCATATAGCCTTACACTCATCTATAGAGGAAATGCCGTATTCCTTAAGAGCTGCGAGGATTTTCGCCTCGCGTCTTTCATAACCTTCAAAATGTGCCATTTTCTATTTCCTCCTTAATTATTCCTTACGGGGATCTATGTACTTAACAGCATCGTTAAATCTGCCGTATGTACCCTTAGACTTCTCGTAAGCTTCGTTGGGGCTCATACCCTTCTTAATGAAGTCGGTCATTTTGCCGAGAGATACGAACTCGTATCCGATAACCTGATCGTCTGCATCAAGAGCCATTCTTGTGCAGTAACCTTCGGTCATTTCAAGGTATCTTACGCCCTTTGCCTTGGTACCGTACATAGTACCAACCATCGAACGCTCGCCCTTACCGAGGTCTTCCATACCTGCACCGATTACAAGACCGCCTTCAGAGAAAGCAGACTGGGAACGACCGTAAACGATCTGAAGGAAGAGCTCACGCATAGCAGTATTGATAGCGTCACATACAAGGTCGGTGTTGAGAGCCTCAAGGATGGTCTTGCCGGGAAGGATTTCTGCTGCCATTGCTGCAGAGTGAGTCATACCGGAGCATCCGATAGTTTCAACGAGAGCTTCCTCAATGATACCGTTCTTAACGTTAAGAGAAAGCTTGCATGCACCCTGCTGGGGTGCGCACCAACCCACACCGTGTGTGTAAGCTGAAATGTGTGTGATTTCTTTTGCCTGAACCCACTTGCCCTCTTCGGGAATAGGAGCGGGACCGTGGTTAGGGCCTTTTGCGACGGTACACATCTTTGCAACTTCAGTGCTCATTGCGTACTCGCAGGAAAAATTCTTGTCCATTATTTTATCTCCTTAAAAATTTTTTCTTATAGTTAAAGCAAAATTACTTTACAATCTCGCCGTAAACTTCGCCAAATGCGCAAGATGCGTTTGCTTCATCGGTATCGATGTGCATTGCGGGAGCGAACTTATCGCTAACACGGATGACTACGTCACCAAAAACGGTTGTACGCTCGGAAACAATCTTTACAGATACAATTTCCTTATCGGATACGCCAAATTCGCTTGCTGCTTCGGGAGTAAGGTGAATGTGACGCTTTGCAGCGATAACGCCCTCAGTAAGCTCATACTCTGCACCATTATCGGGGTTAACAAGCTTACAACCGGGAGTTCCTGCAACATCTCCGCTCTCACGAATGGGAGCAGTGAGTCCTACTGTACGAGCATCAGTGAGCGAAAGCTCTACCTGGCTTGCTCCTCTTTCGGGACCAAGTATAGATGCCTTAATCTTGCCCTTAGGTCCAACAACCTCAAGCTTTTCAGCGCAAGCGAACTGACCGGGCTGACTCAAATCCTTTTTCTTTGTAAGCTCATATCCCTTGCCGAAGAGAACGTCTACTGCTTCTCTGGAAAGATGGATATGTCTTGCAGATGTTTCTACCAAAACCTTTGCCATTTTTCTTTTCTCCTTTTATTAAGCGGAAAAAGTCCGCAATATTACAAATACATTATAACATATTGTTACAAAAAAATCAATGTATAATTTAAAAGATTATGAGAAAAACTATAATAAAAACTTAGAGGAAGTGTATAAATATGACCGATTTGTTCGCAGAAAACGAAAAAAACGCAGAAAGTCTCGCTGAAAGCGGTATAACGCCTATTGAAAACGCTGACGGAAATTACTATTGCCTGTCGATTATCGGGCAAATAGAGGGGCATTACATTCTTGACAGCAATCAAAAAACTACTAAATACGATCACATAATCCCCTTGCTCGTTGCACTTGAGGAAAGCGAAAAGGTTGACGGAATCATTATTCTCATTAACACGATGGGCGGCGACGTTGAGGCGGGGTTGGCTATCGCGGAAGTTATTGCGAGCTTGAAGAAGCCTACAGTTTCTATAGTTCTGGGCGGTGGGCATTCAATTGGGGTTCCGCTTGCTGTCAGCGCGGATAAATCATTTATAGTTCCAAGCGCCACGATGACTATTCATCCCGTTAGAACTACGGGCCTCGTTCTCGGCGTATCACAGTCCTTCGACTATCTTAATAAAATGCAGGACAGAATCATAAAATTTATAGTTGATCATTCTAACGTTAAAGAAGAAGTTTTTCGAGAGCTTATTTCGAGAACCGACGTTCTCGTTAACGATATAGGTTCTATTCTAAACGGTAAAGAAGCTAAAGAACACGGAATAATCGACGAGGTTGGTGGTGTTAGTGATGCGCTCGACTATCTCAAGGCGAGAAAAAATGACAAAAATCAATAGATTTGATTGGTTTTGAATTATTTTTTAATTATTTTTCCAAAAAGTATTGCAACTTTAAAGTTTTATGATAAAATATATATATAAGACTTTTAAAAAGGAGAAAAAACATGGCAATATTTGGATTATTTAAGAAAAACAAGAATAATAAAGAAACAGAAATCGAAAAGACGGCTTCTGAAACAAATGAAAAGAACGCAGAAAAAGAAGTGAAGGCTACTGCTCCCGCAACAAAAAAGACCGCGAGCGCTCCCGAAAAGAAGGTTGCCGCTTCACCTAAAGTTGAAGTTGAAAACAATCAAAGCGAGATGAATCAGGAAGTTCCCGAAACTACCACAACTGTATCCGCAGGATATACCGGAAAATTCGAGATTAACAAGTCGAAGGACGGAAAGAAGTTCTTCTTCAATTTGTATGCTTCTAACAAGGTTGGCATTGCTACCTCGCAGATGTATTCTTCATCTCAGGCAGCGTTGAACGGTATTAAGAGTGTTATTGCTAACGCAGAAAAGGCTCCTATAGAGGACCAATCTCTTAAGACGTATGAAACGCTTCCCTATCCTAAATGGGAAATTTACGTAGATAACGGCGGAAAATTCCGCTTTAGATTAAACGCTTCTAACGGTAGCTGCGTTTGCCACTCGCAGGGATACACTACGAAAAACGCTTGCAAAAACGGAATTGACAGTATCATTCGCAGCTCAAAGAACGCTGAAATTGATAAGACTTACATAACCAAAAAAGACGAAGAATAATAGTTGAATAATAAGATGACCAAGTGCGATATTTGCGTATCCCTTGGTCATTTTATTATTTTATAATTTTTTCAAGCACGTAGCGCAAAATATGCTCGTCATTTGAGCATCCTATACGCCCTGCTACGCTTTTAACTTCTTTAGAGGCGTTAGAAACCGCTATTGAATTGCGGGTTAATTTAATCATACTAATATCGTTTTCGCCGTCACCGACGGTTATAATTTCTTCAATATCTATACCGAGAATATCAATTAATTTTTTAACGGCAACATCTTTTCCCGCAGAGGCGCTGACTATTTCGATGCAATTCCCTGTTGCGCTCACTCGGAGTCCGTGAATTTTATCTACAACTTCAAAGAACGCCATTTTGTCCGCTTCACTCTTAAAACAACCCGCTATCATTTCACACGGTTCACCGTTTGCGAACTTTTCAAAGTAATTTTCTATGGGCGTTGTGCACGTATATATTTGATTTTTGAAATATTTTGATACGTTATATTCTATCATAGCCGTGTCGTTAAAAAGCTCTTTAATCGTATATGATACGTTATCCATGTGATTCGTACACATCAAATTGCATTTTCGAGCTATTTCGTTTATGCTTTTAACTGTTTCGCCCGGAATTAAGTTTTGAACCAGGGTTTCGGCGCGCTTTACGTCTTGAACTATCGCACCATTAGATGAGATAAAATATCGAATTGCAGGATGATTTCGAACGATGGCGGGTATTTCAAAATAAGCCCTTCCTGTTGTTGGAACGAATAAAACGCCTTGCTTTGATAACTCCGAAATCGCATCATAATTCTCTGTTCTTAAATCTCCGTTGCTGTCAAGAAGCGTTCTATCAAGGTCACAAGCTATTAATTTATAACGCATAAATTTCTCCTTTTCATAAAAACTTGAATATCGCGAAAATAAACGTTCAAGGTTGCGTTTTATTAGTTTGCGAGCGTGGTGTAAGTGTATCAACGCTTGAAAGATGTTTTTCTGTTTACTATGTATATAAGGATTAAAATACACCACAAAACAAAAAAGGCTTCGCTATTGCGAAACCCGAACGTTCAAACTCCCATCTTACGATGAGTATATGAAACCAAAGCATTTATCTTGTTATCACAAGTTTTTGCCCGGTGTTTAAAACTATTCATTAAAAACCGAATAACGTATAAGAAACGAAGCTCAAATCTTTTGTGTGCTGAACTTCTACAAAATAGCAGTTCAAGCCCTCGGTCAATTAGTATCGGTCAACTGAACACATTACTGTGCTTACATCTCCGACCTATCAAGCTCGTAGTCTACGAGCGACCTTACTCA
>JAZRDI010000098.1:0-17990 GCA_045660185.1 Eubacteriales bacterium | reverse complement strand
TAATGAAATATCTGTAGATTTTGATGAAAAAAAGAAAATAAGCGATGTAAAAAGTTTTATGGATGATTTCAAGAAGATGGATTGCTATGTTTGGTTTGGTGATCCGTTGGGAATAGAGGAAGAGCATTTCAATAAAGATTTTATTTGTATCAAATATTCCAATGGGGATTATGAGTTGATATATTATAACTGTCAAGCAGAAATGACAAGCGAACGCGGATATAATAATTACGCAGGATATAATGTTTTTGACGAAAAGCAGTACATAGATTTGATAGATAAATATATCAATTGAGGATTGCAAGGAGGATATATGAAAAAACTATATTATTTACCGTTGATTATTTTATTGATTTTTAGTTTGAATTCATGCGCTTTATTTAAAGGTAAGGTTGGAGTTAGCGATGATGGGTTAATTTTTAACGATCAAACGTATAGCATTTCTTCAGAAGAGTTTTCGGAATATAATTTTTATGTTTATGAGGGGGAATTAATATCCGTACAGCATAATGGAGCATTAGTTTCTTATTACAAAGTCGAAAATCCCGATTTTGGAACAGCTTTACGAGTTACACATCCTATTTTGGATAAAGTTGTTAAAACCACATATATTTTTGAAGAGAATGTAAATATACCCAAGATAAGAACTCTTTCGGTTGATGAAATTGTACTTATAGAATCTGCGTATAGCGATAACGATGTTTATAAAGAGAATCATAGTAGTGTTTTATCATCGGAATGGTCTTACGTTGTAGATAAAAAAGACTGGAATCCAAATAATGAAAACGTTAATATGGCTCAAATCGTTGATTTTGAAAATAAGTTTTCTTTTGAGAATATAGATTATAAAATGTATCGAAAGAGCGTTGCCTTTATTCCTAAAGATTATATGTCTTTTTATTCTGGAATATATACACTGATTGAGTACGAAAAAGAACTTTATATTTCGATAGAAGATCCGTTTGTTTTTTATAAAGTTAATCAAGAATATCAACAAATTTTAAATCATTAATCTCAACTTTCGATACAGCAATCTATTATAAAGAATTTTAGATTAATAGTTTGTTAATTGTATAATATTGTTTTTCTCTCGCTTAGAAGAAATTTTAGGCGAGAGTTTTTTATAATCTGTCAGCTACTGTCACGTTTGGAGTGTAAATTAAAGAAAAAAGATTAGAGAAAAGCATGGCTAAATTAAAATGTGATACTGATAGTTGCTATAACATAACTTGACAACGATGGTAACATTGTGGTAAAATATATGTACGATGCATGGGGCAATCTAATTTGGGATCAAGTATAGTGACTTCTCAAGATAGGGCTAATGCGATGATATATTATGCTTGTGCAATAACCAATAATCCGATGTTATGGTTAATTAATCTTCACTATATATTTAAATATTGAAATAATTTAGGTTAATTTTGGGGGAGTCTATGAAAAAGTTTTTAACTGTTACTATTTTGATAATTTCTCTATTGTTGGTATCTTGCGTAAATCCGATCAATAAATCTGAAAATGTTTATTCCTATTCAGGTGAACGAAAAGAATTATATACGGTAGCGATCAGTTCTTTGTTATGGAATAAGGGAGTATCATCGCAGGCGGATAGAGTGTGCGACCCGGATATAAAAATAATAGATGAAGATGGTTATGGTAGAATATTGTTTGAATATACGGAGAGATCCTTCACGAGTGATGTAGCCTTTTCGAGTATGATAATTATGCAACATTCTACAGAATCACATGTTTACTATTACGAGGATATTAATTTTATATCTAAAGAAAAGGTATCTCATAGTAACGTTAAAGTTGAATTTGATGTAACTGCCGTGGAATATTTAAAAGAAGCAAACGACTGGAATAAAGAATTGAATTTAGAAAAATGCACGGTAAAGGATATATCAAACACAAAAAAACAAATTTCAATCGAAAAAAGTAAGCTTAAAGATATATTTTCTACATATGATGGGTATTATAGTAATTCAATACTTCTTTTAACAAAAGATGATTATGGCAGAGCTATTTGTTATGGTTGGTATACTACGCTTGAAAATAATACCACCCAAAATCACTATATAGTAATACTATTTCAAGAGGATTTGTCATATTCAATTTTCGCTCCTAATTCGATGTACGATTACCAAGAGGAATTTAAAGAATTTAAAAAGGCAAACCACTGGAATGTGAAATGTTAATAAACAAAAAATTTGGCTCTCGCTTAGAAGAAATTCTAGGCGAGAGTTTTTTATAATCTGTCAGCTACTGTCACGTTTGGAGTGTAAATTAAAGAAAAAAGATTAGAGAAAAACATGTCTAAATTAAAATGTGATACTGATAGTTGCTATGACATAACTTGACAACGATGGTAACATTGTGGTAAAATATATGTACGATGCATGGGGCAATCAGAAAATACCATTTGTGAATTTTTAAAAATATAGAGGATAGAATATTATGAATGATATTAAAGAAATTTATGATATGATGAGTTGGAATAATCCTATTGAGACTAGACTTGAGGGGTTAAGGCGAATCAAAGAAATAGACGATTTGTCATTGCTGATTACTCCGGATGCGTGTGTATCTGCTTGGGAATATTGCGCGCTAGCATTATACGAAAAGAGTGATATAGAATTAGAGCCATACCTGAACGAATTGCTAAACTGGATACAAGACATGAATCTTCCGGGGGCTTTCAAAATAATGGAAAGGCTTAAATCTTTTTCTGGTATTGCCTTGAAAGACGCATTCATAGATAGTTTTAATAAAGCACTTGCTTTGAATAACGATATCAGTCTTGTCCGCTTAGATTATTTGTCAGAGTTGATAGATAATGAGATGTTAAAATCTGAACTGTCAGATGAAATTTTAAAAAGGCTTCAAAAGCATTATCATAACTGGGGTGCTTGGGATTGTGATTGCTAATTAAAATCAATTGTGAATAACAAAAAATAAGCATATTTCTCTCGCTTAGAAGAAATTCTAGGCGAGAGTTTTTTATTTCGAAATCCGTCAACTTTTGTCACATTTAGCGTGTAAATTAGAGAAAAAAGATTGGAGTCAAACATGTCTAAATTAAAATGTGATACTGATAGTTGCTATGACATAACTTGACAACGATGGTAACATTGTGGTAAAATATATGTACATTTATAATGGTGCTATAAGTGCTGTTGGTTCTGCGTCTTCGTGGCTGAATGAAAAAATAAGTTATCTAAAAAAATGATATGAGGTGAGAAAATGAAAAGAATAATTGCGGTGTTTTTAATATCGTTGCTAATGCTTCAATCATGCTCCTTTAAAGAGCGTATATATAACTATATATATAAGGATGATCCGGATACGCCTAATATAACGGAAACGAATGGCATTTTAGACTATGGCGGTTATAGATTTGTTCCTTTTTACGAAAAAGAAAATAGCGATTACTATCATCCTTTAAATTACAATCAAAACAAAGTTTTTATAGGCGAAACTTCTTTAGGTCGTGGTTTTCTTGTGCCGATGGGTGAGCCTGTATATGTGTATGGAGGTATCGAAGCGCCGGATGCTACGATAAATCAAACTGGACTGTATAGTTCCTTAATTAAAGAGAGCTTTGAATTTCCTGCTGATCCAACCAAATTAAGAATAAGTGCCATTTTTCATAACGATGATGCATATCTCGTTTTTGATGATAAGGATTATTACCTTGAAGACATCGTGGATTTTTCCGAGCCGATACAAGGCGAAATAAAATCCTTAACAAAAGTATTAATAGGAACAAAGGATTACAACTTTTCTATAGACTCATATGGATTACGTGAATCGGAAGGTCAAATTTATCTCGGTTTAACTTTTGATGGTTGGGCATATAAAATAAAAGACGAATTCCAAGCAGAAATCAGAAAAAATCTTGGATTGGATTCTTAATTTTGCAATTTAAAATCAAATATTTTTATAATCAATAACTTTAATGGGAACATAGCAAAAAATGAAAAAAACAATTAGAATAGTGTGCGTGATGTTGGTTGTTTTTATCCTTACAGGTTGCACTGGGAATTTTAGCCGTGATGTGAATTCCGCCACTCATATTGTTGGTTCTGTATTTAAACCGGAAATCGAAAGAAACGAGGACGATAATATTGTTTATAACGGAAACGTTTATTCCACTAAATATAGAGCTTCGGATAGTTTTATAGCGGATTATTATTCTTATTCTGCAGATTTTAGAGAAAGATTTGGTGTTGAAAAAAACAAAATCATTGCTCACGGTGAGTATTATCTTTTTGGAAATCCTTTTTACATAATTGGTGAAAAAGACTTCGGTGATGCAGTTATTACGGCAGGACATGGAGACATATTGGATTACCCAAGCTACCGCATAAAGGACGGCTTTGAGTTGCCTGACATAGAAAGCTGTGAAATTAGTAGCATATTTATTGATGACCGATATGGTTTCAGTTGGAAAGATGACGTGCAAGTTTGTGAGTTTGAGTCAAATGACTCAAAGTTCTTGTTTGACATTATCGATAAAGAAAGTATGCTGACATACCAAGACATAAAAAGTTTATCTACAGAAAAACAAGGTTACGTTATTTTTGATTTAAAGGAATACGAAACGTTTTACATAGGTTTTTTAGCGGTCTTAAAAATTGATGATAGTTATTATGTGACATACAAAGAAGATTACTACAGAATTGTTGATGAATTTCAAGAAAACTTCGAAAACGCGATAAGCAGACTTCAAATACAATAGAATTAGGGGAAGAATATGATGATCAAAAGAATAATATGCGTGGCATTGTTATTGGCTCTGTCGGTTACTTTGATTTCGTGCGACCCCGCTGGATTTTCGTACAACGAAGCAACCTTACGTTCGGAAGTAAAATCATAGAGCATATTAATTATGATAACGGTGACGCTAAAGAATTGTTTGAAAAGAGAGATAAAGTTAAATCGTTTGATTTTTCTAAAATGCAGGTAATAGCCGTTTTATCGGAAGAGAAAAATGCGGATATTATTACCGATTTATCACATATGACATTGCTTATGGTATGGCGACATTTGGATTCACCTAAAGGCAAAGCGTTGAAAATAAATTACATAGACGGTAGCTTCGATATTATCTGCTACGAATCGGAATTTTCATGCCGATATGATAGCTCCGGAAACGTTTCGTTTTTCATAGGCAGTAGCGGTGGACCTTATGTAGAAAACTTGGTTGAGAAATATTTTTATAACTCTTCTAATTATATTTAAAATACCGACAGCTCTCGTGCGGATAAATTTTCGGCGCGAGAGTTTTTTATTTTTTAAAAAATGCTTTTTAGCAAGAAATGGCTTCAAAAATATAGAAAAAGAGAATAAGCTTATTGACATTTTATTGATAAAGTGGTATTATAGTTAAGTAGTTAATTATTAACATATTAAGTATTGGAGAAAATATGAAGCAGGATAGGAATCATGAGCTTGTCCGAAAGATGATTACTACCAATAAAATGCATAAGCAAGCCATAGAAACGGTGATTGACGATACGGGAATTCACCGAGGGCGGCATTTGGTTTTGATGAATCTTGCAAAGGATGAGAAAATCGGCTCGCAAAAGGAGATGGCGGAGCGCCTTCAAATAACGCAAGCTGCTATGACTGTATCGCTTTCAAAGCTTGAGCGCGACGGACTAATATCGCGCAAGGCTGCTGCGGACAGCCGATATAACGAAATCGAAATAACGGAGAAGGGAAAAGAGATCGTCGAAAGATCAAAAAATCATTTCGCGATGGTGGATGCCGAAACGTTTCAAGGATTGAGCGAAGAAGAGCTTGAAATCTTTGAAAAATGCCTTGATAAAATGCATTCAAACTTAACCTCGTTTCTCGGAAAGGATAAAATATGAAAAAATGGTTTAAATACGCAAAGCCATATCTTCCTTATTTCATTTTAGGGCCGATATGTATGATAATCGAGGTTATCGGTGAGGTTTTAATGCCTCGTTTCCTCTCGATAGTTATTAACAACGGCGCTAACGGAATAGGCGTTGGAATTGGAATGGGCGCGCTAATGATTCTTTGCGCGTTTCTTATGATGGCGGGCGGTGTAGGCGGCGCGTACTTCGGCGCAAAAGCATCGGTAAACTTCGCAACAGACGTTAGAAGCGACGCTTATAAAGCAATACAAAGATTTTCCTTCTCAAATATAGATAAGTTCTCAACGGGCTCGCTCGTAACAAGACTTACTAACGACGTTACCCAGCTTCAGAACTTCGTCAATATGCTTTTGCGTATGGCGCTTCGTTCGCCGGGAATTATAATAGGCGCGCTTATAATGGCTATTTCGATAAATCCGCCGCTTTCGGTGGTTTTGGCGGTAACCGTGCCTCTTATGATAATTTCTATTATAGGTCTTATCGTTTCGGCTTTGCCAAGATTCTCTAAAATGCAGGTAAAGATAGATAAGCTCAATTCCACGGTTCAAGAAAACGTAACCAACGTAAGAGTTGTAAAATCCTTCGTAAGAGAGAATTATGAAATAGAGAAGTTCAGCGATGCGAATAAGGATCTTAAGTCGGCTTCAATTCGCGCAACCAAGCTTATGATTCTTCTTTCGCCTATTATGAACCTCTTTATGTACACCACGATAATCATCGTAATTTGGTCGGGACACGGTGACGTGTTAAACGGAAAAATGAATATCGGTGATTTAAGCGCCTTTATAGCGTACGTAAACCAGATACTTCATTCGCTTATGATGGTATCATTCTTGTTCACGATGTCATCAAGAGCAATTGCATCTGCAAGACGTATCAGCGAGGTTCTTGAAGAAAATATCGATATAACCGATGAAAATGCCGCTTACCCCGAGGCTTGCGTTAAGAGTGGTGATGTTGAATTTAAAAACGTAAAATTCCGTTACTACAAAAACAACAGCGAGCAGGTTCTTAATAATATCAGCTTCAAAATCGAGGGCGGAAAAACCGTTGGTATCATAGGCTCTACAGGTTGCGGAAAAACAACTCTCGTTTCAATGATACCAAGACTCTATGACGTTGACGAAGGCGAGGTCCTTGTTGACGAAGTGAACGTTAAGGACTATTCGCTTAAGAATTTGAGAGACGGAATCGGTATGGTTCTGCAGAAAAATCTTCTTTTCTCGGGAACTGTAGAAGAAAATCTCAAGTGGGGCAATCCCGATGCGAGTGATGAAGAAATTCGTCTTTTCGCTACTTATTCTGCGGCAGATAAGTTCGTAACTTCATTCCCGGATGGATATAACACCATTCTTGAAAAGGGTGGAAACAACGTTTCGGGCGGACAGAAGCAAAGACTTTGCATAGCAAGAGCGCTTCTCAAAAAGCCTAAAATACTCATTCTTGACGATTCAACGAGCGCGGTTGATACGGCTACCGAAAGACAGATAAAGGATGCGCTTTACAACGAGCTTTCGGGTTGCACCAAGATAATAATAGCGCAAAGAATATCATCGGTTAAGGATGCCGATATGATTATAGTTATGGATGACGGCATTATAACCGGCATAGGTACACACGGTGAGCTGCTTGTATCAAACGAGGAGTATGCCGAGATATATTATTCGCAAAGCACTAAAAACGGAGAGGGGGCGGTGTAAATGGCAAGAAGTCTTGAACAGCTTCGAGAAAGATATAATAGCCGAGGCCATGACGGTCCGCGTAAAGCGATGCCGATGATGCACGGTCCTCGAGGTCCGAGAAGAGATCCCTCGTCAAAGGGGAAGCCGAAGGATTTCAAAAAGACGGTAAAAAGACTACTTTCGTACGTTGGCAGACACAAATTCAAGCTTTCCTTGGTACTCGTGTGTATGCTTTTTACTGCGGTAACGGCATTGATAGGCTCGTATATGGTCGCGCCTATTATAGACAGAATCACTCTTGAACTTTTCCCGAACGCGAAAATAGAAATGAGCGCGGCGGAAAGACTTGCCGATAACGTGATACGCTCTATTACCGAGCTTGATTTGGTCAAGGGCGCAATGTCAAATAAATTCAGCGCGGTAGGAATTTACGTTTTTATTGCGGTTTCAATTCTTGCGCTAATTTACGTAGTGTCGATAGTTTGCTCATATCTTGAAGCGCGGCTTATGCTTTCCATATCTCAAAACTCGGTTGAGGCAATAAGAAACGATTTGTTTACCAAGCTTCAAAAGCTCCCCGTCAGATATTTTGACTCGCGTCCAACGGGTGAGATAATGAGCCGTTTTACCAACGATATTGATAATATCGACGTTATGCTTAACAATTCTTTAACGTCGGTTGTTTCGGGATTTATAACGATTTTTGGAACTTTCGTCTTTATGCTCACCACTAATATTTGGCTGACGCTTGTAACCGTCTTGTTCGTGCCGGTATTTATTAAGGGTGGCGCGATTCTCGGTAAGGTGTCCTCTAAATACTATGTTTCACAGCAAGCCGCAATAGGTGCAGTTAACGGATATATTGAGGAAACTGTCAGCGGACAAAAGGTAATTAAGGTGTTTAACCATGAGGACGTATGCTCCGAGGAATTCGTTACGCTAAATGAAGATCTTCGCGATAAGCAGTTTAACGCTCAATTCTGGGGCGGCGTCATGGGACCCATTATGGGTAACGTCGGTCAAGTAAGCTATGGAATTACTGTCGGACTCGGCGGAGTTTTGATGTTCACCTCGGGACTCACCCCCGGCGCGCTCACCGTATTCGCAGGCTACGCGCGAAACTTCTCAATGCCCATAAACAGAATTGCTAACCAAATTTCATCCGTTCTTGCAGCTCTTGCGGGAGCAGAAAGAGTATTTAGCGTTATGGATGCAGACCCCGAGTCACCCGATATGGAAAACGCATTTGAAGATGAAATTGCCGGTGACGTTGTTCTTAATAACGTAACGTTTGGCTACGTTCCCGAGAAAACTGTTCTTAGAAACGTTTCTCTCTATGCTCACCCCGGTCAGAAAATCGCCTTCGTAGGCTCGACGGGCGCGGGAAAAACCACGATAACCAACCTGCTCAATCGCTTTTACGATATTAACGAAGGCGAAATTACCATCGACGGCAAGCCTCTTAAATCATATAAGCGCGAGTATTTAAGAAAAAATATTGCCATGGTTTTGCAAGATACGCATCTCTTTACGGGAACTGTAATGGAAAACATTCGTTACGGCAGACTCGATGCAACCGACGAAGAGGTTGTTGAGGCGGCAAAAACCGCAAGTGCACATAGCTTTATCGTAAGGCTCGAAAATGGCTACGATACTGTTCTTGAAGGTGACGGAGCAAATCTTTCGCAAGGTCAGCGCCAGCTTTTGAATATTGCAAGAGCAGCTCTTTCCAAAGCGCCCATACTCGTTCTTGACGAAGCGACCTCGTCTGTAGATACGAGAACCGAACGTCACATTGAGCACGGTATGGATAGACTTATGAAAAACAGAACTACCTTCGTTATCGCGCATAGACTTTCAACTGTAAGAAACGCGAATGCAATAATGGTGCTTGAAAACGGCAGTATAATCGAGCGCGGAACTCACGATGAGCTTCTTACGCAGAAGGGAAGATACTACGAGCTTTATCAAGGTATAAAAGAGCTTCATTAATAAAAAAGCAAAGGGCTTCAATCGAATGGATTGAAGCCCTTATATAATATAATGAAAGAATTAGTCGATAGAACCTACGATGTAGGGAGCCATAGCAGCTCTTTCTTCAGCAAGCTTTGCAGCCTCAGCCTCTTCTTCAGCCTTCTTTGCAGCAAGCTCAGCAGCGCGAGCTTCTTCTGCAGCAGCCTTTTCAGCAGCCTCGGTGATAGCGCGGATAGAAAGGGAAAGCTTACGGTTGTCATCATCAATATTGGTGATCTTAACGTCAACAACGTCACCAACGTTCAAAACGTCAGCAGGATTGTTGATTCTCTGAGTAGAGATAGCAGAGATGTGGATAAGACCGTCAACACCCTCGCTAACTTCTGCGAATGCGCCGAAGGGAGTGAGAGAAACAATCTTTGCAGGAAGGATTTCGCCAACCTCGTGAGCCTTAACGAACTGATACCAAACGTCCATCTCCTGAGTCTTGTATCCAAGAGAAATTCTTCTCTTCTCAACGTCAAGCTCCTTGATGAATACTTCAATTTCCTGACCTACGGAAACAACCTGTGAGGGATGCTTGATTCTTCTCCAAGAAAGCTCGGAGTTGTGAACCATACCGTCAACACCGCCGATATCTACAAACGCACCGTATGCAACGAGGTTCTTAACAGTACCGGTGTAGTTCTTGCCAACCTCAAGATTAGCCCAAGCTGCATCCTCGAGAGCCTTCTTTTCAGCAACGAGAATAACCTTGATAGAGCCGAGAGCCTTCTTTCTTACGGTATCGAACTCGATGATCTTAACCTTCTGCATTGTACCAACGAGAGAGGAGAAGTCCTGTCCCTTTGCAACGCCGGTCTGGGATGCGGGAACGAAAATAGAATTGTTGAGAGCGGAAACAACAACACCGCCCTTGTTTGCAGAAACTACCTTACCTTCGAGAATTTCGCCATTGTTGTAAGCCTCTTGGAGTACAACCCAGCTGTTGTCAGCGTCAACTCTCTTTTTAGATACTGTAGCGAGGCCTGCCTTGTCATCAACTCTGATAACAAAAACTGCAACCTCATCTCCAACCTTAAACATATCGCGGAGCTTAACGTCGGGGTCATCGGTTATCTGTTCTTTGGTAAGAACGCCGGTAACTTTTACGCCGAGATCAAGCTTGATCTCATTGTCGCCGATAGTGCAAACTATACCGTTAACTGTATCTCCTGTATGTAAAGTTTTGAGTGTGTCCTCGAGGAGTGCCTCGAAGTCCATTTCTTTGTTTTCCATAACTTTTTTAACCTCCGTTATTATACCGTCAGGTGTGGAAGCGCCTGCGGTTATTCCTACGCACTTTGCGGGGTCAGGAAAATCAGCTAACAGGTCCCTTGCCGATTCTATCCAAAGGGTACGAGGGCACTCGTTTAAACACAGATTGTAAAGCTTCTCTGTGTTCGAGCTTTCCTTGCCTCCTATGACTATCATCAACTCGGAATCTTTTGCAATTTTAATTGCTTCATTCTGACGATTTTCAGTGACACTACATATTGTATCAAAAAAAATTGCATTTGTACATAGTTTTTTTAAAAATTTTTTTATTTTTTTGAAAATTTCTAAATTTTCCGTCGTTTGCGAGCACAAAATGGGCAGTTTTTTTGAAAAATCTATCCCAAGCAGGTCTTCAGGAGAAGAAATTGTGTGCTTTTCTCCCTTCGCGTAGCTCATAATGCCGATAGCCTCGGGATGCTCCTTGTTGCAAAACAGCAAAAAGCAAGTATCCTCATTGGTGTTTTCTTCAGCTATACGGTGGATTTTTTTTACCGATGGACACGTCATGTCTATGACGGAAAAATTAGCGTAATTTTTTTCGAGTGATAAAAGATATTCGTTCTGCTCCTTCGTAATTCCGTGAGTGCGAATTACGAGAGTGTGCTTATAATTCGGCTCGCCTTTGATAATTTCTTCAACGTCATCGAAGCCGACGTTTATAACACCGCGGGAGCGCAGTGACTCGTTATAAAGGGAATTGTGAATGAGCGAACCGAGAGTATAAACTTTTTCGTTTGGCTTCTTGTTCGTTATAAGAGAAGTAACGGTTTTATCCGCGCGTCTTACACCCGGGCAGAAGCCTGCGTTTTCGGAAAGTATTATTTTCAATTTTTGTTACCGCCGTCCTGCGATGTCTTTTCGGTATTATATCCACCAAGTTCGCATACTTCGGCAAAAATTTTAGCCGTAGCGTCTTTGAACTCTCCAACGCTTCCTCTTTCAAATCCAAGCTCGGAATATTTGATAGGCTTTCCGTAGATAACCTCAATCTTGCGCATGAACTTGTACTTTACATCCTTTGTCTTTATACAGACGGGAAGCACGTCAGCATGCGAGTGATAAGCGATGAGTGCGGCTCCGCTTTTAACCGGAGTTTCTGCGGGATTCTTACCTGGCATGCGGTGTCCTTGCGGGAAGATTGCAAGCGTTTTGCCTTCCTTGGCAACCGCAACGGCATTTTTAAGTGCTCCAATGTCCTTGCCTGCTCTGTCAAGAGGTATTGCGCCCCAAGCCTTCATAACGCTTCTCATAACCGGAATAGAGAACCATTCCTTCTTTGAGAGGAAGAAGAGTTGACGTGGGTAGGTGATTCCAATAAGGAAAACGTCTTTAATACCGATATGATTAGCGCATAGTACCAAAGAGCCGTCTTTTGGAATATTTTCCTTGCCAACAGCGCGTACTCTGACGAAAATTCGCATAACTGCGTTAATTAAAACTCTGCAAGCTCCGTAAAATGGATTCCATTTTTTAGAGCGATTTTTTTTTACTGTGTTAATAATTCTTATAACTGCACTTACAGTGCCTTCGAAATCCAGCTCCGAGTTATCAAGTATCACTGCATCATTTGCGGGAACACAAGGAGCTATGGCGCGGGTCGAATCGTTTTTATCACGCTCCGCCATCTCGTTGAATACGTTTTCGTAAGTTGTTTCGATTCCTTTTGCTTTAAGCTCCTCAAATCTGCGGCGAGCTCTCGCCTCCGCTGACGCGGTGAGAAAAATCTTAACCTCGGCGTAGGGAAGAATTACAGTTCCTATATCTCTTCCGTCCATGATAACGCTATTAGTTTCTGCAATGCTTCTTTGAGTCATAAGAAGGAACTCGCGCACGCTGCCGTGAGCGCTGACTGCCGAAGCAGCCATAGAAGCCTCCGGTGTTCTAATTTCGTCACCAACAGTTTTTCCGTTAAGAAGTATAACCTGGCTTCCGTCTATAAACTTAAGCTCAAGGTTGATTTCGTTAAGACGCGACTTAACGTCGTCTTCATTTTTTGTGTCAACACCGATTCCGAGCATATAAACGCCTATAGTGCGGTATAAAGCTCCGGTGTCAACGTATATGATTTCAAGTCTTTTTGCTACCTCTTTTGCGAGGGTTGATTTACCGGCTCCACCGGGACCGTCAATAGCAATTCTGATCATTGTAATCTCCTAAATTAAAATTCTGCCGCATTTTTTCCTGCGATAAATCCGGTTGAGTATGCAATCTGCAGATTGAATCCGCCGGTATAAGCATCGACGTCTATTATCTCACCGGCAAAGTAAAGTCCGGGAACAAGTTTAGATTCCATAGTCTTTGGATTAATCTCTTTTACGTTGATACCGCCCGAGGTGATTATCGCTTCTTCGATGGGACGAAGGTTGGAAAGCGGAATTCTAAAGTCTTTGAGCGTGTTGAGTATTGCTTTTCGTTCTTCCTTGGTAATAGAGTTGACTTTTTTTCGTTCGTCTATGCCGGATGCCTTGATAAAGGGTTCTATCATCTTTGTAGGCAGAAGCGCGGAAAGAGAGTTTACAAAGTCCTTGTTTGCATTCTCCTTGAAATCCGAAAGCAAGCGAGCATCGAGCGTTTTTTCATCAAGCGCGGGCTTCAAATCTATGGATAATGTAAGTTCGGAAATATCCGTGTCTTTTAGGTGTGCGGAGGCTGAAAGTATCATCGGACCTGTAACGCCAAAATGAGTAAACATCATTTCACCAAAATCCGAGTAAAGATTTTTGCCGGATTTGTCTAGCACCTTGATTGCAACGTTCTTTAAGGATAACCCCATCATTTCGGGGCATAATTCCGACGGAGATTCTATGGGAATGAGCGATGGCTTAAGTTCTGTAACCGAGTGTCCGAGCTTTGAGGCAATTCTGTATCCCGAGCCGTCAGAGCCGGTGAGAGGATAAGATTTACCGCCGGTTGCAACTATAACCGCATCAAACGTGTAGTTATTTTTCGCCTTTACCGTAAAGCTTCCGTCGTCATTTAAAAATACTGCGGAAACGTTCTCGTAAATAACCTCGGCATCCTTCGCGTATTTTCTCATAGCATCAACTATGGTTTTTGCGCGGTCATCAATGGGGAAAACGCGGTTTCCGCGCTCGGTTTTTAATTCAACACCGAGAGACTCAAAGAACTCAACGGTTTTTTCGGGAGGAAACGCGTAGAGTGCAGTGTATAAAAATCTCGGATTGCGCGTTACATTTTCCATAAAGTCGTTGACAGAGCACATATTAGTAACGTTGCATCTGCCTTTACCTGTTATGGCGAGCTTTTTACCGAGTCTGTCAGTATGCTCAAAAATCGTGACCTGCGCGCCCGATTCTATTGCAGTACCAGCAGCCATCATACCTGCGGGACCGCCGCCTATTACGGCAATTTTTTTACTGTATTCCATATATTCCGTCATTTTTTTGCGTAAACGTGATATTCGTCCCAAATCTGCTCGAGTCTGTCAAATCTATCACGAATAAGCGCCTCGCGTCTTGATGTTATCTCTGCGATAATAGCGTTTATAATGCTTATAGGAGCGACGAGCGAGTCCATAAACGAAACCATATCGCTCTGCGCGGTAAGCAGATAGTCTGCAAGCTCTGCAAGTGGAGAATTTATCGAGTCTGTAAATCCGATAACCTCCGCTTTGTTCTGCTTTGCAAATTTAACGGCGTTTATCATCTTCGACGAGTAACGAGGGAACGAGAAAGCGATAAGCAAATCATGCTCACCGATAGAGAACATCTGCTCGAATACCTCTGCGGTAGATTTCGGAGCAACGAGCGTTACGTTGTCGAAAATAAACGAAAGATTGTATTTAAGTATTATGGCAAGCGCCTCGGAGCTTCTCGCGCCCATAACGAATATTCGTTTTGCCTTAAGAATGGCATCGCAAGCGCTATGGAAAGCGTCCTTGTTAAGCTTGTCGAAGGTAGTTCTGATTTTTGCAATATCTGCATCAGCTACGTTATCGAGAATATCGCCCTGACCGAGAGTTCTTTTTGTAATTTCAATTCTTTGATTGGGCGTAAGCTTCGTTCTGACAAGCTCTTGAATTGCTTTTTGGAAATTCGCGTATCCGTCATATCCAAGTTCGTTTGCAAATCTGACTACCGTAGACTCGGAAACTCCAACGAAGCGTCCGAGCTTTGCGGCGGTCATATAAGCAACCTTGTCATATTCTTTAATTATAGCGTTTGAGATTCTTTTCTGTCCCTTGGAAAACGAGGGATAGTAATCTCTGATTTTCTCGGATATATCCTGTGGCATTTTACACCTCTGAAATGGTAATGGCTTTAAGAATGGACATTAGAGCTTTGCAAGAGCGGTATCGATTCTTGCAAGAGAAGCCTCTTTGCCGATAACTTCCATGATTTCCGTAGCTCCACCGGGAGTTGCAGCCATACCGGAAACCGCGATACGAACGCACCACATAACAGTACCAACCTTCAAGCCGAGGGTTTCAGCCAAGGGAGAAAGGGCAGAGAAGAGCGAATCGTTGTCGTACGAGTTAACCTCGGAGAGAATAGGCTTTGCAGCCTCAAGTACCGTCTTAACAACGTCGAAATCGGCTATCTTATTCTTTTTGTTAAGGAAGAGCTCCTTGTCATACTCGGGAAGAGTGATGAAGAAGGACATCTTCTCGTCAAGCTCGGAGAAGGTAGAAACTCTCGTCTTAAGGAGAGTGAGCATCTTTTCCTTATTTATCGAAGCGGGAATATCTGTCTTGACGAACTTTGCAGCCTTTTCGTTGAAGGTAGCATCGTCGAGCTTATGAATGTACTCGCCGTTAAACCAAAGAAGCTTTTCAAAATCGAATACCGCGGGGGATTTGGAAACACCGTCAATAGTGAAAACTGCCTTAAGCTCGTCAAGAGTGAAGAACTCTGTCTCCGACTGCTTGGGGCACCAACCTAAAAGCGCGATATAGTTGATTATAGCTTCGGGAAGATAACCGTCATCAACGAGGTCCTGGAAGGAAACAGCACCGTGACGCTTGGAAAGCTTGGAAACCGAGCCGTCAGCATTCTTACCCATCATAAGAGGAAGATGCACGTAGGTAGGACGCTCCCAGCCGAAAGCATCATAAAGAAGAACGTATTTAGGCGTAGAGGTAAGGTATTCAGAGCCTCTTACAACGTGAGTAACGCCCATAAGATAGTCATCAATAACGTGGCAGAAATTGTACGTAGGATAACCGTCAGCCTTCATAAGAATCTGGTCCTGAAGCTCGGAGTTGTTCATCGAAATCTCGCCGAAAACAGAATCAACGTATGAGGTGGTACCTTCAAGAGGCATCTTCTGTCTGATAACAAAGGGAACACCGGCTTTAAGGTTAGCTTCAACCTCTTCCTTGGAAAGGTTTCTGCAGTGTCTGTCATAACCGCCCAACGCGTCCTCTGCGTGAAGCTCCTCAAGTCTTTCCTTGGTGCAGAAGCAGTAATATGCGTAGCCCATATCAACAAGCTTCTTTGCATATTCCATATAAATTTCCTTACGCTCGCTCTGAACGTAAGGTCCGTGCTCACCGCCAACGTCGGGTCCTTCATCGTAGTTGAGTCCCGTAATAGCAAGGGTGGACTTGATAATATCGGTCGCGCCCTCTACCAAACGCTCGCGGTCAGTATCCTCAATTCGAAGAATAAATTTACCGTTATCGTGCTTCGCGATAAGGTAAGAATAAAGCGCTGTTCTGAGATTTCCTATATGCATATAGCCCGTAGGACTCGGTGCAAATCTTGTAACTGTCATTTTATTTTCCTCTTTCGTTTGAAAATGTATTTGTTATGTGTTCATAATAAACCAACTTATATTTTAACATATATTTATAAAATAGTCAATCCCTAAAATTCAATATTTTAACATAGCAAGCACAATTATTTAAAAATAAATACAATTATACAGAGAAAATGCAGAGTAACATCAAAGAGATGGCGTTAACTAAAGACATCTAAAGAAAAAACAATTGACTTCCTATTTGAAAGAGTGTATAATAAATACACGATAAATCAGCGATGCGCGTTTACCGCGCAGAAAACGTAATTTTAGGAGAAAACTATGTTCAAAAGCACTTTTGCAAAATATTTGACAGCTTTTGTAATAATCCTTTTGATAAGCTTTATAATTCTTTCGAGTATTATAACGACAACAATACGTGAATACGTAACGGAAACAAAGGAAGATTCGGTAGTTAATGCAGCTTCAATTTTAGCTGAGGAAATGCAGCTTGTTCCTGTAGATGATTTCAAAGGATATATCTACAAAGAGTACGAGCAAGATATGCCCGGAATACTTAAAACCGTTGGTATCATAGGTAAATACGAAGAAATAAAGGTAATGCTCACCGATGAAAACGGAGCAGTTCTTTTGACAACGCTTTTTACTAAAAATGAGGACGGATACGAAAAGCCTCTTATTTGGGCAGAAACAGATAAAAATCTCGGCAAATTTAATTTTGAAGCATTTGAAAAGAAAACTGATGATTCGGGCGAGTATTTTCTTTATGAAGGAAACATAGAATCTCTCGGTGGCGGTAATTATCAAGTATGCTCGAGAGAAATACGCCACGGAGAAAAAACGCTCGGATACGCAGTATCGATTATTTCGCTCGGAAAAGAGGACGCGATGGTATCCGCTGCAAGAAAAACGATTATCAATAGCTCGTTTTGGGTAATGTTAGCAGCGGTAGTTGCGGTTTATCTCATCACGGAAAGAATTATCAATCCTCTAAAAAACGTAACGAAGGCAACCAAAAACTTTGCAAAGGGTGATTTTAGTACACGCGTTACGATTTTCGGTCACGATGAGATTGCCGAGCTTGGCGAATCAATTAACCAAATGGCAGAATCGCTTGATAACCTCGAAAAAATGAGAAATTCGTTCCTTGCGAACGTTTCTCACGATTTGAGAACACCGATGACGACGATTTCCGGATTCATAGACGGAATAACCTCGGGCGCAATACCTCCCGAAAAGCACAATTACTATCTTGGAATAATTTCCGACGAGGTTCACCGACTTTCTCGCTTGGTAACCGACCTTCTTGATGTATCAAGGCTTGAGTCGGGAGAACGAAAATTTACGTTCAGCAATTTTGATATAGCCGAGATGGCGAGAATTATAC
>JAZRDI010000097.1:0-24532 GCA_045660185.1 Eubacteriales bacterium | reverse complement strand
CCTTGCGATGCAAGGAGTGTGCCATCCGTTCCCTCTGGACTCCCTAAAAGGCTGCGTCGGAGCAGAAGCAATCCCAATCTATTGCCTCTGCATCCTTGCAACCTTACGGCTCATTTCGGCACAAGCACACCCGCAGCTTGTTCCTTATTTGCCGTGTTGAAGTAGACAACATTCTCACCCTTGGCTCGAATGTTTCCCTCCGCAACGGACAAGTGTATCCGTTGCTACCGCCTCCGCGACCTCCTTTCTCTCGTCAGCGGTTATGTATTTGTGGGGGCAGTTATCATATATCCGACGATACTGCCGCCGTGTTTTTGGGGTGGTAACTTCTCACTTCTGCTCACTCTGAGCCGAGGTCAACCTCGCGCCAAGATGGCACGAAGCGCGGGGGAGAAAACAAAAAAGACCCGTACTTACACACACGGATCACGGGAAACACCAAAAAGCGAACGGCACTTGTTCGCTTAAAAAGGTGATCTCCGTGCCCTTTATGTATGTAAAGTACGAGTCTAAAACCTCGTGAACGCTCGTGCTAAGCGTATAGAAAGACGGGACTTACTCACTGCCCGCGGCACTTATAATCATATTTTATTTGTATAAGATTAAGCAAAACAGGCTATACTCATAATGGAGTAGTCTACCCAACTTACATCTTAGGGAGCATTAGTATATCATATAGATGCGGAGTTGTCAAGGGGAATTTTGTCGATATAAGCAAAATTTGCAAAATATTCATTTATGAAAATAGGCGTTGCCGTAAAAGCAACGCCTACAACTACAATGGTATGATATCTTGTGCCAGCAGGAGGGGATTAGCAAATATTTAACTTTTGTTTTATGAAGTTAATAATACTGTTATAACGTTCCAGTCTGTTATTTACACTTGCTACTGCGTCTTGAGAATACAAAAGATAATTTCTAACAAATTCGTTACTATAATCATTTGAAAAATACATTTGATAGAATTCACAAATAACATTTATAACATCTTCTTTTTTGGCTTGATAATAGTTTTCTGCTTTTAGCGCATACGACACGACAAACAAAGTATACAAGTGAGTTATTTTTGTTATTTGATTGATGATTTTAGGATCAAGGTTTTCTATTACTCGTTTCATCTCGTCCAACATCAAAATAACAGTTTCTTTATCTTCTTTGTATTCACTGTAACTTTCATTGTATAAGTCATACATCTTATTTACCGTGCTCTGACTCGTAGCAATTTTCATTCCTTTTCTAAGGAATATGAGCAAGTGACTCACAAACTCGACATCTTTCATTCTACGAACATCGGCGCTTGAGAACACTTTGTATTTATTCCAAAAGTCTAATTCAGCAAGTTCTATTGACAATTGTATGAATTTTCCATTGAATTGAGCATTTCTCAACTCTTGGGGATTTAATACCTTATTAGTAATGTTCAGACGCAAAAACATTGTTGTTATTTCTTCAGGTGTAATCTCATTATTTAAATCGTTAATGTTTATTGCATAAGACCAAATATCTTTTTTATTTTCGTCTGGCAAATCACAAAACTTTTTATTATCCCAAGGTGCATCGTTGGTTGATAGCAAGTGTTTTTTTGTTAGTGGGAATTCGTTGTTAAGATAACTTATTATCGCTCCAACACGCTGTTGTCCATCAACAATGCTGTATCGGATTTTCCCTGTTTTGGGATCTGGTTCTTGTTGCCACAAGTATATTGCCGGAATATCATATCCCAATAATATAGTTTCAATGAGACCTATTTTATGTTTTTCTTCCCACACATATCTTCTTTGATAAGAGTTATCAATAAATATTTCTTCATTATCAAACATCGATTTTAATTGAAACACCGTTCTTGTAGTTGGGGTTATATTCTTTATAATTTTCATATCATTCTCCTTCTTTCGTATATGGATTCTTTATATCGTATATTGTTTTAATTAGATTTTGCTTATAATCATCATAAGAGCTATAAATTCGATAGCTGATTTTCTCGGGGAAATTAAATTTTATCTGCAAATCCTTTATGTACCCCGATGTCTTCTTCTCCCACTCTTTATACAAAGCAAGATTTGATGTGTAATTATAATGAAAATCTATAAAATGCTTGAAAATATTTTTTGCTGTTCGAGTATATGCTATGCCGGTCAAATCAGAAAAAACATAATCTTCAAAAAATTGTTTCCAATAAGATTCGAAAAGTCTCTTTTTTATAATAACAATATCGATATCTGATTCCTCATTGAAATCCGAAAAATCATTTTCAGGAGACAAACTGAATCCTAAAAGTGCACTTCCACATATGAACACATCGGTCGGAGGAATATCAAAAACCCCAGCCATATACGTTTTGAACTCTTGGTACTTTGATATTGCACTATTGGGAAATTCATTTGTGAAAAACCAAGGTATAGGAGTAGCCATAATCTCGTTTACAATATCATTGATATCGTTTTTAGATTGCGCTTCTTTTATTTTTTTGCTTAGTTCATCTTTATTCATAATGTCTTTTATTTACCAATCGTATAAAAAATTCCTTTTCCATTGCCGCGACGTTCAATCTTACCCTCTTGCTCTAATTGTAACAAAATATTTCGTGTCTTCGTCAGCTTGAAGCTCAATTCTTCTTGCACTTCCGCACGAGTGGATCTACCGCATTTAGCAATAAAATCATAGACAAGTTCTTTATCGGTACGGATTTTCTTGGTTTCTTCCATATATGTCTTATTAGGTAAAACTAAAAGGAATCCGTTATCCGACACCTCAAAGCGCGGCTCGAGTCCCGTGTGCTCATAGTCGCCTTGTATTTTTTCAATTCCAGTGCCGTAGGCTTCAACGTATTTGAGCTTAAAAAATACGTTTGCAAGTCTTTCGTTTCTCGAACGCGAAACTCCGAGCATCATATCCTCATAGGTCATTCCCGATACCAAGCCACCGATAGACACGTATTCGATACGGTTTTTATAAATACTGATAAGGATACTGCCGTTAAGCGAATAATCTCTATGGATAATAGCGTTAAGAAGTCCTTCACGCAGAACAAGCTGATTGTATTCCGTCTTGTCCTCTCGAAGCAATCCGTTATATTCGCCGCGCGTTTTATTGTTTAGATTAAGGTACTCATAAACCTCATCAGCTTGACGGATGAGCGAACCTTCGAACTCTTTGCGATCCAAAAATCTGCTTTTATCGTCACTATCAAAAACCGCAGCTTTGATAGAAAAAGGGCATTGATCGGAAAGAAGTAGGGCAAGATTGGTATAGCTTCCGTTTGCATCTATCAATCCCAGCGTTTTTTGTTTCAGTTCGATTTTTGCACGTTTGAAAACGTTTTCAAGATAATCAAAAGTCAAATCTTGCTCAACGCTTGGCAAAGACTCGAATGACTTATCCTCACTTGCGATAATCATTTGCTTGATAGCGTATTCAGATGCCTGCTGTGAGGTGTTATTGATACGGAGATATACACCACTCGGCTTCAAACCCTTTTCATAGATATAATAAGGCTTTTTCACACCTCTGCCAATAGCAACCTTAACAATCGTTTTACCTTCTTCTTCATACTCCCCCGCACTGCATATCAACGAAGCATCTGGCTTAATTGCCTCGTGTATCATAAGGGAGATACGCTCGATAATATCTTTTGCATTGTCAACACCGATAACCTTACCGTCATCGTCAACACCAATAATCAAAGTGCCTCCATCGCTATTCAAAAAAGCAACGATTTCTTTTTTGATTTCGTTTGTATATTGTAACTTTAATTCTAATTTTTCAGACTCAATATATGCCATATCATTATCCTTTCTATTGCATTGCTATTCGTTTCTATTACATTCTATCACAATCTATTGGCTTTGTCAATAGAAAAGTTTGAGTAAATTTATAAAAATGTTATTGTATATCGACTTTAATAAGTGGTATCGTTTTATTCTGAAGGAAACAACTAAAAAATTCGCATCATATCCTTAAAGGCATGATGCGAATAAAAATTATTTTAGCGGCTTTCGCCAATGGACAAGCTGTGAATTGTTTGCGTAGTCCAACCCGCGGTAGGATCGCTGGTCTTGGGTCTAATTAGCAATTTCAATGCATAATCCCCCAACCCTTTGGGAAGTGGAAAATGATGAATTCTAACAACTCTTTTGAATTCATAGAATTGTTTACACCATGTTCTCAATTGTTTTGAATCTACTGAGAATTCGAATGTATTCAATGGAACACCTTGACCAGATTGAACATGCGTTAATCGAATCATAAATTCATACGACTGTCCTAATCTGAAATAATCACTTTGATTTTCAAATCGGTCGTCAAAAATAATTGTTGAATTTAATACAACATTTAAATTATCAAGATAAAAAGTGTTATCCTCCTTGTTGGGAATTACACTATCAAATACGCCCAAAAAAGAAATGTTTGATGGGTTATTCAATTCAACCGAAGAACACATCAACATTGTGGCGTTAACATTTTTCATACACATAAAAAGACCTCTAAAAATACTAATAATATTAAGTTGTTTGAGCAGACTCTGTTTCTTTTGCGATTGTATCTGACGCAGTATTATCTGTTGCATTGTTTGTGGCTGAAGACTCCGACGCCATATCTGCATCCAAAATATCTAAGGGTTCTTTTTCCCATCTTGCAGGTATTTCATTGAATTTGAGTGAATCTACATTCATATTTTGCTGCAAAGAGGACAATTTGCTCACATCTTCTCTCACATTGTTGAGATCTTTAGCTATGTTACCAATTTGTTCAAGAGCGTTCATATACTTTTCTTGTACGGACAATGTATCATCGTAATTTTTAAATCCCATTATAATAGATACTATGCTCAAAACTGTCGCAATTATACCGAGAATTATACTTACAAATTGATTCCATGTATTTAAACCTAACGCCACATCAGGAAACCAAATAGTACATATTGCTTCTGAAGCAAACGGCACTATAGCTCCCAAACCAATCGTAAAAATTATTAAATTAAAAACCCACTTTTTTAATGCATATTGTTTGTGTATATAATCGCATTTTTTGCCTTTGCTTGCACAAACTTCCGGCGTACACATAGTACAGTTTTGAAGACACGATTTTTGTTTGCTCATTTTACACATCCTTGGAACACAATGAAATAGTCAACAAAAAAACCCACGCCGAAATGGCGCAGGTTAAAAACAACCTCGATGGGACTTAACAAACGCCCATTGTCTTCGGCGGCGATTAACAAATCAGTTAATATATTATATTACTTTTAAAGCAATTTGTCAACCCCTTTTTGCAATTTTATATCAAAAATATTATAATATTTTTTCTAAAGATGGGGTGGGAAACATTTCGAGGTTTTTGGTAATTAGCATTAAACGCCGAGGCAGAAACTCGCCTCGGCGTGCATTATACTATATTATTTAGTGTGAGCTTGCTCAATTTCAGCTTTTTTAGCTTCGAATTCTGCATCAGAAAGAATGCCCTGATTGTGAAGATCCGCGTAATATGCCAATTGACTATCGTGGCTAACTGTCTTTTTATCTCTGATATCCAACGACTTAACAAGCCAATAACCGAGAATCAAGAAGTTAAGAATATTGACAAGATATCCCAAGATTGTCATTATGGGATAGAGCACACCATAATATTCAATCATAAACTCGAAAGAAGATGAAATATTAATAAGGTTTATCAAACTGAACAAACCCGAAACAGACGCGGGAACGAACCAACATTTAGGTGCCCAATCACTCTTCTTGGCATACTTCCTTACAAGCATAAGGGCAATAATAAGAGCAACCGGAATGCTCAAACTTGTTACAGCAAAAATTATTACAACAACAAAGGTGAACTTATCGTTTCGATCTCTCAAAATGGCATAACCTAAAATTGCTTGCAAAATAACAGAAATAAGACCAGTAATGAGATTAATGATAGAAAATTGCGCATTAAAAATAGCTTGCAAAAGGTAAAAGGCAGTAATACCCCAGGCAGTAAAAGCTAATGTTTTGTTAGATAATTTCATGATTAAGCTCCTTTACCACTGCTTATCGTTATACGGTGTATCTTCAACTCCATTGGATTGAAGCTTAGCAACCATACGGTCAAGCTTGCCTTTCCAAAGCTTCTTAAACCAATTTGTGTTACCAAACCACTTTACAAGAGTAGGGCTAATTGCATAGTATGTACGAATGAACAATCTGCCATACCAAGTAGAACCGAGTGTATCATCACGATAACGTCGAAGAGTCCAAACTTGAGGACAATCATAAGAACCATATACGCAAGTAGCAACGTAACATCCGGATTTCTGACCTGCATTATCAGCAATATAAGGGATTTCATGCGTAGGATCAATTTCGTGCCACTTAATATGGAGTGCCTTTAATTTTTCTCTGTAAATTGCGGGATTTGCAAGAGAACCGAAATTCAAAACGCGAGATGCATGTTTGACCATATGATCGTAGAAGAATACGGTTTGTGCTTTGTCCTCGTATTTTGCTACAATGTTTTCAAGAGAACTAATAAATTCTCCACTCAAATTGTTAAACAAGGTTTCGGTCTGAGGTTTGTCTGTCCAAGTAACTGTTCCGTATTGGTTCTTCTTTTGATTATAAACATAAGAACTGCCAGCCATTGCAAGAATATCATCGCTGATTTGCTTAATTATTTCTTTTTGCTCAGACTCTTTCTCCATATTGAAATTATCATCTATAATGGAAACACAGTTTTGCAATACCTTAAAAGCAGCCTCTCTCTTGTAAATGTCGGATTCTACGAGAGAACGCTTAGCTTTTCCGTAGGAACTGTAGAAAATCGCTTCAATATTGGTGGGGTCATTTTGCTCAACCATATTGTAGTATTTTTCAGTTTCTTCCCAGTCCTCTTTTTGCTTAGCACGGCGAGCGTTTGCCAAATACTTTTCTACAAAAGCGGAATTATCGACTTTTACAGTACCCTGAACGTCAACAGTTCCTTCGATCATCATTTTCTTTGCATCCTCTACAGAATACTTCATTCCGCATGTTTGGCATACAAAGAAGCCGTCCTGTTTTGCAATATCGGTGCTTCCGCACATTTCGCAAGTTAATTGTTTCATTTGTCTTTTCCTCCGTTTGTTTTGTTATTTTAATATTTTACATTTTTTATTGCGTTCTGTAAGTAAGGTCGCAACCTCTTCTATAAGTACTTTCTTATCCGTCGACAATTTCATTTCCTCAACTTTGTTGGAAATTTTCGACTCCAACTCGCCAAGCATTTCGTGGCTCATTGGATCACTAAAACGTACCTTTTCAGCGAGTTTTTTGAGTGCCGCCTTCGTTTCGGTATCGGTTTCGCTCTCATAGAGCATTCCAATATCGGTTTGTAGAAATTGGATAAAAGCTCGCTTTACCTTGATTTTTTCTTCCACGCGATTGATCTCGTTAGCACCCGCTTGTCCCGCAATCGCGCAAAGAGCAGAGATTGCAAGAATGATTGCACAAACAACCACTGCCAACCACACGGGAAGCGTCGGCAAGATCATAAAGATTGCAAAGGCAATCAGTTGAATGATCAAATAAGTAATTCCAACGTGTATTACGGGAATACCGAGAAACTTGCTTTTCAAGGTATCCTTTTTGCCAAGTGCAATTTTCCATAGAGGAATCTGCACTGCGAAGGCTACTACGGAAAAAGCATATGCCGTCCAAAACGTTGCTGTTTTCTCAGTAGGAATTACGAATGCTATCACGTTAAAGAGTGCAAACACAATACCGAGCGCGATATAGGACATCAAATTATTCTTTTTCATCGCTTAGCCCTCCCTCTTTGTGCCACATTTGGGGCAGAACTTGCCGGGGCGCTCAAACTGATAGCCACAATTTCGGCAAATATTATCGGGAATAGCTGCCTTCGTGCCGCACTCATCGCAAAATGCCGCACCGGGTGTGAGCTTTGCTCCGCAATTTTCACAGAAAGCATCTGCTGGGGCAGAAGACTGTGAATGCGGTTGTTCGGTTGTGCCGTTGAATGCCGTGTTTACCGCACCGCCAACCATATTGGCAATACCGCCACCAACGCCCGCCATCATACCAAGACCGATTCCCATGTTGGTGAACTGTCCCGATGCTTCATTTCTTGCCGCATCCTGTGCCACGTCAAATCCGCGCTCTTGCTGATAGGTGTAACCTTCTTGCGCTCGCTTGGTTGCTTGTGCTTGAGAGTCGATAACGACCTTCTGCGCCTCGGTCTGTGCGTGGATAATATCGGTCTGCTGTTGCAGCTTCGCCTCGGCAATATCCGCATATTGACGGAAGTGTAATTCCTTGAAACGTTCATATTGTGGATCACCATCGGGTTTGACAATAGTGGTTACGTAGAAACGGCTGAGATTGACTCCATATTCAAGGAAGTCATCAACAAGTTTTGCGTGTATATCCTTTGAAAAGGCTTCCAGCTGCTCGTCAATCTCAAAAATATTGATAGCGTTCTGACGCATCGTTTGCGCCATATAGGTCTTTACCTTGGTCATCAACACCGCGCGAAAATAAGTAACAAGACTCTGACGGTCAAGATGGTTTTCCGTACCAACAAGCTTGATGAGAAGCTTTCTCGAGTCCTCAACGCTGAGCGTCATCTCTCCCGACGCTCCGATAGAGATTGGGAACTTATAGGTCGGCTCTACGTATTGAACCTTGGAGTCTGTCCCCCAACGAATTGCCATTTGCTCGGTCTTGTTGATGAAATAGACCTCGCAGTGAAATGGCGTTTGTCCTCCCGTCGGGATGTTGATGATCTTGCGGAGCAGAGGAATATTCTGTGTTTCAAGAGTATGCCGTCCTGCTCCAAAGAGGTCAAGTGCCTGACCGTTGGCAAAGAAAATAGCTTCCTGCGACTCGTGAACGATCAACTGCGTTGTCGTATTGAAGTCCTCGCACGGATGCTTCCATATGAAAGTGCTGTTGTCGCCTTCATATTTGATAATATCGGCTATTGCCATAGTGCGCTCCTTTCATTGTCTCTCTTACCACATAATTCTCGTTATGTAGTGAAATCAACGAACAAATATAAAAGCGCAATACCATCGTACTGCGCTCAACAAGACCAATGAAAAAGACGAAATCTTCATTGGTCTGCTTTCTATGCTTATTTTTGTAAATTTTTATCTAAAATCGTCATATTATAAACTTTTTAGATTGACAAACGGCTTGAAAAGTGATATAATTCATTATGTATAATTTTTCATCTACTACATAACGAGAATTATGTGGTAGATTTCTTTTTTGCCCGTTTTAACATCGCAAAAGTCCTAATTTTTGAATCTGTCTGCGGTGTATCTCGCCCGTTTCCATAGTGTAAATTCTCGTTGTGTTTACGCTGCTATGACCGAGGATGTCGGCAAGGCGCACAATGTCTTTTTGCAAACTATAATAAGTGCGCGCGAAAAGATGACGGAGGTTGTGCGGAAAGACCTTCTTTTCCGACACGTTCGCCGCCCTACACAGTTTTTTCATATCACTCCATATATTCGATCTATCAAGCGGATTGCCGTTCTTCGTCACGAACACGGCTCCGCTTTTTATTTTTTGCTCCTTGATATACTGCTTCAAGATCTGACAAAGCTGCTTCGGTAAGAATACCTGTCTGCGCTTGCCCTTACAGTTAATCTCGGCAACACCGCGCGTAACCGCCTCCACGGTAATGTAACGCACCTCGGATACACGGATGCCCGTGGAACAGATTGTCTGAATCAAGAGATACAAACGCTCGTTTTTCTTCTGCTTTGCTACTTGCAAAAGTCTGTCATACTCGGATTTGGTCAGTTCCTTGTCCGTTGATGCGAAGATCTGCTTTTGGATTTTTAGATTCTTTACTCGCAAGTCATACCACTCCATAAAGTTGAAAAAACTATTAAGCGATGAGAGCGCGGCATTTACACTCGCAGGGGCGTAATGCTCACACAGATATGATTTATAGCCGAGGACTGCCGTTTTGCACAGCTCTTGCTCACCAAGCCATATTTGAAATTCGCCTACATCGTGTAAATACTTTTTGACGGTTGCCGCCGCCTTTTCTTCGTTAATCAGATAGTCATTGAATGATTTTATTGTTTCGGTTGTTATTTTTCTCATATTCTATCATCCTCCTTACTATCTAATATTTTATCACGAACAGATGAATATATTTATGGTTGCTATTATTGTATCAAATATCTGTCAAGATGAAAAGAATCCGTAGGTCGTCGAAACAACCTGCGGATTATGGTTATGAAATTATTTTGCCTTGACTATTGCAGAGAAGCGTTCTATATCACGGAATATCGCAAGAATCGCATCTTTTTCAGCTATGGAATATCCACTTAGCAGGGATTGAAGCTGTGCATCAATCTCTATTTGAGATTGGTTATTATCCACACCGACTAACGTGTCCAACGATACATCCAAAGCAGTTGCTATTTGAGCGAACGTCTTTGCGCTTGGCAGTTTATTTCCACGTTCAAGATTGCTCAAATGCTCTTTAGATATGTCCGCCATCTCAGCTAAGCGCAATTGGCTAATGCCTTTCGACCGACGAATATTCGCTATTCGCTGACCGAGGTTGAGCCATACGGAGTTGGGGATCGACTTCATACCAACACCACCTCCCGCAAAACAATCTCTTCCGCGCTTGCCTTGATGTTGTTCATCTCGGCAACCCAACGGAGCATATCGCGAGTTTTCAAGTCCTCGTCGATACCTCTTTCGGCAGCAAGGCGGTGGATGATGGTGTCAAACATTTTATTTGCTTCAAGGTCTATTTCGTGCAAGCAGGCGTTCAAGTTGCCCTCGGTCAGCAAAGTGGTGTACCTTCCGCGACAATGTTGCTTGATGTAATCAAGGTGCATCCATCCGTATTTGCCGATTTGATAGTCTGTCTTTTTGGGAAGTGCAATATCGGGAATAAAGTGTCCGTTTTTCTCGCGGTAAGTTCCACCAAGGTTTTCATAAAGGGATTCAAAGTTCTTTTTCATTGTAGTATCCTCCAAAATTAGATTTTGATTTTACTACAATTCATCCTCGCATCCAAACCAATCAACAAAAATGCCAAGGGACACCTACCTGCTATATGGTAGGTGTCCCTTGCGGTCGTGTTTTTGTTTATACTCATTCTGCGTACGTGCGCCTTGCGCACAGGATATTAATCCTATTCGCCTGTGGCGAAACGCAGATGAGCAATCTGCGCTCGCTTGCTTGAAACTCCGTTTCAGACTCGCTTCACTTGATTATCACAAAATTCAAGCTTGCACGTAGCGTTGAAGGTATTGCCACTCGCGGTATAATCTTATATAAACGTACCGCTTTCTTACAAAACATAGTCCGTTCTGCTCGTTTGGCAAGATTCCGTTAAACGGAATGCGCATACCGCTTGCGGTATCTGGGAGCAAAGCGAGCATACGCTTTCGGGTAGGCCAAACAAAAAACGGCAGAAGCATCGTAAAAACAGTGTTTCTGCCGTATTATTATGTAGTTTTGAGAAAGTGTTGTTAAAATTTTGGTTCTTATTGTTTTTTACATTTTGTTCGCTCAATACCGTTCTTAAAAGGTATATCTTCATATTTTATTATATTAAGTTTTACCAACTCTTTAAAAATTTATTTCTTTTGTTTATAAATTTCTTTTAAGTCGTCGATCGCCATTTCTACGTCCATTGTGTGGAACATAAGGTAATTAACGTTCATTGTTTCAAATGGCGCTTGCTTATATATTTTATTGCTTTCTTCGTCCGTGTAAAAATGCCAATAGCGGTAAACATAACCCATCCAAAACAAAACGTCTTTTGAAAAAGTTTCACGCTTTGTGGTAAGTTTATCTTTACAAGTAGCGATAAGTTCTTCTAAAAGATATTCTTCGCCCGCCCATTGCATACGGTTATATTCAGAATCAAGATTTTTTGCGACTTCGCCGTTCATAAACGCTTTTACAAGGCTTTCAACATCGTATTCGGTATTAGCAAAGAGTTCGAATAGCCGACCTTGTATATCGCATAATTTCAGTTCCAAAGCATCCATTAGTTATCTCCTTTTAATGCGTCGTCCAAAATCTCGTCGAAGAATTTTCCTTCACGGCGGTGCGACTTGCAGATTTCATTAGCAAGTTCTATACCTTTCTGACGGTTGCCTTCACTTACCTTTCGTAATACTTTCTTTTCAAAAAAGGAAAGTTCTATTTCTTTTTCTACTTTAATCGCTTTACAAGCCTTTTCGGTAAGAGCAACATATTGTTTACCAAGTTGCAAAGCCGACAAACTGTTTACGAGTGCTATATCGGTTATATTCTCCAAAAAGAAGTTATCAATAACAAAGAACATTCTATCGTTTGCAATACTACCGATAGCCAAATCTTTACCGCTTGTCATAGTGCTATATTTGTTATAGAACTTGCTACCTTTAATTTTTTCCATTCTTCCACGATGATAAGCAACAATCATTGCCCAATCAATATCCGCAGGGATTTCAGCTGTTGAAAGTTCGCTTGCGTCAATAGATACAATGTAAAATTTTGATTCTTCAAAGTCGCAAATAAGAGTAAGCGGTTGTTCGGGAGTCGTTCCCATATAAAAACCTTTACCAAAGTCACATTTTTCACGGCTAATAGGAGCAATATCTCCAACCAAACCGCTTTTTGAGCCGTGATAAAGAACAACACGCCCATCTTCAATTTTGAGAGAAGATACTTCTCGCTTAATCTTCTCTATAATCATATCGTAAACGGGAACGTTAAAATCTTTGCACAATGCAAAAAGACCTTCTCCTGCAAGACGAGTAGGTTGAGAATGTCCGTTTTCCCAACGGTTTATTGTTGCAAACTGAACACCGATTTTTTTAGCCATTTCAGCTTGGCTTAATCCTGTATATTGTCTGATTTGTTTAACAAGTTCTCGCATGAATACCACCTATAACATTTGTTACACTTTATATTATACTTATTGTTATATCTTTTGTCAATAGGTTTTAACATTTAGAAGTATAAAATATTTGAAAACTTAGTAGAATTTTGCAAAGAAAAAGACGGCAGAAGCATCGTAAAAACAGTGTTCTGCCGTATTATTATGTAGTTTTGAGAAAGTGTTGTTAAAATTTTCAACTTCAGTTGAAAATCTTCGCAAGAATATCGCGGATTTTTGCCAAAAGCTCTTCCTTTGTGCAAGTGGGATTTTTGAGCCACATGATAAGGATATTTGAAATTCCGCCGTTTATAAAGGAGGCGCAGAACTTAACGTCAGAAGTGAAATTGAAACCGCTTTGCTTAACGTCATGAAGACTTTCAACGAGCGCGAAATGAGTGCAGGTCGATATAACGTTGAGCATAACGGGGAAGTTATCGCTATTTAGTAAATTGGCAAGTATCAACGGACGATCTTCAAAGTAAAGGATTATCTCATTTACGAAGCACACCAAGTAATTGATAATCGAAGTGTTCGCGTATTCGATTGAATTAACCTTTTCTTCGATCTCTTTTATAATATTCGTGATAACGTCCTTCAAAAAGTCATATTTATCTTTGAAATGCTTGTAGAACGTAGCTCGTCTAACGCCCGCCTTTTCGCACAAATCAAAAACGGTAATATCGCTAAATGGCATCTCGTTCATCATTTCGGAAAGCGCTGAGGTTAACTTATTGTGAGTTTTAACTATTCGCAAATCAATTTTATCGTTCATTATACCGTCCTCAAAAGATAGATAAAATAATAGTACAGATTTATAGATAAAAAGTCAAGATAAAAAATCTTATTTTAATAATTTTTAATAATATTTAATATTTGCTTACTTAACCTTGCGCGATTTCGAACAAGCAAAGTAGAAGATTTGGCGGTCGCGCGCGAGCTTTTTAAGCACAGAAGATGCGTTTTCTATGTGAGTGTCATCAAAAGCGATGAAGGGATCGTCGAGAATTATCGGGGGTGCTTCCTCGCCGTAAAGAGCATCAACGAGCGCAAGGCGCATTGCCAGGGCGTGCATATCGCGCGTTCCGCGGCTGTAGGCTTCAGCTTGTCTTGATTTACCAAGGTCGGTTTTCATCAGCGTGAAGGACGTATCAATAGTGAATTCCCCCGTCGCTTCGTCAATAAGCGAAAGATATTTTTCGAATCCGCGTTTGGTTGAATCAAGGTATCTTGAGGTCATGGAATCTCTCGATTTTGCAAGCATATCCTTTGTTTTGTTAATAACGTTAAGATTGTCACGGAAGAGTGAGATTTTTTCCTTCTTTTCTCTTAACTTTTCTTCAAGCTCTTCGATGCTGTCAATCTCGCGTGTCGAGATAGCGTAATCGGCTTCGGTTCTGCTCTTTGCGCGCTCAAGAGCTAAAAGCTCCTCTTCGATAAGCGAAATCTCTTTTGCAAAATCGTTCGTCGCGGCGGGTTCGCCGTTTGCGTTGTTTTGAGGCGCAAGGCTTATACCGTGTGAGGATGCGAAGCGCTCCGCATCGCTTCTTCGCTGCGAAAGTGAGCCTCTTATAACCTCAAACTCTGCAAGGGCTTTGCGTATTTCGGAGATAGGGTCATCGCTCGTTGTAGGGAAGAGGGAAAGAAATGTTTTTAAACGCTCTTCATGTGATTTTATCTTTTCCGTCAAAAGCGCTCTTTCGCTTTCCTTTTCAGCTTCAAATTCAAGAAGCATTTCGAATCTGCGACGTTTGTAGGCTATATTTTCGGTCTTTTCTTCAAGAGTGAGTCCGTCTGTTTTTGGGAATTTTTCAAGGAACTCGCGAATCTCTCTTTCGCGCATAACAACGCCTTGCATAAAGGAATCGCGCTCCTTTTTCATAGTCTGCAAATCTCGGCTCTTTTCGTCATATTCCGTAAGGTCGGATTTCATTTCGTAAAGGGCAGAAATCGGGGATTCACACTTGCTTTCGTCACCGTAAATCTCGTATATAAAGTCCTTTGCGGAGCTTGCTCTTTCTGCGATTGATTTCGAATTGCTTTTAGAAAATATAGGCAAAATGCCAACAATGGTTAACAAAACTCCTATTCCTGCGAAAATATACAAGGGCATAGCAATCGAATATCCCGCAAAAAATCCGAGGGTTGCAACAAGGATACCAATGAGAGATAATGCGAAATTCGCGTTTTTTCGTTCGGTGCGAGTGTCGCTTAATGAGCTTATGTATCTGTCTATCTCGGAGAACGTAGGCATTCTTTTAAAGGGGGAGGCGGGGGGAGCGCTTTCGCTCTTCGCCAATGCTACGGCACGGCTTTCAGCCACCTCTTTTGCCGAGCTTTTCATTCTTTCGCATTCCTCGGTACTCGTTTCTGCGCTGAAGAATTCCTTGAGCGATGCAAGCTCAATATTTTCTCCCATATCCGAAAGAGTACGCTTAAGGCGCTTGATTTCCGAGGCACTTTCCGCAGCGAGGGCAACCTCTGCGTTGCTCGGTATTTTTGCTCCGAAGAATTCCTTAAGCTTCGATTCGCGCTCCTCGTCGGTCTTCAATGCTCCAAGCATATTCTTATACTGAATCTCGTAGCTGCGCTTTTCCTTTTCAAGCCTTTCCTTGCGTTCTTTTTCAAGAATAATTTCGCGTTTTGCCTTAAGCGTTGCGATTTTTTCATTGAAATCGGCTATTTCCGCCTCGGTTGTGGTTGATACGTCACGTTTTTGATAGAGTGTTTTAATTTTGTCTTCAAGCTCGCTTATATCGTTTTCAACGTCGCGAATCTCTCCCGAGCCGCCTCTCTTTTGATAAAACTTTCTTCTCTCATCGAGAAGCTTTATAGCCTCGTCAAAGCCGCCAATGTCACCTTCCGTGCCAACTAAATTAGAAAGCTTTGCGGAAATTGATTGGTTGGTATTTTTACCGCTTAAATTCTTTTCGGAGAGGAAAACGGTTCTTTCAAATCCGTCAGAGTCAATGCCGAAAAGTTCCTCGCCAAGCGAAGCGGAAAAATCGCTCGACACCCTACCCGTGTTAAGATTGTAAAGGGTGTAAGTATCATCGCTTGCCTTTTGGCCGAAACTTCTTTCAACGCGGTAGTTTACTCCTTGTGCTTCGAAAACCAAATACCCCCCAAAAGCACCGCCCTGCCAGGGCGTGTATTTCTTTCTGTCATTTTCGTCGAGGCTCTGACGTCTTGTATCATCAAAGCCGTAAATCATGGCTTTAATGAACACGGATAGGGTGGTTTTGCCGTATCCGTTGTCCTCAACGAAGGAATTAAGTCCATCGTTGAACGTGGCGGAGAACTTGGAAAGCTTGCCGAAATTCTCTATATAAAGCTCTTTGATTTTCATATAAGCCCTCCTATTCGTCAAACGCTTCTCCGGCAAGAGCCGAAAGACCGCAGTGTATTATTTTTTCCTTTTCCTCGTCGGAAAGGGAGCTATCCTCAAGACACATACGAATAAACTCGCCCTTGAGCGATTTATCGTACTTGTAGTCCTCAGCGCGCGTTAAAAGTTTGCTCGAATCTTTGATTTCGAAGTAGTAGAATTTCTCCGAAAATCTGTTTTTCAAAAATTCCTTATCGCAACGAAGCTCAAGCTCTCTTTCACCGATAAAGTTAACACGGATAAGGTTTTCAGTGTCAATATCGAAGAGCGCGTCCTCAATTTTTACTTGAACGTCACTCGTTCTTAAAGCTCCGCTTATATCAACGTCTTTAATAAGAAGCTTTCTTTTTGCGAAGGGAATAAATCTATGCGTTACCCCTTCTTCTAAAACGTTCATAAGAGAGAAGCCAAGCTCTCCTGTTTCGTCGAAGCCTCTTCCCTCGGGAGTTCCCGAATAAACGTAAGTTGCGCGCTTGTCTATTCTGCCTGACGAGTAGGTGTGGTAATGCCCGAGCGCGAGATAATCTATATTGCGGTCAGCAGCATCCTTAAGACCGATAACACCGCCCGAAGCGCTCCTATCGCGAATCTCTCCGTGGAGAACGACGATGTTCTTATCGGTTGGGGCAAGCTTAAGCGTGTCAAACATATTTGCATCGGTTTCGCATCTGCCCGCAATAGTGATATTGCCGAGCTTGAAATATGTCCAATCGTTTTCAAAGATGAAAAGATTTTTCGGCAGCTCCTCACCGGAGTCGCGCAAAATGTTTCTCTCGTGGTTTCCCGGCAGATAGAAAAATGACATATTCTCCGCTCTTGAAATTATGGTAAGTGCAGAGTCGAGATCCTTTTTCGTGGTTTTCTCGCTGTCGAACATATCGCCTGCTATAATCATTGCCGAAGCGCCCATATTCATTCCGTCACGGCACATACGGAAGAAGCTCTCCGTAAGCTCTCTGCGCCTCGAAGCAATCTTCGACGAGGGAAGTCTTGCCGAAAGCTTTGAGGCGAGGTGAATATCCGAGGTGTGAATTATCTTCATCTCTTAAATCTCCCTTCTGTATTCTGTCGGCGTAATGCCGTAGGTTGCGGAAAAGACCTTTGAAAAATAGGATTGGTCGGAGAAACCGCAGTTGAGCGCAATCTCGTTGACAGAAGTAGTTTCGTTTTCAAGCATTTTTTTCGCACATTCAAGTCTTATGGTTGTCAGATAAGAATTTATGGTAGTTGAAAATTCCTTTTTGAATGCCGAAAGAACGGTTGATTTTGAATAGCCCACCGCCTTGCAAATATCGTGAACGTTAATTTTCTTTGCGAAGTTTTCGCTTATGTATTGAAGAGTGAGCTGTCCTACCGAGGGCTTTGGAGAAACTATCGCGTTCGAAAGCGTTAAATAGTTGGCGCAAATCGCCATAACGTTGACGTATGACTTTATAAGATTTTCATCAATAGAGGGAATTGCGGCGGCGATTTCCCTTGATTCGAAATCACTCTTTCCGTTTTTTGCGAGAGCGTTGAGCATAGAATCTATTCCGTCGGAAGAGGTTCTGACCTGTCCCATCATCAAAAAGCCGGTTAAAATTCCGAAATTAAATATGGGGCTTACCGCCTCAACGAGATTGTGCCTGCACTTATAGATTATTGCTTCTTTTGATTCGAGAACCTTTTTGAACGCATCTCTGTCGCACTTTTTGCAGAGTGCGCACTCGTTAGCATTGCATTTTTGAATATATGAGCAGAAGCGGTTTTTCTTTTCCGGATATGCAGCGATTTCCTCAAACGAGGTGCTGTGCAAAGAAACTCTGAAGCCGGAAATGTTGTATAGCTCCTTAAGTATGTTAAGTATTTCTTCGTTATGCATAAGTTTATCCGTTTTGAATTATATTTAAAATAGGTGCGCGAAAGATAGATAAATTTAAAAAAACGTTATCAAAACGCACTATTCTACAAATTATTATACTATTTTACCTTGTAATTGTCAATAGCGTAATATAAAATATTAAGGGGGAGTTTGAGAGAAAGCTTTTCCGCATATACAGTAAATGCAACGCGTAAATGACGTCTTTGCGATAGATTGGAACAAAAATGGAGTTAATTAAAAAAATAGGTGAAAAATTTGCGCTTTGCGGTGAAATAAAGAGCGCTGCCGCTTTTGGCGACGGGCATATTAACGATACATTTCTCGTTAGCGTATCCGCGCCCGAGGGTGAGAAAAAGTACGTGCTTCAGCGCATCAATACCGGAGTTTTTCGCAATCCCGAGGCGGTAATGCAAAACATAAGCGCGGTGACCGATTATATGCGAGCGCATATTAAGGCGAGCGGCAGAGATGCCGAGAGAGAGTCTGTCAGTATAGTAAAAGCTCTTGACGGCAGAAGCTACATTAACGATGATGAGGGCTTTGCATGGCGCGTCTTGAATTACGTGACGAACAGTAAGTCATACACAAGACCGACGAAGCTTTCTCAAATTTACGATGCCGCCTACGCGTTTGGAAAATTTCAAAGCGACCTATCAGGCTTCTCTATAGACTCTATCTGTGAGACGATACCGAGATTTCACGATACCGAAAATCGCCTTTGCGATTTAATTTCCGCAGGCGAGAGGGATGAATTTTCAAGGCTTCGTGAGGTTTGGGAAGAGTACGAGTTTGCATTAGCGAGAAGGTCGGTTTGCAAGACTCTTTCGTATATGTATAAAGAGGGAAAAATCCCCTTAAGAGTGACTCATAACGATACGAAATTAAATAACGTTTTATTTGATAAAACTACCGATAAGCCTATATGCGTGGTAGATCTTGACACGGTTATGCCCGGCTTCTCCGTTCATGATTTCGGGGATTTCGTTCGCTTTTGTGCAACGAGCGCAGATGAGGACGAGAGCGATCTTTCCAAGGTTAATTTTGATTTAGAGAAATACGAGCTTTGCGTAAAGGGCTTTTTAGACGGAACGGGCGGAGCGCTCACTGAAAACGAAGTTGGTATGCTTTCCTTCGGCGCGATGATTATGACGCTTGAATGCGGAATGCGCTTTTTGACCGACTATCTCTCGGGCGACGTTTATTTTAAAACAAGCCGAGAAAAACAGAATTTAGACAGAGCTAAAAATCAATTTAAATTAGTTAGAGATATGGAAGATAATTATACAAAAATGCGCGAAATTGTAAATAAATATTCCCAAAAAGGAGTTTAATATGATAAAAATCTACTATTCTAACACTAAAAAAGAGGCAGGCGTTAAAGCTGCAAACAGCATAGCTTCGCTTCTTAAGGTTAAACCTGACGCCGTTCTCGGACTTGCTACGGGCTCTTCTCCCTTGGCAATGTATGACTCTCTTGTAGAAATGTGCGAAAGCGGAGAAATAAGCTTCAAGGACGTTAAAACTATCAACCTCGATGAGTACATAGGACTTGACGCAACTCACGACCAAAGCTACGCGTATTTCATGAAGGATAATCTTTTCGGAAGAGTGGATATTAATATGGCAAACACCAATCTCCCGAACGGACTTGCAACCGATTATGCGGCAGAGTGCAAGCGCTATAACGAGCTTTACGATTCTCTTGGCGGCACAGATATTCAGGTTCTCGGAATCGGCCATAACGGACACATTGCATTCAACGAGCCTGCGGAAAGCTTCACCAAGGGAACTAACGCGGTAACCCTTAAGGAATCTACCATCAAGGCAAACGCAAGATTCTTCGCTAATGAAGACGAAGTTCCGAAAATGGCACTCTCCATGGGAATAGACCAGATAACCAAGTCGGAGAAAATCATTCTCCTTGCAGACGGCGAAGCAAAAGCGGAAATCCTCGAGCGCGCCCTCTTCGGAGATATAACCCCCCTCGTTCCTGCATCCGCCCTCCAGCTTGTTAAGAACGTAGAAGTTTACGGTGATGAAAAATCTCTCGCCCTCATCAAAGCCAACCACCCCGAAGCTTTGATTTATTGATTTTGTTGATTAATTTGATTTATCAATTTGATTATTGGTTCGATTCGTTAATCTTATTTATCAATTGATCATTAATCCGATTGTTAATTTGAAATACAAATTCTATATAACAAAATAGCTCGAGTAGCCCCCAAAAAGCTGCTCGAGTTTTTATTTCAATGAAAAGTGGTAGATTTCTAAAAAACCTCTACATTTTGTTTTTACCTCGGTTTGCAACGCAATTCATTTCGTAGGGCGAGGTCTTTCTCCCGCCGCTATTATAATCGTTTTTATCTTACCGTTGGTACACCTCGAATTTCCTCGAAAAACATTTCGTAGGGCGGGGGCTTGCTCCCGCCGCTTTTAGAATTGTTTTTATCTTATCGTTGGCACACCTCGAATTTTCTCGCAAAACATTTCGTAGGGTGGGGTCTTTCTCCCGCCGCTTTTAGAATCGTTTTTATCTTATCGTTGGCACGCCTCGAATTTCCTCGCAAAACATTTCGTAGGGCGGGGGCTTGCTCCCGCCGCTATTAGAATCGTTTTTATCTTACCGTTAACACACCTCGAATTTTCTTGCAAAATCTAAATTTTATGTTTTTCGCTTTATTTGAGTAAAAAGTTCCACCGCACCCCAAACGCTTGTGCCTATTCGCGCAATAATTATATATTGACATTTGCTTTGAAAAGTGTTATACTTTAATTTGATGGAATAAAGTTTTGCTTTTAGGAGGAAAAAATGAAGAAAAAAGAAAACTACCAAAGTCCCGAAATTGAGCTTGTGAAAATCAACGTAACCGACGTAATTTCAACGTCGGGACTAAACGACATCAAGCCCGACCTCGGTGAAAATGACGGCGAATGGCTGTAAAAGGAGAAAGACAATGAAAAAGACAGCGATGAAAACAACGAAAAAGAAAATCTTACCCATTTTAGCAATCGTGTTTACCCTCGTAATGCTCGTTTGCGCGATGACTGTTTCGGTAAGCGCGAACGATTCGGCAACCCCCTCGGTAAGCATCGACAAATTTAACCTCGTATTCGAGGACAACGTTTATCTTAAGTATGCCGTAAAGTTTGACGGCGTTGCAGACGAAGCAATAACCGAGAATAATATCGGTATGCTCTATTTTAACGCTCCGCAAACCGATTATACTGAATCAAATGCGACCTACACGTCGGGCGTTGTTGGTTATACGACTATAAACGATATGAAGTATTACACGTTCGAATACCGCCACATAAGCGCAAAGCAGATGACCGACTACGTTTATTCTGTAGCCTACATAGACGTTGACGGCACGAGATACTACAGCGCGCCCAACAAATTCAGCGTGCTTGAATACGCTTATGCAAAGCTTGGTAAAACCGGCGTTGCAAGTGATAACGATAAATTTATCAAGCTCTTGAACGCGACCCTTGAACAAGGCGCAGCCGCGCAGGAATACTTTGGCTACAACGTTGAAAGACTTGCAAATGATGATTACTTCCTCGTTGAAGTAATCGGCGGACTTCTCGAAGACGGCTTCACAAAGGGGCTCTACAACTCCACCGAAACCGCAATTCTTACCGCGCCCGAAGCAGAATCCGGCTTCGAATTCGCAGGCTGGAAAAACTCCGCAGGCGAAGTTGTTTCCACAGATAACCCCGCAAGCTTGACGGCTTTTGCAAAAAATGATACATATACCGCAAGTTATGAGGAATCAATAAAATATTCCGAAGGGCTTTCTTTCAAATCGAACGGTGACGGAACGTGCTATGTTAACGGAATTGGAACGTGTAAGGATACCGATGTAGTGATCCCACCTATTTCTCCTGCTGGTGACAGGGTTACGAGCATTGGTTATCAAGCGTTTTATAATCGATCAAAGCTTACAAGCATGAAGATTCCAGATAGCGTTACTTCTATTGGCGAACGTGCGTTCTATTATTGTTCCGGACTTACTAATGTAACAATAGGTAACGGTGTTACTTCTATTGGTGAGAATGCATTTTATTATTGCACAGGACTTACAAATGTAATAATTGGTGATAGCGTTACTTCTATTGGTAACTATGCATTTTCTTCTTGCTTTGGTCTTAAAAGTATAACTATCTCTGAGAGTGTCAAAAACATTGGTAATTATGCATTTATGGCATGTAATTATTTAGAAACAGTTTACTTCAATGCGATTGCAATGAATGATTTATCACAAGGAAACAGCGTGTTTACTTATGCAGGCAGATTTGGCAACGGTGTAACACTTATTATCGATAAAAACGTTACCAAGATTCCTTCATATCTATTTTATCCCACTACCACTTTAGAAAATTTACCAAATTTGACAAAAATAGAGTTTGCCGATAATAGTTTGTGTGAAAGCATTGGAGCTTACGCATTTGCTAATTGTTCAAAATTGCAAAAAATAACCATTCCCCAAAATGTTCACACAATCAACGAAAGAGCTTTCGAATACTGCACCGGCTTGACGGAGATACGATTTAATGCAACCGAAATGAATGATTTGGTTGCGGGAGCATTCACTCAAGCCGGAATAAATACTGCCGGTACAAAAGCATATATCGGTAAAAACGTAAAAATAATTCCAGCTTATCTATTTTGCCCGCTATACACTTCTTCTTCAAATTCAACTAAAATCACATCTGTAGAATTTGAAGAGGGTAGTGTTTGCGAAAGCATCAATGCATACGCATTTGCGCATAACACTTATTTAACAAGCTTTGAAATTGGCAACAAGATTAAGACAATTGGCGATTATGCGTTCAAAAGTTGTTATAACATGCTAACTATTGTACTCGGTGAGAATCTTGATACTATAGGTAGATATTCTTTCGAGTCTTGCTATAAATTAGTCGAAATATATAATCTTTCCAAAATTGAATTATTAATAGGCGATGCTTCAAATGGTGGTATTGCACGCTTTGCACTTTTAATCAAAAAATCACTAAATCAAAACAGTGTAGTATGTACAAGCACGGATGATTTTATTTTCTTTGAATATGAAGATACATACTATCTATCCTGTTATACTGGTGTCGAAACCAATTTAACACTTCCCCAAAATTTCAACGGACAAAACTATAAAATATATAATTATGCATTTTATGAAAGTGATATTACCAATATAACAATTCCAGATGCGGTTACATCTATAGGAGAAAGCGCATTCAAAGATGCAAGAAAACTTGAAACAGTAAACTATTCTGATAACATTAGTTACATAGGCCCGGAAGCATTTTCTCACTGCGAAAAATTGACGACCGTTGTTATCCCATCAAATATTTCTTCTATTGAGAATGGAACATTCTATTATTGTACAAAGCTTACTGAGTTGATAATACCCGATAATATTTCAACAATCGGTGACAATGCATTTAGAGGTTGTCGTTCAATAAAGACACTTATGATAGGAAACAATGTAACAAATGTGGGTTCTGCTGCATTTTACTATTGTTATGGGTTAACTACCGTGACAATTCCTGAAAATCTCAAATCGTTATCGAATAATATGTTTTACGGCTGTTCTAATCTGACAGATATTGTTATTCATAAAAATGTAGAGTCAATATCGGTTGCTTCTTTCTACAATTGCTCAAAGCTTACTAATGTGTATTATGGTGGTTCCGAGAACGAATGGAATAACATTGTTACACTCACTCTTTCAAAACTGAATGTTTACTACTACTCTGAAACTGCTCCCACAACCGAAGGCAACTTCTGGTATTATGATGGAAACGGCGAGATTGTTGTTTGGCCCGAATACGTTGCTCCTGTTTATAGTGAAGGTCTTGCATTCACCTCAAACGGAGACGGAACTTGTTACGTTTCGGGAATTGGTACGTGTACTGATACAGATATAAATATTCCGCCCGTTTCGCCCGATGGGGATAGCGTTACTTCGATTGGTAATTCTGCGTTCTCTTATTGCTCCAGCCTTACAAGCGTAACAATCCCCGATAGTGTTACTTCGATTGGTAATTATGCGTTCCTTGGTTGCCCCAGCCTTACAAGCGTAACAATTCCCGATGGTGTTACTTCTATTGGTGATTATGCGTTCTATGATTGTACCATCCTTACAAGCATAAACGTAGGTACAGAAAATGAAAAATATAAATCTATAGATGAAAATCTTTATAGCAAAGATGGTAAAACATTAGTTCAATATGCTATAGGTAAAAGTGATACGACATTCATTATCCCCGATAGCGTTACTTCGATTGGTGATTATGCATTCTCTTATTGCTCCAGCCTTACAAGCGTAACAATCCCCGATAGTGTTACTTCGATTGGTAATTATGCGTTCCTTGGTTGCCCCAGCCTTACAAGCGTA
>JAZRDI010000096.1:0-7712 GCA_045660185.1 Eubacteriales bacterium | reverse complement strand
ACGACATGGCTACGATCCGACTTGCTTCTGCGGCAAGAATTTTTGATTTGATTGAAAAAAATCCCGAAATTCCCGATAAAAAAGATGCTAAAAAGCTCGAAAATGTTTCCGGAAACGTGGAGCTTACAGATGTTTCGTTCTCTTACGATAAGAGCAAGAAGCTTCTTGAAAATCTCAATCTTTCGGTTAACGAGGGAATGCGTGTTGCAATTGTTGGCCCTACGGGTTGCGGAAAAACAACGCTTATTAATCTTCTTATGCGTTTTTATGACGTTGACTCGGGTAGCGTTTCGGTTGACGGATTTGATATTCGTGACATAACCCGTCAATCACTTCGCGAAAACATCGGTATGGTGCTTCAAGAAACCTGGGTAATGAATGGCACTGTAAAGGAAAATATCGCGCTCGGAAATCCCGATGCAAGTGATGAAGAAATAATAGCGGCAGCTAAAGCCTCGCACGCGCATAGCTTCATCAAAAGACTTAAAAACGGCTACAATACGGTTATCGGTGAGGGGGGCGAATCACTTTCACAAGGACAGCGCCAGCTTATCTCAATTTCGAGAGTTATGCTCACTCTTCCTCCTATGCTTATTCTAGACGAAGCTACGTCATCAATTGACACGCGCACGGAGATAAAGATTCAAGAGGCGTTTGCTAAAATGATGAATGGCAGAACAAGCTTTATCGTTGCACACAGACTTTCAACTATAAAAAATGCAGATTTGATTCTCGTTATGAAGAACGGAAATATCATCGAAAGAGGTACGCACGCAGAGCTTCTCTCTATGGGCGGCTTCTACCGCGAGCTTTATGACAGTCAGTTTGCAAAGGTTGAGGGTTAAAGCATTTACAAATTAACAACTAAAAAAGAGAACCTTGCGGTCAAAATGCCGTTTGGTTCTCTTTTTGCGTTAATTAAAAACGCGATATTATTTTTAGTTAATGTGTTTTCAGCTTTTTTAACAGTGCAAAAAATGCGAAGGCAAGAAGCGAAAACGCAGCGTAGCCCGCTATATCAATCCACATATCGCTAACTTTTGCCATTCTTCCCGAAAATATCTGAATGCTTTCATCGGCAAATGCGACGAGAACTCCGATATTTATACTGAAAAGAAGTCTTTTTGGACTTATTGGCGCGAATTTTCTTTCAATTCCCGACTGCTTCTCCATAGCCATAATCAAAAGAAATATTTCAAAACCCAAGACACCGTGTTCAACGAAATGCGCTATTTTACGCAAATATTTTTTCACGAAGGTGATTATGGGATTTTGCTCGGCTTCGCTATCGCTATCTGCATTTGAATTTTCGGTTGCGGTATCCAAAATTTTATCAACCGTTTGCGCAACGCTGTCACTCGTTTCCATTGATTTTTCAGCAGGAAGCATAGACTGACCAAATATAAATGCAAGCGTAAGAGCTATAAGAATGAGAAGTATCAATTGAGTTTTACTTTTCAAATCTATTTTCATATTTTTAATCGCTTTTAAAGTTATGTATTTTATAATGAGTATAGTATAACGAAAAGGTAAAATACCTTTTCGTGGCTGAAATTCAGCCGAGCAAAAAGCTCGGGAGATTTTTGCTACTATACTCATTGAAACAGAAATCGACAAATTTCTTTTTGAAATTTGTTTGCAAATCCCTGATTTGCCGTCGAAATTTAATAATTTCGACTTTCGATTGTAGTTATAATGAGTATAGTATAACGAAAAGGTAAAATACCTTTTGCTCGGGAGATTTTTGCTACCATACTCATTGCAACAGAAATCGACAAATTTCTTTTTGAAATTTGTTTGAAAATCCGCTATTGCTTTTTGTTTTTCGACTTCCATTCAAGGAGAAGTCTTTCCGTAATTCCGTTTTCGGCAAGAAATGCAACGGCATCCTCAGAGCCGCTTTTGCCTGCTTTGAGCATAAGAGTAAGTCCAACCTCGATATTCGGGTCTGTTCCCATTCCGTCGATGAAGCACTTAGCAAAGAGGAATTTTCCCTTTGCAACGAGATCCTCAACGTAGGTCGAGTCTGCGTGTGCTGCCTCACTGAAATACTCGAAGGCACGTCTTGCATCGGCTTTAACCGTGGAAAATCTTATCTCTTCGTCTAATTCGAGAAGCTCGGTGTTGCCCGGGAGCATATAAACGCTATCGGTTCGAATCTCGCTTTTATGAAACGGTATCATGCAAATAGAAGTAATTTCGGGCGAAAGGACATACCCCATGGTATAAACCATACCAAGATATAGCATAGCCTCAACGCATCCAAGGTCTGCAGCGTCAGACATATACTGAAGTCCCGTTCTGTAATTTTTCTCGACGCCTCTGCCTTCAAGATATAAGACTGCAAGATTATACGAGCTTTCTCCGCCCTTCATATCGCGAGCATAAGTGAAAAAGCTTTTTGCAGCTTCGTAATCAACCTCTACCCCATATCCGTGTAAAAGACAGTAGGCATAGTTAAACGAAGCTATCTCTTCTCCGTCACGCGCGCCTTCAAGATACATTTCTGCTGCCGCCTCATATTCTCCGCGCATAAAAAGCACGTCTGCGACACTTTTTTCAAAAGGCATTTTTAAGTCCTCTTTGTTTATCCGATTATAAATTCGGTGCCCTCGCGTTTATCAACAAGGGTTACACCCTTTTCAAGAAGCTCCGCTCTGATAGCATCGGCCTCAGCGAAGTTTTTAGCCTTTTTAGCCGCAGCTCTTGCTTCTATTTTCTCTTTGATGTATGCAATGAACTCAGAATCTGCTTCGGAATTTGTTGCGTTTTCTTCGGTTTTGTTCATCTCGTTTGCATGAGCAATCAAATCAAGACCGAGAACTGTATCGAACTCCGCGATAAGAGCGAGCTTGGTTTTATCGTTGGTATCAAGCTTCAATACATCATAAAGTGCGGTAACCGCAAGAGACGTATTAAGGTCATTATCAAGAGCGTTTTTGAAGCCCTCTCTGCCCTTTTCCATTCCGCTTTCGTCTATCGCGTCCGAGTCGTTTGCTTTAAGAGTTGCAATTTTAGATACGAGCTTATTGTAAGCCGTTTTTGCATTTTCAAGGTTTTCCCACGAGAACACGAGATTCTTTCTATAATGAGAGCCGAGGCAGAAAAGACGGTAAACGAGAGGATCAAATCCGCGCTCTTCAAGAAGAGAAACGGTAAGGAATTCTCCCTTGGACTTACTCATCTTACCGCCCTGGGTATTAAGATGATGAACGTGGAACCAGTACTTACACCATTCGTGACCGAATGTGGATTCGCTCTGTGCTATTTCGTTAGTGTGGTGAGGGAATGCGTTATCAATTCCGCCGCAGTGAAGATCGAGATATTCGCCGAGATGCTTTCTTGCAATGCAAGAGCATTCAATATGCCATCCGGGATAGCCGATGCCGAAGGGAGAATCCCACTTAAGCTCCTGATCGTCAAACTTCGACTTGGTGAACCAAAGCACGAAGTCCGCTTTATTTCTCTTGTTGTTATCTGCTTCAACGGTTTCTCTTACACCAACGTCGAGGTCTTCCTCTGTGAAATCGTTGAATACGTAGTACTTTTCAAGCTTTGAGGTATCAAAATAGATATTTCCGCCTGCTTCGTAGGCATAGCCCTTTTCAAGAAGCGTTTTTATCATTTCGATAAACTCTGAGATACAGCCGGTTGCGGGCTCAACAACGTCGGGTGTTTTTATATTGAGCTTCTTGCAATCTGCAAAAAATGCGTCGGTATAGAACTTTGCAATCTCCATAACAGTTTTATGCTCGCGCTTTGCGCCCTTGAGCATTTTGTCTTCACCTGTATCCGCATCGCTCGTAAGGTGACCAACGTCGGTGATATTCATAACTCTAGTTACGTCATAACCAACGTAGCGAAGATATTTTTCAAGTATATCCTCCATAATGTATGAACGGAGATTTCCAATGTGAGCAAAGTGATATACGGTAGGACCGCACGTATACATGCTTACCTTTCCTTCAAATCTCGGTACGAATAAATCTTTTTCTCTTGTAAGCGAATTATAAAGCCTCATTCAAGATGCCTCTTTCCAATTTTATTTCTTTTGCGCTAAATGGATTACCACCTCACGCTATAATATTTCAATATAATATTTTAACAGACAATGTGAATTTTGTCAAGTAACAAACGCGTTTTTTCTTGCGTGTTCGGTTTGCGTTAATTTCCAAATTAAATTCCACAGTGAAATTCGGTGTCGAAATTAATGATCGTTCGCTTTGTAATTCAAATTGGCACAGGCATTCGCATATTTTAGCTTTGCTTCGCGTTTTTTTAACGAGCCTCGTGGGCGTGTTTATTTATTTAAATAAAAAAATATATAAATTTTCGCGCGGAAGGTATTGTAATTCTTTAAAATATTTGGTATCATATATATGTATATATTTCATGCGCGCCTTCGCGCGTTGCAATTCTTTTAAGGAGGATTTGAACTTGACCGATAATAATAAAAACATAAATCAAATCGCCAAAGAGTCAACCGATTCAAAAAAACGCAAAAAATCCACTGAAGCGGTTGGACTTATGAGAGCAGTTCCGGTAGTTTTGATTGCTATTGCGCTATTCTTAACGCTCTGCTACATTACTGCGGATACTGGTGCTTTCGGAAGATTTATATCAAACTTGCTTATGGGACTTTTCTCATATATGGCTTATACGATTCCCTTCTTCATAGTGATGCACGCTATATTCTATTTCTCCGACACAAGACGCGGTAAGGTATTGAAACGAGTGATTTTTTCTTTAGCTGCTCTTACCATGCTCGCCATGGCGGCTTACGTTATCACCACGTTTAAGACCGATGCGGTATTCAGTCTTAAGGACTATTATTCGAACGGTACGAACGCGGTTGGCGGCGGCGTTATAGGAAGCGTTTTAGCCTTTCTTCTTATGAAAATATTTGGAAGAATAGGTCTTATCATAATTTTAACTCTCGCGCTCGTTGTGTATATTATTTACCTTGCTTCCGGCGGCGGATCTGCGGTTTCCGATTTCTTCTTGAAAAAGCTTAAGAGTTTTGCTAACTACGGAGCAAACCTCGAAAGACGCGCCGAAGAAAGACGAAAGAGAAAGAAAGAGGACAAGGATGCGCGTCACAGAGCATCCGACGATAAGAGAAACAGAGATCTTTATAACGATGAATACTTTAGTACGGATAACGGAGTAAGCAGACTTGAAATTCCGGAGCTTGGTATTCTTGAAACGAAAAACACTGTCGGCACTGCTCATATACTTCGCGAAACAGTTATAAAAAACACCGACGAAGATGAAGATACCGCGCAAGAAAGCTTTACCGAAAAAGACGAAGCCGCTTACAGAAAGAGTAAGTTTAACGACATTTTTATTGACGCGGAAGCTTCTTTCGTGCGCACAGACGTTACTGACGGAAAATTCAGAAGCGACGATATAGTTTACGAAGAAAAAGAAAGCGATGACATTTTTAACGTCAATTCCAACGAGTATGATGCGCAAACCGATTACAAATCCGCAGCTCGCGCTTACGGAATAGACGATAGTGCCGACGCTATATTCACAGCGGCATTTGACCCTTACGATATTGCTCTTAACGAAAGACGTAAGGATAAGGCATCGAGCAAGGCTAATTCTCAAAACAATACCCCCACAGGATTCTCCGAATATATAGCCTCTATGACGAAAGAAGATGCAGAGTATCTTGAAAGACTTGAAAAATTCGAAGAAGCGAAACGAAATGCAACCGAAAAAAAGGCTGAAGTCTCGGTATCGGATACTACCGCGAGCGTAAGCGACTCGAGATATAATTCAAACGAATCCGAAAAGCAAGAAGATGTTTTAAAAAAAGCCGAAGAAGCAAGACTTATGGAGCAGGCCATGCTTGCGAACTACGGATATTCATCTTCGCCTAAAGAAGATGATTCTGCCGCCAAAAAAGCAGAATCGCTCACAGACGTAAAGCCTATAGAGAGTAACGTTTCTCAATCTCAGGCTTCGACGTACAATATCGCTTACAACTCTCAATACTCATCTCAAGTTAAAGAAAACGCGGTTAACGATAGGTTTAGATTCGTTAACAAAATCGTTGATGAGCCGAGAATCCCCTATTCTTCGAATTCTCCCGTAACGCAAGATACACCTGCTGTCAACACAAGCGAACGGTATAGCGCACCTGCACAGCAGCAGTTCGGCAATCAGGCGCAGTTTGGTACTTCGCAAACTCAAACCTTATCTTCTGAAAGCCGAGCGCAGTTTGGTACTTCGCAGAGTCAGGTGACGTTTGGCACTTCAGAGACTCAATCGACGTTCGGAGCTTCACAGACTCAATCAACGTTCGGAGCTTCACAGACTCAATCGACGTTCGAAGCTTCACAGACTCAACCGCAGTCACTCTCTTCACAAACGCAGTCACAGTACAGCGTTCCTCAGAACCAATCACAATTCAGCACAACTGTTCAAGTTGAGAAGAAAGAAAACTTTAGTTTCGTTGAGGCTGACGATGACGAGGTTGAAAACATTCCTATCAGCGAAAACAGTAAGGAATTCAATTTTGATACCGATGATTTCGAAGATGAAATTATCGAAGGAAGCGAAGAATTCGGTGATTTAAGAGAAAACGAAGATGAAAAGCTTGTGGTTTCGCGTTCGATGATTAACGAAGAGCTAAAGACTCCTTCATACGAGCAAAAGGCGGGACTTGATTTCTCGACGGATGAAGAGGATGACGAGGAGGATAACTTTACGAACGAGGATGCCGAGGAGGTTATAGAGCCTACCGTTATTCCCGAAAACGAGAGAAATCCCGAGCTTGACAACTACAAGAAGCGATTTACGATCTTCGACGAGGAAACCGAAGAAAGCTATAGCGATTCCCCGGCTACCGAAGAATCTTCCGAAAAAGAAGATAATTATAACGCAGGCGTATCGGAATATAATACCGACGAACCCGAACTTGAAGACGATAGCGTTCCTTTTGACGTTGACGAGCCAATCGAAGAGGATATTTACGATGAGCCTCCCTTCGAAGCTCCCACGAAAGCTCCCGAAAAGCCTAAAGCTCCAAAGCCGGATTATTCAAACTATAAATTCCCGCCTCTTGACCTTCTTAAGAAGAGTCCCGAAGAGGACTGGGATAGCATTAACCGCGAAATTCAGCACGGCGGTGAACAGCTTATAAATACTCTCGATTCGTTTAATATCAAGGCAACCATTCGCGGAATGGAGCATGGACCGAGAATTACGAGATACTCTATCGTTCCTGCGAAGGGTGTTAGAGTAAACCAGATAGAAAAACTTGCAGACGATATTGCGCTTGCTCTCGCTGCGGAATCCATACGTATCGAAGCTCCCATTCCCGGAAAGAGCGCAGTGGGCGTTGAAGTTCCAAACAAGGTTTCTTCCCTCGTTACTCTCCGCGATCTTCTTGAGGTTGAAGAGTTCATGAGCGAACCCTCTAAAACAAGCGTTTGTATAGGTAAGAGCGTTGAAGGCTCACTTGTTTACGGAGATATAGGCTCTATGCCTCACGCTCTTATTGCGGGTGCTACCGGTATGGGTAAATCCGTATGTATCAACGCGCTTATTACAAGCATTCTCTATAAGGCTCGTCCCGACGAGGTCAAATTCATAATGATCGACCCTAAAAAAGTTGAGTTTGCACCTTATACCGGTCTTCCCCACCTTTTGATCCCGGTAGTTACCGATCCCAAGCAGGCTGCGGGCGCGCTTATGTGGGC
>JAZRDI010000095.1:0-12058 GCA_045660185.1 Eubacteriales bacterium | reverse complement strand
ATGGCAAAAGGATATCTAGAGAATTCCAGCAAAAATATTGCCGAAATTTCAAGCGAAATAGGATACGAAAATGCGCTGTATTTCAGCAGATTATTCAAAAAATATACCTGCATGACTCCTACGGAATATAGAAAGCGAAATAAAACATCTAAAGATGTTAAAAACATTTGATTGGCGCAAAAAATATGATCCTAAATTCATCTTATTTATTCCAATCTATATTTTTGTAATGTGTATTTCTTTTCATAGCTCGTAATCTTTGTCTTAGGCGTAGTGATTTTTCTTTGTTTAAGGCTGGTAAGATTTTATCATCAAAAGCTCTTGCTTTTTCCTTGTTTTAGAGTTATAATACAGCAAATCAAGCGTATATGTCACGTGCTTTTCTTAACGCGTATACGGTTTGTTAATGGGTGGAAAAGGCTTTCCAAACTTCTCCTCATTCCGCTTTTAACTGTCCTTCGAGGTTTGACCACATAACTGACCACAACAGGAATTGTTCTATACGGAAATAACGGAAACAACGTGCAAAACGGTGTGTTTTAGCGGAATATACGGACTATATGTAAACAATAGTGCTCAAAAAATATATTTTTTCGGCTTCGGGTACTGGAGACCGTGGGTTCGAGTCCCGCCGCTTCGACCATAAAAATACGGACAGATACAAGTGATCTGTCCGTATTTTTATTCAAGGCGGGACGAGAAAATTCGATAATCAAGCGAAGTAAGTCGACAAGCTTGTTTGTCAGCAAGCGAGCGCAGATTGCTCCGCAGGCGCTTTGCATTCGCAAAGCATAGCACCACACCGTGCCATCGCAAATGCGGTGCAGCCTGCAAGGAGTATTCCCGCCGCTTCGACCAAAACAACCTTTTTATGGGTTCAGTTCAGTTTGCTTTTCACGACGGTCTTCTCTTTATTTACAGCGATGCAAATTTTGCGTGGTGAGGTGATTCTCGTGCAGTCGCTGCATTAGACGTTGCTATTTCTTCTTTTCTTCTGCGACCGCAAATATCAACCGCAAATATCAATAGTGACACCACTTGACAAAAAGCTGAATTAATGATAGAATATAATTTAAAGCTTTTTGCAAAGCTATCTAAAATACTAAAAAATAGGTAAGGAGCTGATTTTTGTGGGTAGTGACAGTATACCCTTGTGGATAATATTTATTATCTGCGTTGTAGGAGGCGCTTATTTTGCGGCTGCAGAGAGTTCGTTCTCGGCTGTGAATAAGATCAAAATTAAGTCTTTGGCAGAAGACGGAAAGAAGAGAGCGAAGGGGGCTCTTTTGATAATCAACAATTTCGAAAAGGCATTAACAACCCTTCTGATTGGAAATAACGTAACCAAAATTGCAGGTGCAACGGTATTTACGTTATTGGCAACGGATATATTCCGAGACAGTTTTGGAAAAACCGATGCTTACCTCGAATCATTCGAATTTTCCGTGATATGCTCAATATTGAGTACGGTTATCATTTTCTTGTTTAGTGAAATGATACCCAAAAGCTTTGCTAACGATCGTTGCGAAACCATGTCTCTGTTATTACAGGGATCGTTGCGTGTGCTCGTTAAAGTGTTTATGCCGTTTGCAGCATTCTTCAACTTCATATCGAATACCGCAACACGACTTCTTGGTAAAAAAGAGGTCGAGCCGTCTATAACCGAGGATGAGCTTGCGGATATCATCGAAACCGCTGAGGAAGAGGGTGTAGTAGACGAAGAACAGAGCGATATGTTTAAATCCGCGCTCGAATTCACAAAGACTACTGTAGGAGAAATTATGACGATGGAAAAGGATATGAACGTCATTTCCGTCAACGCTACTGCAGAAGAGATCCTCCCCATAATATTGAACACAGTGCATTCTCGCTTGCCTGTAAGAGCTGCGAACTCTGACCGTATAGTAGGTATTCTCAGAGTACGTACATATCTTAGGGAATATAGCAAAAATCACCGTGTCAATGTTAGATCTGTTATGACACCCCCATATATTGCGCGTGATAATGCGAAAATTGACACGCTTCTCACGCACATGCGTCAGCATAAAATACAGATGGCTATCGTTCATGACGAGCGCAAGCACGTCGTTGGACTCGTAACCATCGAGGATATCATCGAGGAGCTCGTTGGAGAAATCTACGACGAAGAGGATATCGTAGATAAAAACTTCTGCGCGCTTGGTGGAAATAAGTATATCGTCAACACGCGCATGCTTGTTAAGGACGTGTACGATAGAATCGGCTTCGGTGAGGCACCGAAAAACATGTCTAACAAACCGCTTCTCTCGGTTATGCTTGAGAAGCTTGGCAGGCTTCCTAACGAAGATGAATCCTTCTTCTACGAAGGATTGAAAGTAACGCCCAAATCCGTTATAGACGGTAAACCTTTGGAAGTCATGCTGCAAATACTTGATGACGAGGAGACCGAAAACGGTGCTGCTTCCGATGAAAAGGAGGTAAGTATATGACCTTCGCTGAACATTTTTCGAAAATGTGGTGGGCTTATCTCGTTATATTTATAATGGTTTGTCTATCTGCATATTTTTCGGCATCAGAAATTGCATTTAATTCAGCTAATAAACTCCGTCTTCGCAAATCCGCTGAGAATGGAAGCAAAACGTCAAAAATAGCATTTGACATAACCGAAAAATTTACTACTGCGCTTTCCGCAATACTTATAGGAAATAACTTGGCAAACATTGCGGTTTCCACTTGTACGACGCTTATCGTCATCAGTTTATTCCGAAATCAAGTTGCTTTGGCATCATCAATTGCAACTATATTCGTCACAATTGTTATACTAATCTTCGGCGAAATTCTTCCCAAGGTACTGGCAAAAAGAAACGCGGATACCGTAGTTCGCATAATCGCGATTCCTACCCGTATCCTCACCGTTATACTCAGTCCTTTCGTATTCATAGTTATGATTATCCTTACAGCTCTTCGTAAGATTTGGGGCAAGGATCACAAGGATGACGATCCTACCGTTACAGAGGATGAGCTAGTAACTATTATTGATACTATTGAAGAAGAAGGTCTTATCAACGAGGAACAGGGTGAGCTTTTACAGTCTACCCTCGATTTCAGAGATACGACTATTGAAAAGATTATGACTCCCCGTATCGATACTACCGCGATAGACATCGATAGCGATGAAGAAAAGATTACCGCTATGCTTTCGGATAATACGCAGTACTCAAGATTACCGGTATACAAGGATAGCATCGATAACATCATCGGAGTTCTCTCGCTGACAAGATACTATAAAGCTACGCTTAACAACGAAAAGCCCGATATAAGCGCTCTTATGATGAAGCCGTGCCGACTCCACAAAACCATGAAATTGCCCGCAGCGCTCTCAAAGCTTCGTGAAAACAAGATGCACCTTGCCGTCGTAATCGACGAGTTCGGGGGAACTCTTGGTATCGTAACGATGGAAGATATTCTCGAAGAGCTTGTTGGAGATATATGGGACGATACCGACGTAATCGTTACCGACTGTCTTGCAACCGGAGAGAACACCTATGAGGTTGTCTGCGATATGAATATTGACGATTTCTTTGAGGAGGTCGATTTCACAAAGCCTGAAAACTTCAGCTGTGAGTATTCAACCATGGGCGGTTGGGCAGTCGAAATGCTTGATTCCGATCCTCATATTGGTGATAGCTTCCGTTACAAAAATTTGTTTGTCATCGTTTCTCAGATGAAAAACGAATGCGTAACAAAGCTTACCATCCTCGTCGAGCAGCAACCCGAGGTGGAAGAGGAAACACTTTGATTTAATTTTATTGTTCATAAAAACGAAAGCAACGCACCCCGCTTGGAACGGAGTGCGTTGTTTTATGTTATTAATTGTTTTGTTTGTAACGAAATTATTCCACTTCAACTACGCCGTTGTCTTTGACTGTGATTTTCATACCGTCTTTTACGTAGTTAAGAAATTCATCTCCGAGGGAATCAATAACGGGCATAGAAACGCCATCTACCCATACGTCGGCAAGTACAGCACCCGCAGCTGCAAGGGAATCAATGTGGTTAGCAAAAAGCATACAAGCCGGATTTCTTTTCATTGAACAAGCGCAGTAAAGTACGAGTCCGCCCGTTGTTGAACCGATAGTCTGGGGAAGGCAGAGTGCCTTTCCAAAGAGAGACTTGCCGTAAAGTTCCTTATTGCTCTGATCTCCGCATTTAACCTCTTTATCGCCAAACTGCAATGCCATCTGAAGAGAGGCGAGCGTGTTGAACCCTTCTTTTGTTACAACTGCTTCTGCGGTAACCTCACCCGGAGTTATAACTCTTCCTTGAAACTTTTTCATGCCTTATTTCCTCCTGTGATAGTTTTTAAAATTTCCGCATCGGTGTAATATCTTGCGCTTGTGTAAGTGCGAAGCTTGTTGGATGACGTAATTACCGGCATCTTTTTGCAAAGCGGATTGTTCATATACATAAGAGGACAGATATAGGAAAGTATAATGCCTGTTGCCTTAAGTCTTGCAGCGTATTCGGTTTTGTTAAACGATTCTATAACTGCAGGAGATGCGGTGAATACAGTGGGAATTGTGACCTTTTTCTTGCCGTTGTTTTTAAGCTCGGTTTCGAGGTTAACGGTCCATTCCTTAAGCTGTGATAACGAAAGATGAGGGCATCCTACAAAGCAAAGCTTTGGAGTTGCATCGGGCTTTTTCCAGATAACGGGATAGTTCTTCTGAACTCTTTCAAGCTCTTTGTCATCAATGACGTATTCTTTAGCGCCTTCAGCAATCAATGACTCGCCAAGCTCAATCGCCTCGGGGGTTAAGTTCGCAATGTGGTAAAGTCCGACTGCGCCGTTTGATGCGGTTGCTGCTCCAAAATCCTTAAGGTATGCGCAAGCATCATCGTTAAGCTCGTTTCCAATCCACTTATCAAGTCCGATAACGTAAGGAACGTCTTCCATAACCTTCATACCGATTGCCGAGCCTAAAAGCTGAGCCTCTGGCTTTTTTGTCGTGTTTACCTTAATAACCCAAGTTGCTTTTCTGCCTTCATCCGTCAAAAGACCGAAGTAGGGAACGTAGCCTACTATCGAGCCCATAATATCTATAATTCCGGAATTTCTGTTACATCTTGCGCCGAGAACGGAGTTTGCATAAACCACCGCGCTCGATTCTGCCCAAGAGAGAACGTCGCCTTTTTTGGGCTTGTTTCCAACCTCATCCATATAGCAAGTGCAGGTGAATGCGTTTTTGTCCATCAATCCGAGCTTTTCAAGCTGTTCTTCGTAGAAGGCTTGCTTGGAATACATAAATTTATTGAATACAAGATTCTGCAAGAAGTTTGCAGGAACGTTTTTGTCAAGAGGACGAGGGTCAACGGAGAATTTTTGCTCTGAAGAAACGCCCGCGTCGAGAAGCTGTTGCATCAAATCGTAAACAGGTGACATTACCTTGAGTCCGAACGAAGTAACGAGATGGTTGTACTTTGACGTGATTGAAACGAGCTTTTCAGCCTCGAACGCATCGCCGTACATTACGAGAGTTTTCATAACCTTTGCAAGAGTTTCACCTTTTGAGCCGTCGAGTATCGCCTGTTGTTCTTCGGTTAATATCATTTTGTTATCTCCTTTTCTGTTATATCTTCATGCAAGTTTTCCAAGCGCCCCAAATAACGGTACGAAGGTTTCCTACCTTGGAGGCATCGCCGATTACGTGAATCTTTCTGCCCTTAGGCGCAAGAGGAGCGGGATTGTAACCAACGGAAAGAATTACCGAATCGGTATCTACGTTGAATGTTTTTCCATCCTTGTCCTTAAGTGTTACGTATCCGTCGCCAATCTCGGAAAGCGAAGTTTCAAGGTAAGTGGGAACTTTGTTGGTCTTGAAGAAATCACGAAGATAGCTTGTGTTTGCAAGGCAAACGCCTTTTGTGGTAATGAGGTCGTCTTGCATTTCTACGATAGTAGGCTTCTTTCCTTTAAGGTAAAGATCATAAGCAATTTCGCATCCGGTAAGACCGCCGCCTATGACTACAACGTTGTCACCAACGCTCTTGTTATCAAGCAAGTAATCCACTGCTTCGATAGTGTTTTCCGCACCTTTAATGGGAAGTTTTTTAGCTACCGCGCCCGTAGCAATAATAATTTCATCGGCATCAAGCGATTTGATGTCTTTGATCTCGGTATTCATCTTTACGGTGATAGGGAGCTTCTGAACCTCGCGGATATACCAAGCGATAAGCGCTCTGTCCTTCTCCTTAAACGAAGGAGCTGCCGCGGCGATAAATACGCCTCCAAGCTTGTCGCTCTTCTCGTAAATCGTTACCTTGTGGCCGCGCTTTGCAAGAAGAATTGCAGCCTCCATTCCTCCGATACCGCCGCCGATAACCGCAACGTTTTTCTGCTTCTTTGCAGGCTCTACATAATACTTTTTAGATTGCATCGTTTCGGGGTTAAGAGCGCAACGCGCAAGTCCCATCGTGTCTGTGAGGTCTTGGGTATTAGCATGTCCCTTTGAGGAAGAGAAGTTAAAGCATCCGCTATGGCAACAAATGCAGGGCTTGATGTCTTCAAGTCTGTCATCAATAAGCTTTGTAATCCATCCGGGGTCAACGAGGAACTGACGAGCAACGCCGATAGCGTCGATTCTGCCCTCGGCAACCGCCTTTGCGCCAACCTCTGCATCCATTCTTCCCGCGCAAACTACGGGAATATCTACGAACTTTTTAATGTGCGCAACGTCGTCAAGATTACAGTTTTCGGGCATATACATCGGCGGATGAGCCCAATACCAAGAATCGTACGTTCCGTTATCTGCGTTAAGCATATCGTATCCTGCATCCTGCAAGAACTTAGCAGCTTTCTCGGATTCTTCCATATTTCTGCCGACTTCTATGTATTTTTCACCGGGCATTGCGCCTTCGCAGAAGCCCTTCATCTTTGATTCTACGGAATAACGAAGCGATACGGGGTAATCGTTTCCGCATGCTTCCTTTATAGCCTTTACAACCTCCGCGGCAAAGCGATAGCGGTTCTCGAAGCTTCCTCCGTACTCATCGGTACGCTTGTTGAAGAACTCGATAGCAAATTGGTCAAGAAGGTAACCCTCGTGAACGGCGTGAACCTCAACTCCGTCAACTCCTGCTTCCTTGCAGAGCTTGGCAGTCTTGGCAAATGCTTCAATGATCTCGTGAATTTGCTTTTTTGTCATTTCGGGACATTCTATATCGTGCGCCCAACGGGACTTTTGGGGGCTCGGGCATGCAAGCTCGTGAGAGGTATCTATAATAGGCTTAAGTAAGGTTCTTGTGAATTTATTCTTGTGCATAGGAGCTATAAGCTCGGTGATTGCCCAAGAACGTCCCATTCCTGCGGTAAGCTGAATGAAGAGCTTTGCACCGGTCTTGTGAATTTCATCCATGAAGACCTTAAGCTCCTTGAACATTTTCTTGTTCTGCCAAAGCCATTTTCCCCAGATGGTATCACGAAGAGGAGCAATACCCGGAATAATAAGACCAACGTTGTTATTAGCTCTTTCGATAAAGAGCTTTGCAGCCTCTTTATCAAAGTGGCATCCCGTTAATTCGAACCATCCGAAAAGAGACGTTCCTCCCATCGGACACATTACGATTCTGTTTTTAATCTCAACGTTTCCTATTTTCCAAGGAGTAAACAGAGCTTCGTACTTTTCGTTTAAGTTGTTCATTGCGTCTAATCCTTTCTCGTTTATATTGATTTTGTTTTTGATGTCTTGAGTTTGCTTTGCGCCTCGCGTTATTTAATATGCTTTGACCTCAAATCTTTTAAATGCCAAAACTTAGCGATATACGCACAAAACACAACAACCTAATTATAACACAAAAAAGCAAAAAAAGCAACGGCTTAACTTAATATCGTTAAGCCGTTGACACGCTTATTATAAAACCGTACTATGACGGTCATTTTCTTTGATTTTTTATAGTTTTTGAGGCGTTTTAAAAAAAGACTTATATCTTTTGCCGAGAAATTTTCGTAGAACCTTTTATTTTTTTATCTTTGCCTTTAATTCGCTAAGAAGCTTTTTACGAACGTCAAAGATATACTTTTCACCTTTTGGGAAGTCCTCGAATTTTAAAGGTCTCTGTGCCAAGCGGTCTATAATACTCACTACCGTATCGCGACCTATGTATTCTTCAACCGTTCGGCATAAATCCATATCGCATATTGCCTCTGCGGTTATTTTGCCGCGGATAGAAGGATAAGCTCCATTCGGTGCGGGATACATAATAAACGGGTCGCCCGATGGCCATGAGCCGTTGCCCGACGTGGTCACGTAAGGATTTATGCGGCGTTGCGAGAGGGCATTGTTATAGAAATTCATACCCCAGTGAAGAAATCCTTGTATGTTGTATTTGTACATAAGGAGCCCGAGGATACGAGTGCGCCACCCGGGAGTTCCCATAAACGAATTGATTGAATTGCCGTATTGAGGCTGACAGCAGTAATAAGTCCACTGATTTTTAACGTCGTGATTCAAAAACTCTTGCATATGCATTACGCTTGTAACAGGGCATTCGACGAGTCCCTGCTCGTAGAACGGATAGTTTGAAAGCGCGTCTATAGTCCGTGCCTTTCCGATGAGAGGACGGATAATGTCCGAAGCTCTCTTATACGCATCTATCTCATCGAGCGACGGCTCGTCGGATATGTGGAAGTAAGTGTTTTCTTGAACACCGTGATATGCGAGTCTTTCGGAAAGGGCTTTTATGTATTGCTTTAAAAACTCGGTGTACGAAGGATCTGCTGCGCCAACGTGCCAGCCGAACATATAATCCTTGCGACCGTTTTCGCTTACTTGTATAGGTGCAGAGAATTTTGCTCCCCATTGCGAGAACATATGCGCCATTTCATAGTACTTAATGCCTATGCGCTTGCAGATTTCAATGAAACGGTCGAATTTGCCGAAGCCGAAGTTGTATTTTTCGTCAACCTTTTCAATATCAACGAGCTGAACGCAGGTGCGGTATGTACCTATATCCGTATCGAGCGGGGGTGTGTGGATAGGAACGAGTATCATATTAATGCCCATATCTACCGCGGTACGCAAATAACCCTCTATCAACTCAAAATGTCGGTCGGAATACACGGGGACTTCGTGATAATCGCTGATGCAATCCGCATAAAACCAACGCGTATAGATGAGCTTCTGTTCTTTGATTTTTGCATTAAGAACTGTAATCTTCATAACCTTTTTAGCCAAAATTTTGTGTTCTTTATCTTGCATAAGCGCGGTTATCTTATACGTGCCCGGTTTAATGTCTTTGGGAATGTTTAGCTCTACGCGCACAGTTGATGCAAAAAGGTTTACGGTGACGTTTCCGTACCCCTCAGGAAGAGGCGTAAGCAAATCGGGCATCAAGCCCGGTGTGCGAGAAATAAAATCGGGATCAAGCATACCAACAGTTTCTGTAGCGATGGTATCGTATGGGGATTGATTCACTTGATAAAGACGAATATAAGGCTTAAGCTCGCTTTCTACGGTAAATTCAAGCGCCTTTATTTCGCTCGCGCGAAAAGCAATTTGATATGAAAAGCGCTCTGCGCGCAATAGTTCAACGCTATCCGTTTCGGTATAATCGAGTTCGCTTTCCAGCCGAACCTTCGGCAAAGATGAAATTTGTTTGACGGATAAAATCACGGCTTTTCTCCTTGTTTACGAAGTATAAACTAATTTGAATTTTTGAAATCGGTTGTCTTAATTATACTGTAACTCATAGGTGAAGTCAATTGTTATGCCTGATTTTCGGAAGATTGTATTGAATTTTTGGAAGATTATAAATATGTCAACCATTCCGGTTGTTTAATTAAAATCAAGGCGATAGCCTTGTATATCATCAATTTCATAGAAATTACATATCATCCGTCCGAAAACGAGTATATCTCGCTTTCGGGCGAGTATATCATCAAGTCGCAGAGGAATACACCTTCGGTGATGATATACAGCCCAAAGGGTTGATGAGATACACGCTAAAGCGTGATGATATACCAAGTCTGCGACTTGGATAAAAAAATACTGCAGAAAAACTCCTTTTCTGCAGTATTTTTTGTGAGTAATCTAAAATTTTGATACCATTTCAAAATGGGTGCAAATTTTAGAATATTGGGTGAATTTTGGTGAAAGGCTTTGCACCTATATTAATTCAATAAATTGGAACTTATTAATTTTTAATATCGGGTTCTGAATTTTGAACTTTCTTTTCTCCCTTTAATATAGATACGAGTTTTACGATATTGAATATCTGGTAAGGAATATAAGATAACATACCTGCATATACGCAAGCAGCAAAAGTAATGGGCCATAAAGCAGAAGCAACTACTTTGAATCTAAGTCCACGTTTTTTGAAAAAGCCAACCGAAAGAATAATGGTGGAAACGATGGCACTAAATCCAAAACTACCTAAAAAACCAAACAACAAGAATGATTTTAACTTACTCCCGTTGATAAGAGGCTCTATGCTTCCAACCAATCCGTAAATAATAAATCCAGTTATCGCTATACTTAAAGTGCAAACTAAATATTCTATTCTATATTTCTTTGTCATGAATGAACCCTTTACAAATTTCTATTTATCGGTGAGTTTATTATAACATAATATCTAACTAAAATCAAGGCGTTTCTTCAGTAAATCAATAATTGAACGATACCACATAAATTGAACGATTTATATTTTACGGCTAAATACTAAATAGGCTTGTAAGGACGAAAACTATCCCGGCAAGCCTTGTATATCATCCGCAATTTATTGCGGTATATCATCAATGCAGAGCATTGTATATCATCAAACCGCAGGGAAAGTATACACGGCAATGCCGTGATGATATCCAGCCCCAAAGGGGCTGATGATATACACCACGCTTCGCGCGGTGATAATATACCAAACCTGCGGATTGGATAAAAAATAAATGCAGAATGATCCCATTCTGCATTTATTTTTGAGACTAACCTATGAAAAGGATACAAAATCCTAATGGGTGCATTGTGACACCTACGGGTGCAAATCAATGAATTTTTGTAAAAATGTGTTCAAATTTAACGAATAGGTGCTTTTTACATCACTATCTCTATATCAAAAAACTTTTCTTGAAAAGCAACCGAATTCGTGATTTCTTCCTTTGTGAAAGACTTGCCTTCAGGAGCTACAACCCATTTATCTTCAATGTCATTAAGTCGATGGATAATAGCAATAACCTTTCCGACAAATTCTGGAACAGGTTCATTTACACCTAAAATATAGGCATCCTGTTCTTCACCGTCAGGAGCAAAAACTGTGGGAATGTAACCGTAGTTAACACTATATATCAAATCATTGTGCTTTGGGTGGTGAGTACCAAGTGGTCTATCAACTATGACTTTTACAACTTTGCCAATCATATTCTTAATTATCCATATTGGTTTTTGTTGTATTAATTGAAGAAATTAACATTCTCCTGATAGCACCGCAATCGTGTAAAAGAGTTTTCACAAAATCATCGGTGAAAATGTCTGATTTTTGAATAAGCTCGAGCCAATATTCTGTTTCATAGCATTCTTTTAATTCAATTTGAAGCTTGGATATAAAATCCGCCTTACTATGAGCATATTTTGCTTCACGAATATTTGCACCGATAGATGTCGCACTACGCTCTAACTGATTTACAAGGGAATAATGTCCTTTTATACCATCAGTCACTTTCAAAATACTTACTGCAAAATCCATAGATAAGTCTGCAAGTTTATTTTCTGCCATAATAATCACCTCAAATTAAGTATAGCACAAATCTAAAAGAAAAGCAATAATGAAATCGTGCAAAGCACGATGAAATCCAAGACGAGCTTGGATGAAATCTTCAGCCTACGGCTTCAGATGAAATCAAATCCGCCTATCCTAACCCCGTATTAGCGGGATTTCATCACGTGCGCATACCGCTTGCGGTATATTGCGTCATTCGTCGTGTCCGCCCGACGAATAGCAAATTTCATCCACGAAGTGGATTTATTCCGACGCAGGCGGATTTAACTGAAAAAGACTCAGAATTGTTTCCAATCCTGAGTCTTTTTCTGGTGCG
>JAZRDI010000094.1:0-45373 GCA_045660185.1 Eubacteriales bacterium | reverse complement strand
TCAGAGTTTGCGGATACAGAAAGCCGGGGCTTGATCTGCCAAAAGGTCAAGCAAGACTGGATAAATATATAAAGGAATTTGATGCTTTGGTAGAGAAATACAAAGCGGAACTGAAAAATAATACATAGATTCGTTTATAAGCATGGTGCATTGTAAAACAGCGGACAAATCAAGAAGGAGAATGCAAAATGATAAATTGGATAAAACGGTTATTCAAACCTCCTGTTGATAAAACTGAATTAAGAATAAAAGAATTATTTCAATTTTTATTTGACGATTACGGATTCTCATATGCAAAAACCGATTTGGGAAATCTTGTTGACAAAAGCGGTAAGATAATATTTTATGGACCATTGGATGCATATCAATTATACAATGAAAACCTGTGCATAAGTATTGTAAAGTTGGTTCAGCGTGGAGATTATGATATTTATATTACAGAAAAAGCGTCTGACGATCAACACTACATTTTTGATGGAATACATTTGCCCTCAAATTTGGCATACGATCTTCCATTGCTTGCAAGCCATGTAAAATCTGAATTGTTAAACCGCAAAACAATATTTGGGAAAAGCATTTAAGATACATAGCTTCGTTTGCAAACATGGCGCGAAAGCCCGAAAGACCTCGGATTACTTTCTGCTCCCATCATCGCCAAGGGATAAGTCTATCCTTACGGCAAAAATTATGGACTGTTTTTGTAGCACAGTACGGTTCGGACGTTTTTTGTAGTGGTAACACAAAGAAAGAGGAATAGAGCGTAACGCGTTCTGTTCCTTTTTCTTTTACTGCGGGTAGGCGGACTTGAAGGGGAAACGGTATAGAGCGAACTTCCGGTGGACGTTCGCGACCGTGGAAGACCGAGCGCGCAGTTCGCGCGAGAATCAAGTCCTTCTGCCCCTGCCAGAATGATAAAAGAGTCGTAGCATATGAGCGGTGCTCTTAAGGACAGTTTTACCTGCCGATAAAAACTAGAAACCGCAGATTGATTTTCTGCGGTTTCTGTGCTATAATAAGTATTAGAATTTAAAATTTAATGAGGAAGAGGATTTTGATGTTGGATGACAAAACAAAAAGTTGTATAATTGAAAAATTTGAAATGGCCGCCAAAGAATTTAACTTTAATTTTGTTGCCCCATATTGTGTAGGTGAAAATAACGAATTCTGCTTTTTTGGTCATTTGTTTAAGGAAAATGCTCAAAAAGGAGTAATAATAGATATTATCTGCGATTTTGAAGATGGCAACATTGAAAAATGCAAATACTGCAAAGACAATAATATATTTTATAGTCGTTTGTATATAACACCGCTACTCGAAGAATATAATCGTCGCTATTTTAGTGAAATGTTGAAAGATTGGAAATACGAGTTTTAAGAGATCTACAAATTACAATTTGTAGGGAGATGCAGGATCGGTAAAAGCCTCCCTTGTGTAAAGGGAGGTGGCACGCGAAGCGTGACGGAGGGATTGTGATGCATAGAAAGCATAATAAAGATATTGTTCCAACCACAAAAATGCTGCGAAAGAATATGACCAAGGAAGAAAAACATCTTTGGTATGATTTTCTGCACACCTATCACGTTCGCTTTTCTCGTCAAAAGGTTCTCGGAAGGTATATCGCAGATTTCTACTGTGCAGAGGTCAAGCTCGTAATAAAGCTTGACGGTTCGGGACATTATACCGAGCAAGGAAAGCAATACGATGAGGAAAGAACGGCTTTTCTTGAAGAGTATGGGTTGACAGTTATCAGAATACCCAATACGGAAATACATAAAAACTTTCGGGGTGTTTGCGAATATATTGACCACCTCGTAGAACAATCCCTCAGTCAGCTTCGCTGACAGCTCCCTTTACACAAGGGAGCCTTTTTTGTTCACCTATGACTCGTCACTTTTCCTGACAAGAAATGCATTTGTGTACGCAAACGCAAAACACGGCATATCTCTTTCGAAATATGCCGTGTTTTCTGAAAACTTTCCTTTAGAGCGACGCTCTTAAGATATGGCTCTTTTTGTATTCTCTGCGTGGATATACAAGGCTCTGCCTCGATTTATTCTGAATGATAATAATGCCGTTTTATACAGCATCAAAAAGCACCACGGGCTTCAATTCGACATCAAAATAGTGTTAAGGCGACCGCAGTTTTTACTTTTCTGCGATCGCCTTTCTTTGATTACACCAATTTAAAATTGATGCTTTAAATAATACAGACTTATAAATATCAGCCTATACTTAAATCCCAAATACCGTCATTTTCCTCATACCAAGGAGTTTCGGTTCCGGGTGACGTAGTAAGCACGTCGGAGATGTTGATCTCTACAAATTCAAATTCGGGATTCATATATTTTTTCATTCCATATCATTCGAATTATGCATTATACTTTATGCATTATTCTACTTCCCTTCCTTATTTGTTCATTACGTAAGCTCTGTATGCTTCTGCAGACTTGCAGTAATTATAAAGCTTTTCCACGATAGTTATAAGCTTTTCATCTTTTTTAAGCTCACTATCTGTAGTAATAAAGTCATAATAGCTATTGAAATGATAACATCCGCTCTCTATACCATCGGTATAGATAATTTCCTTTATCATCTGGTACGCATAGAGAGATACCTCGGCATAAGTGTAGGTCTTATCACCAATCATCGTTGTTCCAACAGTGTAGCTAAGAGTTTTACCGTCCGCTTTGAAGGAATAGTTATCTGCTTTTGCTCCTTCAGGAAGAACGAAGCGAATCACAGGCTTTTCTTGGAGCGCTATTACAACGGAGAAAATACCTTCATCTGTATTGGTATTGCCGTCAACCTTATCAAACGTGTTCTTGTAATCACAAAGAATCGCATCAATTGAATTAGCTACGTCTGTCTTGCCCTCGGTGTTGAAGTAAATATACGATGCTCTAATATAGGCAAGAACATCCTTCACGAGAGTCTTTTCTACATCGTTTGCATCCGATTCGAGAACCTTTCTCGCATATTTAGGAATGCTCGTAGTCCAAGTTCCGCTGTAATCCTCTCCGTCAACCGTTATGGTTGTTTTAAGAACTACGCTTCTTGCCGCCAAAGAAGCATCCATCGGAATGGAAATATGATAATACTGATTTCCATTGCTAAGGGTTACTATCCTTGCATCGTCATAGGTCTTTCCATCTACGGTAAACGATTTGAGGTAATCAACAACCGGAACGTAAACGTTATAAATAAGCTCCGAACCGAGAGTTATACTTGTTTTAGGAGTGAAATCTACCGGCGCAACTACTTTCTCGTACGCATAATAGGATATAAAGTTATCCATATAAACTTCAGCAGTCGTATTTCCGTCCTGCAAAACTCTTGCCTCTCCGAATACGAATTCTCCCGCTTTAAGGGTTACCGTTTCCATGCCGGCGGTATAAGTCCCCTCAATACTGTTCCACTGGCTTGCCGATAAGAACTCAAATCCGTCGGGAGTTGCATTAACGCCGTTTACGTAAACGTAGTATCTGTTTTCAGGTACGTCCACAAATACCGCTATATTCGTATATTCACTGCCCTTAACGTTTACGATAGTTGCTTTTGCGTTATCTTTAGAAGCGTATATGCTGCCATCGTTTTTCAACTTAAGAATCGGCGCGAATATAGTGGATGATGAAGCTCTTGTAATAAACTGAAGAAGCGTTATTTCCGAAGGAATATCCACCGCCTTGATATCAAACGCGAAGACGAAGCTTCTGCCTGCGTTTTCGTGGTTTGCAAGGTGGGAGGGCTGGAATCCGTCGCAATTAGCAAAGAAGTTTATGTAACCTGTATTCTTCGCAGTTCCGTTGCCGCGCTTGAAAACGTAATTGCCGTTTTCGTTAACTATGCTATACGAATTTTGTTGGTTTCTGATTTGGATATTAGTCATATCCGAGGCATTGGGCTTGTAATTTGCATCACTGATGTCATTAACGGATTGGAAAGTAGAAGTAGTTCCATTTGGTATAGTATCGTCGGAATCGAACGTATAACTGAATATCAAATCCGAAGGAAGCACGTTGCCTACGCCAAGCTCGCTTACAGCCTTGATTTTATCGAGCGCAGCCTTTACCTTTGTTTCATCGTACGATGCATCAGCGATAACGCGATTCAATTGCGCGAGAAGCGTGTTTGCCAAATTGATATATCCATCGTCACCGTAAAGCGTTGCTTTTTCGAGCAGCGAGCTAATAGAATTTGTTACAGAAAGTCTGTCAAAATCCAACACCTTAGAGCCGGAAATTCTCATTTCGTAAATATTAACGGTCGGTTGAGAAGTATTGGCTAAAGTAACTCTAACCTTCGACGCCAATGCGCCACCGAGTCCTTCGTAGAAGTACTTCGTGTTAGAATAAGTTTTATTGAAAACAGTGCTCCATTCGCCGTTATAATACGCTTCTACTTTAACAGTATCTACGTAGCCGTTAGCATAACCTTCAATATTGAGAGTTTCAAGAGAGTAAATCGCATCGAGATTGTAAGTAAGAGTTACGGAGGGGTTGGTAGTCGAAACTGTAGAGAATACGGCATCCTTCCAGGTATGCCATCCGTTGCTGACACCGTAAATTTTCAAATCGTTCGTGATTTTCTCCGGCGGGAAGGATTGGTTGATTCCCGTTCCCTCATATTCGTAAGAATCCGCCTTTTGCAGAACGTTATGATGCGTTAACGAGTCTTTGACTCTTTGTCCGGAGCAAAGAACCTCTTGAATTGCCACACCGTTTGTGGATACGTTATTTTGTACCGTTATACGAACCTTCTCGGCAAGACTGTTACCCAACTTATATGTAGCGTTAGATATGTACGCGTTTGTTATTCCCTTTCCGTCCTCGATAGCAGTTACCCAGCTTCCGTTATTAAAGAGCTCGATTTTTACGTAAGAAAGACAGGTTGTATTAACCAAATCAAACGTCAGTGTATCAAGCTTATAAAGACCGTTGAGTTCAACTACCAATACGGCGCTGTTGTTAGCCTTGTTTGATAACGCAAAACGTCCGTACTTATCCGCGCTTGCAGTGGATCTCTTAGTCATCGTAATGCCGTCTGTAATCTTATCTGCCTGCTGATCGCTCACAGTATAAGGATAGAGAGATTCTACCGTTACGTGCTTATCTACGAATACGTTCGATGAGCTTTCATAGGACTCGCCGAGAAGCGTTCCCGAGCATATAAACTCCTGTATCGTTATAGCATCCGTATTTGCAGTATTTATAATAGTTACTCTTATCTTTTCACCCTTTACGCGATTGAGATTATAAACGTCGGTCTGGCTTCCTTTGGTAAGGGTTTTACTGCCCGCCAAATGCCATGCTCCGTTGTAAAGAACTTCTATCTTCACGTTATTATATCGATAGTTTGAATCGTAATTATCTATCGTGAATTGTTCAAGCTCGTAAACTCCGTTAAGGTCGATGGTAAATATAGATGGGGTAACGCCGTCACTGTACGTAGCGGAAAATCTTCCGTCATGATTTGAGGCTCTTGTAGCATAAGTAATTCCGTCAGTTACCTTGTCATAATGATACGAAGGACCCCAAATTTCAAGTCCCTCATACGTTATGGGCTTACGAATAAGGATGTTATTGCTATACTGACCAAATTTATTTTGAGTTTTTTGCAAAACCGTAACCTTGGCAGACTCAAAATGACCGCAAACCGTAGATACCGCATACTGCTTGTTTACGTCATATTCATCTAAATTAATTACCGAGAATTTGCTCTCTGCAAGAAGATTATACGTTCCGTCATCAAGCTTTTCATAGACTCTGAAAAGCTCTGCATAAATACCCTCGGTATCAATAGCAAATTGCAATTTTCCGCCGGTTTCACAAACGTTAACCGAAATAATGTCGGTTTCTATCGGGTTGACGTAAGCGAGCACTCCATCACTTTCGGCTCCGCTTGCACTCACCGCGCAAATACGGTACGTCATTCTCTTGTTTTCTTCACTCGCGACCGTGGTGTATATGCAAGAGGTTTCGTCTGTTGTTCCTATAAATGTATAATCGCTATCATTTTCCATAGCCTTATATACGTTATATCTTACCGCCTCGGAGCTAGCATCCCAATTAAGCGAATAAGTATTTCTACCGGTTGCGTTTACAGTAAAGTTAGTAGGAGTTTCAATCTTTTCAACCGCGGAAATATTGCATATTATGTAGGTTTCCCCTGCCACGGTATCGAAGGATATTGCATTGCCTGAAATTTGAGTATGCTGAACGGCTTTTCCGTCAGCGGTAAGAACTACCGCATTCGCAAGTCCGTCGTGCTTAACTTTACAAACACCGCCTGCGTTTGAAGTGATATTAAATACCTTTGCGTTGCTGTTTTCCCATTTTGCGGCAACCTCAAAATTTCCTCTTGCAACAAGTCCTGAATACGAACCTGTTGCCCACGAGGAAGGTATCGCTGCCAAAGGCTCAATATAACCCGACTGACTCTGCAAGAGCATTTCCGAAACACCTGCCGTACCGCCAAAGTTACCGTCAATCTGGAATCCTGCGGGAGTTTTAGACCAAAGGTTCGTTGAGGTTCTCATAGTGAGAAGCTTGCGGTATTGATTATATGCCTGTTCACCGTCACCAACTCTTGCCCAAAGATTTTGTCTGTGAGCAATAGACCATCCCCACGTATCACCTGCAGTTCCCATTTCTCTTTGAGAAAGAGTATATTTTGCCGCATCTATCCATGCGGGGGTTGATGAATTGATAAGATTTCCGGGATAAAGACCTACTAGCTGCGATATATGTCTGTGCGCATATTCACCAAGGTCACCGTAATAATCTTCCTCGCGGAATTCCTTAACCTGTCCGGAAAAACCGACAACTATCGGGTCGTAATAAGGAAGTTGCTCTGCGATAGTTGCAAGAATGCTCTCGCCTTCGTCTGTTGCTTCAATTCCGAGAAGCTCTGCCGCAAGCAACGTGTAGTATCCGTTATTATAAGCAAAGCTCTGGTCATACGTAGTACCCTTGGTATAATACCATACGCCGTCAACCCACTGCTCAGGAGAGTCGCCCCAGATACTGAGGTAGGTTCCGTCGGGCTCTTTGGCAAAGGTTTTCGTAATATAAAGAGAAGCTTCCTTAAGCGCGGGATAAACAATATCGCTTAAGATTTCCATATCTCTTGTGTAGTCATAATAATCCCAGAACATCTGCGTGGTAAATCCAACGTTTCCTGCTCCGGATGACGTTGATATATGCTGAGCTTGGCTTCCAACTCCTATTGTCCAGCCGTTGCCGCCGTCCTTTCCGAGATTGTCTCTATATTTATCACCCGAGATTATATCGGTGGCATACTTCTGCGCTTGTGGCAAGAATGCATCGAAGAAATCAATATAAGAGGTAAACGTCTCCGAAAGGTTGGTTGAGAATGCGGGCCAATAGTTCATCTGAACGTTAATATTGTGCCAATATCCCGAGCCCCATGAGGCGAGATTGTATCTGTTCCAAGTACCTTGCAAGTTAGCGGGTAGCGTGCCTTCTCTTGAAGAAGCAATTAAGAGATATCTACCAAACTGGAAATAAAGCTCCTCAAGGTATGTATCGCAGTTTCCTGCAATATAATTGTTGAGCAACACGTCTGTGGTAACGCTCGGAACTTGAGCGCCGAAGTCTATCTCAACTCTTCCAAAAAGATTATCGTAATCGGATATATGTCTTTCGCGAAGCTCCGCATAAGTATATCCCAGAGCCGATGCGAATTCTGCCTCTGCCGTAGCCATCGCATTAACGGTCGAGGTACTTAATTTATCTTTAGCGGATGAAGTAGTAAAAATATCGCTCGAAAGCTCGTAATTCGTACTTAAGGTGATAACGATATAAGCCGAATTTGCTCCGCTTACCGTAAGAGTGCCGTTATCTTGCGCGCCATCTTCATTAGTTCCGTTTTTCGCGGTAACCGTGCCGCCGTTATTAACTATTTTATACTTTGCGGCAAAATCCACGTCGTTATAGCCGAGATTTCCCGAAAGCGTTATAGTTCCGTCATTGCTTGCAACTACCGTTCCGTGCTTCGAGAATCCATCTCCCTCCTTTACCATATAGTCCTGCTCGTAGGGTATTGTAGGACGTAAGGTAAAGTTAAGGTTGCCGTCTCCCGATGCGCCGAGATAAATAACGATAGCCTTATCCGGATATGAGGTAAAATATTCTCTCGAATAATTAACTCCGCCGTACGTGTAATTAACTGTCGAAATTGCAGTTCTTAAATCAAGTGCTCTCGTATAATTGGTTACACTTTCGTGAGCGTGTCCGAAATCAAGATAGGTTTCGGAAAAATTATTAAGACCGCCTGCAAAATAATCAGTACCGTTAACAGTTTCGATTTTATTCAACTGGCTTGAAAGCGTATTATCGGTTATTTGGATTCTTTCCGTATCGGTTCTACCAAAAACGTTGATTCCCGAGTAACCGTTACCGAGGGGCAACGACCACTTTTCCCAACCGTCATCAGCAATATCTTTGTACTGATTTGCGCCTTTGTACGCTATTGAAATATCCTCATTTCCGTAAGGAGCTTCCTCATCATACCAAAGAACGAGGTCTTTTTTTGGAACGGAGATAATCTCTGCGTCCTTTTTTTCATTGGCGAAGGATATTAATCCCGTAGATGCAATAATCGGAAGGATCATGGAGATCGCCAACACAAATGCCAAAATTCTTTTTTTCATTTTTCTGTCCTCTTGTTTAAAAAATTGGTTATATTAATTCCGGTGTATGTTTTTAATTCTCTGTTTTCGTTGGATTTACGTAAGCAAGTATTCCGCTGCTTTCTAAGCCGTTTTCATTCACCGCACAAACTCTGTAAGTCATTCTCTTATTTTCTTCATCGGAACTTGCCGCATATACGTACCGATTTTCAGACGTCGAGCCAACGAATGTATAATCAACGGCATTCTCAAGCGCCTTATATACATTATATTTCGCTGCTGCATCACTGCCATTCCAATTGAGTATATACTTGCATTCTCCTAAAGACTGTGCGATAAGATTCGAAGGGGCTTCAATTTTTTTGGCAGAAGAAATATTCGAAATGATATACGTTTCTCCCACCTTGGTATCAAACGAAATAACGTCATTTGATAGCTTTTTGTAATTTACAGCCGTTCCATCATCTTTTTCTACCACTGCGTTATCAAGCCCTGTGTATTTGACACTGCATACTTCGCCACTGTTGGATTTGATAATGAAGACCCTCGCTATACCGTTATCCCATTTTGCCGAAACCTCAAAGTTTCCTCTGGCAACAAGTCCGGAATAAGTTCCCGTATGCCACGTTGAGGGGAGCGCAACCAGTGGTTCGATATAACCTGCATGGCTTTGAACGAGCATTTCTGCAACACCTGCTGTGCCTCCAAAATTACCGTCTATCTGGAAACCTGCGGGCGTTTTACACCAGAGATTTGATGCCGTTCTCATAGAAATAAGCTTCTGATACTGATGATAAGCCTCTTCACCGTCTCCAACTCTTGCCCAAAGATTTTGCCTAAAAGCGATAGACCATCCCCAAATATCGCCATCCTTTCCCTTTTCTCTTTGAGAAAGCGTGTATCTTGCCGCATCTATCCAAGCGGGCGTTTTAGAATTTATAACGTTTCCGGGATATAGACCCACGAGCTGCGAAATATGTCTATGCGCGTATTCGCCAAGCTCTCCGTAGTAATTCTCCTCTCGAAATTCTTTAACCTGCCCCGAGTAACCGATTACAATTGGATCGTAGTTAGGAAGCTGCTCCTCAACCGTAGCAAGAACGCTTTCACCCTCGTCGCTCGACTTGATACCGAGTATTCTTGCGGCCTCAAGCGTATAATATCCGTTATTATAAGCGAAGCTTTGATCGTACGTAGTACCTTTGGTATAATACCATACGCCGCCAACCCACTGCTCGGGAGAATCTCCCCAAATGCTGAGATATTTTCCGTCCTTCTCCTTATCAAACGTTTTGGTTATGTATTGAGAAGCACCCTTGAGAGCGGGATAAACCGTATCTCTCAAAACCTTTTTATCTCTCGTAAAATCGTAAAAATCCCAAAACATCTGCGTAGTGAATCCGTCATTGCCGCATCCCGCAGAGGTTGATATTTCCATAAGCTGACTTCCGACTCCGATAGTCCAACCGTTTCCGCCGTCTTTTCCAAGATACTTCAAATATTTCTTGTTCGCTGCTTCGTTGTAAGGCAACTCTAATCCGAGATTTGATTCGATTTTTTCACCGAGAATTGCCGCCGTTGCAAATTTCTCAGCTTGCGGCAAATATGCTTTCCAAAAATCTACGTATGCTCCAAAGGTTTCTGCAAGATTAGTTGAAAATGCAGGCCAATAGTTCATTTGAACGTTAACGTTATGCCAATATCCTGAGCCCCACGGTGCAAGATTATATCTATTCCACGTACCCTGTAGATTTGCGGGAAGCGTTCCTTCTCTTGACGAGGAGATTAAAAGATATCGTCCGAATTGGAAGTAAAGCTCTTCAAGGTAAGGGTCGCGGTTGCCGTTTATATAATTTTCAAGAAGGACGTCGGTAGTGACACTCGGCACATCGGATCCAAGTTCAAATTCAACTCTTCCAAAAAGATTATTATAATCGGTTATATGCCTTTGAAGAAGCTCTTCATAAGTATATTTAAAAGCTCTGTTAAGTTCTTCGTTTGCCGTTTCATAAGCATTTACTTTAGAATTTTTGAGTTTTTCCTTCGGATTTTCGGTTGTATATATATCGCTTGAAAGCTCAAAATTCGTGCTGAGTGTAATAATTATATAAGCCGAATCGGCACCGCTTACAGTAATAGTGCCGTTATCCTTTTCTCCTTTAGCGTTAACACCGTTCATAGCAATAACACTACCGCCACGGTTCACTACTTTGTATCTACCTACAAAATCAATACCGTTATAACCGAGTTTTCCGGAAAGAGTGATAGTTCCGTCATCGTTTGCAACAACGGTACCATACTTTGAATATCCGTCACCCGGGACTGCCATATATTCCTGCTTATACGGAATAGTGGGACGAAGGCTAAAATTAAGATTTCCTTCTCCGGACGCTTTGAGATGAATAACTATCGCTCTATCGGGATATGACGTAAAGTACTCTCTTGCGTACTCGATACCGCCATATGTATAATTGACGGTTGCAACCGCTCTTCTCAAATCAAGCGCCCTTTTATAATTCGTTACTTCGCTATTACGATGTCCAAAATCAAGATATGTTTCGGAGAAGCTGTTAAGTCCTCCTCCAAAAATTCTCCTGCTCATACGGCTCTTGCCTTTATATTCTTCGCCTTCCTGCCATTTGACTATCGACAACTGACTCGAAAGAGAGTTATCGGTTATCTGAATACGTTCGGTTTCGGTTCTGCCGAAAACGTTAATTCCCGAATAACCGTTACCGAGCGGTAACGACCATTTCTCCCATCCATCATCTGCTATATCTTTATATTCGCTTAACGCAGAATAGGCGTTTGATATACTCTCATTGCCAAAGGGCGCCTCCTCGTCATACCAAAGCGACAAAGGCTTTTTGCGAGAAGAAACAACGCCCGGAACTTCAGAATTCATTTTACTGAGAAACTCCTTTTTACTTTATAGTTTTAATGATAATAGGCTGTGCAAATCGAAAATATCATCATAATTACCTAAAATATATATTTATATTTTACATTTTATCATAAAAATATACTAAAGTCAATACGTGAATGCTCTCTTACCATGAATTGTTTTGTAGTGTTACAATTGTTGTGAGACTGAAAAAGAAAAAAACAATAGAAAAAGTGATTGAGTCATGTTAGAATAGTTTTGCTACAAACAAATCTGACAGAAATGACCCAATCACTTCCATAAAAGATTATACCACAATAAAAGGATTTTGTTCACACCAAAGTTGACAGATTTACAAAATAAAAACTCTCGCCTAGAATTTCTTCTAAGCGAGAGAAAACTATACTAGTCAGTATTCTTATATGGTTCTATTTGTCGATAATACTCTATGTCATCTTCCGGACAATATTTTTCTATTAAGTCATAGTATTCGTCACTATCACAAATATAACCTCCGCATAAAACACTAAAATATTGGTAGTCACCTGCCAGATCTGATTGCTTAATCCTAAAATTCAATCCTGCGGAAAGAGCAACGGGCGAACAAAACAAAATAGATAATGCAGAATCACGCTGATACTCAATTCGAGAAAACTCTTTTATGAAATCAATAGATTTTTGATAATCTAACCTTTCAATAATTACCTCTTCAGAGCCATTATTATATACTATCTCCACATATTCAGCATGTTTACTTAGAGTATCATAATCGTGATTCATTGTATTATCAAAAGAATCACAAGAACACAAAAGCAAGGCAATTACTATTGGCAAGCAGCACAATATTTTTTTCATATAACCTCCATCATATTAAGTTAAAGCAGCATTAAAAGAGCTAGATATATTAGAGAAAATTCTTTTGTTTATAAATTGTTTTTCTCATAAGCTTAAACTCCTTTTACCAAAAAATAAAATTATCTTTATACCAAAAATCATAGTAGTTATGTCTATCTACACCTCCAAGCCAATCCGCAGTCCTTTCCCAAACCTTAGAATAATACAGTCTATCACTTATAATATCATTTGACACACTACGATAATCTCCAAATTCACAATAATATGCAGATGGAATTGCGACTAAAATCAAGTATCCTGCACCTAAAACTCTCTCTTGAACGCCATGTCCACATTCATGGTTTATTGTTTCTTCACCGTATGTATCATTCACCTCACTAATATTAAGGAAGATAGTTCCACCGATTTGTAAGGAACTTGATTTTGGTATAGAATTTCTAACAACAGACTCGCCCTTGTAAAAGCTAAATACTTTCGTTTCCATTGCAATCTACAATCTTCTGATTACCCCATGCATCGTACATATATTTTACCACAAGATTACCATCGTTGTCAAGTTATGTCATATCAACTATCAATATCACATTTGTAGTGTTACAATTGTTGTGTGACTAAAAAAACAAAATTTTCAAATCGCATCGACGGTGATTGACTTTGCGCGGTTGATGTGTTATAATGTGAGAGATGAATTAAACGCTGTGATAATATGGCGCTTTTAAAAAGAAATAGGAGGAAAAATATGTCTAAAAATCTCGTATATGATATTCAAGACATACCAAAATTTAACAAGCTGATAGTTTTTGCTATCCAGCAGTTATTGGCAATTATCGCTGCTACGATAGCAGTACCGGCTATCGTGGGTAACGGAATGTCTCCGTCCTCCGCACTTTTCGGCGCGGGTGTTGGTACACTCGTTTATCAGTTGTTTACAAAATTCAAGAGTCCCGTATTTCTCGGCTCTTCGTTCGCTTTTATCGGGTCTATGACTGCAGCATTCGCAGGCGCAGCTACTATGAGTCTCGGCTATCTCGGACTTTTAATTGGAGCGATACTTGGCGGTCTTGTTTACGTTATTATCGCTTCAGTGGTTAAATTCGTCGGTGTAAAATGGATAAACACTCTTATGCCGCCCGTTGTAATAGGACCGACAGTTGCGCTTATAGGTCTTTCTCTCGCTTCGGCTGCAGTTAAAGACGTTTTCTCTTACGGAAAGCAAACTGATGACGGCGCTTTTATTATGAATTTGAACATTTGGCTTTCGTTGATATGCGCTCTCGTGACCTTCGTTGTCGTTGTTCTCTGCTCCACATACGGAAAGAAAATGACCAAATTGATTCCCTTCATTATAGGTATTCTTTCGGGATACGGCACTGCTTTGATATTCACCTCAATAGGATATGCGGCAAACGTTGACGCTATGAAGATAATTGATTTCACTCCCTTTGCTAATCTCGTAAAAGACGGCGTTAAACTTTCAACCTTTATTGCTCTTCCCGATTTCTCATTTGTAAAAGCTATCAACGGAATTAAAGACTTCGAATTGAGCTATTTGGCAACGGTTGCAGTAGCTTATATCCCTGTTGCATTCGTTGTTTTTGCAGAGCATATTGCCGACCACAAGAATCTCTCAACTATCATAGAAGAGGACCTTTTGGAAGACCCCGGTCTTCATCGAACTCTTCTCGGAGACGGAGTCGGTTCAATTGCGGGAGCGATTTTTGGCGGTTGCCCCAACACTACTTACGGAGAATCGGTTGGCTGTATCGCAATCACTCGTAACGCTTCCGTTGCGACTATATCCACAACTGCCGTTATGGCAATCTTAATTTCCTTCGTTTCTCCCTTCGTTGCATTCTTGGATTCCATTCCCGGTTGCGTAATGGGCGGAGTTTGTATCACTCTTTACGGATTCATCGCAGTTTCCGGCTTGAAGATGATTCAGAAGGTAAATCTTGAAGAAAATTCAAATCTCTTTACCGTATCCGTTATTCTTATCACCGGTATCGGCGGTATGTCAATGGCAATCGGTAAGGTTGTTATCACCTCTATCGCTTGCGCTCTTATTCTCGGTATTTGCGTTAATACTCTTTTGAATAAGTTTAAGAAACAATAAACGTAAGGCTACGCCAAAGGGCTATAGCATTTATGAGTAACAAGTAAAAAGACAGAAGCATTGTCATTAAAACAACGCCTCTGTCTTTTCTTTATACGTAACAAAAAGATGTATTTGATTTTATTTACATCAATCAATATTCGCTAAATATTCCTCTGCGGAATGAACCGCTATTGCGCCGTCAGAAACTGCCGTTACTATCTGCCTTAACGCTTTAGCTCTTACGTCACCAACAGCGTAAACGCCTTCTACGTTCGTTTTCATATCCTCGCCTGCTATTACGTAGCCGTTACCGTCAAGCGCAATTTGATTTTTAATAAAATCGGTTGCGGGCTTTCTTCCAATGCTGATAAAAATTCCATCGCAGTTAATCTCGTCTAACTTTCCATCTATTACGTTTTTTATTCTAACGCCCGTGATTTTTTCATCGTGCAAAAGCTCTTCAACAACAGAATTCAAACGAAATTCTACGTTTTCGGATTTTAAAAGACGCTCATAATATACCTTTGTAGCGCGGAAGGTTTCCCTTCTATGCACGAGAATCACTTTCTTTGCAATTCGGCTTAGGAGCAACGCATCCTCTACTGCGGTATTTCCGCCGCCTACTACAACTACCGTTTTGCCTCTGTAAAACATACCGTCGCATGAAGCACAATATGCTACACCTCTGCCGACCAACTCCGATTCGTTTTTCAAGCCAAGCTCCCTTGGTCCTGCACCGGTAGCAATCACAACGGTTTTTGAATAGTATTTTGCTCCCACAGCTTCAATAACCTTCGTTTCGGAATCAAGATTCAAATTCAAAACCTCGGAATTAACCGTTTTTGCTCCAAATTTCTCGGCTTGCTTTTTCATTTTTTCGCCAAGCGTGAAGCCGTCTATGCCATCCTCGAAACCCGGATAATTGTCTATCTCATTCGTCTGCACCATTTGACCGCCCGCAGACATTTTTTCAATAAGCAAAACGTCGAACCCCGCCATAGCTCCGTAAAGAGCCGATGTGTATCCCGCGGGACCTCCGCCTATTATTATCATATCATAAACGCGCTCTGCGTCGCTATTTAAAGATTTCATTTCTTTCAATCCTTTCTTTTTCGATATTATTATACATCTTAAAAACTTTTTATTCCGTGATATAGTCACATAATATTGATTTTTTTCGAAAAAGATTGTATAATGTAGTAAAACTATTACTCTATTCTTACGCGGAAGGATATTTATGGAATTTCAAAATTATTTTCCTATATGGAATAAGCTTACCGACGATGAGCAAAAGGCTATGCTCGATAGGCTTTATACAAGAACTGTTAAAAAAGGAACTGTACTTCACGACGGAACGTCGGAATGCACAGGATTGTTCCTTATAAAAACGGGGCAACTCCGCGCTTATATTCTATCAGACGAAGGCCGCGAGATAACCATATACCGTCTTTTTGACAGAGATATATGCCTCTTCTCCGCCTCTTGCATGATGCGCTCGATTCAATTTGATATTACTATAGAAGCGGAAAAGGATACCGAGGCTTGGGTTATTCCGGTGGATCTATACTCCAGACTTCTTGAAGAGTCTGCTCCTGTATCCAATTACACAACTGAGCTGATGGCTGAAAGACTTTCCGATGCGATGTGGCTTATTGAGCAGGTTCTTTGGAAAAGCCTTGACAAGCGCGTGGCAGATTTTTTGCTTAACGAATCTGCTATCGAAAGCTCCTACACTTTAAAACTTACTCATGAGGCTATCGCTAACCATCTCGGCTCGCACCGAGAGGTAATAACGCGAATGCTCAAATATTTTCAGAATGAGGGTATAGTAACAGTTTCTCGCGGAACTGTTACTATTACGAATCCCGACAAGCTTCAAAGACTTTATAAATAATTGAATTGATTTATTTACCCAAGCGCTTCAAGAATAACGTTCTTCGGTCTTGCCCCCATAATCACGTTCACAACGTTTCCTCCATCAAAAACCATAAGCGTAGGAATACTCATAACTCCGAATTTTGCCGAAAGCTCGGGCTCTTCGTCAACGTTTACCTTTACTACCTTAATATCGTCGCGCTCATTAGCAATCTCATCTATTATCGGAGATACCATACGGCAAGGACCGCACCAGCTTGCAAAGAAATCTACAAGCACCTTCTTATCGGAATTGATAACCTCGTTTTCGAAATTGTTTTTATTGATATTTATAACTGACATATTCAGTCCTCCTTTTCTTTTGTGACTCTATTATATCATCTTTATTTCGTAAGTTCTGTGATAAAATCACCAAACTCAAATATTTTTTAAATAAATTTCAAGATAGATTTTCGTTTTACTTTTTTACGGAATCAATTGGTCCAATTATTGACAAAACATAAAAAATAAGTTAAAATATACTCACCGATAAATTAATTTACGGAGGTTTTTATGAAACGGTTAATCTCACTTTTAGTATGCGCGATTATGATTTTCAACTGCGCGCTTCTCACTGCATGCATGGCAACGGAAACGAAGTATGAATGCAACTGCAAATGCGAAAACAACAATTCGGATAACACTCAAAACGAGCAAAACGGAAACGGCAATAACGATAACAGTAACAATGACGACAGCGGTAACAATAACAATGAAACGCCCTCGTTACCCGTTACTCCTCCTACAATCGAGGGGATAAACAATCCCGAAAAATATGCGAACTTCGATCTTCCAAAGGAAAAACTTGAAGCAGCTCTTGAAGAAGCGATCAAGAAAATTGACTACGCGCTTCCTACGTTTACAAACAAATATCCTGCCCATAACAGTGAAAACAACGTTTATCCCGCTGTTGAAAATAATAGCGGATGGAACGTTGGATTCTGGACAGGTATTCTTTGGCACGCTTACGAGCTTACAGGTAACGAGAAGTATATGAACGTTGCTCTTGGACAAATACCTTCATATTATTATCGCATAGCGAATCTTATCGGCGTTAACCATCACGATATGGGATTCGTTTTTGGTCCTTCCTGCGTTGCGGCTTACAAGCTTACGGGTGATCTCGTGGCAAGAGATGCCGCTATAAAGGCAGCCGATCATCTAATAACAAGATACCACGAAAAAGGCGAATTTATTCAAGCTTGGGGTAACGTTGGCGCTGACAACAACTACAGACTTATCGTTGACTGCCTTATGAACATTCCTCTTCTCTACTGGGCTACCGAGGTTACAGGTGATGCAAAATACAGAGACATTGCATACAAGCACTTCAAGACTACCATTTCGGTTTGCTACCGCGAGGACGGAAGCACCTATCACACCTATTACTTCGATAAAGACACGGGTGCGCCCCTGAAGGGTGTTACAGCGCAGGGCGCGAGTGATGAATCAACCTGGGCAAGAGGTCAGGCTTGGGGTATGTACGGTCCGCTTCTCACCTACATTTACGAAAAAGACGAAAGCGCGATGGAAACCTTTAAATCTACCGCGAACTATTTCCTTAACTACCTTCCGAGCGACTACGTTGCGTATTGGGATCTCTCGTTCAACGACGGAGATTACGAGCCGAAGGATTCCTCAAGTGCGGCAATTGCGCTTTGCGCTCTTCTTGAAGGAATAAAGTATATGGACGAAAGCGATCCCTTGAGAGAAATTTACGTAAACGCTTCGAAGCGTATTATGAATTCTCTTATCGACCACTACACAACAAAAGACGTTCCCGAGGCTAACGGATTGCTCCTTCACGGTACTTACAGCAAGCCCGGCGGTAACGGAATAGACGAGATGACTATCTGGGGCGACTACTTCTACCTTGAAGCTCTCCACAGAATGCTTGATCCTGATTGGAAACTTTATTGGTAATACCGCCCTAAATATTGAAGATAATACTGCTTAAATTTTAAAAGCAACACTGTTTCAAATTTTAAAATAACAAAAGCCAAGCGGAAAGCTACGATGAGTTCTGCTTGGCTTTTGATTTTTATTCATTTTTTATCCGGAACGTTGATAAAAAAGCTTTCTTATTTACAAAATGGCTTTTGCCAAACTGTTGAGAAGAGCTGACTTTGTAAATCTTATATATTAAACGTCAAGACTTGAAAGATCTGCCGGGGTTTGACGCTTCACTGCTACGTAAGACTCGCAATTTGAGAGCATTACCACAGGGGGCTTCGGAATTCTGTTATAATTCGAAGACATCGAATAATGATATGCACCCGTGGTAAGACACGCTATAATATCGCCTCTTTTTACATAAGGAAGTTTAACGTTTTCTTGAAGAATATCTCCGCTCTCGCAGCATCTTCCGACAACCGAGCAAGTCATCGTATCCGAATCATCTTCCATTACGGGAAGAATGGTATAGGGAGAGCCGTAAAGGGCAAAACGAGGGTTATCGGTCATTCCGCCGTCAACGGAAACGTAGGTTTTATATCCCGGAATATTCTTTACAGTGCCTACCGTGTAAAGTGTAAGACCTGCATCAGCGACTATACTTCTTCCGGGCTCAAAGCCTACTATGGGAAGGTCAATTGAAAGTTCTGACGCCTTGTTCTTCATAAACTCGGCAACCTCTTTGATATTTTTTGCAATATCAATTGTAGGCTGGCTTTCGATATATCTTACACCGTAACCACCGCCTATATCAAGCTCTTTTGCAAGGAAGCCTTCATTTTTATATATGTAAGCAACGAAATCAAGCATAACATCTGCGGCACGCAAATAAACGTCAGAATCAAACACCTGCGAGCCAACGTGACAATGGAAGCCCATAAGACGTATATTTTCGAGTGAGAGCGCAAGCTTAGTTATCTCTTCTGCCTGACCTGTTTCAATAGCTGAACCGAATTTAGAGTCAACCTTGCCTGTGGCAACAGCGGCATACGTGTGTGGATCTATACCGGGGGTAAGTCTTAAAAGAACCTTCTGTACAACTCCCAATGCGCCTGCAATTCTGTTTATTGCATAAAGCTCCTCTTCATTATCTACAACGAAATAACCAACGCCCGATTCTATGGCATATTCTATATCATCGTCGGTCTTGTTGTTAGAATGGAAGTATGATTTTTCAAGAGGAAAACCTGCGGACAAGGCGCTGTATATCTCTCCCGAAGATACTACGTCAATCCCCATTCCCTCTTCCTTCATTATTTCATAAAGACGCTTGAAGGATGCTGCCTTTGATGCATAAAGAACCTTTCCTCTTCCGTCAAAGCTTTCGTTAACGGCAGACAAATATGTACGGCATCTTTCACGAATTCTCTCTTCGTCGTAAAGATAAAGGGGAGTTCCGTACTTTTTCGCAAGCGGAGAAAGAGCCATTCCCGCAAAGCAAAGCTCACCCTCGGAGTTGCGCGAAATATTCTCACATATAAATTGAGTTTTATTTTCAATAATCATAAATATTATCCTAACAAAAAGCGTTTTTTCTTAAAAAATCAACGATAAATCAAAGCAGAGTTGCTCTCAATTCTTCGGGCGACAAATACGAGAGATCGCGAGGAGCAACGTCAAATACAGTTTTGCAACCAACCTCACCGCGCATATGCATTTTATGTATAGCAACAGAATATGCCACAAGTACACTCGAGGTGAATTCGGGGTTTGAATCCAATGAAAGCGAGAACTCAATAGTGTGAGTATTTTCGGAATTAACACCCGTCTTGCCCGTGCGTATTACAGAACCGCCGTGAGGCATGCCTGAATGCTTTTCCACAAGCTCATCTTTTGTGATAAAGGTTACCTCCGTGTCATAATCGGCAAAGTAGTTGGGCATTGTTTTTATGGTGTTTTCTATTACGTCTTTATCCGCTCCGTCCTTTGCGACTACGAAGCATTCTCTTCTGTGCTTTTCGCGAGTTGTGAGTTTCGGGAATTCTCCCGCTCTTACCGCATTAACTGCAGCATCTACGGGAACAGTGTACTGACGAGCGTCAAGAACGCCTTCCACTCTTCTTATAGCATCCGAATGTCCTTGGCTGATTCCCTTCCCCCAGAACGTATAATCTGTTCCGTCGGGCAAGCATGCGCCCGATATCATTCTTGCAAGAGAGAACAAGCCGGGATCCCACCCCGCAGCAATAAGAGCGATGTGTCCGTTAGCAGTTGCAGCAGCATCGGTTTTTTCAAAATGCTCAGGAATCTTTGCGTGAGTATCAAAGCTATCGAGCACGTTAAAATGCTCTGCGAGCATCGGAGTCATTACAGGAAGATCGGTAGCACTTCCGCCACATATAATTAAGACGTCAATTTTATCCTTGAAGTCGGTTACGTTATCCACGGAAAACACCGGAGTATCTTCAAAAATAGTCTTAACAGTTTCGGGAGCGCGTCTTGTAAAGACTGCTACAAGCTCCGTATCGGGACGCTTTCGTACAGCACATTCCACTCCTCTGCCAAGATTTCCGTATCCGTAAATTCCTATTCTCATATATACCTCTTTTCGCCGTATATAATTTCACGGCAAAATACAATTTAAACTTTTTTTACTTTTGGCTAATTGGTTTTATATAAATTAAACCAGGCTTTTCATATCGTAAAGTCCTGCGGGTTTATCAAAGATAAATGCAGCGGCTGCAAGAGCGCCTTCTGCAAAGAGTGCTCTGCTATGTGCCTCGTGACGAAGAGTTATCGTCTGATGCTCGGTTCCCACGATAACCTCGTGATCTCCAACGATATTTCCCATACGTATAGCGTGAATTCCTATTTCGTTCTTGGTTCTCTTTCCATGACCGCTTCTGCCGTTATTGGCGTAAGAATCGGGACGAACCTCTTTAATTGCGTTTGCTATCATGAGCGCAGTTCCGCTCGGAGCATCTAATTTACGATTGTGATGCTTTTCGATTATCTCTATTTCCGCATCGGGCATTGCTTCTGCGGTTTTCTTCGCAAGCTCCACAAGAAGAGCTATACCAAGCGACATATTTGCAGAATAGAATATCGGAATTTTCTTTGATGCCTCATAAACGAGGGCAATTTCATCTTCGGTATGACCCGTTGTGGCAAGCACTACGGGAAGGTTTTTCGCGGTAGCATATTCAAGAAGCTCTTTCGTTGCGGAATGATGAGAAAAATCAACTATGCAATCAACCTCATCTATACTTTTAACCGCATCAAGCGACGTATAGACATTCGCATCGTCGCCCTTGGCAAACGCATCAACGCCGCAAGCAAAGCTTGAGCCTCTATATGAAGCGTCGCAAAGCTTGCGCACTTCCTTACCCATAAATCCGAGGGTTCCGTATATTAAAATATTCATTTTTATTTCCTTTATAACTTTATAACGATTATATAAGATTCTGCTCCTTCATGAGCTCCATAAGATTAGCCTTGTTTGACTCTTCCATAGGAGTGAGAGGAAGTCTTAAGTAATTTTCGCCGTATCCCATCGCGCTTACAGCAGCCTTTACGGGAATGGGGTTTACCTCGCAGAACAATGCGTTTACAAGAGGAAGAAGATCGAGCTGAAGCTTAAGCGCTCCCTTTGTGTCACCCTCAAAATACATTTTGCACATATCGGAGGTTTCCTTTGGCATAATATTGGAAAGAACCGATATAACGCCTTTACCGCCAAGCGAAAGAAGAGGAACTATCTGATCGTCATTTCCCGAATATATATCCATCTTATCTCCAACGAGAGCTGCAATTTCAGCTACCTGAGAAATATTTCCCGATGCTTCCTTAATTCCGACGATATTTGGAATCTCGGCAAGTCTTGCAACGGTTTTGGGAAGAAGATTGCATCCCGTACGGCCGGGTACGTTATATAAGATACAAGGCTTTGTTGTGGACTCTGCTATAGCCTTAAAGGACTCGTACATACCGTTCTGAGTTGCTTTATTATAATAAGGAGTAACGAGAAGCATCGCGTCTGCTCCAACCTGCTCGGAATATTTGGTCAACGAAATAGCGTATTCAATATCGTTGGAGCCCGTTCCTGCTATTACGGGAACTCTTCCCGCAACTCTGTCTACGCAGAATTTTATAGCTTCCTTATGCTCTTCGTCGGTAAGAGTAGAGCCCTCGCCCGTAGTTCCGACTGCAACGATAGCGTCAATTCCCGCCTCTATCTGCCAATCAATTAATCTGCCAAATGCCTCGTAGTCGATACCATCCTTGGTGAGAGGGGTAACTATAGCGGTTGCTGCCCCTGTAAAAACTGTGTTTTTCATAGTGTTCTCCTATAAGTTTGGATTAAATCCATTGTTAATAAAATCAAAAAAAGATAGCCGTCACAAGCCATCTTCTCAAAATGCCGCAAAAGCAGATATGATCGATAGCTCTCCGCATACAATGCGACAACAATTAGGATATTATCCGAATTGCCAGCAGACGCCTTCCAGAGCGTCAACTTCGGCGCTTGCACCTTTTCCGCACGGCCTTGGAGCCATTTAAATGCGCGGTACTCTTCACTAAGCGCACCTCTATCAGTTGTTTAAAATCCAAAATATATTTTAGCATAATTTGTTGCACGTTGTCAATACTTTTAGAGAATAAAAAGTCTTTTTAGTGTGAAATTTTAGCTTATTTTCGCTTATAATTAAAAATATCTTCCGCTTTTTTCGTTTTTCCTATTGACAAAACAGAGAGTATGTGTTATACTTGTAAAGCAAATCGCTTTACAGCTTAATTATGCTCTTTCGTTGGGAGGTTCGTCTATGTTTGAGAAGAATATGCGTTTCGCTTATTTGCTTGACGTTTATGGTGAAATTCTTGACGATCATACCAAAAGTATCATGACAGCTTATTACGAAGACGATCTTTCTTTATCCGAAATAGCTTCTGATGAAAAGATTTCAAGACAGGGCGTTCGTCACGTAATAAAAAAGGCAGAGGAACAGCTTGATTTTTTGGAAGAAAAACTAAAGCTTTCCGAGCTGTTTGAAAAAATCGAGGCGCATACGGAAACGGTTGATGCAATATGCAAGACTCTTTGCAACGCAGATTCTGCTGACGTAAGACAGTGCGCTGAAAAAATTCAATCATCGTTAACGGAGCTAAACGGTAAATAGCGATTAAACAACAAAAACGGAGGTCAATATGTTCCAAGGTCTTACGGAAAAATTGGCTAACGCCTTCAAAAAATTCAAGGGCAAGGGTAAGCTCACCGCATCCGATGTTAAGGAAGGTATGCGTGAAGTAAAGCTCGCGCTTCTTGAAGCCGATGTTAATTTCAAGGTAGTTAAGGAATTCGTTAAAACTGTTACCGACAGAGCGGTTGGTACAGAGGTTCTTGAGAGCCTTTTACCCGCGCAGCAGATCGTTAAAATAGTTAATGAAGAGCTTATTGCTCTTATGGGTGGAGAAACTCCGAAGATAAATATCAATCCCAAACCTCCGACCGTTATTATGATGGTTGGTCTTCAGGGAGCAGGAAAAACCACTCATGCAGGAAAAATTGCCAATATGTATAAAAGCAAGGGTAAGCATCCCCTTCTCGTTGCATGTGACGTATACAGACCTGCCGCTATCGATCAGTTGAAGATAGTCGGTGAATCCATCGGAGTTCCCGTGTTCTCCATGGGTTCTAAAATTTCTCCTGTTGAAATTGCAAAGGCGGGCGTTGAGCACGCAAAGAAAAACGGAAACGATATGGTTCTTATCGACACTGCAGGTCGTCTTCATATAGATGAACAGTTGATGCAGGAGCTCGTTAAGATAAAGGAAAATGTAGATCCGTCAGAGATACTTCTCGTTGTCGATGCCATGACAGGTCAGGACGCGGTAAACGTTGCAAAGACGTTTAACGATTTGCTTGACATAAGCGGTGTTGTTCTCACTAAAATTGACGGTGATACAAGAGGAGGCGCGGCTCTTTCGGTTAAATACATTACCGGAAAGCCCATCAAATTCATCGGAACAGGTGAAAAGATGGATGCGATTGAGCTCTTCCATCCCGATCGAATGGCTTCAAGAATTCTCGGAATGGGCGACGTTCTCTCTCTTATCGAAAAGGCAGAGGCTGCTTTCGATGAAAAGAACGCAAGAGAGCTTGAAAAGAAAATGCGCGAGCAGACGTTCACTCTTGACGATTTCCTTATGCAGATGAGAAATCTTAAAAAGATGGGCAATCTTGAGCAAATACTCGGAATGATGCCCGGTGTTAAGCCGAGCGCAATCAAAGATGCAAAGCTTGACGAAAATCAAATGGTTCATACCGAGGCTATTATCCTCGCTATGACAAAAGCGGAACGCACAAAGCCCGACATCATAAACGGATCTCGCAGAAAGCGTATCGCTGACGGCTCGGGAACGAGCGTCGAAGAGGTCAACAAGCTCTTGAAGCAGTTTGACCAAATGAAGAAGATGATGAAGCAATTCTCCGGAGCAGGCAAAAAACGTCTTTTCGGAATGAAGCTTCCCTTCTAATTAACTTTAATTAAAATCAAAAAATAAAAATAAAAACACACCATTATGGAGGAAAAAACAATGGCAGTAAAAATCAGACTTAAGAGACTTGGAGCAAAGAAGGCTCCCTTCTACCGTGTAGTAGTTGCAGACGAGAGATCTCCCCGCGACGGTAAGTTCATCGAGGAAATCGGTTACTACAACCCCCTCACCAATCCCGCTGATATCAAGATCGATGCAGAGAAGGCTACCAAGTGGCTCAACACCGGTGCACAGCCTACCGATACTGTAAGATCTCTTCTCAAGAAGTCCGACATAATCAAGTAATTTAACAAAATCGGAAGGAACGTTTCTTTTTTAGAAACAAGGATGCAAGATGGAGCTTAAGCAAGTACTTACAGACATCGCGCGCGCAATCGTTGATACTCCCGATGCAGTTAACGTTATCGAAAAGGTTGATGGTGACAACGTAGAACTTACTCTCGTAGTTGCCGAAGACGATACCGGTATGGTTATCGGACGTCACGGAAAGATTGCTAAAGCAATTAGACAGGTTATGAAGGCCGCAGCGAACACATGCGGTAAGCATGTTACTGTAGAAATCAAATAATGCACAGTCGGGCATTTTTATGCCCGACTTCATTTTTTTATTCAAGCTTCACAAAAATCGCTTTTATATTTACTACAAAACACCCAAGTTTTTTGCTAAAACAAAATGGAGTTTTTATATGAAAAAATATATTATGTCACTGGACCAAGGAACTACGAGTTCAAGATGTATTTTGTTTGACAAAAACGGCAACATCGTAAGCATGGTTCAGCGCGAATTCACACAAATTTTCCCGAAGGAAGGTTGGGTTGAGCATGATCCTATGACTATATGGTCAACTCAAGCGGGCGTTGCAACAGAGACACTTCTTAAAATAGGCGCATCTTGGAGCAATATATACGGAATAGGTATAACAAACCAAAGAGAAACAACTATCGTTTGGGATAAAACAACCGGAGAACCCATATACAACGCTATCGTTTGGCAATGCAGAAGAACTGCCGATTTCTGCAAGGAGCTTATCGATAAAGGATATGACAAAATCATAAAAGAAAAAACGGGACTTCTTATAGACCCTTACTTCTCCGCTTCAAAAATCAAATGGATACTCGACAACGTCGAGGGTGCAAACGAACGCGCTATCAAGGGTGAGCTTGCTTTTGGTACCGTTGACTCATGGCTTATTTGGAAGCTTACCGGCGGAAAAGTTCACGCTACGGATTTCAGCAACGCATCAAGAACGATGCTATACAATATAAACACATTAGATTGGGACGAGGAATTACTTGAACTATTCGGAATTCCCCGCTCTATGCTCCCCGAGGTTAAGCCTTCGTCTTCACTTTTCGGCTATACCGATGAAAAGGTTATCGGTGGAAGAGTTGCTATCGGTGGTGTTGCAGGAGATCAGCAGGCGGCGCTATTCGGACAATGCTGCTTCGATAAGGGCGATTTAAAAAACACTTACGGAACGGGCGGTTTCCTTCTTATGAATACCGGAGACTCTCCTTATATCACGGACGATGGTCTTTTGACAACTATCGCATGGGGGATTGGCGATAAGGTTTATTACGCTCTCGAAGGCTCGGTCTTTACTTGCGGCGCGGCAATTCAATGGCTTCGCGACGGTATGAAGCTTATAGAATCTGCACAAGATAGCGAATATTACGCTTCCAAAGTAAAGGATTCGGGCGGAGTGTTGGTAGTTCCCGCCTTCCAAGGCCTCGGCGCGCCATGGTGGGATCCTTACGCAAGAGGTATTATTATAGGTATAACCCGTTCTACCAACAAATATCACATAATAAGGGCAACTCTCGAATCTATGGCATATCAAACGTGCGACGTTATAGAATTGATGGAAGGCAGCATTGAGCGTAAAATCACTTCTTTAAAGGTTGACGGCGGAGCATCTGCAAACAATCTATTGATGCAATTCCAAGCTGACATTCTCGGAGTAAACATAGAGCGTCCTGCTTGCGTTGAAACCACAGCTCTCGGAGCAGCATATTTATGCGGACTCGCGCTTGGAGTTTACAAATCAATAGATGAAATCAAAAAGCATCGAAATCTTGATAAAACCTTCGTTTCAAATTCTTCACCCGAATGGCGAGAAGAAAAAACTCAAATTTGGCGCAACGCAGTTGAGCGTTCTCTGTGTTGGAAAAAATAGGTTATAACACGCACATAATTTATCAAATTTTATATATTTTTCTTCCTCTATCCCTTGATTTTTGAAATACTATGTAGTATAATTATATATAATGGTATAATTATAGCTCGTTCTTTGTTTTTGATTCACAATAACCAAAAACAGAAACGGCAAAGAAAAAAAGAGAGAACTTTCATTCTCTCTTCTATTGGAGCTGGTGACCGGACTTGAACCGGTGAACTGGTGCAACATTGCCGACTCGCTCGGCAAATTACGAATCGTATTGCGTAGCAATACTTTGATTCGAAATCCCAGGTCACTGAAAACAAAGAAAAAAGAGAGAACTTTCATTCTCTCTTCTACTGGAGCTGGTGACCGGACTTGAACCGGTGACCTGTTGATTACGAATCAACTGCTCTACCAACTGAGCCACACCAGCACACGCCATATATTATACCACTATTTTTCAAATTTGTCAATAGCAAATATTAATATTTTTATGGAGTATTTATGGATTTATGCAATCTTTCCGTTATTAAAAATCTAATGGCGGAATCGGGTATTACCTTCAGGAAAGAATTTGGACAAAATTTCCTTACAAACAGAATAATTCCCGAGGACATTGCAGATAATTGTACCGACAATCCAGAAAGTCTTATTATCGAGATAGGCCCGGGAATAGGCTGTCTTACTGCAGAGCTTGCTTCAAGATACAAACGAGTTGTTGCTATTGAAATTGATAAAGGTCTTATTCCTGTGCTTGACAAAACACTCGCAGAATTTGATAACGTTACGGTTATAAACGCAGATGTTATGAAGATTGACATTCAAAGCATCGTAGAACAATATAGCGACGGAATGCCTGTTTCGGTATGCGCTAACCTTCCGTATTACATAACGACTCCCATTCTTATGCATCTTTTGGAATCGGGCGTTAAATTCTCTACCATTACCGTTATGGTGCAGAATGAAGTTGCTTCAAGACTTTCTGCTCCTGCAGGAAGTTCTGATTACGGAGCTATAACCGCAGTGCTTGGTTATTACGGTACGGTTAAAAAGCTCTTTAAGGTTTCAAGAGGCTGTTTTGTTCCCTCGCCTAACGTTGACAGCGCGGTAGTTAGAATAGACCTTTACAAAGAACCGCTTTACAAACCTAAAAACGAAAAGCTTTTCAGAAATACTATAAAAGCTGCATTTGAAATGCGAAGAAAAACGCTCCAAAATGCTCTTTCAGCAAAGCTTGGATACTCAAAAGAAGTAATTACCCAAGCAATTTTATCAATCGGGCATTCGGAAAACGTTCGCGGAGAAAGACTTAACACCGAAGATTTCGTTAAGCTTTCCGACTATTTACACGATAATAAATAAAATATATAAAGGAGGATTTTCACTATGACTTCGTTCGAAAAAGCTGAAATTCGCAGACTTCCTAAAAAGTATCGCCCTATGGGAGTTTTGGGGTATGTTTGGCAAACGATTCTTTACATCATTCCCGTATTAGGAATCTTTTTCTTAATCCGCGGTGCATGTAACAAGAAAAACGTAAACCGCCGCAGCTATGCAAGAAGCTTCTTGTTCACCGGCATTCTCTCTGCCGCTGTAGCACTTGTTTACGTTATCGCTTTGGTTGCGCTTGATTTCTTCGATCTTAACAGCTTGGTTAACACTTTTGGCGATCTTCTCGCTCCTGTTAAGTCGATGCTTGGCAAATAATCCAACATCAAATATAATATGCCCTCCGTTTTCTTGTTAAATGTACGGAGGGCTATTATTTTGTTCTTTTTAGAATTCTTTATTAAATTTGGAAAAGTGTTAAATAAATTAAAGATATGCTCCTTAATTGCTTAACATTTTAAGACTCTTTATAAACAGTTTTATAAATTAATTTCATTTATTATATAATTGGCTTTCGCGCTTTGTCACGAAAGCTTTTTTATTACTCTTCTTGCCATATCAAACGGCATAACCGTAGATGAAAGCAGTATAACGTTTAGTATTTCTCTAAAGCTCAACGGAACGCTTCTGAATACTTCACCGCCAAAATAAATCATTAAAATCTGTATTATTGATACAAATGCAAGAATTGCCAAAAACGGTTTATTTTTACCTATTCCCGAGAAGAACGAAAGTCTTTCGGAGCGCGTATTAAAGCAATTGAATATACCCGCAAAGACGAATAGCGCGTAAAATCCCGTCAAAAAATAGGAATCATTCACACTTTGTCTGAAAAGACTTTTGAAAAACGGCGCTCTCAGGAACAAAACGCAAAGCATTAGCGTGTATGCGCCCGTTAGTAAAATTTGCCCGAGCATTTCGCGCGATAGGATTTTTTCGTCGCGTTTCTTCGGGTTTTCAAGCATATAGTATTCCATTGGAGCTTCTCCCGCGAAGGCAAGACCGCCAAGCGTATCCATTATGATATTTACCCAAAGCATTTGTATAATCGTTATAGGATTTTCTATACCTATAAATTGACCTATCAGAGATACTCCGCAAGCGGTGAGGTTCATCATTAGCTGAAACGATATAAATTTACGAATGGATTTAAATATTGTTCTGCCGTAAAGCACCGTTTTCCCTATGGCGGTCAAGCTATCATCTAAAATAACTATATCACCTGCGCTTTTAGCTATGTCTGTACCGCTTCCCATCGCGAATCCGACGTCCGCAAGCTTGAGTGACGGAGCATCGTTGATACCGTCACCAGTCATACCTACTACGTATTCAAGCTCTTGAGAGAGTCTTACGAGTCTGCTTTTATCTCTTGGGAGCGCGCGAGCTACAACTCGTAAATCAAGAATAACGGATTTTAACTCTTCGTCACTCATTTTCTCCATTTCATCATGAGTCAGAACGCCTTTTTCTGAATTTGACTTCATTATTCCGCACTCTTTTGCTATAGCAACGGCGGTTTCTCTGCTATCCCCCGTTATCATAACAACGTTTATTCCAGCAGAATGCAGACCGTCAATTGCCTCTTTTACTCCGGTTCTTATTCTATCCTTTAATATTATAAGAGCAACGAAGCTTCGCGTTCCATACGATTCGGCTACTACCGCAACTATTCTTTCACCTCGTTCTGCGCGCTCACGGCATTTTTTCATTATTGATTCTCGCTCAAAGGCTACTCGCTCTTCTTTAGATGAAATAGCGTCAACGGAAGTATAAGCTATGATTTCCGGCGCACCCAAAAAAATTTTCGTATTATCTTCAAGCTTAATGGAAGAATACTTTTTTTCGCTGCTAAAAGCATTCTTTTCTGTTATTTTAGCTTTTTGTGCGCTTTCTCCGCAAAAGAATTGCATAATTGCTTTATCGGTGCTATTTCCGCCTACTGATATTTTTTCACCGCCTTCGAGTGCAAGAAGATTTAAGTATCGGTAAACGCTTTTATTTTTTCGAAGTGACGATGCATTTTTGTAAGCTCCGTCGCATGTTATTATCTCTTCAACGGTTGTTTTTCCTGTTGTCAGTGTTCCTGTTTTATCGGTAAACAAAATATTCATCGAGCCCGCGGTTTCTATTCCTACAAGCTTTTTTACCATAACGTTGTCACGGAGCATTTTTTTCATATTTGCGGATAGGACTACCGTTATCATCATTGGAAGCCCTTCGGGTACAGCAACTACTATAACGGTTATCATAAGCGCAAGGGCGTGAGTCAATGTGGTCACAGTGAAAGGAAGGTCTTTAAATGATTGTGTAATTCTATCTACGTCATAATTATTGTTCGCAACGAATGCAAAAAACAAATAGGTTATTCCTACCAAAAACGCCATACAATATCCTATTTTGCTGATTTGTGACGCGAGCTGGGATAATCTTATTTTCAATGGACTTTCACGGGTTTCGCTTTGCACGTCCTTTGCAACCATTCCGTAAAAGGTATCCTTGCCAACTCTATTCACTCGGATTATTCCCTCGCCATCTGTAACGAGAGAACCGCGAAAAACGTTTCTCTCGGAGGAAAAATCATCGCTTTTAGACAATCCGCCGGGAAATTTTAAAGCTTCTCTGCCTTCTCCGTTAAGCGCGGACTGATTTACTGATATTTTTCCGTATATAATTTCTCCGTCTGCACCGACAGCTTCTCCCGATTTAACGTATATACAGTCGCCTACCACAATATCATTTATGGGCACGCGGTAGCTTTCTCCGTTTCTTATAACGGCAACAGTTGCCGCATTGTTTTCCTCTTGCATCTTTAAAAATGCTTTCTCACTGCCGTATTCGGATACAGTTGACACCGTGGTTGCTATAATAACTGCAACGATTATTCCACCCGTTTCCCACCAATTGCAATGACCAAAGGTAAAAATTATTTCAACAAGAACCGCAAAAAGCAGAACCTTGATGATAGGGTCGGAAAGATTATCAATAAATTTTCTAAAAAAGCCTTTCGTTCTTTCCTTTACAAGCGCGTTATCTCCGTACTTTTCTCGGGCGCGCAAGACCTCGCTTGCCGTAAGTCCTTTAATATTAGCTAACATTTTATCCTCCGCTTTTTTCATTATTTAAATATATGAATGAATTCCGTATAAAATGAAAAAAGTGTTTCTATTAAAGAGGCTTTATTGATTTAGAAATAAAAAAGCCGAGTTAGCTTTTTTAAGAAATAACTCAGCCTTTTATTATGTAGATTTTAATCTGTTACCAAAAAAGTTCCGTTTTTCAAGGATTCAAGCATAATTGTTGCACTACTTTCGTTAGTTGCGAGAGGTATCTTTTGAACGTCGCAAAGTCTCAAAAGTGCAGAAACATCAGGCTCGTGCGGCTGCGCTGTAAGCGGATCGCGAAGGAATATTATCAATCCAAGCTCACCGTTGGCAAGCATTGCGCCTATCTGCTGATCTCCACCGAGAGGACCGCTTTTCATTCTGTGTATAGTAAGACCGGTTTCGCCCATAATCAACGTTCCCGTAGTTCCCGTTGCATAAAGCTCATAGTCCTTGAGGACATCCTTATATTTTTTTGCGAGTTCAATTATCTCGCTTTTTTTCTTATCGTGCGCTATAAGTGCTATTTTCATTACAGACTTCCCCTTTATTTATATGTATGAACGTTTATCATCTAAATAAAACAAGCACTAATCCGTTTTGAATCAGTGCCTATTTTATGATATACAAGACGTTTATCATTTTAAATAACCCGCATAGGCCGTGTACAGCAGAATTTAACCCTGTGAGTACAGGTGGGTGCTCTCTCGATTGCTTTGCGCTTCCAACGTCTGCAATAAGGGGTATAAAAACAGCCTTAAGGCAGGAGGCCTGCATCCCGTCAACCGAAGTCCAAGCTCCCCGGCAATGTGTGTAGGTCCAAATAGCCATATCACGCACCCCGCAGGAAAACATCTTATTAATTACTGTTCGTCGTAATCCATCTCACTGAAGAGAAGATCGTTGAAATAATCCTCTGCCTTCTCGAAAACGTCATCGTCCTCAATGGTTTCAAGAATTATTTCCTCGCCCTCCTGGCGATATTCAAGAATAATGTATTCATCGGTATCAACGTTTGCTTCAACAAGAGCAAAGTAGTTCTTGCCATCTATCTCACCTTGAGCAATAACCTCAAAATCCTGATCCTCACCGGTTTCATCATCGGTAAGAGTAATGATCCAGGGCTCTTCGGTTTCAAAATTAACGTTCTTGTTTTCTTCCATTATATTTCTCCTTATGTAATGTCTTATTATAGTTGCCGTAGCATTTAGCCTTTTTAATTATACATTAATAAAAATTGTTTGTCAAGTGGCAAATTAAAGTAAATCTGAAAGTATTGAATTACTGACGTAAAAACCTTCGGGCGTTAACGATATTCGACCGCCCTCAATCCGCAAAAATCCAAGCTTTTGAAATCTCTCGATTTTTTCTTCATTGCCTTTGAAAAAGCTTTTTCCAAATTTCTCTTCGTAATCCGAAAGTGAAAATCCATCATCAAGTCTTAAGCTAAGCATCGCGTATTCAAAAGGATCAATTCCCGAATCAGATTCTTCTTTACGGTATTTTGCGCTGTCAAGAGTAAAATATTCATCAAAATCCGACGTATTGTAAAAACGCTTTCCGCCGAAATATGAGTGTGCAGATATGCCGAATCCTATATATTCCTCGTTATGCCAATATTTCAAATTGTGACGCGAACGGCAATTTTCCTTTGCGTAATTTGAAATTTCATAGTGCCTATAACCCGCCTCGGTCAACATATTATGTGCTAAATTATACATAGCACATTCATCATCCTCCGTGGGTAAGTTAAGACTATCGAGATTGTCGAAAAAAGGTGTTCCTTCCTCGATGATGAGTCCGTAGCACGAAATGTGATTTGGCGAAAGCTCTATTATTTTCTTAAGTGTTTTTTCAAATGAGAAAATTGTTTGCTCCGGTATTCCGTACATTAAATCAACGCTTAAATTCGTTATTCCGTTCGTTTTGAACATTTCATACGTGTTTAAGAAATCGTCAATTCCGTGTATTCTGCCTAACTTTTTCAGCTCATTTTTGTGAATTGATTGAGTTCCGATACTTACTCGGTTTATTCCCGCGTTGACGAAAGCGCGAACCTTTTCATCGGTAACAGTTCCGGGATTAACCTCCGCTGTAATCTCCGCATCAGCAAAAATATTAAAGTTTTCTTTAATTGCCGACATTATTTTTTCAAGCTGCTCACCGCTCAAAATCGACGGTGTTCCGCCACCGAAAAACACGGTATCGACATCTATTTTTTTACCTTTTGAAAAGCTTCTTATCTCTTCGCACAATGCCTCTGTATAGTGCTCTATTTTCTCTTCACCCGCCGCCTCGGAACAGAAATCGCAATAGTTGCATTTTCTTTTACAAAACGGAACGTGAACGTAGATGCCTATGGGATTAGTTGCCATCGTCAAGCTTAAGAACTGCCATAAACGCTTCAGGTGTAACCTCAACGCTACCGAGCTTACGCATCTTCTTCTTACCCTCTTTTTGCTTCTCAAGAAGCTTTTTCTTACGAGTAATATCACCACCGTAGCACTTCGCCAAAACGTCCTTACGCATCGCCTTAACCGTTTCACGAGCTATTATTTTAGAACCAATAGCCGCCTGAATTGGAATTTCAAAGAGTTGGCGCGGAATATTTTCCTTAAGCTTCTCTGCAATTTTTCTTGCTCTGCCGTACGCTCTTTCCTCGAATACAATGAACGAAAGAGCGTCAACAACCTCGCCGTTAAGCATAAAATCAAGCTTAACGAGCTTCGAGGGCTGATAATCCTTAAGCTCATAGTCGAGCGAAGCGTATCCTTTTGATCTGCTCTTAAGAGCGTCAAAGAAATCATATATAATTTCGTTGAGCGGTAATTCATAGTGAATTTCAACACGCTCGGTGTCAATATATTTCATATCGATAAACGTTCCGCGTCTATCCTGGCAAAGCTCCATAATACCGCCTATATATTCGGAGGGCGAGATTATAGATGCCTTCATTATAGGCTCATACGCAGTGTCTATCTCATCGGGGTTCGGGAACTTCGAAGGGTTATCTATAAGAAGCTCCTCTCCGTTTTTGAGAGTCACCTTATATATAACCGAGGGAGCTGTTGTTATGAGGTCGAGATTAAATTCTCTCTCAAGTCGCTCCTCAATGATTTCCATATGCAAAAGTCCCAAGAATCCGCAACGGAATCCAAATCCAAGCGCAACCGAAGTTTCGGGCTCAAAAATCAACGCGGCATCGTTAAGCTGAAGCTTTTCAAGCGCATCGCGCAAATCTCCGTATCTTGCTCCGTCTGCGGGATAAATACCCGAATATACCATCGGATGAACCTCGCGGAAGCCGTCAAGCGCTTCTTCTGCGGGTCTTTCAACTCCCGTAACGGTATCTCCAACCTTGGTATCGCTTATAGTTTTGATTGCGGCGGTAAAATATCCAACGTCTCCAACCGAGAGCGAATCACATTTTCTGAGACCGAAGGGCTGCATTGTTCCAACCTCAGTTACGTCAAATACTCCGCCTGCGGACATAAGCTTAACCTTATCACCCGCCTTTATCTCTCCATCGAATATTCTTATATAAACTACAACTCCGAGATATGGGTCGTAATGCGAATCAAATACGAGAGCTTTAAGGGGTGCTTCCGGGTCACCTTCGGGCGCGGGAATCTCTGTAATAATCTTTTCAAGAACGTCCTCGATATTCAAGCCGTTTTTAGCCGAAATCGCGGGGCAATCTTCTGCGGGGATTCCTATTATATCCTCAATTTCACGTCTTGAGCCCTCTATATCCGCGCTCGCCAAATCTATTTTATTGATTACGGGAAGGATTTCAAGATTGTTATCTATTGCAAGATAGGCGTTTGCAAGAGTCTGCGCTTCAACTCCCTGGGTTGCATCAACTACCAAAAGTGCGCCCTCGCAAGCTTTAAGCGAACGCGATACTTCATATCCAAAGTCAACGTGACCGGGGGTATCTATTAAGTTGAACTCATAATTATCACCGCTATTGGAGGTATAGTTAAGCTTAACAGCGCGAGCCTTGATGGTTATGCCTCTTTCCCTCTCGAGATCCATATTATCGAGTATCTGCTCTTCCATATCACGAACGGCAACGGTTCTCGTTTTTTCAAGAATTCTGTCCGCAAGTGTGGATTTACCATGGTCTATATGAGCAATAATTGAAAAATTCCTTATATGATTTTGTTTTTCTGTCACTTTTTTATTTCCGTTTCATTAGAATTTTGTGAGAATAAAATCAAACCTCTGCTATGCTCTTTGCATCTGAAGCGTATGCTTCAAGCTTATTTTCAAGAACTTGCTTATCATCGTCGTGAGCAAGAAGATAAATCTTAATTTTAGGTTCTGTTCCCGAAGGACGAACTACCATCTTATCGCCGTTTTCAAGAACGTAGTAGAGAACATCGGAGGGCTGAAGTCCCGTAGGTACTACAGTTCCGTCATAAACGTTCTTGATTTCTCCAAGCTTATAGTCACGAGCTTCTGCAACCTTAACTCCACCGAACTGCTCCGGAATACTGTCACGAAGCGACTGCATAACCTTCTTGCGCTTCTCTATACCGTCAAGTCCTTCCATATAAATATCTATAGTGCGCTCGCCGTAGAAGCCGTACGTCTCGTAAAGCTTATCAAGAGCGTCAATAAGAGTCATATTCTTCTTTTTGTAGTATGCGGTCATTTCAAGAATGAGCATCGATGCCTCAACAGCATCCTTATCTCTTGCGTAAGAACCGAGAAGATAGCCGTAGCTTTCCTCGAATCCAAGAAGGAATGCGTCTGCCTCACCTCTTGCCTCGTAATCCTTTATAACCTCACCAATGAACTTAAAGCCGGTATAAACGTCATAAAGCTTAATACCCTGAACCTCGGCAATTTTATACGCCATATCGGTAGAAACGATGCTCTTTACCGCAAATGCGTTTTCCTTAAGAGTTCCAAGCTCTCTCTTCTGTGCTATAACGTAGTCAAGAAGAAGCGCGCCCATCTGGTTACCCGTAATGGTTTTGAACTCTCCGTCCTTTGCTCTTGCCATAACTCCAACTCTATCGGAATCGGGGTCGGTTGCAATAACGAGATCGGAGCCAACCTCGTTTGCTATCTTAATACCGTCGGTAAATACGTTTGCATACTCCGGGTTGGGCTTCTCTACAGTCGGGAAATCTCCGTCAGGAGTCATCTGCGACTCAACTGTATAGAGATTCTTAAGTCCCATTCTCTTGAACACCTCGGGAACGAGTCTGTATCCCGCGCCGTGAAGAGGGGTATAAACTATCTTAAGATTTTTAGCCTCTCTTATGAGATGCTCGTTGATTGCGGTATCCATTACCGCTCTCATATAATATTTGTCAAAATCATCGTCAAGAACGGTAATAATTCCGCTATTTACGCCTTCATCAAAGAAATCTGTTCCGCTCATATCGAGAACGTCAAACTTTTCACGCTCTGCGGAAACTATTTTAGCCTGGTCGGGATTAATCTGCGCTCCATCCTCCCAATATACCTTGTATCCGTTATATTCCTTGGGATTGTGAGAAGCGGTGATGTTAATTCCCGCAAGTGCTCCGAAATGTCTTACCGCGTAAGAAAGCTCGGGAGTGGGTCTTAAGCTATTGAAGATATAAACCTTGATTCCTTCAGATGCAAGAACCGATGCACTTACCTTTGCGAACTCCTCCGAATGATTTCTCGAGTCATACGCTATAGTCACACCTCTTGATTCGCCACCCGATGCCTTTACGAGAGCGGCAATTCCGCGCGTTGTCTGCGCTACTGTAAAGCGGTTCATACAAGCAGTTCCCATATACATTGTGGAACGAAGTCCTGCAGTTCCGAAATCCATTGCAGATGAGAAACGGAGTTTTTTGGTATCATCGTCTGCTACTATTGCGAAAAGCTCGTCCTTTTCCTCGTCAGTCATGTGCTTGCAGAGCAACCACTTTTGATATTCATAATTGTAAGTGCTGTAATTCATAAATCCTCCAATATTATACATCACTGAATTTAACATTTTATTTTTAGCATCCTGCGATGCTTAACATGTTTTTTAAGCACCGCCTATGCTTCATAGCGATACTGAAGTTACTTTTTAAGCGTCGGCTATGCCTTATACTTCCTCTGCTAACGCTTCTTCAATTGCAGTTGCAAGCTGATCGGGGCAAGAGGTGGGCTTAAATCCGCATCTTATCCCTCTAAGTTTCGCTACTACTTCATCGGTCTTCATTCCCTTTACCAAGGATGCCACTCCCGCGGTATTTCCCGCGCAGCCGCCTATGAAGGCGCACTCTGTAACGATTCCGTCTTCAATATCGAGAACTATCATTCTTGAACAAGTGCCTTTTGTTTTATATTCTATATGCTTTTTCATCTTTGTACCTCTTTATTCTATATTTTTGTAAATTCCAACCGGAATATATTCTTCGGCAAATAGCGAAAGATAAACAATCAAATTTGAAAACGAACGCCCGACATCCTTGAATATAATTGAATAGAGCGTTTTTTGATTATCCTCGTCTTCGACGAAGGAAGTGCTTATTCTGTATATTTCCAATCCGTAAAGCTCCGATGCCATTAAAAGCTCCGAAAGACTTACCGCATCCTTCGGTATACTTATTTCAAAATATCTGTCGGTAAACTCGTCAAGCTCGGGAATTTTGAAATCTCTTCCTATCAGGGCATACTTCATATCCGCATTTCCTTCAAAACCGAATACCGGAGTTATTGCTACGATTTTAAGGTCAAGGTCATATACGAGCTTTGATATAGACGGTATTCTGACCGATGCCTTTTCCTCGAACGGCAAAATAGCGTATCCGTACCTTTTATCCGCTACGCCCACGCAGGCTTCCTTGAAGCTTTCTGCGTATGCAATTCTCGGATCGTCAAATTCTTGCGAGAAAATATCGAACGCTTCATCTGCAAGAGAGTTTTTAACATAGACGAGTTTTTCTTTCGGCTCGGATTCGGGCAAAAAGTTCTTTTCGCTTACGTCTATTCCCTTATTCAAGAGCTTTTCGCGCAATAGAATTGCAAAATTCGCCTTGTCTGCCCCCGAAAGCATTTTCAAAAATGCCTCGACTCCATTTCGCGTTTGGCTTATAACCTCGCTATCGGGCATACCCATAGAAAGCTTGATCTCTTCTGAAAGAATCGCAAATATTTCCGAAATGCTCATTTCTTCATCAGCAAGCTTGCAAATCTCGGCGGCAATGCTATCTGCAAAAAAACTCATCTCGCAGAGGCGAAGCTCGAAGCCTTTACTTTCATCGGTTGCGATACTGTTAAGATTCGAAACAGAGCTCTCGTTTATATCAAAAACACCGTATTTTTCCATTATCGCACCCGCCTTTCGTAAATTCACTCATAAATTATACAATATATTTAAGAAAAATACAATACACTTTGCGTATTTTTTCGCTTTTTTTATTTTTTTTGAAAAACATATTGATTTTTTCGTTTTAATGTGATATAATCTTCTCTGTGCTACACAAGCCGGTGTGGTGGAATTGGCAGACGCCCGGGACTCAAAATCCCGTGTTCGCAAGGACGTGCGGGTTCGACCCCCGCCACCGGCACCAGTAAAAGCCATTCGCATCTGCGGATGGCTTTTTTGAATGAAGCGTGCAATTGCACATTAAGCAGTGCTTCGCACTATGAAGCCGCTTCGCTATGAAGCGTGGCTTCGCCACACAAAAATTTACAGATTGGCATAAGCCACTACGGAGTTTGTTATGACTAAAATCAAAAAGACGGTAGTTATAGGTTTTCTTTGCGTGCTTACGTACGTCGTGACCTACTACCTTCGCAATATGCTCAGCGTTTTTGCTCCAAGCCTTCTTTTGAATGGAGATTTCACGGAAAGCGGTATTGCTCTTCTCTCCTCTACTTATATGATATTTTACGCATTGGGCCAGCTTCTTAACGGATTTTTGGGTGACGTTCTTGCGCCTCGTAAAATGATATTCGCGGGAATTTTCACAGCGGGAATTTCGGTGATGCTTTTCCCTATCGCACCCGTTAAGGCTATTGAAGTAATATTATTCGCATTCTTGGGATTCGGACTTTCAATGGTACGCGGTCCGCTTATGAAAATTATAACCGAAAACACCGACGCCAACGGAGCGCGTAAGATATGCGTTTTCTTCTCTGCCGCCTCTTTTGCAGGACCTATGATTGCGGGACTGTTCGCTATTGCTTTTGATTTTAAGCCCGCGTTTATCATTGCAGGCGCTTTGGCGCTCGTTGCGGTAACGATATCCTTCATCTTTATTCTCACACTCGAAAAGAAAAAAGAAATAACCTACAATAGCACAACGAAAATCAATTTTTCCTCTATTCTTGAAGTTTTCAAAATCGAAAAATTCTTCTTCTATTTAACTATCGCGTGTCTTGTTGAAATCGGTACTGCTTCTATCTCGTTTTGGATACCGACGTATTTGAGCGCGCACCTTGGATTTGAAACCGAGCTTTCAAGCACGGTTTTCACTCTCATTTCAATCTTCCGCGCTTGTATGCCCTTCGCGGCTCTCGCGCTTTTCAATGCAACCGGTCAGAAGGATATTGGTATGATGCGAATCGCATTCGCAATATCATCGGTTCTCTTTATAACGAATATCTTTATTCAAAACAAGACGCTTAACGTTATCGTACTCATTTTGGCGCTTATGGCTATAAGCTGCTGCTCGTCTCTTCTTTGGAGCATATACATTCCCGGTCTTGGAAAAACAGGCAGAGTTTCAAGCGTTAACGGCGTGATAGACTGCACCGGATATATCGCGGCGGCTATTGCAAATCTTATTTTCGGAAACCTCGTTGTCGGCATTGGTTGGAACGGCATTCTTTTGCTTTGGTCTTCAATCGGTGTTGTTGGCGTTTTAACAACTCTAACAGTATCAAAACGCAAAAAATAAGATTAATTTCGAGGCAGAAACGATGAATACAAAAAATTTTAATTACAAGCATACGGTGAGTGCCGCCTATATTTCATATATAGTTCAGGCTATCGTAAACACTATTTCTCCGCTGCTTTTCGTTGTATATTCGGAGCGGCTTGGGCTATCGCTTTTAGAGATAAGCGTGCTTATAACCTTCAACTTCATCATACAGTTAGCGGTGGATCTTGCAAGTACTATTTTTGTCACGGGTCTGGGGTATCGGCGTTCGGTTGTGTTAGCTCAAATTCTCGCAACGCTCGGTCTTTGCCTTATGCCGACTCTCACGGCAATTATGCCATCAAAGTTTATCGCATTGCTCATTTCAAGCACGGTTATGTGCTCGGGCGGAGGTCTTATTGAGGTTATAGTCAGCCCTATCGTTGAAGCAATTCCGGGTGACAAAAAGGCATCGGATATGAGTATTTTGCACTCATTTTATTGCTGGGGACAAGTTATAGTTATTCTTCTCACAACGGCATATTTAAGCGTTTTCGGTATTGAAAACTGGAGCTTTTTGCCACTTGTTTTTACCGTATTTCCCATAACCGCTTTAGCAATCTTTTTATTTGCTCCCATTGGCGAGCTTGAGGGTGACACCGAAAGACGCGGCTTCTCTCATCTAAGACGCCAAAACGGATTTTTAACCATGGTTATTATAATGGTTGCGGCGGGCGCTTCAGAGGTTGCTATTGCTCAATGGGCTTCTCTCTTTGCGGAAAAGGGACTCGGTGTTTCAAAATCTATCGGAGATCTTCTCGGCCCTTGCGCGTTTGCCGTAGCAATGGGATTCTCTCGCGTTATATTCGGAAAATATGCTTCTCGCATAAGACTTGAAAAATGGATAACGGCCTCATTTGCGCTATGCATAGTTGCCTACGTTATTACAGTTTTTTCGAGTATTCCCGCGATTTCCTTCATTGGCTTTGCGCTATGCGGTATATCCGTTGCTATCCTTTGGCCCGGAACGTACAGTCTTGGCGCGGAGTTTATTCCAACAGGCGGAACGCTTATGTTTGCCTTTTTCGCTTTTTCGGGAGACCTCGGATGCACGCTCGGCCCCGACCTCATCGGTATAGTTTCTGACGCGGTTTTCAAAAATGGAAGCTTTTTGACGTCAGTTATATCGGGCGACACTACTGCGGTTGCTCTTAAATGCGGTATTCTTTTCGCTATGATATTCCCCGTTTCGGGACTTATTGCTTCAATTGTTCTTGTAAATAAGATGAAGAAAACAAGAATTTCTAAAACAATGGCGGAATAAAAAATTCAATATTCATATTTTACAAAAGCAAGGCGCGTATCCGAATTCAGTGGGTTATGAGCCTTGCTTTTTCACTATATTAAAGCGCTGTATAAAAGGTTAATTATCCGCATTCAATTTTTTTTTAAAAGACCGGTGCGCATAAAAAGACCAATAAAACCAAATATATGCGTAAACTCTTGACTTTCCCACGCAGAAGTGATATAATGAGTGTGCGACGTAACTGAATATTTTCAAACAAGGGTGTACTATGCCATTTTAGTACTTCCGTCTTTTTCTATACCTTGTTTGAAAAAAGTTGCGTCGCGGCAATGTGGAGTACTGTGGATTTGCGCTCTGCGTTGCAGGGCGCATTTTTTGTTTTTATTTGAAAGGAGAAAAAATGAAACACAAAAACAACTACCAAAGTCCCGAAATCGAGCTTGTGAAGATTAACTCAGCCGACGTAATTTCAACGTCGGGACTCAACGACATCAAGCCCGACCTCGGAGAAAATGACGGAGAATGGCTGTAAAAGGAGAAAGACAATGAAAAAAAGAATTTTACCCATTTTGATGATTGCCTTGACGCTTGTTCTCTTGGTTTGCGCTATGGCTATTACCGTAAGCGCGAACGATTCAACAACGCCCTCGGTAAGTATCGACAAATTTAACCTCGTATTCGAGGACAACGTTTATCTTAAGTATGCCGTAAAGTTTGACGGCATTGAAGATGGCAGTATTACTGCGGATAATATTGGTATGCTATATTTCAGCACACCACAAGAAAACTATGTATCAGATAACGCAACATATACTTCGGGCGTTGTCGGTTATACAACTATAAACGACGTGAAGTATTACACCTTCGAATATCGCCATATCACAGCAAAGCAGATGACCGACTACGTTTATTCGGTAGCTTACATAGACGTTGACGGTGAAAGATACTATAGCGCGCCCGTGAAGTATAGCGTGCTTGATTACTGCTACGCAAAGCTCGGTAAAACAGGCGTTGCGAGTGATAACGAAAATTTTAGAGCAATGCTTGAAAGTATGCTTGAATACGGCGCAAACGCGCAGAAGTACTTTAATTACAATACCGAAAGACTTGCTAACGCTGATTACTTCCTCGTTGAAGTCATCGGTGGACTTCTCGAAGACGGATTCACAAAAGGACTCTATAACGCAAACGAAACTGCAACCTTGACTGCTCCCGAAGCAGAATCCGGCTTTGAATTCATAGGTTGGAAAAACTCCGCCGGCGAAGTTGTTTCCACAGATAACCCCGCAAGCTTGACGGCTTTTGCAAAGAATGATACTTATACCGCAACTTACAAAGAAACGATTAAATATTCCGAAGGGCTTGCATTCACCTCAAACGGTGACGGAACTTGTTACGTTAGCGGTATTGGTACTTGTACGGATACCGATATAGTAATCCCACCCGTTTCGCCCGAGGGGGATAGGGTTACAAGTATTGGTAATTATGCGTTTGATTATTGCTCCAGCCTTACAAGCGTAACAATTCCCGATAGCGTTACTTCTATTGGTAATGGTGCGTTTAAAGATTGCGATGGACTTACAAGCGTAACAATTCCCGATAGTGTTACTTCGATTGGTTATTATGCGTTCCTGCGTTGCTACAGCCTTACAAGCATAAACGTAGGCACAGAAAATGAAAAATATAAATCTATAGATGGAAATCTTTATAGCAAAGACGGTAAAATATTAGTTCAATATGCTATAGGTAAAAGTGATACGACATTCATTATCCCCGATAGTGTTACTTCGATTGGTCATGATGCGTTCTCTCATTGCATCAAACTTACAAGCGTAACAATTCCCGATAGCGTTACTTCGATTGGTGATTGGGCGTTCTATACTTGCTCTAGGCTTACAAGCGTGAGCATAGGTAATGGTGTTACTTCAATTGGTGATGAGGCGTTCGCGTATTGCTCCAAACTTACAAGCGTAAATATAAGCGATATTGCTGCTTGGTGCAATATATCTTTTGCTGGTACTGTGTCCAACCCTCTTTGTTACGCAGGGAATCTATATTTAAACGGTGAACTTATAACAGTGCTTGTTATTCCAGATAGCGTTACTTCTATTGGCGATTATGCGTTCTATTATTGCAGAAGCCTTACAAGCGTAATAATCCCCGATAGTGTCGAGTTTGTTGGTGATTATGCGTTCTATAATTGCACCAGACTCACGAACGTATATTATACCGGTAGCGAAGAAGAGTGGAATGTAATTTCTATCGGCAATGCAAACGATTATTTAATTAATGCCACACGCTACTACTACTCCGAAACTGCTCCAACAACCGAAGGTAACTTCTGGCACTATGTTGACGGTGTACCGACCGTTTGGCCTGAATACGTTGCGCCTGTTTATAGTGAAGGGCTTGCATTTACCTCAAACGGTGATGGAACTTGTTACGTTAGTGGTATTGGTACTTGTACGGATACAGATTTGGTAATTCCGCCTGTTTCACCTAATGGGGATAGTGTTACAGGGATTGATGATTATGCGTTCTCTGAGTGCACCAGCCTTACAAGTGTAAAAATCCCCGATAGCATTACTTCTATTGGTGATAGAGTGTTCGCTAATTGCACCGGACTTGCAAGCGTAACAATCGGTAATGGTGTTATGATTATTGGTCAATATGCGTTCCGTAATTGCTCCAGCCTTATAAGCGTGAGCATAGGTAATAGTGTTACTTCGATTGGTGATGATGCGTTCTATTTATGCAAGGGGCTTACAAGTGTAAATATAAATGATACTGCCACTTGGTGCAGTATATCTTTTGGTGGAGAAACTGCCAACCCTCTTTGTTACGCAAAAAATCTATATTTTAACGGTGAACTTATAGCAGATCTTGTTATTCCTGATAGCGTTACTTCGATCAATAACTACGCGTTCTACAATTGTTCCAACCTTACAAGCATAACAATTCCCGATAGCGTTACTTTGATTGGTGAGGCTGCGTTTTCTAATTGCACCAGCATTACAAGCGCAACAATCGGGAATGGCGTTACTTATATCGGTAATTCTGCGTTCTCTAACTGCTCCAACTTTAGAAATGTAAATATAAGCGATATTGCCGCTTGGTGCAATATATCTTTTGCTAGTAATACTTCCTATCCTCTTTATTATGCAAACAAACTATATTTAAACGGTAGCCTTATAACAAAGCTTGTTATTCCCGATGGTGTTACTTCTATACCTAATTATGCCTTTTATCGTCAGTCGAGTATAACAAGCGTAACAATCCCCGATAGTGTTACTTCGATTGGTGGAAATGCGTTCGATAATTGCTCTAACCTTACAAGCGTAACAAACGGCAATGGCATTGCTTCGATTAATTTTCAGGCGTTCGATAATTGCGACAGCCTTACAAGCGTAAATATAAGCGATATTGCTGCTTGGTGCAACATACGTTTTAATTACAACGCGGGGTATTATGATTATTCTTCCAACCCTCTTTATTACGCAAAAAATCTATATTTAAACGGTGAGCTTATAACAGAGCTTCTTATCCCCGATGGTGTTACTTCTATTGGTTCTTCTGCGTTCTATAATTGCTCCAGCCTTACAAGCGTAACAATTCCCGATAGCGTTACTTCTATTGGTGAGGATGCGTTTTCTAATTGCACCAGCATTACAAGCGTAAATATAAGCGATATTGCTGCTTGGTGTAATATATCTTTTGGT
>JAZRDI010000093.1:0-16935 GCA_045660185.1 Eubacteriales bacterium | reverse complement strand
TGCCGCAGAAGCGAGCGCATTTTGAAATTCGGTTATAACTCCCGAAATTTCATTGAACGGTTTTGTGTATTGGTTTGTATAAGAAAGCAAGCATGAAAGCTCACCGACGGTAAACGGAGCCGCAGCGCCTGCCGTAGCTATAACGGAGAACGCGCCGGTCAAAGCAACCGTCGCATAAACTACGTTGTTTACAAATCTTGTAGTAGGATTTACAAGGGAAGAGAAGAATATAGCGTTAAGCGAAGCCTTTTCGAGTCTTTCGTTTATCTCGTCGAATTTTGCCTTTGCGTTTTCTTCCTCGCCAAATGCGATAACGAGCTTTTGGTTGCCAAGAACCTCGTCGATATTTGCCGTCTGCTCGCCATTTGTTTTAGAGCGAAGCGTGAACATTGAATGTGTCTTCGAGCCGATAAACTTTGCAACCACGAGCGAAAGTGGAGTCAAAACAACTACCGCAAGCGCGATTTTCCAGCTTATAGCGATCATAAATGCGAGTGTTCCAACGATTGTAAGAACTCCCGTGAAGAGCTGCGTAAATCCGAGTAAAAGTCCCTCGGAAAATTGGTCAACGTCGTTGATTATTCTTGAAACAATATCTCCCTTGGAGCTTGAATCAATGTAAGATATAGGAAGCCTTTCAAGTTTTTCAAAAGCCTCGTTACGCATATCTCTTGCAACGTGATAGGTTATCTTATTGTTTATAGTGCTCATAACCCACTGCATAACTGCGGTTATGAGAATGAGAATGCCTGCCGTTGTAAGATAACCGATAATGCCCTCGACGTCAACGAGTCCCTTACCTATAATAAGATCTATCGATTTACCGATAAGTATCGGAACGTAAAGCGTAAGCGCAACGATTCCGATAGCCAGAAGCGCGGAAACAAGCATAAGAAACTTGTATTTACCGAGGTGTTTTAAAACCTTTGAAACGGTATTTTTGTTTTTATTCATTTTACACGCCCTCCGTTCCAAATTGAGTTTCGTATATCTCGCGGTAAAGCGCAGAGCTGTTAAGAAGCTCCTCATGAGAGCCCATAGCAACGCATTCACCGTCATCAAGAACTATAATTTTATCAGCGTGCATAACCGATGAAGCTCTCTGTGAAACGATGAATACCGCAGAATCGGCAGTGTTTTCCTTTATTGCTTTGCGAAGTCTTGCATCTGTCGCATAGTCAAGCGCGGATGCCGAATCGTCAAGGATAAGAATCTCGGGCTTATTAACGAGCGCTCTTGCGATGGTGAGTCTTTGTCTTTGACCGCCCGAAAGGTTTTTACCGCCTTGCTCTATGCGCGAGTCAAGACCGCCTTTTGCCTCTACTATTTCCGAGCCCTGCGCTATTTCGATAGCCTTAAGAATTTCTTCGTCGGTGGCATCGTTTTTGCCGAATTTAATATTATCTCGAATAGTTCCTGCGAAAAGATACGCATTCTGCGGAACGAGGGAAATTTTATCTCGCAACGTGTCCTTGCCGTATTTTGAAATATCAATTCCGTTTATTTTAACCGAGCCCTCGGTTGCATCGTAGAAACGAGGGATAAGATTAATAAGCGAGGTTTTACCCGCACCGGTACCGCCAATGATTCCGACTGTTTCACCGCGCTTTGCCGTGAAGCTTATATTCGAAACCGAATTTTCCGAAGAGCCGCGGTATTTGAGCGAAACGCCGTTAAATTCTATTCCGCCTTCAAGCTTTCCAAGCTCTTCGCTTCCGTATTCCATACTGCTTTCGGTGTCAAAAACTGCTTCAATTCTTGAAGCAGAGGCAAGCGCCTTGCTGATACTGATTATAAGGTTAGCAAGCTTGATAAGCTCAACTAAAATCTGACCCATATAGTTGTAAAGAGCAACCACTTGACCTTGTGTTAAATCTCCCGCATCAACGCGAAGCGCGCCGATGTAAATAAGTAAAATAACCGCAAAGTTTATAAGTATATAGGTAATGGGATTCATAAGTGCGGAAATTTTTCCAACGAACTTTTGAATATCAGTGAGCGATTCATTCTTCTCCTTGAAGGAGCGAATTTCATCATCTTCGCGTGAAAACGCGCGTATAACTCGCGCTCCGTGAAGATTTTCACGAGTCTTTTTGAGAACCGCATCAAGTCTCGTCTGCGACTTCTTGTAAAGCGGCATGGAAGCAAGCATAATACCGAAAACAACCAAAGAGAGCAGGGGAATAACCGCCGCAAACGTAAGCGCCGATTTAAAGTCAATGGTAAACGCCATTATCATCGCGCCGAAAACAACGAACGGAGAACGAAGAAGCAAGCGAAGCGTAAGATTTATACCTGTCTGCACTTGGTTCGAATCGCTCGTCATTCGCGTGATAAGTGTTGACGTACCGATAGAGTCAATCTCGCTATAAGAAAGCGTTTCAATGTGCGCAAAAAGCGCGCTTCGCATTCTTGCGGAAAATCCGCACGAAGCCTTTGCCGCATAGTACTGCGCGGTCACGGAGAATCCAAGCCCAACAGCCCCCAGCAAAACGAGAACAAAGCACATTTTAACAACGTAAGGTTTGTCACCCGTCAAAATGCCTTTGTCAATTATAGCGGCTATAACGAGCGGAACGATAAGCTCAAGACTCGCTTCAAGTAGCTTGAAAAGCGGTCCGAGTATGCTTTCCTTAACGTAGCCCCTAAAAAATTTTGATAGCTTTTTCAAGTCAAATTCCTCATCTGTAATTATTTGTGTCAGAAGCCTAATAGCTCTTTTAAAAAGCTACCAAACATTCACAACTATTAAGTATAACATACTTACCCCCTCAAAGTCAACGAAACAACTAAATAAATTTTGCGAATAAATTGTGTAATGAAATTGCAATAAATTGTGAAACAAGCTTTAAAAATAAAATATCCAAAACAAATAGGAGACCTCTCAACTAAAGGGAAGTCTCCTACTCATTTTAAAAGGTATTAATTAATGTAAGCAGTCGTCTATGCTACTTTGGTAATATTGGTAATGTGAGTACAAATACCATAGTACCAATAAGCAAAACCTTCTACGTTAACAACATCGCCTACTGCGAGAGTCGCAAAAGCCTTGTAAACATCGGTCTCGGGATCTGTGAGATATCTTTCAACACAGAATTCATAGTAATTGCCGTCTTTTGTGAATGTAACGTAAATATCATCGCCAACGGTGTCATTTTTGTAAGTGATGTTTTCGATAGTAAGTCCATTAAAGGAAGCAAACTGATTCTGATAATTGATAATCTCTTCTGTGCCAAGCAACTCGGTAAGATCCTTTGCGGGAGCAACATAAGCATCAGCATCCTCTACAAAAGTGAATTTTGCATCATATATTTCGATTTCGCCGCACCATTCTCCTCTGTATCCTATTACCTTGATTTTTGTACCGGGAATGAGCTTTGCAGCGTCTTCTTCGGAGCAAGCCATTTCATAGATGAAATAAGCGCCGTCTCTATCTGCCGCGTAAACGGTTATTTTGTTGCTCCACCAAGATTGAGTAGCCTGCACGTAAGCTTCGATAACAACCTCGGTATCTATTTCTGCAGCTACGTATTCAGCATAACTCATTGGCATTTTATCGGGTTCTACATCGGGAACTTCACCTTCGAAGTTGCTTATGCCACACTCTACGCAAAATCCGTTTTCATCGTATTTATGCTCACCTGTCGCAGGGAGATACACATCTACGTATTTGCCGCAATCATAGCAAGTATAGACAATAAGACCATCATAAGAACACGTAGGCTCGCTTTCTTTGATCACAGCTTTGTTTTCGTGCTCTTGATAATAATAGAACGATTGATGACTATATACTACATTATCATTTACGAAGTATACCGTGTAGTAAATATGCTGATATCCGCAATTTTCATCCTTCTCGGAGATTTCAGTCCAAGTATGCCTAATAGCACCGCATTGTGTACACTCGTAAACCTCAACACCTGCATCGGTTGTTTCTTTATGATTCCAGTCGCAATAATAGTCTTCTTTGTATCCATAAGTATTTTCACCGCATGCTCCACAGAACTGCATAAAAGCATATCCGCCACACATACCGAAATCGGTAAAATCCACACTCTCTTCTTTTGAAGTATAGTGTCCATTGACGTAAGATTGATAACTAAATCCGCAATCCTTACAAGTATGGATAATATCTACTCCATATTCACAAGTTGTACCCCGCATTTCAAAGGTATACTCGTAGTTATGAGTTGCATAATAAGCGACTGACTGATAATGATATACTTCTTTACCATCTACAAAGTATACCGTATGTTCGCAGCATTCATTATACATATCGCCAACTACATTCCAAGTATTCTTGACAGCACCACATGTTACACACTCGTAAATATCAATACCTTCATCGGTAGTTTCCGTATGATTCCAGTTGCATTCGTAATCATAACTGGTTCCATAAATAATCTTATCGCAAACTTTGCATATGTCCATATAAGCATATCCGCCGCACATACCGACATCGACGAATTCAATGCGATTTTCTTCAAGAACATAGTGTCCATCTTCAAGGTAAGATTTATAATTATATCCGCAATCCTCACAAATAGCGTTAATATGTACACCATCGGCACAAGTATCACCATTCATTACGAAGTTATATTCGTAGTTGTGTTCTTCTCTGTAATGAGTGCTTTCTGCATCAAGAACGCAAACGCCATTAACGATGTACTGATAGTGAATGAATACTTTGAAGTCACAATTATCATCCTTTTCGCCGTATGTTTCTGTAACTGCCTTCTCAGTGCCGCATTTTTCGCAATAGGAGTAATAAGTGTCTCCTACGGTTTCGCGGTGTATCCATCTACACTCGTAATCTTCAAAGTCTATACTACCGTCTTTTTCGCCGCAGATGGTACAAACGTTTTGTCTATAGAAGCCGCCGCACATTCCGAGCTCTTTGAGATCTACTCTCTCGGTTGTCCAGTTGTGTCCGCCTGTATAGTATTCGGTTTTTTCACCGCAAACGGTACAAACTCCGTAAACACGAACGCCGTCTTCACAGGTTTCACCCATCATTTCATAGGTATATTCAAAATTATGAGTAGAGAAGGTCATTTCTCTTTCTGAACGGTAAACCTCTTCGTCATTCATATAGTAAACGGTAGTGGTCTTCTGAGTATATTTGCACTCGCCCTCAACCTGAATAGTCTCTGTAGTGGTGAGTTTCTGACCACCGCAAACAGAACAGGTATAGCGTCCGTTACCGCCAACTATAATTCCACCGCCGATGTTACCGCCAAAATCACCGCCCGAAACAGATCCACCGGGAATTTCGACATATCCAAAGTTGTTATCACCGCTATCGTATCCAAATCCGTTGTTTACGTCGGTGTATTCCATAGCATCCTTCACGCTAACGCTGTAATCGGGAACAGTTATGTCATATTCGGGATCCAAGGGCATAGAGGGAAGAACCTCAATAGGTTCATCGTATTCGGGATTCTCGTATTCGGGCTTATCGTAGCCACCCTCTTCATCTTCGGAATTATACCAATTACAGTAGTAATCTTCAACGTAAGAGTTAGTTACTTCGCCGCATATCTTACAAACGTAATTTCTGATATATCCGCCGCAGAATCCAAAGTCAGAAAGATTTACTATCTGTTCTTCGGTGATGTGACCGTAACGGGTATATTCATGCTGATCACCGCACTTGTTACAAAGTTCCTTAACAATGACTCCATCATCGCAGTTTTCTCCGCCAAGAACGTACTCTGTCTGATATTCGTGTGTATCATCGTAACGATTATCTTCATCGACAATGATAACGGTTCCATTGCAGGAAACAGTAATGGTTCCGTAAGTTACGGTTTCACAAACAGAACGTACATCTTCATAGTAGTCCATCTCCATTCTCAAACCGCATTTGTTGCAAGAAGCCCACTGAACGTAATGCTCGAATCCTTTTGCATCTACGAATGTTTCTTCGCCCGTGGAAATGTCGGAGCAAATGGGCTCAAGATCGTTGAGTGTTGTTAACTCACCGCAATCACGGCATCTGTAAGCCTCCATTGTGCCACCGCAAATTCCGTATTCGGTAAGGTCTATCTTTACGTATTCGGAGTTATGATTTGTTCCGAAATACTCCATTATGAAGTTCTCGGCAATTACCGCGCCGCCTTCGCTTGCATAGATAGTGTAAACTTCCTTATAATAACGGTTGCATCCATCGGGAGCTGCTTCATACATAGAAGCCTCAACGTAAAATCCGCAAATGCTGCAACGTCCGGTCATATAAGCAGTGTATGATCCGTCTTCGTTTTCAATCTCTTCTTCACGAATTGTTTCAAGATCACAGTCAATATCAGGCTCATCATTCATGTAAATAACTTCGCCGCAATCGCACGTTTCGAATACGAACGTACCTGCGCAGCAGCCGTAATCTTTCAAATTAACAGTAACAGTGTGCAAGGTTTCGTGATCGCAATCGGATTCTTCTTTTCCGCAGTAATCGCAGAAACCGTCAACGTAGTTATGCTTGGTTTTGCTAACTATTGTTTGCTTAACGAGAGTTTCGCCGCAAGTACCGCAGTGACTACCCTCGGTAAGACCTGTTTTGGTACAAGTAGGAGCCACTGCTTCGTCGATAACCTCAACGTGTCCCGAAGGTCTTAATGTCATATGTGAAAGAATAGTGTTACAATGGAGACATGTTTTTTCTATGTAACCCCAATTAGTGCAAGTAGAATCAACCCTTTTGACATCAATTTCTTCATGCTGGCATTCGGATTCGACATAAGGAGTAAGCTCGCCGTTCTCATTTGCTGTGAATAAATACTCTGCAGAATATCCGTAGTGATCCACGTAAATATCCACGCGAATTATTTCATCACTGTAAAAATGCCATCTACTAACGCCATTTACGTATTCAATCGCTCCGTCAATCTCAACCCATGCGGTGAAATAAACGGTATTGTTTTCATAAAGAGTAAGCGAAAGATCCTTTGATTTGTATGTGTAAAGAACTTCGTTTATGCTATGACCGCAAATTTCGCATACTCCGTCATAATAATCATGATCATTATAGAAATCTTCCCAACGAAGAGCGCAATCTTCACAAGTAGTTATGACTGTGTATCCATCTTCGCAATTTTCGCCGTTAAATATGGTTTCATAATGATAATTGTGGCTTGTATAGTTACGGGTGAACTCGTATCTGTAAACCTCTTTGCCGTCTACGTAATAGATTATAATTTCTGTAGATGTGTATTGACAGTTTTCATCTTTCTCGGTCGAATTAGAATAATCATACTTGATTGTGCCGCAATCTCTGCACTTATAAATTGAATAGCCCTCATCGTTCTTTTCTACGTATTCCCAAGAGCAGTAGTAATCAAATTTATATGAGTAAATTACAGTATTGCAAATAGTGCAGTATTCTTCTTTGATATAACCACCGCAAGAGATACCTAAATCAGAGAAATCAATTGTTTTTGTTTCGAGTCTGTGCCCGACACTCCAGCGCCAATCGCTGTATCCGCATTCTGTACAATAAGCGTATACCTTGTATCTACTTTCGCAGGAATCACCCTCTAACTCATACGTGTACTCGTACTTATGGAAATCACGATCCCAATCGTTTACACATTCTAATATGCACTCGCCGTTGTAATAGATATAAGCGCAGTTGTACACCTTACCCATACAAGAAGAAATCATCTCGGTGCGGCTAAGGTTTTTGAATTCAAGTCCGCAAACGCTGCAAGTGTAAGAATAACCGATAACGTTGTCATTCTCATCGAAGATGTCTGTTCTGGATTTTTCATCAAACTCGCAGTTGATGTTGTAGTCATAAATGTAGGTAATTCTCTTGCAAAGCTCGCAGTGATATGCGTAAATTTTACCGCCGCAAGACGAATATTCCGAAAGATCAATAGTTATCTCTTCGGTGTCGCAGTAATATCTTGTGTCTTCATAGTAATAACCGCAGTGCTTACAGGTTGTGATAATCGTTACACCGTCTTCGCAGGTTTCACCGAGCCACTCATAACGATATTCGTATTCGTGATCGTAGTTTTTGGTGAATTCACCGTTGCTTTCATTGAAGTAATAATAGATCCATTTTCCATAATATCTTGTTATCGTATTGGATTCGCCGAAGATATCCAAATAAAGTGCTGCAAATGCTTCAGCCCATTCATACTCTTCATTTAAATTATAATCGAACTTGAATGTCTTTTCAGTTCCGTCTTCGAAGATTACGGTATATCCTTTTTCAAAACGAACAAGCTCAAGGGTTTCGCCGGATTTAAGATCGATAAGAAGAATAACTTCTTTACCATCAACGTTTATTTTTCCAACGGTAAAGTAGGAGTAAAGAACAGGATAGCAAGCTTCAAGCTCTCTCCAGCCGTTACAAGTCGAATAGGAAATAATATAGGATAATTTGTCATATACGGGATTATATACAGCAACGAACAATCCTTCAAAGTCATATTCCTCGCCCTTATAGGTAATGCGATCCGAGAATATGCCATTTTCAATTTTAATCTCATTGTCGCGCATATCCTCATTGGGCTCAACGAGTGTGCCACGAACGCGATCGATAACCAAATCAGCCCATTCGGTTGTGTCTATTTTTTCGTTGGCAGTAATGTTGAAGTCTGCATTAATTAAAATGTACTCTTCGTCATACTCATATATAAATCCGTCAAGCTTAACGTTTAAACCGCCAATAGTACCGTTTTCATCGGTAACGAACGAAATCGTGCCATTGCTGTTAAGCCTAGAAGTAATTTCTTCTACGATTTCGTAAATTTCATCTGCGTTTTCAGAATCTAACAAGTCATAAGCTATATTCTCCGAAAGGAATTCTGCGATGTCTGCGATTCTGTCCAAGTAAGAATAGTCTTCAACGCCGAATAAGAGCATACCGAGTGTGTAGTTTGCGAATTCTTCATTATAAATATATTCTCTTATATCGAAGCTATCGTCAGCGCCAAGGTTAAGTGCCAATACGTTGAACTGATCGAGAACCGTTGTTAAGTCTAATCCCTTTTTAGCGGTATATTCCTCAACATCGTAAACGTATACGTTAAGAGTTTCAGTAACGAAATCAACTATAGTGTCAAATGAGCCGCTACCGAAGTAATAATCAATAACCTCTGAAATGTATTTGTGTCTGAGATTGTAATTGAGATCGTTAATTTTTTCATAATCAAGTGTAGCTATGTAAGAGCCGTCTGCTTTTTCTTCAAATGTGAAGAGAATTTCGAAGCAATTTTTAAGTATTGTGTTTACGTCTGCGCTATTAGACTCAATAAGAGTATCTATAGTGTAAACTATTGTGTCATTAAAGAAATCAACCAAAGTAGATAAGTCTTCATAAGCAAGACCGCTGTTTGCGTACAAAAGCTGTCCTATGAATGACTCAACGGATGCTTTAATAAGATATTCCTGATCTAAATCATTCTTGCCATAGTTAAGCTTAATGTAAACGTTGTCGTCGCGAATTATAGCCTGAATTTCGCAAATGAAATCAGCGTTATCATACGGACCGTTGAAGATTGAAGCAGAGCCTATCAAAGCACCGCCGAGCTTGCCGTCTTCAACGAAGAGCATCATCTCGGTAACGTCAATATTTCTAATGTATCCGTACATTCCGTTTTCGTCACCAACCTCGAAAAAGAAATCTTTAACCTGAACGGAAACGCCGTCAATGTTCTTCCAAGAATTCAAAAGATTGATGTAGTAATCATCGCCCTCTACAAGACCGCAGTTGATACAAGTACCGTCTATGTAGTTGTGATTATTCGTTTTGGGAATAGAGGTTAACTTCTTAGATCCGCAGAAGTCACAATAAGAAACCTTTTGACCGTTTTCACCGCAAGTGGGTTCTATGGTGATTATTTCTTTTCCGTAGTATGTATGCGGCGTGCTTGATGTAAAGATTTCTCCGCAATCTTTACAATATTCCCAATGCTCGTAGGAGTTAAAATTCACACCCCAAACGTGGCCGGATGATTTGATTATTTCTTCAGAAACCGTTTTGCCGCAGAGAAGGCATAGAGTTTTGATGTAACCGTCTTTGGTACAGGTAGCCTCAAAACGCTCTTCCGTAATACGAGAGTGAGTGCACTCGGGATCCTCAATGTCACCGCCGTTAACGTCATCAAGCGATCCAATCTTACCAACAAGGAAGTTCTGGATATACTGGCAGTCTAACATATCAACTACGCCGTTCTTGTCTATATCGGCAGCAGTGAACTGTGATTCGCTTAAGGGGAACTCTTTGTTAACGATAGAACGCTGGATAATCAAAAGGTCTGCAAGAGTTACAACGGAGTCCGCGTTAACGTCACCCATTACAATAGTCTTTGCAATAGAAATATATCCAAGGTCAAAATCAGCGCCAACGATTTCAACGTCATCGTTTACAAACTGATAATCTGTGCATTTTACAGCAAATACGTTCTCGGAATAGTCGTTTACAGTGAAGTTAATGCTGAAGAGAACGATATCGGAGAAATTATATGGCGAAGAGAATGTAACGTTTACTCTGTTTTTAACAATGGCATATTCAAAAACTTCATTTTCATATACGTCATTAAGTTCAACGTTTGGAATTACATCTGTTACCGTAACAAAATAAGGCATCACAAGTGTCATCTTGAACGAGGAGTAAGATTCGCCCATAGTTGCTACGTCAAAGCTATAACTCTTTCCTTCATACTTTTCATCATCGGTTGATATTGTAATACCGTTGGAATAGATGATAGCTTCGTTAGTATAATCTTCATCGGGGGTATTTGAGCCCTCGCCGGAGGAATCGCCGGTGCCAAAGCCGGGCATAGAACCACCGGAAGTGGAACCGCTTGTGCCGCCGGGGATTAAACTGCCGCCTGTAGAACCACCGGGAAGGAATCCGCCTGTAGCCGAACCTCCTTCAGCCGCGTCGCCATTATCGTAACCATCGCCGATAGTTACGTCTGGATAATCATTTGTCGCTTCAGCGGCGGACACTGCCATGGGTGACAGTGTCAAGATTGCCGTGAATACTAATACGATGGTTAAAATTAAACCAATCTTATTAAAACGTTTCATAATAAATCTCCTTTTTTATTAACCTATATAGGCTATTTCGTAATCGGGAACTATAAGATTGCCTTCGTTGTCGAATGAGAGAATTTCCACAACTTCAATAGTCAGATTAGGTGTAAATCCTTTGTTAACCACGAATTGAATGCTCAACAACTCAATATCTCCATTCTCGTTGAAACCGGAAGAGCGAACGAATTTAATCGTTGAATTTTCATTGTTGATCTGCGCAAATTCCGAGTAACTAATATCAATGAACTCGTAGCCCTCGTAATAGATATTAAGCTGAATTCCTGCAAAATCTACGTTCTTAACGTTAATCGTAACAGTTACTTCGGCTTTGCCGTCTGTAGTTTTGATAACTTCAATTCTATTCTTTACAGGAACGTAGTTGGGATCTTTCTCACCGCAGTTTTCGCATTTGCCGTCAACGTATTTGTGACCGAGAGCGGAAATTGTTTTCTGCATTACAAAAACTTTGTTACAAACAGAACAGTGTTCACCTTCAGTAAGACCGGGAGTCGTACAAGTAGGATCAATAGCTTCGTCAACAACTTTTTTGTGACCGAGAGCAGAAACCGTAATAGTTTCTCTGCTAACCTCTTCGCCACATACAGTACAGTAAACTACGTTATCATAAGAACCGCTGTTCACACAATCCGCAGCTACTTCGTTTTTCTTAACTGCTTCGCCTTCCGTGTGACCAAGAGCGGGAATTGTATTCTGTTCAACCTTGTAGTCACATCTTGAACAGTGCTTACCTTCGGTAAGACCGGTTTCGGTACAAGTAGGATCTTTAGCCGGATCGGTTACCATATCGTGACCGAGAGCATCAACTGTGATTGTTTTACGGCTAACCTCCGCATGACATACAGTACAATAAACTACGTTATCGTAAGAACCTGCGTTTACACAATCGGGATCTACGTTGTTTTCCTTGACAACTTGGCCTTCGGTGTGTCCGAGAGCGTCAATAACAGTCTGTTTAACGAGAATTGTGTTACAAACCGAGCAGTGCTTACCCTCGGTAAGTCCTGTTTCGGTACAAGTGGGAGCTTTTGCTTTGTCAACAACCTCGGTGTGTCCGAGAGCGTCAATAACAGTCTGCGCTGCAAGAATATCTCCGCAAATGGAGCATTTTTTACCTTCGCTTAAGCCTGATTCCGTGCAAGTAGGAGCAACTGCGGGAATCACAGTTTCGGTATGGTTGGTGCAAAGATCGGTATTACACGTATCACATGTGTAATCATTGTTTTCGTCTTTATGTCCCAAAGCTGCCACAGGATTTTGTTCAACAAGAACTTCGTTACATACGGAGCAGTGCTTACCTTCCGTAAGTCCTGTTTCCGTACAAGTGGCAGCTTTTGCTGCGTCAATCACTTCGGTATGTCCGAGAGCATCGACGGTGATTGTTTCTCTTTCAAGCTCTTCGCTGCATACAGTACAGTAAACTACGCTATCGTAAGAACCTGCGTTTACACAATCGGGATCTACGTTGTTTTCCTTGACAACTTGGCCTTCGGTGTGTCCGAGAGCGTCAATAACAGTCTGTTTAACGAGAACTGTGTTACAAACCGAGCAGTGTTTACCTTCGGTAAGACCGGTAGTGATACAAGTAGCAGGCACTGCCGAGTCAATAACCTCGGTGTGTCCGAGCGCGTCAACGACAGTCTGCGCTACAAGAACTTCCTCGCAAACCGAGCAGTGCTTACCCTCGGTAAGACCGGTTTCGGTACAAGTGGGAGCTTTTGCTTCGTCAACAACCTCGGTGTGTCCAAGCGCGTCAATAATCTGTTGCGCTACGAATACCGCGTCGCATCTCGAGCAACTCGTACCTTCGGTAAGACCGGTTTCGGTACAAGTGGGAGCTTTTGCCTCATCGACAACCTCATCGTGTCCGAGAGCGGCAAGAGCTTTGTATCCGCTTAAATAAGTTTTGCATCTGTTGCAGTAATAACCGGCTGAATATCCGTTTTCAGTACAAGTAGGAGACTGTTCGGGGATATATACAAGCTGGTGATTAAGAGCCGCAACGATAACGCTTTCGTGATTGGTAATCACGTTTTTACAAGCCTCATCATAATACCACTCACCGCAAGAGCATATATAATAAGGTATATTACCTACCTTGTCGCAAGTAGGAACCTTTTCATCTATAGCTTTAGAAACGGAATGAGTATGATTCTTAATCGGCTCGATTATGAATTCACAAACGGTACAAATCTGCGCGGAATACTCGGTAGCCTCTGCTCCGGGAATATGAGCCGTTTTATCTGCCATTTCTGCGCAACGCGTACATTCGTGCCAATGTTCATTTTCGTTTGAATACCAAACCGAAGAGTAGTTGTGTCCGTAAGCCTTCTTTTCTGCGCCGGTGTAAGTGTGAGCGCAATAAGAACAAGCAAACGTTGTAAATCCGTCTTCGGTACAAGTAGGAGCTTTTATGCCGCTAACGATATATTTGTGTTCAAGCTTTGGAATAGTTTCATCGGGCAATTTGTCCGCGCAAGCAGAACATATCTTGGATATAACGCCGTCTTCGGTACAAGTAGGCGCTTTTTCGGTCGTTATGTAATCGTGTCCGTAAGCGGGAAGCTCTACGTGTCCGCGAAGTATAGTGTCACATACCGAGCATTTAATACCGGACGTATAACCAACCGTAGTACAAGTGGGATAAACGTAGGGAAGAGCCTCATGAGTATGTCCCATTGCCAAAACGATAACGGTTGAATGATCGATGATCAATTGCTGCGCGCCTTCATCGAGGAACCATTTTCCGCATCCGCAGGTGTAGTAAGCAATGCTTCCGTTTTCAAGACAGGATGCAGAATGAGCTTCAACCTTCGTCAAGTTATGCGTATGCGAAAGCTGGGGAACTATTACGTATTCGCAAATAGTACAAATTTGAGCCGATGCCTCGGTAGCTTCTGCTCCGGGAGTATGCGCGGTTATTTCATCGTTTTTACCGCAAACGGTACAAATATGATAATGTCCCGTAGGATCTGTGTGCCAAACGGTATCAAAGTTATGACCCATTGCATCGCGGTAATTGGTATAAAGCGTATCACCGCAAGAAAGACAAGTCTTTTCTGTATATCCTCTTTCTTCGCAAGTGGGGGAAACTATATTCGTACTATAATTATGGTTAAGCTGCGGAAGCGTAACCGTATATTCGCTATCGCAGTAAACGCAGCCGTACGTTGCATATCCGCTATTCTGACAAGAGGGATTTGTTTGAGCCTTAAGTGTGTAGTAGTGACCGGTTGCTCCAACTACTGTTGTGTAGTTGAAATTACAGGTTGCGCACTCGTACTTCGTTTCACCGTTGGAAATACAGCTCTTTTGAGAGATAACAGTTGTGTGCCATTCGTGACCGAGGGGCGCTGTTTCAGAGCCTTCAATTTGCTTTCCGCAACGGATACAAACTGTATATCCGCCTTCGGTACAAGTAGGAAGTACGGTATGTACGTTTGTCAAATCGTGCTCGTTCAAATATTCGCAGAGCTGCTCGGGCGCAATCGTTGTTGCCACGTAGTAGGAGAAGTGCGTGGTAGAGAACGTTACGTAGCCGTCAGCATAAGTAGCGGGAACTGCAGTGAGCGAGCCTTCCGAGATATACCAAACGATGACGTTGTCAGGATCTTCTCCGGGAGAAAGCGTGTAAGGAATACGGATTGTTGCCGTACCGCCGAGATCACTGATGTTTTCTGTTGTGGTAACGGTAAAGTTGTATATGTCCTTGTCTCCAAGCAATGCAGCTTGTTCGGGAGAAAGATTAGCATCGGTGATAGCCTCATCTCTCTGGTTACCCGCGAGAGTTCCTGCTGAAATTTCAACGTCGCTTCCGCTGTTGCTGAGGTTATCCTTAATACCTTGGTCGAAGCCGATAACCGCGTTGTTAAGAGCAACCTCGTCCAAAGAACCAACGGTACCGCTCGATAAGTTTGCGGAGCTTCCGCTTGTAGAAACCGTATTTTTCGTAGCGGAGCAACCATCGGTGGAGCAGTGATAAGCGGTAACGTCGCTACTGGTTTGAAGCGTATTCACAACCCAAGTGTGAGCTTCCGCATCACTGTAAGTAATTTCGCCCTTTACAGTTTCATGGTATTTACAGTCTTCGTTTTTACAAGTCTGAAGCTTAATTCCGTCGGTTTGGCAGGTTGCCTCAAATCCGAGCTTGACAGTGTAAGTCCAAGCGTGCTTTTCAACGTATTCGGTTTTCTGTTGAGGAGCATCGCAAGTAGAGCAGAATCCGTTGTAGTTAACCGCGTGCTTACAGTTTTGTTCATCGTAGAGATAAGAAGCGCCTTCTGTCCAGATTGTAACGGAATGTCCGGTAGCGGATACGTAATCTCCATTGTAGCCATAACCGCAATCGCAAGAGTAGGCGGTATATCCTTGCTCCGTACAAGTGGGGTCAATTACAACGCCCTTGCATTTATGAGCAGAATAGTCCTTTTGAACGTCATGTCCGCAAGTGGATTTATACCAATGTCCACCGCTGTCCGAGGTGAGAGTGTCCTCAAAACTGTGACCTTTAGCGGATGTGTAATCGTCATTATACGTTTTTCCGCAAACGCAGGTGTATGTAGTATAACCCTGCTCGGTACACGTGGGATTTGTCACTACGCTTAAGTAGGTATGCGTAGTATAGTCCTTCTTTACGTCAGTATGACCGCAAGTAGGAGCGTAGTAATGTCCTTCATCGTCATAGGACAATACGTCTGCGTATTGGTGCGTGTGACCGATTTGCTCTTCTGCAACGTAACCGCAAACGGTACAGTGCTTGTCATGCTCCTCGGTTGCAGAGTCGTAGTTCCAAGTATGTGCAAGAAGCTCGCCGTATTCCTTGTTACATACGGAGCAGTGAGCTTTGCTCTTACAGGTTGCTACGCCACCGGTGTGAGCTGTCTTTGCCGCGGTAACAATCTCATTACAACGAGAGCAGTTGACTGCGGTAGTACAATCTCCATCGTCTGCGTTTGGAGTGTGACCGAGAGCTTCGCCTTCGGTTTCGCCACATAGACTACAAGTTTTTGACAATACGCAAGTAGCCTGATTCCACTCATGATCGCAATCGCGGTTGCACATAGTAAGAGCAAGTACGGTTGCGAGGAGTATGAGCGCGAAAACGCCTATAGAAATACCCAAAACAAGCTTTTTGTGTGTTTTCATAGCCATTTTCAGTTTCATCATCAATATCTTGAATTTCATAATCCTAACCTCCTTTGTTATTATGAATTTTGATAGATGCTAATGATTTAATACGGTTTTAATCCTTAATAATATCGCGGTGTTAATTAATCTGTAAAAGACTGCCTTACATAAATATATAATATTATTTAGATTAAACCAAACTGTATTATAGCACAGTATTAGTAGAAATTCAATATAAAATTTCCATATTTATGTAAACTATACAAAAATATTTACAATTGTTTGGTAATTAATAAAATGAAGCCGTAAAAATACCCGTTGTTTTTTATCTTTAATTTAGGTCGAATAAGCTCGAATGAGTCTGCAAAATAGATAGTTTTTAAGCTAAAATCAATCGTTTCACTGTCAAAATGCCGATTTTAAAAAACATTTTTTAATTCGTTGACAAATCATAATATTTATGCTAAAATGAACACAGAATAAGTAAATAAAAAACGAAAAAGGAGGCTAATCATGCAGAAGATTCAGATAACACTTTCGAGCATTCAGGATATCAGAAAGTTCGTAGGCGAGGTAACCCTTCTTGATTACGAGGTAGATCTTGAGCAGGGAAGATACATAGTTGATGCAAAATCTATAATGGGCATCTTCGCTCTTGATACGCTTTCGCCTATAACACTTGTTGCTCATAGCGATGATACTAAGGAATTCTTTGCGAATATAGAGCGTTTTATTGTAAAG
>JAZRDI010000092.1:0-18753 GCA_045660185.1 Eubacteriales bacterium | reverse complement strand
CCGAGGCTACCGATGCTACTTATGCCGCATCTGCAGAAAAGGCCGCTGCTAAAGACGAACTTGCCGCTACTGCTGCAACTCTTAAGTCCGAAGCTACAGACGCTACTTACGCAACTGCTGCAGAGAAAGCTGCTGCTAAAGACGAGCTTGCTGCTACTGCCGGTACGTTAACCGCAGACAAGAAACTTGCTTCTTACGATGAAGCCGCAGAAAAAGCCGCTGCTAAAGATGAGCTTGCTGCTACTGCTTCTACTCTCAAGGCAGAGGCTACCGATGCCGCTTATGCAACCGCTGCTGAAAAATCCGCAGCTAAAGACGAACTTCTTGCTACTGCCGGTACGTTAAACGCAGACAAGAAACTTGCTTCTTATGATGAAGCTGCAGAGAAAGCTGCTGCCAAGGATGAACTTGCCGCTACCGCTGCAACACTTAAGTCCGAGGCTACAGACGCTGCTTATGCTGCATCTGCAGAAAAGGCTGCTGCTAAAGACGAGCTTGCTGCTACTGCTGCAACTCTTAAGTCCGAAGCTACTGATGCTGCTTATGCCGCATCTGCAGAAAAGGCCGCTGCAAAGGATGAACTCGCTGCCACTGCTGCAACTCTTAAGTCTGAAGCTACTGATGCTGCTTACGCTGCATCTGCTGAAAAAGCTGCTGCAAAAGACGAGCTTGCTGATACCACTTCTACTCTCAAGAATGAAGCCACCGACACAGCTTACGCTACATCCGCAGAAAAGGCTACCGCAAAGGATGAGCTTCTCGCTACCGCTGCTGCTATCAAGGCTGCAGACACCCACGCGGATTACGATTCTGTTTCCGAAAAAGCTTACGCAAGAGCTAAAATGCTTGAAGAAGCACAGTCTTCAAAGAAAGCTATTAGCGATGCAGATTATGCAACTGCTGCCAAGAAAGCCACAGCAAAGGACGAACTTCTCGCTGCCGCTGCTGCTATCAAGGCTAGAGACACCTATACTGATTACACCGCTTCAGTTGCCAAAGCCGAAGGTAAAGCAGATATGCTTGCTTCTGCTGCAGACATACAGAAAACAGTAAGCGATAGCGACTATTCTGCCGCTAAAGAGAAAGCCTCTGCAAAGGACGAACTCCTCGCTACAGCTGCTGCTATTAAGGCTAGAGACACCTATGCAGATTACACCGCTTCCGTTGCCAAAGCTGAAGCCAAAGCAGATATGCTTGCTTCTGCAAGTGATGTACATAAGTCTGTAAGTGATAGCGACTATGCATTGTCCGTTGCGAAGGCTATAGCAAAAGCGGAAATGATAGCCACCGGAGCGAACGCAGAAAAATCCGCAACCAATGCCGCTTATGCAACCGCAGCAGAAAAATCCGCCGCGAAGGCTGCGATGCTTTCCGATGGAAAGGCTGCTATAAAGGCTACCGAGCCTGATACCGCTGCACTTGAAAAGAGAGAGTCTAAATCCGCTCTCAAACACGAAGGCAAATACATAGCCGCTGCAGATAGCTATGCTGCATACGCAAAGGTCGCAGGAAAGAGTGCCGAACAAGAAAGACTTCTCAATATTGCAAGAAAGCTTGAAGCGCAAACCAACGCTTCCGCATACACTGAGTCCGTTGAGAAATCCAACAAAAAAGAGTCATTTCTTGCCGAAGCAAAATCCATTTCATCAATGGATAAACTTTCCGAATTCCAGGCATACTCCGAAAAGCAGAAAACGAAGTCCGAGATCAAGAAGGCAACTCGTTACGTTTCTGCTATAGATACAAAAGAATCCTACGATTCACATAGCGAAAAAGTCGCTAAAACAGATAACCTTCTTAAGAAGGCGAAAGAGCTTGACGAAAAGACTCAAACTGCCGCTTACGAATCTCGCGCTGCGAAGATTGAAAGCAAGACAGAGCTTAAGACTGCCGCATCTGTTGTGCCCGTCACTGCTATGGACACAAAGGCGTACGATATCGCTGTAGCAAAGGAAAAACGCGCTCAACAGTACAAGCTTTCCGCGTCTTCCAATGCAAGCGCTTATAGCATAGCCGCTATAAACGAAGCTAACAAGACCCTTACAAAGAGCGAAAAGCGCGCTGAAATCATCGCAACCGGCGAAATAATCGGTGACGATATAGTAGGTAAGATTTACGATAAGCACGAGGAAAAGAAGCAGAAAAACAAGGTAGATAAGGACGTTAAGAACGAAATTATCAAGGAATACACCACGCGTAAGACCATAGATGCTTACAACCGCGAGCTTACCAAGAAGCTTCCCGCTACTCCCGAAAACGCCGCAGAGCTTGAAGAAATGAAGTCTGCGATGATGCGCGACGCAAAGAGCGATGAGGACAGAAAGGCAGTGCGTAACCTTTCTCTTAATGAATTTAAGAAGCATCTCAAGAACGAAGAAAGAGATGAAGCAAATCTCATAAGAGAAATCAAACGCGCTCGCAAGGAATTCGAAGAAGGCACAAAGTCCGTCAAGAAGAATAGCTTACGCGATAGCGTTGAATTGACCGCAGACCTTCTCGAGAAGTACGTTGAAAACTACAAGACGGCACTTGCACTTCGTCACACGCCCTCGATAAAGACTTACGAGAAGAAGGCAAATCGCGCTCTTGCAGAATACGTAACCGAGCTTGACCTCTGGGCGCAGACGACGAACTTGCCCGCCCCGAACGTTTCGAGAACTCTTATATCAGATATTAAGGAAGGAAAACCTGTTGGTCCTATCCCACGTATCGACAAAGAGATTAAGGTGAGCGAAAAGAAGGCTCGCAAGATGCTCGAAAAGGATCTTCAGAAATTCCTTAAGGAAAACGAGAAGTACGAAATTCGCGCCATGGAGATTGAGGAAGCGGGTAAGGATATGAACGCTTACGACGGTGAGGAAATCATCATCGCTAAGTATCATATGAAGACCGACCTTGATACCGTTAAGAGCAAGATTGAGTACAGAAAGCAAAGATACATTCAAGAATTTAAGCGCTTCCGTTACACCTACGGAGAGGAAACTCTTCACAGTGAAAAGAAGCACATAGCGCAGGCGAAGAATCTTAAGAAGATGAAGAAGCAAACGGGCAAATTCATCCGCTACACAAAGAAGAACAACGATAGATACTTCAAGCTTGCAAACCTCCGCGATTCCGAAATCAACGTTAAATCCGACGTTAAACGCGATAGAGTTGAAACTCTTCTCAGAAGAATCAAGAATCTTCTTATGGAGAGAGATGAAGTTAACATGAAGCTTCTCAGCCTCTACGCAGACGAAAATGCGAACCCCGAAAAGAAGAGCAACACTCAAAGAAAGCGCATCGACAAGGTTAAGCTTCGCGCAACCAGACGCGCATTCAAGAAGCAGAAGTTCCTCTACAAAGAGGCACGCAGCTTCAGAATACCTCAAATACAGAAGGATAGAATCTACGAGATTATGAACAGAAAGACCGAGCTTAAAGCATACCTTGCGGAATGCAAATACCGCAAGCGCCACGAGCACGGAAATGCAAAATCTCGCAGAGCTATCAAGAAGGAAATCAGAGATACGAAGAAGAAGATCCAATACTGCGATCGCGACTTTGACGTATTTATGACCAAGGCGAGCAAGCGTTCCAAGAGAACTCCCGACAAACGCATTCAGTTCATCTGGAGCCTTATCCTCGTTGCTATGATTTGCGCGGGTACGTTCGGATACGTTTACTTCATGTCGCACAAGACGGAAATATTAGAGCTTATTCGCCAATATATTTCAAAATTAGGCGGATTTACCTCGGGCCTTACCAATAAGTAATTACGAAAGGAGAAGAATAACATGGCTAAAAAATATAAAAAGACACCGGAAAATATTCATGACCTCTCCTTTACCAAGCGTAATGAAGAGATTGTGAAGCTCGAATATCAACGTAAGGACGTTGAAGAAGATCTCGAACAGGCTATAGCGGAATTTGTTAAAATAACAAAATACCGTAGCTTCAAGAGGAAAAAGAAAAGGCTTTCACCTCTTTTTCAGGATGCAGTTAATCCCGATAAGGTGAAAACCCGTTAATTTCAATTGCCGGTCCCCGTGGGCTGCTTTAAGCGCTGTGAGCGCCCATGGGGATTTTGCATAAAAGCGACGCCAAGCGTTTTGTTAACTCCCTGCCTCAATTTTCATTTTGGCAAGTTTTACCAAAACGCTCGCGCGCAAAAAAAGAGAGAACATTTCGGTTTTTAAGCCGATTTGCTCTCTCTTTTTCTATTTATTTTATAAGCTTGTTTTTTATTGTACAGTACGATTTTCAATCAACAATGCGCGTTTATTCTAACTTAACTTTGCATTTTTGAACATTTTTGTTTTATACTGTATAGTTTCGTTTGTTTTTCTTGACGATTATTCATCTCCAAAAAGCTGCGTTGGAAGATTTACAACCGTATTGGGAATGCATGCTTCAAGCGCTTTATTGCAACCGATGAACGCATTCTCACCGATAGTGTGAACGCTATCGGGAATGGTTATGGAGCGAAGATTTACCGCATACGCAAATGCCTTTTCTCCTATTACCTCAACTCCGTCAGGAACCGCGAACGTACTGTTATAATTACCCGATGCATAGCGTATAAGCGTTTTGCCGTCTTTGGTATAAAGATTTCCGTCTATAGCCATATAATATTCATTGTTTGCAGAAACCGCTATATCCACGATAAACTCGGAGCAGTAAAGCCAATCCAAGCTCTCGAATTTCGCATTTCCGCCTATATAAACGCTTGCCAACGTATAGCTGTTATCAAAAGCATTTTTTGCTATTTTTTCCACATGATCGGGAATATATATATCCGTGTAACCATTACATCCCGCAAAAGCATATTCGCAAATTTCTTTAACAGTTTCCGGTATATGAAGATATTGCGAACGACACGCAGTCGTACAGAAAATTAATTTAGTTCCGTCTTTAGATAAAATGCATTCGCCATAAGCACTATAAACACTATTGCTTTCGGAAATCGAAGGCTTTGCCATCCAACCAACAAACGCCTTTTCGCCTATGGAAGTTACCGTAGATGGGATTTCGAAATATCCTTGTCCTGTAAACGCAAACGCTTCTGCTCCGATAGACGAAACGCCTTCATCAATAAGAAGTTTAACATAACAGTTTTCGTTGATTGTTAATCCCTTGAACGCGCCATCGGCTATTTTCTTAACCGACTTACCATTGTATTCGGAAGGAATTTTTATGTATATCTCTCCCAAAGTATCATCGAAATTATTACCTTCATAACCTGTCACGATATAATAACTGTTATTTACCAATTCATATTTCGGTGTGATAGTATCGGGGCTGGGGGTATCAACAGGAGGGGGAGTGGGAGTGGGATCGCTACCGTTCTCATCCCCACCGTCAAACAATATAGGCTGAATCTCCAAAACCCAATCCGGAATCGTTCCTTCAAGCTGCCAACATTCGCCCAAAGCACTCTGCTCGATCTCTTTAATGTTTGTATTAAACGTAAGGCTCGTAAGGTGCATTACTTTGCTAAAAGCGTAAGAGCAAATCTTCTCAACATCTGCGGGAATTGTAAATCTGCTGTTTGTTTTTCCGTTCGGATATTTTATGAGTGTTTTACCGTCTTTGCTGTAAACTACACCGTCAATAGATTTATATTCGGCATTCTCCTCGGATATCTCTATACTTTTGAGATATTGTAAATCGCCAAAAATAAAGTCAAACCACTCATAAACGTTTGTCCATTCGTCATATTGACCTTTAGATTGCACGCTAAAGCCTTTTCCGAGCTTTACAGTTTGAAGCATAGAGTCACTATAACCCGTAAAAAAGCTTGCGGAACAATCCGTAACGCTATCCGGAACAACCAAATTAGTTGCTCCTACACAATAGGCAAACGCATATTCTCCAATAGAAGTTACACCTTCGGGAATAGTAATATCCTGCAAATTAAAGGCACAAAGAACTGCGCCATCCTCTATTCTTTCAACGCCGGGTTCTATTGCAAATACAGTATCCGTCTTTCCTGCGGCGTAAGCGATGAACTCCTTACCGTCTTTTGAATAAAGATTTCCGTTAACCGATTTGTAATTCTTGTTATCTTCGTCAACGTTAATGCTCTTAAGATCTATAGCGCCTGCAAACGCATATTTACCTATCGAAGAAACGCTTGCCGATATGCTTACGCTTTCAACATACTCGCCACCAAACGCATACTCTTCTATTGCTACTACGCTATTTGGGATTATAATTGTCTTCGCAGTTGTATCTTCTTTACTATTCATGCCGTCGGAAAACGCTTCTGTTCCTATAACCTTTACGGGTTTATCATAGTAAGTGTCGGGAATAACGACGGTTTTATCGGTGCAAGTTCCCAATCCTACAACGGCATAATACACACCTCTATCCTCAAAATCAAGTCCTTCGCTCGGTGTAAGGGGCTGCACGGGAGTGGGCGGTTCATTCGTATTGTCCCCCGACTGTGTAGTATCTTTGTTTCCAAAGAAGTCGCACGACGCCATAACCAACGTCAGTGACAAAATAAGCGCCATTAGAACCAAAAGTTTTGACAGTTTTTTCATTTTTATCTCTCCATTTTGTATTTTTTAACTACATAAGCATAAATTAGCCTACACAGTTTATTTCATTATAACACATATTTTCGTATAATTCAAGTATAAATTAACTATATAGGCGGTTTTTTATGGATTATTACAAAATTGGACAAAGAGTAAGAAAGTACAGAAAGGCAAAAAATCTCTCACAAGAGGATCTTGCCGAGAAAATAGGAATATCGGTCACGCATATGAGTCATATCGAAACGGGTAATACAAAATTAAGCCTTCCGGTGTTGGTGGATTTGGCAAATGAACTCGAAGTTCAAGCTGACGAGCTATTAAGTGATACTCCATCGGGAAAATCAAGCTTAAAAAACGAACTTGAAGTGATAATAGATTCCTGCTCTCAAAAGCAAACACGAATCATCCTCGACACCGTGAAAGCAATGAAAATTGCATTTGATAAGCACAATTAGGTTAAAAAGCGCAAAATTTCTACCTCTTTAATAAAAAACGGGCGATTTTTTTGTGATTTTTTGCCAAAACCTATTGATTTTTTAAAAATATGTGCTATAATATAGATGTAATGAATAGATTAAGAAAGAAGAGTGGCTTGCGGGTCACTCTTCATTTGTTGTAAAACGGCGTTAAGATATTCGTTGCCCCCACTCGTCATATAGCGTATCGGCGCATTGGGTAAGACGAGCGCAAATCATCAAAAAAAGTCGGAGGAAAAAATGAAAAAAAGCATTAAAGAAACCGTAAGAGACGGTATTGAACCCATAGTAAGCGAACTTGGCTATCGCATTTGGGACATCACCTATGGCAAAATCGGAGCGGACTATCATCTTGAGATAACCATTGATTCCGATAACGGAATAGAGATTTCCGACTGCGAAAAGGTGCATCGCGCTATTGATCCCATACTTGACGAGATAGATCCCATTGAGGGCTTCTACTATCTTGACGTTTCCTCTCCCGGAGTGGAGCGTGAATTGAGAACTGACGAGCATATCGCGCTTTCTGTAGGACAGAAGGTTGAAGCGAAGCTCTTCGCACCCAAGGACGGAATCAAGTCACTCGTCGGAACGCTTCTCTCCTTCGAAGACGGAGCTATTAAAATCGACTGCGAGGGGCAGGAATATTCGTTCGCAAGAGCAGATATATCAAAGCTCAAAACCATTTATTTTGATAATTAAAAAATTTGTATAAAGAAAGGAATCGTAAGGGATAATTTAGGTTAAATACCTTAAAGTATCCGAAGGGGTCTCCCCTTCCCTATTACGAGGTAAAGAACAAAATGAACGCAGATTTCTTCAACGCCCTTGAATTGCTTGAAAAAGAAAAGGGCATTTCCAAGGAGTACATGATCGCTAAAATCGAGGCAGCTCTTGCAAAGGCTTGCCAAAAGGAAGTTGGACCTTCTACAATAATCAGAGTTCAGCTCGACCCCGTTAAATGCGATTTCCGAGTATTCCAGCAGCGCCACGTTGTACCGGACGGTGAGGCATTCGACCGTTACACAGAGATTTCTCTCTCCGAGGCAAAGGCTCTCAGCCGCCGTAACAAGCTTGGCGGTACGGTTGAAACCGAGCTTAAGACAAAGAACTTCCGCCGTCTTTCCGCGCAGGCAGGAAAGCAGATGATTATTCAGGCTATCCGCGATGCAGAGCGTGAAAGACAGACTCGTGAATACGAGGAGAAGAAGGAAGAGATCATCACCGCAGTAGTAGATAAGGTAGATACCACCAACGGTAACCTTATCCTTGATACAGGAACAGGCTACGCTACTCTTCTTAAGGGCGAGCAGATCCCCGGTGAGACTCACGACGTTGGCGACAGAATCAAGGTATTCATCTCCGAGGTTAAGACGGGCGAAACCCGCGGACCTATCGTTACTCTTTCGAGAATCCACCCCAACTTTGTTAAGCGTCTTTTCGAGCTTGAGATTCCCGAAATTCAGGACGGAACTATTGAAATCAAGGGCGTTTCGAGAGAAGCGGGCAGCCGTTCGAAGATTGCCGTTTACTCCAACGATGCTAACGTAGATGCAGTTGGTTCTTGTATCGGTAAGAACGGAATGAGAATTTCCGCTATCCTTGAAGAGCTTGGACAGGAAAAGGTTGATATTATTAAATATAGTGACGATCTTGCAGAATACGTTGCAGAGGCTCTTTCTCCCGCAAAGGTTCTTTCGGTAGAAATGGAAGAGGAGCGCTCCTGCAGAATTACCGTTGCTCCCGAGCAGCTTTCTCTTGCAATCGGTAAGGAAGGTCAGAACGCAAAGCTTGTTGCAAAGCTTACCGGCTGTAAGATAGACATTAAGGCGTAAAACCTTATGATTAACGAAGAAAGAAAGCTCCCCGTCAGAAAATGTACCGGATGTGGAGAGCGATTTTTGAAAAATTCTCTCGTAAGAATAGTAAAAACTCCCGAAGGCGATATAGTTCTCGATAAAACGGGAAAAATATCCGGAAGAGGCGCTTATTTATGCAAGTGTGCGCAGTGCTTGAAAAAAGCGGTGAAGGCTTCAAGACTTGAGCGTTCGCTTTCATGTAAAATCCCCGAAGACATCTACGAAAAGCTCGAAAAGGAGCTTGACTGATGGCTACGGCAGATCAAAGACTTCGCGGAATGCTTGGCTTCGCTATGCGAGCAGGCAAAGTAGCGATAGGCACTGAAACAGTGTGCTCGGCGATGGCTTCAAAGGCTCGTCCGAGGTTAGTTTTAATAGCCTGTGACGTATCGGCGGGAACACTTAAAAAAATTGTTACGAAATGCGAATTTTACGGAATTAAATCGGTACAGATAAATATCGGCGCCGACGAGCTCGGCGATCTGCTCGGAAAAACGTACTCCCCTGCAACCGTAGGCATTATGGATGACGGATTTGCAAAGCAGATAATCATCGTTGCAGATATGCAACAGAAACTATGAAAGGATTTTTCCTTCACGGAAAACGGTAATTTATATGGCTCAAGGATCTATTAAGATTTCGCAAATATCAAAAGACCTTAACCTCAAAGCAAAAGACGTCATTGATGCCTTTTCGAATGAGGTCGGAATCGAGAAGAAGAGCGGAGCAAGCGTAGATGTAGCTGAATTTGAGCTCTTTATGCAAAAGCTCACGCTTTCCCATCAGATAAAGAATATCGACGCTTATCTCGGCGGCGAAACCAAAATAACTATCAAATCGGATGCAGAAGCGAAGCCCGCTAAAGCAACCAAAACTACCGCAAAGGCTGAAAAGACCGAAGCAAAGGCTGAAAAGGCAGAGGCTAAACCCGCTCCCAAAGCAGAAGCGAAGCCCGAAGCAAAAGCGGAAGCAAAGCCCGCGGCTAAAGCAGAGGTTAAGGCAGAGCCCAAGGCAGAAGCGAAGCCCGTTGTAAAGGCAGAGCCTAAGGCAGAAGCAAAGCCCGCGCAGAAGACCGAAGAGGCAAAGCCTGCGCAGAAGGCAGAGATTAAGCCCGAAGCAAAACCCGCAGAAGCGATACATAAAGCTCCTGCAACTCCCGAAAGAAAGCCCCAGCAGTTCGAGAGAAAGAGCTTTGACGGCAGAAACCAGAACAACGGCTACAACAATAACAACAATAATAACAATAACAATCAGAAGTTCGGCGCTAACAAGCCCTTCAAGAATAATGAAAGAGGCAACAGATACACAAGTACAGAGAGCTTCGATCCATTCGCAAAGAAACGCGAGAATATGAACCGCGAGGCAAACGGCTTCAGCCGTAACGGTCAGGGCTTCAACAAGGATGCAAAGCGTCCCGTTCAGCAGCAGAAACCCCAGGCTCCTCAAGCTCCTCAAACACCTCAAGCACCCGCAGCAACAAATACCGCGCGTCCCGCGCAGCTTGCGGCTCTTGAAAAGCAGAAGCAGGCAGAGCTTCGCGCAAAGACGCAGCAGAACGCTCCCCAGCAGGCTATAGAGAAGAAGGAGCAGAAGAAGGATAAGGCGCAGAAGCAGCAGTTCAAGACAATCACTCCCGGCACGGCAAAGGACGTTAAGGGCGGTGTAAATATTTCCTCCGAATATCACAGCGACTCCGTTACGAAGACTCGCGTTGTTGATACCCGTATCTCCGACGTAAACCTTTCGAAGTACGATGACAGATACAACGATCAGTTCTACGCTATTGCGAACGGCACAGATACCAAGGCGCAGAAGCAAAAGCTCAAGAAGCAGGACAACAAGGGTCAGAACGCCAAGAGTGCCAAGGATAAGGAAAGAGCAGCGCAGGAGAAAATCAAGCGTCTTGAAGCCGAAAAGGCAAGAAAGAAGCAGCTTGAGATTACAGTTCCCGACGAAATCACCGTTGGCGAGCTTGCTATAAGACTTAAGAAGACCTCTGCAGACGTTATTAAGAAGCTTATGTTCATGGGCGAAATGAAGATGGTTAACGATACCATTGACTACTCTACCGCAGAGATAATCGCTGACGAATTCTGCGCAAAGGTAACCAAGGAAATCGTCATCACCAAGGAAGAAAAGCTCTTCACAGAGGCAGAGGACAATGCCGAGGATCTCATCGAGAGAGCGCCCGTAGTTTGCGTTATGGGACACGTTGACCACGGTAAGACCTCTATCCTTGACGCTATCAGACACACGAGCGTAACTCGCGGAGAAGCCGGCGGAATTACCCAGGCAATCGGTGCTTACACCGTTAAGGCACAGGGCAAGGATATTACCTTCCTTGACACGCCCGGCCACGAAGCCTTCACCGCAATGCGTATGCGCGGAGCAAAGTCCACGGATATTGCAATCCTCGTTGTTGCGGCAGATGACGGCGTAATGCCCCAGACTGTTGAAGCAATCAGCCACGCAAAAGCGGCAGGCATTGATATTATAGTAGCAATTAACAAGATGGATAAGCCCCAGGCTAATCCCGACAACGTTCTTACACAGCTCACCCAGTACGAGCTCGTTCCCGAGGATTGGGGCGGTGACGTTATCTGCGTTCCCGTTTCTGCTCACACGGGTATGGGTATAGACTCGCTTCTTGAAAGCGTTCTTCTCGTTGCAGAGGTTAAGGAGCTTAAGGCTAACCCCACCAAGCGCGCAAGAGGTCTTGTTATCGAGTCCAAGCTTGACAGAGGTCGCGGTCCCGTTGCAACCGTTCTCGTTCAGAACGGTACTCTCCACCAGGGCGACTACGTTATCGTTGGTAACGCGGTTGGTAGAGTAAGAGCGATGGTTGACGATAAGGGCAAGACCGTTAAGGTTGCCGGTCCTTCCATTCCCGTTGAGATAGTAGGTCTTGATGACGTTCCCCAGGCGGGTGACGAGCTCAACGCAGTTGAAGACGAGAGAATGGCAAGAGCGCTTGCAGAAGAGCGCCGCGAGAAACAAAGACAGGAAATTCTCAACGCTAACGCAAGAGTAAGTCTTGATGACATCTTCAATCAGATGGCAGAAGGCACGAAGGTTCTTAACATCATCGTTAAGGCTGACGTTGCGGGCTCTGCAGAAGCAGTTAAGGCTTCCCTCGTTAAGCTCTCTAACGAAGAGGTTAAGGTTAGCGTTATCCATAGCGCAGTTGGTGGAATCACCGAGTCTGACGTTATGCTTGCAACCGCTTCTAACGCTATTATCGTCGGCTTCAACGTTCGTCCCGATAAGAACGCTCTCGACTCCGCAGAGCGAAACGGCGTTGACATTCGTACTCACAGAATCATTTATGAAATCATCGACGAGGTTGAAGCAGCCCTCAAGGGTATGCTTGACCCCACCTTCAAGGAAGTTATCCTCGGTCACGCAGAAGTACGTCAAACCATTCGCGTTCCCAACGTTGGAACTATCGCGGGATGCTACGTTAAAGACGGTAAGATCAGCCGTTCCGCGAAGATCCGTATCGTTCGTGACGGTATCGTTATCGCAGAAGACGAAATCTCCTCTCTTAAGAGATTCAAGGACGACGTTCGTGACGTTGCCGAAGGCTACGAATGTGGCGTAGGACTCAATAAGTTCAACGACATAAAAGAAGGCGATATGTACGAAGCTTTCGTTATGGAAGAGGTTAAAAAGTAAATCTTAATTTACAAAACTTATGCAAATCCTAAAAATACAAATGGGCTAAGCCCAAACCTATATTAAAAAAAGACAGAAGAAAGAACAAATCGCTTCAATAGCCAAAACGTTCTCTCTTCTGTCTTTTTTGGGTTACGCCTAAATGTCGTAGCCTCTCTTCTTATAATCCTACGAGGTCAATGTGACCTCATAGGATTTCATCCGACTTTGTCGGATTTCATCTCTTTTTAGAGATTTATTCCACCATAGGTGGATTTAATTATTAGTTTATCTCCTTAATTACTTGTTTACTACGGAATCTCTGTATTCCTTTGCGGAAACCGAGTACTTCATAAGCGCTTCAACTATTGCAACGAGGTTTTCATTGCCGGTTGTGGTTGCATATGCGTAGTAAGAGTAAAGATTGTAGCTTTCACTCACGTCTGTGCCAACTACGGTGTAGGTAACGTCATCGAGCATCATATATGCGTACATTGTGATTTCGAGGTAGTCACCGTTTTCATCATTGCCAACGGTTGCAGCTGCATTTCTCTTTCCAACCTTGAAGGTGAAGTTATCTGCGGTGTAACCGCTTGCAAGATAGAATCTGAAGGAAGGAACTGCTCCAACGTTTACTGCAACGTCTGTGAAGTAGGTATTGCTTGCGGGCTTCTTTGCTTCGCCTGTAGGAAGAGTCGCGCTGTAGCCGTTAAGAAGAGTCGCGATTTCTGCAAGCTTGTCACTTACAGATGCGGTGTTCTCAAAGTAGGTATGAGCAGCAGAAGCGTAAACGAGCATATCCTTCATAAGAGTCTTGGTTGTACCGTCGAACTCACCTGCAAGAACTGCCTTTGTGTACTTGAATACGTCAAGAGTCCAGTTAGCATCAACCGTGGTAGCACCCGTGTTGAGAGTTACCGTAAGCTTGAAGTCGGAAAGAGCTTCGCCTGCGGGGAGATTTACTGAAACGTGGTAGTAAAGAACTCCGTCGATTTCAACCTCTTCATAGTCCACTGCCAAGCCGTTAAACTTAACACTATTGAAGTTAGCCTTGGGAATGTAAATATTATATACGAAGTTAGACCAAAGAGTTACGCTTGTTTTGATTTTATAGCCCATCATAACCACAGGATACAAACTATAGTTTACATATTCTGTGTTTTTTGACTCTTTTACAAAGACACATTCAACACCGTTTGCGGTGGTATAAGTACCGCTTATCGCATCTGTTTCTTCGGAAAGAGCTATTGTGAACAAGCTTCCGTCACTTTTCTCTCCAAACAAGAGCGTATCCTTGCCCGTGTTAAATTTTGCAAATGTGATGCCGGACATAGAATCAGCCACGAGCTTACCGCCGTTTACGACAACGTCAATATCAAGTATATCCTTCGAATCCGAAAGCGAAAAGATAGTTACCGACGTATTTTCACCATCGCGGTAGATAGTGCAATCGTTAAGAGTTATCACGTTCTTTGAGCCAATGCTTCCGTCATTGTAACACTTTACAATGCCCAATCCCGAGCTTAAATCGAACGTAACGTTTTCAAGAACGAACTCAAACGTTTCAACAACCGTAGAGCTTGCGCTATCGTTAAACACGATAGGCGTGTAACCGCCCGCTACAGATGCAAGAGTTCCGTTAATAATTTTAACGTAAGTATTATCATCCGCGGTGGCTTTACCTATAGCCTGGAAAAGATGCTTTTCCCCCGAGGTAAGAGTATTTCCACCGAGGTCAAACGTTATATCGGAAATCCAATAGAGATTGCTTGCCTTACCGCTCGCATCACTCGTATTGTAATCCACGCGCATATACACGGTACAGCCCGAACGAAGCTCACTGTAAGCACTCTTGGCAATATCGGTATGCATAAACTGATACCAGTTAGAAAAGGTGTATATAACAGCTCCGTTTTTAAACACCACGAAGGGATGATCGACAACCGACGCGTATTCTACGTCTATATTACCGTACTCGGTAGCGAGATTCTTCACGTCATAAAGCTCATAATTTACGGTTGTATCGCCGTTAACCGAGGTCTTGGCAAGACAATACGTTCCGTCTGTGAAGGTATATTGCGAGGTAGGCTTTTGATTGCTTGGGAGAACGATTTCAAAGTTTTCGCCAAATCTCAATTTATCGGGAGAGCCCGCCCCACTCTCGCGCTCTGCGTTGAAGTTTGCAAACGTGAGTCCTGAAAGACTGCTTGCAACGAGCTTCGTATTGCTTATACTAACGTCAATATCAAGCATATTTTTCGTATCGCTTAACATAAACATATTTACGCTTTTGTTATTAGAGTCTCGGTAAATCGTGCAGTTGTTAATGGTTATACTGTTACTTGCGCCGATGTTTCCGTCGCCGTAGCATCTTGCAATTCCTATGCCCGCGCTTACGTCAAGAATAACGTCTTCTATGAGGAAGTCAAAATTCTCAATCGCGGTAGATGAAGCGTTATCGTTAAACACGATAGGTGCGTATTTTGTGATTCCCTTCAACGTTCCGTTCGTAATTTTTATAAAGGTACTCTCAAAGCCCTGATCGTTTCTTCCGATGGCCTGGAACAAATATTTTTCGCCCGTAGTGATGACGTGACCGCCAAGGTCCAAAATCATATCGCCGATTCTAAACATAGCGTTAGCTTTTCCGCTTGCATCGTTTACGCAGTAATCCTTTCGAAGAAGCACAGTGCAACCCGAGCGAAGCTCTGTATTCACGCCCAAATCCGTACTGATAAACACGTACCAGTCGCTAAAGGTATGTATTACCTCTCCGTTTTTGAATACTACAAAAGGATGCTCATCGGCAGGGTATTTTTCGGTATCGAGCAAGCCGTATTCTGTCATTTCAACGTTTGCCTTCTCGAGAGTGTAAACGTATTTTCCGTCACTCAAAGCGCCCTCGGAATACGAAAGATAGGTATCGTCTGCTTCTGAATAGAATACGCCCGAAACAACTCCTCTATCATCTAATGTGAGAGTCGGATAATTTCCGTTTTCGTCCTTCGCAAACGTAACCTTATCGTTAAGCTCGTTGAGGCTAAAGAGCGTTGTTTTAGAAGCCAACGCTCCCTTGAAGCTTCCGCCCTTAACAGTTAAGGAAACGTGGTTATTATTGTTACTGTCTTTAAGCTTAAAGTAGGTTACAGAAGATGACGTAAGAGATGAATCAACGTCGCAATAGTTAACGTTAACGATGACGCTTGCGGATTTTCCGCCACCCGAAAAGTTTGATATTATCGCTCCGCTTGCGCCCTCCAAATAGGTTATCTTAAGATTTTCAAAATTAAGCTTTATAGCGCCGCCATTTCCTCCGCCCTCAGTCAAGGTTACTACTGCTCTTCCGCTGTTTTTGATTTTCAATTCTCCGCGGTTGCCGTTAGAATCCTTCGTGTCGGTAATTGTGTATTCGGGAATATAGCTTGCATTCTTGTTATAGAAATAAAGCATGATTCCGCTATCTATCGTGAAGTTGTTTCCAAACAAATCAAGAACCATTTTTCCGGGGTTGTTTCCCGCTTTTTTAGCAAGATCGCTCGACGCTCCGCTGCACGTATAATCCTGCGACATTACAACGTTGAAAACTTTAGCCGCACTCGTCAAATGAGAAATCTTTCCGTTCCAAGCGTGTACCGCCTCGAGTGTTTCTTCCCACGATGAGTAGCTGCCGTAATAGTATGACGTAGTATTCGCGTCGGAATCATCGTCAAGAATAATATGGAAGTAATACTTCTCGTCGTAAAAAACGTTTTCGGGGATATATCCGTAAGGCGTAGCTACCCAGCCATCACCCTCTTCGGTAGAATAATCCAAGGTAAAGTTAAGCTGATTTTTCTCTTTGAGATATATGGGAAGCTTCTCGCTTTCGTCTTTGCCTCCGTTATTCGTATCACGAATGGAGGAGAGGTATTCCACGTTCAAAACTTTGCCGTCTGCCGAAACGTAGAACATTGCCACCATACCAACGTTCTCTATTTTCATATCTATTTCCTGACCGTCGATAAGCATACAAGTAACTGTGTTTCCGTTATCACCGCGAAGCTGGGTACTGTAAATATCGTCAACATCTACGTGGCCTGAAATTATCATTGAAACGTTTTCGTACTTTGAAAGACAATCGTCCCAGAGCATCTTCTCGTAGGCTTGCAACGAGGTATCGTTTTTATCAAGAGGATCAAGAATAGTATAGTCCTTGGTCATAAACTGATGAAGGGTTATAATCGCGCTATAGTCCTCGTTTTCTTCAAGAACATTTCCAATCCACGCGAGCAAATCTTTAGACTCCGCCGCGTATCTGCGAAGAGTGAAAATGATGTATTTATGACCGCTAACTTCTATTTTGCGATAGGTATCCTCTATCTTGCTTTCATCGAAGAAGCCCGCCATTGCTCTGCCCTCTTCGTCGTTGGTGTTAGCAAGAGCCATAAGAGCGTTGTAATACGCATTTCCAACGCCAAAAGTTTTATTAAGATATGCACTGTTATCGTGATTTCCGATAACGAGAGAGTAAGGGGTTCTGCCATCCATAAGCGAAATGGCTTCTTTAGCGTTTTGCCATTCGGCTTCAAAATACGGATACTGCGCCGTGGAATTAAACGACTCCGTTATATCGCCAAGCCCCATAACGTACTCGATATTGTATTTTTCCTTGTTATTAACTATCCAATTATAGAGGACCGACATATTTTCGTTCCCTTCTGTTACGTCACGATAGTTAAGACTCTGCGTGTCACCCACGAAAGCAAACGAATAAACGTAATCGCATTCGGTATGATCGCACTCACCGCCCTCGCATTTTTTAAGTTCAAGCCCCGAGCTTGAAATCCAATCGCCCTCGGTAACGTAGCTCGCTGCCGCAGTCGGCATATTGATAACAAATGCAAGTGTAAGCACCGCGAGCAATGAACAAAGTATAACTCCTATTCTTCCCTTTTTCATTTTCTTTCTCCTGTAATAATATTTTTAGCGCTTAATTGAAATAAACCTCTACGATTGTATTTTATCATAACACGATTGACATTTATCGCCATATTTGATATAATTTATGCCAAAGATAATGATAACTGCAAAGAAGAGGTGTATATGCAATTTTTTGAGGGTATAAAGCTCCGTAATACGCTATTCGAATGGAGAGAGCATACGCGAGCGAACAGAAACGTAAAAGGCGGCGTAGGTGTTGATATGCATATTCAACCGAGCGTGGAAATAATATTCGTGACCGACGGTAAAATAGATATACAAGTCGGCGGCACAACGACAACCGCGAATACCAACGATGCCACGCTAATATTTCCCTTCCAACCCCACGGATATAAAAAGTACGGCGGTTCAGAGTTCATACGCTTTGCTTTTGACCCCTCGTTAGCGAGCGACTTTTTTGGGTACAACAGTAATAAGGTTGGAGAAACCGCCGTATTCAAAACGAGTCCAAACACGCAATTTTTGCTCCGCAACAACTTCGTTGGAAATAAATCGGTTGACCAATTTACCGTTCAAAGCTTTCTTTATTCCATACTTTCCGACTTCACAAGTCAGGTAAACATCGTTGAAAAAACAGAAGATGACTCAATACTTATAAAAGCCATAGACTACGTAAAAAAGCACAAAGAAGACGATTTAAAAATGAACACGGTCGCCAAGGCGCTCGGCTACAGCGGAAGCCATTTTTCGTTTGCAATTAACAAAACCGCAGGCTTCGGTTTTAACACGCTCCTCGCCATGATACGCGTGGACCACGCAAAACAACTGCTCCGCCAAAGCGAAAAAACGATTCTCGAAATAATCCTTGAATGCGGGTTCGGCAGTGAACGAAGTTTCTATAGGCAGTTCAAAGAAATGACAGGCGAATCCCCGCTAAAATACAAGAATAGCACAAATACATCACACACATTCACCCCACAAAAAAGCAAATTTATTTAATCCGCCAATGCTCCGATAAACAACCGGGTTAATCGTTGATAAACCACAACGTCATAAATCCCCGTCGCAGCAATAAACAACTTCAAATTTTCCCATAACAAAAAGCTCGAGTAGTTTTAATTCCACTCGAGCTTTTCTTTTTAATCAACCGATTAATTCAAATTGTCGGCTGACGCTTTTTATTTTTATAGGTCTTTGCTATTATCACTTTCCGATTACCGAAAGTCTGTAATCGGTTGCGCTTGCAGAATACTTCATAAGCGCTTCAACGACTGCAACGAGATTTGCATTGCCGGTTGAGGTTGCATAAGCGTAGTAAGA
>JAZRDI010000091.1:0-35701 GCA_045660185.1 Eubacteriales bacterium | reverse complement strand
AAGAACATACCGGGTTTGCCCTTATACCAGAAGAAGTCGGTAAAACTCATATCAAGTGCCGATCCAAGCATAATCGCGGTGGTATCACCAACGAGGGTTGCAGCACCCTGCAAATTAGAGGATACCGCAACAGCTATAATGAACGGAACGGGATTGGTTTTGAGCTTCTTGCAAATTTCAAGAGCAACGGGAGCAATCATAAGAACGGTCGCAACGTTATCCACGAATGCGGAAATAATACCTGCAAAGAGCGCCATTGCAACCGCCGCCCACTGTACGTTCGGGACTTTTTCCATTATCAAGTCGGCAAGAAGCTCGGGCATTTTGCTTTCGATAAATAGCGAAACGATTCCCATAGTTCCTGCAATCATAAGTAAAACGTTGAAGTCAATAGTTCCCAAAACGCTCGAGAGTGGGAGCATTCCCGTCACGATAAATATAAGTCCCGAAGCAAGTGCGATATACGGTCTATACTTGCTGAATATCAGCATCAATACGTAGGTTATGGCAAATAAAGCTAAAGCTATATACATAATTATATTCCTTTCAATTTTCTTTTTCCGAGCCTATCGGGTTTATAATACTGTATCCGACGTTAACGAGATGGTCGGCTACACGCTCAAGTCCTACTACGACGGAGGAGTAATAAGGGCTCACGTCAATATTGCAGTTTCCCTCGGCAAGTCTTGCAAAGTGGCTGGCAATGAGAGATTTTTTCTTGACGTCCACGCCATCCTCCAGTTTTGCAAGGACGGGTAGCTGCTCCTTGTTCAGATTCTCAAATGCGTCTTTAGCAATATAGAACATTTGCATAATGCTCTCACGCATAGATAAAATCTCGCTTTGAGCCTTTTCCGAGAAGCTGATCCTTTTTTCAATCATTTCCATACCGATCTCGTGGAAGTTCTCGGCGTGGTCGCCAATTCGTTCAAGGTCGTTAAGCACGTGGAAGTACGAGCCGATAACTCTCTCGTCGCTTTGAGAGGCGTTTGCTGATAGCTTGATTAGGAATTTCGTAAGAGCACCGTTCGTGAAATCAATAATTTCCTCGTTATTCCGTATACGCGCATCGTACTCTGACGAGGACTTATCCATTGCAACGAAGGCGTGTATAGCGTTTTCCTCAACCAAGCCGAGCATATAATCCATTTCCTTTTTGACCTGCATTAAGGCAATAGGAGGCGTGGTAAGAAGTCTATCGTCAACGTATTTGAGAGTGAGCGCTTCTTTCGCCTCTTTCTTTTCCTTGATAACAATGCAGGAGTACTTAACCAGATGCTTGACGAATGGGAGAAGCAGGAGCGTGGTGGTAACGTTAAAGATAACGTGGAATACCGATACTCTCATTTGAAGCGACATAGGATCGCTTCCCGGGAACAGAGATACGAGCAAATTCACCGCAGGCTCCTTGAATATCCATATAAGCACGGTAAACAGTACCGTTCCGATTACGTTGAAGGTAAAATGTATCAAGGCAATTCTCTTGGAGTTTGCGTTTGCGCCGACCGATGCGAGCAATGCGGTCACGCAAGTACCGATGTTTGCACCGAGCACGATAAACAGTGCAAGATCAAGAGGCAGCACCCCCGTGCCAACCATCGTGATAACGACGCCCGTTGCCGCCGACGAGCTTTGAATCAGAGCAGTAAAAATAACGCCGACGAGTATCAAGAGGAGAGGGAAATCAATAGCTTTGAATACGTTAGTAAACAAATCCTCTACCAAAGGATTTCCGAAAGCCTGCTCGCTGCTCATAACCTCAAGTCCTACGAATATAAGTCCAAGACCCGAGCAAAGCAGACCTGGAATTTTGATTTTCTCGTTTTTGAAGAGGCCCATCATAACTCCCGCAAAGGCAGAGAGATACATAAGCATATTGAAGTAATCGTTTTTCAGGGCAACGAGCACGCCCGTGATCGTCGTACCGATATTTGCACCCATAATGATCGGCGTTGCCTGCATAAGCGTCATAACTCCGGCATTTACAAGACCGATTACCATAACCGATGTGGCTGACGAGCTTTGAATAATTGCGGTAACGCCTGCGCCGATTCCAACACCTGAGAAGCGGTTATTGCTGATTTTCTCAAGCATTCGCTTCATTCCGCCGCCTGCGCTTTTTTCCAGCGCGTCGCTCATAAAGTTCATACCTACGATGAACACTCCGACGCCTGCAAGAAGCCAGATAAGACTCTCGATTAGTTGTAAAACTTCACTTCCTGACATAAGAACTCTCCTTATGAGATATACGTGGGCTAACCCCACGATATATTATCATATTTTTGGCAAAGGCGCGGCAAAGACAAAATGCGACGGCATGATATTTTACTATCATCCGTCGCATTTTAGGTTAACTATTCATTCTGTATCCTACGCCGAGCTCGTTGGTAATATAGCTTGCCTCCCCGGGATAAGCACCGAATTTCTTTCGGATATTCGCCATATTTACTTGAAGCTTCTTGACGCTCGCATCGTCGGGATACTCTCGCCATACCGCCTTGATGATGGCGGCGTAGGTCATCATTTTTCCGCAATTTTCGGATAAGAACGCCACGATATTATACTCGGTCTGTGTCAGCTTGATTTCTTCTCCTGCAATACACACCCGACGGGCATCGTAGTCAATGACGAGCTCGCCTACGGTAAATTTTCTTCCCGGAAGATGACCCTCGCTTGCGCTGTGCCTGCTGTTTCTAAGCGCACTTCTCACACGGGCGAGCAGCTCCTCAGAGCCAAAGGGCTTGGTAATATAGTCGTATGCACCCATATCGAGCATTTTCACCTTTTCGCGCTCCTCGCTTCTTGCGGAAAGAACGATAACAGGCGTAAGATCCTTGGTCCTGATGTCGCTAAGAACAGTGCCACCGTCCTTGTCGGGCAACCCGAGGTCGAGAATAACGAGGTCGGGAATGTGGGAAGCGTACATCGTTTTTGCCATTCCGCAGGTCCTTGCAGATATTACTTGATACTCGTTTGCTTCAAGAAGCGCCGTGACGAAATTCAGTATATTTCCTTCATCCTCTACGAGAAGAATCTTATATTTGTTTTTATTCATCCGAAGCGTCCTCCGTCGTTAGTGAAAATCTGAATACTGCACCGCCACCCTTGGCGTTTTCGGCAGTAATATCACCGCCGTGCGCTTTGAGAATCGTAGCACATACGGAAAGTCCGATTCCTGCGTTGCGCGCTTGCGTATCCGAGGCGTTTTCTGCCTTGTCGTTGTACCCCATAAATATACGGTCAAGCCTGTCGCTTGGAATTCCGCAGCCGTTGTCGCTTATCTCAAATATCGCCTTGTCGTCAATCGTGAATACGTGTAACGATAATCTCGTAAAGCCCTCTGCGTGATGTATCGCATTTTCAAGAATGTTGATAATGACCTGCTCGATAAGTATTGCATCCATTGGGATTATAACCACGTCGTTTGGAATATCAAGCTCGACGCAAAGCTCGGGATATCTTTTCTTGAATTTCAGAATCACCGAGTCGATAAGCTCGTCCAGCACCGTCGGCGTTTTGATAAGCTCTACCGAGCCGCTGTCAATTCGGGTGATGGAAAGCAGATTTTCAACCATTCGGATAAGCCACTCAGAATCCTCCTTGATTCCGCTCGCCATTTGCAATTTCTGTTTATCGTTCAGCTTATCGTAGTTTTCGATTATCGACGAGCTTGCTCCGTATATCGTCGTAAGCGGAGTGCGTAGGTCGTGAGATACCGCGCGAAGCAAATTCGCTCTCATTCGCTCCTTTTCGCTCTCTGCCTTGACTCTCTGCCACTCCTTCATTCTCGTGGTGAACGCACTCGTCAGAACGGCAATAATCAGCATAATGATTGCCGATATAATGCTTGACGAAGCAGAAAAATCCATATTAAAATAGGGATACGTAAAGGTATAGTTGATAATAAAAACGCTTGCTATAGCAGATATAACGCCGTATAGATATCCGTCGGTTATAAGCGATATAAGGAGAACAGAAAAAGCAAATAGCGTTGTGATCTGCTCTGATACCTCAAACCTTTGAAATAATAAACTGATACCGAAGGAAGCAGCCAAAATCAACACGGTAAGTACAATATCCACTATATGCTTTCGGATTGCTTTTTTCATAGATACCTCCTTCTTCTAGTCTTGTTTGTCAGTATTAATTATATCACGGACGTGATTAAGATTTGGTAAAGCATTAGAGAATCTGTCGTATTTATTAATTATATCATATTTTTTTGAAGAATTCAATTACTACCCATTTTTTCATCGTCCTCTTCTTTGTTTAAGGCAGCTCAAATTTTGCACTTTGCCAAATTTTCACTTCGAGATGTACCCAGACGTGCACATCATGCCAAAAATGAGGTGTTTTGGGAAAATAAGTCGTTAAAAAGACTTGAATATCAGAGAAGTTTATGCTACAATCAAACCACAAATTTTAGAAAGGTAGCAGGTATATGACAGGTGTAATTTACGCCAGATATTCATCGGACAATCCGCGTGAGGAGTCGATTGAGGGGCAGATTCCCGAAAATACTGCTTTTGCCGAGAAAAACGGCATCGTTATAGTTGGGCACTACATAGACAGAGCTGTTTCCGCAAAAACCGACAACCGCCCCGAATTTCAGCGTATGATACGTGATAGCGCGAAGAAGACCTTTGACGTAGTCATAGTTTGGAAGCTTGACCGCTTTTCACGCAACCGCTACGACAGTGCAAAATACAAGGCTGCCTTGAAGAAAAAATTGACGTAGGTAGTTGCTATGGATGTAATTGACCATTATGATTTGTTGATAGAAGAACAATACGATTCCTTCCGCGTTCACCCCCGTTTTACAAGAAAATATGAGTAAATGGGATAGCGAGCTATTTTTAGAGGCGATGAAACTTACCTGGAATAAATCGGTTTTGAAAATCGGAATCTGTATGGGAAGACTTGCCGTTTAAGTGGCTCCGTGTTGCTTAAAGTTAACAAGCATTAACATTTCTCCAAAAGCCCTCGGACGAGCAAAAGAAAACCTGAAATAGTACAGAAACATTTCTTTTGTATGTGCTGATTTTAACAGCCAATCATTTTACAAAACATTTGATCTCATATACTCGTCCCTCGAAATGATACACTTTGATAACAAGGCAACAGCTATTGCTAAAATTGATAAATTGTTGAATGATGACGGTATATTTTGCCTATCCGTTGATAAAAACCAAAGCGAATAGTTACAAAAGAAAGCATTTCAATCAAGCGCAACACCGGAAAGGTTTTATTAAACGATTGCTCTGCCCCCGAAATTTTCGTAAAACCAATACGGCAAAGGTCTGTGGTAAACTTTCCTCTAACACTGTTTTTGAAGTTTGCACTAATACGGGTAAAACTGAACTCCCAAAAACTGCAATCGGCGAATCCATCGGCGGGAGATGCGAAATCAAAACAAATACGGGAAATATTAAATTTGAATGACGTTAGAAAGCAACCTCGATTAATAAATGCAAACAGTAACACAGACGAATAGCTATTCGACAGAATTTTTAAAAAAACAAAAAGTCCCCCTTTAAGCTACCTTATTACGACCGGTTTGGCGTAGCTAAAGGGGATTTTTATTTAGATATTGTTTTATAACGAAATATAATCGATATGCAGCATCTTGCAGTTAAGAAGCGGAATACTTACGTCCTTCGGAGAAAACTGACCGTTTGCGCCTCTATGATGGAAAAAGGTTCTCTCTCCTGTGCTTTTGATACTCATAACGTCGGAAAAACCCGTTCAAAATTCATCGGACACAACAACTCCGCTAACGTCCATTCCGTTGGAGCGCATTTCATTCATTACGTATCTGCCGTCTTCATCGTTGCCGATTCTGCCGAGTGCGCTGATTTTAAGCTGTGGATCGATTTTGGAAAGATCAATGCCTGTGTTCGGCGCGCAATGTTCGCGCCTATGCTTATATCATCATTGTAGAAAGACATACGTCCACCTCCAAATACGCTCTTATGCTTCCATTATACAGCTTTTTTCGAAAAAGTCAACCCACTTTTAGTTGACACCAAGCGTGGATTTTTAAAAAACAAGTCTACGGATAGTAGAAAAGAGAGAACATTTCGGATTGTTTTTTCCGATTTGTTCTCTCTTTTTCTTTTATGACGTTTAAAAGGATTTTAGTGTTTTTAATAAATTTCAACATCCCAACCGGCGTTATATTGCATAAGCCTTGTTACATCTTTGTTATTAACAACACCGTCGCCGTTAACATCAAGCGCGGCTATATTAACTTCAACGTCCCACCCCGCATTATATTGCATAAAACGTGTAACGTCCTTGTTATTAAGCACTCCGTCACCGTTAATATCTCCGGGAACGTAATCGATAACTGTAATTTTTCCGTCAGTAATATCAAGATTTACGTTCTCATCGTTGATGCTGAAAACATCATCTGCATTGTATGTTACAAGTACGTTTGCAACATCGCCTACTTTTGCAGATTTAGAAACGTTGAATGTTAACGTAGCAAAATCTCCGTTTTCATAACAATTTTCAAATCCGTTCACCCAATAAAGCGTTACGGGATCGGTTAACGATGCCGGAGGTACCATTTGACCTCCCATAGAAGCGTTGTATTCTACATTAGTTAAAGTCAACAAAGATTGATCGTATGATACCTTAAGAACAATAGAAGTAAGCCCGGGATTATCTGTCAACTTTATCTTAACCTTAACACTTCCACCAGAAGCAGCCTCTTTTGAATCAACAACAATAGTGGCTGTTGTATCAGAGGTAGGCGGCGTAGGCGGATTAGGATTATTATACTGACGTCCGCATATACAATCTACAGGCGCGCAATCCTCCATATCATAAGTACCATCCGAATATAGAACCTTATGTCGCAGTGTATTCGCGTACCATTTGTAACCTACAATCGTTTTTTCTCCAACTACAACGACGCATTGCGCTACAAAACCGCCATCAGTCGTTGTGCCTGTAATGGTTGCTGTACCATTGGAAATAGCAACTATATTTATATATTTTTTGTCAGTAGATTCATGAATTTCAACAACAGATGGATCACTAACAGTCCAAACAACCGAGCAATCGGTTGCATTTTCTGGTTTAACGTCGAATTGAACAATCTTGGTATCACCAACATTTAAAGCTACATCGCTTTCGCTTAACGTGATTCCGGTAACGGGAACTATATCCGGATTATCGTCTGGCGGTAAAACATTATCTTGATATGAGTCACCGCAACGCATACAAGTATAAAGTGTATATCCTTCTTCTGTTGGTGCAGACTCAATCACTTGTGTTCTGTATTTGTGACCGTATGCGAGTTCTAAAACGTCTCCACAGTATTTGCATTCTGCATCATTGATACAGTCTGCTTCGTTTTCAGCTTCGCAATCAATTTCGTCAAAAGTAACAGTTTCTGAATAATCGCATTTTGTACATTTCAGTACACGAAAACCTGTAGTTTCACAAGTTGGAGCTTTATATGATATGGACTCCATATCATGAACACACTCCTCGGCGTTTACAATAACACTTCCGTTTTGGATATTTACATAAACATTACTCTCGTTGTTATATGCTTCAACGCAGGTTATTGTCACCGGATATGTCCCTGCAGAAGCGTCTTCAGAAACAAAGAATATCAATGTTGCAAATGTTCCCGTTGCTGTTGTAGTTTCGGTAGCAGACCATACATACGAATTTCCACGCGTCAAATCATTGATGATTTCTCCATTTTGTACCCCGAACAAGGTGAGCGCATTGGTATCATAAGATACTTTCAATTTGACATATGTAAGCCCTGGATTAGAAGTCAAAGACACTGTCACATATACTGCGTCCCCTGCAAAAACGTTTTCTGTTGAAACTTCTAAATTTGCAACCGATGAACTTGCTGCATTAACAGGTATGCTTAATATACCAACTTGCAAGATAAGAGTTAGTGCAATCAAAAATGATATAATCTTTTTCATCTTGTTTTCTCCAATCATTAAACCGATGTAAGAATGCAGTAATTCAAATAATGCTCAAACATAGATTTAATCTCTGCAATTTCCGCATTTACTTTTTCAACATTTTCTTTATCAACAGCTGTTAATGCTATCTCGTTTTCAAAAATCAACAAATACAAATATATGTTTGATGCAAATTTGATATCATCAAGTGTTGTTGAAAATACCCCTTCGCTATACATTTTTAGCGATGCATTATCTATTACTCCGCCAATTGCTGTATGATAAAAAATTAGATTTCTCAAGTTGGTTTTTTCTTCGGTATGATTGATTTCATTTACAATCAATGTTGCCAAATCAAAAATTGCGAATGCAGGATGCTTCAAAATAGTGGACTCAAACCCATTGATAACTAAGCTTGCCAAAAATTCATCCATTGCTGTCAATGCTTTATTATTATATTCATCAATCAATTCAACAATTGCTTCCATTTCAGGACTGTTAGCATCAACTTCCGAAACAATTTGCTTTTTTAGCATTTCCAGCAACTTGATGTTATTAGAATAATCGTTACTTATATAAACAATACCTTTAAAGAAATCTAATCCTACGCCGACAACATCAATATCAAGACGTCCGCTGATTTTTTTTGTGTTTGAAAGCTTTTCTGTAAGTTGTCTTAAGCTAATCTCCTTAGATACTTGATATGCTTTGAGCCTTGGCGACGAGTCAAACATTTTCTTTAAGGTCCCATTTTCGTACATCCATTCCACTTGAGCCTGTAGTCTGGCAATTTTTTCAATAGTAACTTGAGTTTCTCTCATATCTGAGATTGCACCTATGAGGTCAACAACTCCACCGATACTTTTATCAACTTCATCACTCGCACGATATATTTCCTCTAATAAATCTGTTATGTTATCTGCGTCTTTTTTTGCAATCTCATTATTTTCTTTCACTATGCTTTCTAATTCGTCAGCATAATAATCAATAAAAAGTGCTATCGATTCTTTGATTATCTGAGTTTCAAAGTTCCATTCATTTTGCAAAATATTGCTCAGCCTATCTTTCCAATCTCCCATGCCTTCAAGAATTGTATCTCCCAACCCCATTTCCAATTCATTGTAGTTAGGAACATCAGCAGAGTTTAAGGAGTAAAGCAAATCTAAACAAATAGAAACGTATTCATAATCATCTTTTGTATATTGATAAGAAGATGGCCACTTTGAACTTGAAGCACTTGCTTCTCCAACGTGAATAGCTATTTCGGTAGTTGTTTTTTTGCCATTAACTGCCTGAGTGTAGCTAATAACACCATAGCCGCCTTTAACAGCTTTTAATGTAAAGCCATCAAAAGTTACAATACCATTGGCGTTAGATATATCTATCGTAATTCCGGCTTGACTCAATTTTACCTCTTTACCGGTTTCATCATATGCAACTAATTTTACATATCCGTATTTCGGCATCAAATAAATGGTTCTTCCTGTTGTTGCCTTCAAATCAGCTTTATCAAGCGGAACATTAACCGTATATGTATGCTTTACCACCGGAAGTGTTGAAGGAATATCGGGTTCAGGCTCAGGTTCGGGAGGTTTGATGTTCTCGTTTTCCAATTTTACATAGAGCGCGCTCAAATCTTTACCATTTATTTTGCCGTCTCCATTCACGTCTGCACCAATGGGATTCACGTAAGATTGTTTTGCCGGATTGGTTTCATCGTAATTTGCCAAATATTTTTTCAACTTAGTTACATCAATAGCGTCGGTTCTGCCGTCGCCATTTACGTCACCGGGATATACATTTACATTCGGATCCGCTTTAATAGTCAATCCACCTATGCTTTGTTTCATTCGACATTGCTCTGCAGAAACCATAACCATAATACCGTATGCACCAACGCCTAACTTCTGAACCTGCGCTTCGCTCAAAACATAACTGTTTGATGTCAAATTTTCTGCAACAATTTCATTATCAATCCAGAGATTATAATAAACAGTTGCACCATTTTGAGCGCTAACGCTTTCCCAAGTAATTGTCACAGAATTGCCGATTACTGTAACACAATCATGAACTTCAAAATCCGAGAACGTATATTCAGCCGGATTAACTATGATATTGTAGTCACCCATGCTTTCAGAAGCGGTTACAATGTTACCGGCACTATCATAAGGATATGCAAATATTTTTCTCGTGTTGGTAACATCATATCCGTCTAAATCCGTCTTGTTTGTTTTTTCGAATTTGTAAGTAAAAGTATAGATGTTAGAAGAGGCTTTATTAGTTCTTTTTCCTATCTCCCAGTTTTCGTTATCACAATATAAAACAACACCATGTGCGCTTGCATTAGTCTTTACAGTGATCGTGAATTCTTCGGCTACTGAGACAGGATTGGAAGAAACGCTTATATCTAAAATTTCCGGTATAGATGAGGGCAAAACTTCAAATTCATATTTTTTACTTTCAAAATCCTCTAAAGTGCCATTTTTGGCATACATATTTACATACAGTTCGTATATTCCCGGCTCGTCAATGATAAAATCATCGACTTTGTAATATCCACCGCTATTGTTTGGATGTTGTCCTTCGGGTGCAATTGTATTTGTGGGAATACTACCTTCCTGTATTTTTTGAGTTTTATAGTACCAATCCCAAATATCTGTCGCACGATAGTAAACGGCTGATCCATTAGGATGTTTGACCGAAATAGAAACATCAACGATATCCCAATCATCGTTATCAACATCTACCACACCACCCCATTCAAGGTTTTCGCCTAATTCAATTTTCTCACTATACCAAAAAGAAGAGAAATTAAATCCCGCTTTTGGTTCTTCTATTTCAGGCTCTTCATCAACATATATATAATAATCACATCTTACAGTGTTATCACCGTTGCTGTTTTTTCCTTGAATTGATACTTTAATATATTTGCCCACACAATCTTCTAAATTGCTTTTAGAAATCGTTAGATAATTATTACTAAAGCCATCGCTTGATTGTTTGTTATACAACAATTCACCGTCTTCTGCATCTCCAGGATTTGGATCATTATCCAATGCTTTGACATATACAGTATAGTAATCAGTAACGTCATTCCATCTCAATTTAAAATTTGACTCGGGAGTAATAGACTCTTTGGCATATGCATATTTAGAGGTACTGCTTAAATATTTCAGTGTTCCAACACTAGGCGATGTTAATTTCGGTATATCGTCAATGATTTCTGCCGCACCTACCTCAATTGGCGGAAATACAGCGAATACTGACGCAAACAGAACCACCGACAGAAACAGACTTATTACTCTGTTCTTTATTTTCATAAAATCCCCTCCCTTATTGTTTAACCGTAATTTTACCGTTCACGATTTCAAACGGCAGATTGGTTTCGGAAATGTTGTAAACATTATCTGCATTGTAGCTCAACGTAATATTATAGTCAGCAAGCTCTGCATCACTCTTTACAGTAAATTTAAGAGTTGCCAAAACAAAATCGCCTTCTTCGTCGGCAAAACCATTGATCCAATAAAGATTAATGGGGCTATTCATATTCTGCGGCTGCACAGTCTGACCGCTTATAGAATCGTTATAGATGACCTCTGTCAATGCCAAGACATCACTGTCAAATGCCACAGACAGAATTATGGATGCAATGCCGGGATTGTTTTTTAATGCGACGTTAACTTCAACCGTATCTCCACGTTTAGCATCCTTACTCGACACAACAAACTGTGGTTCGGTAGATATTTTTTTATAAGTCGCTGTTACCGTAATATCGGAAGTCACGTTGTCAAAACTCTTATCCCAACCCGTAAATTCATATCCCTCTCTTGTAGGGTTTTGGGGTGCAATTGCAGCCGTACCTTCCTTTACAGATTGTGTGTTAAGAGTTGTACCATCATAGTCTTTGAATACCACGGTGTATTTTTTAACCACCGCGTCGTCGAGGTTATTTGCATCGTCATTTTGACTATTATCAACACTACACGAAGATATTAGCAAAACCCCTAAAAGCAAGACGAAAATAATTGAAATGAGTTTGAGTTTGGACATATTTTTGCCTCCTAAACAGATGAATTTTTTGTTACTCGATTTCTGTACGCCTAATAGCATAATAGGCGTACACTATACAAAATATTATATGACTAAAAAGGTTTTAATTGCATTTTTCTTCCTGTTCTTACAGAAAAAACAGCAATATATTGATTTTTTGATTTTATTATGCTATAATGAAATCACGATTAAGCCCATCTATTATGCTATTAGATGGGTTTTATTTATAGAAGTTTTCCAATTTGATTCATCATATCTCTTTTGTGTTCAATCATAGAATGTGCGTATCGTTGCAATGTGACATTTGCGTTTTTATGACCTAAAATTTCGGATAATGTTTTCACGTCCACACCGACTTCCAAAGCACGCGTAGCGAAAGTATGCCTAAGTGAGTGAAAGCCGCGATGCGGGATACCGAGCTTTTTCAACAACCGTTCGAAACTACGCTGATATGAGCGCACCGCCAAAGTTTTCTCGCTATTTGATATGACATATTGGTTTTTGCTAACCTTTTTCATATCTTTCAGTATAAGTACGAGCTTTTTGGGAATAGGAATCATTCGTATAGAGGTGTCGGTTTTAGGTGTATTTGTAATTCTGCAAAACACACCGTTTTTATTTTTTCCGTCAAAACAAGTCTTTGTCACCGACAATTCTCCTTTTTCAAAATCAATGTCAGTCCATTCAAGCGCCAAAAGCTCACCTATACGCAATCCCATGTAAAGACATATCAAAATTCCTTTCATTTTCGGCTTGTTACTTTTCAATATCTCCTGCTCTATTGTTTTTTGCTCCGCGAGGGTAAAGCAAGATACCTGTTTTTCTTTATATTTCGGTCGTTTGATTTTGCCAGCAATTTCATTTTTGATATATCCGAGATTATACGCTGTCTGCAAAGAGTTTTGAATTACGGTTATCTCCGCATTAACCGTACTTGCAGATAAGCCATTTCCGGTTTTTAAATTTCCCGATGTTAAAAGCTCTGCGACAAATTGTTGAAAAATCATCGGTGTTAACTCGTCAATAACATAAGCATCGAATCGCACTCCAATATGCTTTTGTACGATCTCTAAATAGCACAGATATGTCTTCTGTTTAAGCGAAGATTTAATATAATTATCAAGCCAAAAATTCAGCCATTCACTGTATACCATATAGTAATTCGTATTGCCGTTTTGGGCAACCCTTTCTTTATAAATTTATATCCTATATCCTAAAAATTTCGTGTAGAGCGCACAAAGCAAAACACGAAGCAAAAAGAGAGAACATTTCGGATTATTTTCCGATTTGTTCTCTCTTTTACTTTTTATGACGTTTAAAAGGATTTTATCCTATTATTCGTGTTTTTAGCAATTAAGCCTTGGGGCCTGCTTCAACGAGAGCCTTACCTGCTTCGTTGCCGGTATACTTATCGAAGTTCTTTACGAAACGAGCAGCGAGGTCCTTTGCCTTTGCATCCCACTCGGAAGCATCAGCGTAGGTATCTCTGGGATCGAGAATGCCGCTGTCAACTCCGGGAAGAGCAGTAGGAACAGAAAGGTTGAAGAAAGGAATTTCCTTGGTATCAGCCTTAAGGATAGAACCGTCGAGAATAGCGTCGATGATTCCACGAGTATCCTTAATGGAGATACGCTTGCCGGTTCCGTTCCAACCGGTGTTTACAAGGTAAGCCTTTGCGCCGGACTTCTCCATCTTCTTAACGAGCTCTTCACCGTACTTGGTGGGGTGAAGCTCAAGGAATGCTGCGCCAAAGCAAGCAGAGAAGGTAGGAGTGGGCTCGGTGATTCCACGCTCGGTTCCTGCAAGCTTAGAGGTGAATCCGGAAAGGAAGTAGTACTGAGCCTGCTCGGGAGTAAGGATGGAAACAGGAGGAAGAACGCCAAAAGCGTCTGCAGAAAGGAAGATTACGTTCTTTGCATCAGGACCCTTGGAAACGGGACGAACGATCTTCTCGATGTGGTCGATGGGATAGGAAACACGAGTGTTCTCGGTTACGGAATCGTCAGCGAAGTTGCATACGCCGTTCTCGTCAACGGTAACGTTCTCAAGAAGAGCGTTTCTCTTGATTGCCTTGTAGATGTCGGGCTCGGAATCCTTGTCAAGGTTGATAACCTTTGCGTAGCATCCGCCCTCGAAGTTGAATACGCCTTCGTCATCCCAGCCGTGCTCGTCATCGCCTATAAGAAGACGCTTGGGGTCGGTGGAAAGAGTGGTCTTACCGGTACCGGAAAGTCCGAAGAAGAGCGCAGTGTTATCACCGTTCATATCGGTGTTTGCAGAGCAGTGCATGGAAGCCATGCCGTTAAGAGGAAGGTAGTAGTTCATCATGGAGAACATACCCTTCTTCATCTCACCGCCGTACCAGGTGTTAAGGATAACCTGCTCGCGAGAGGTGAGGTTGAAGAGAACAGCGGTCTCGGAGTTAAGTCCAAGCTCCTTGTAGTTCTCAACCTTTGCTTTAGATGCATTGTAAACAATGAAATCGGGCTCGAAGTTCTCAAGCTCCTCAGCAGTGGGAGTGATGAACATATTCTTTACGAAGTGAGCCTGCCATGCAACTTCCATAACGAAACGAATAGCCATTCTGCTATCCTTGTTGGTTCCGCAGAACAAATCCATTACGTAAAGCTTCTTGCCGGAAAGCTGATCCATAGCGAGCTTCTTGCAGGTATTCCATGCCTCAACAGAAGCGGGCTTGTTGTCATTCTTGAACTCGGGGGAAGTCCACCAAACAGTGTCCTTAGAAGTGTCATCCATTACGATGAACTTATCCTGGGGAGAACGTCCGGTGTAGATACCGGTCATAACGTTAACCGCGCCAAGCTCGGTTACCTGACCCTTCTCAAAGCCTTCGAGAGTGGGATCGGTCTCTGCTGCGAAAAGATCCTCGTAAGAGGGATTGTGTACGATTTCGGTAGTGCCCGAAATGCCATACTTGGTCAAATCCAATTTTTTCATTTTTAATACCTCTTTTATTTATTTTTTATTTTAAACTATTTCATAAGTTGAAAAATAACGCACACTCCGCCATTATAATATTCAACTATCTCATTATATCACAACCAACACGAATAGTCAAGTATTTTACGAAATTTAAAAATTAAAAAAACAAACGCCAATTCGTATCTTTATTTTCAATAACACCGCTATTTTTCGAAAAAGCTTACTACCATTTTATATTATTGTATCGCTTTCGCCGCATCTGCATATATGTTAATCAAGCGCGTACTGAATTTTCGCAAAAATATTTTCAAAAAGCGTTGACATTGCCTCAACATAGGAGTAAAATCTATGTGGTATAAATTTTCAAATCAAAAAGGAGCGCACATGAAACGAATAATAGCCTTTGCAAGAACCAACGTTGTTATGCTTATAGCGGCGCTTCTCGCAGTAATAACCGCATTTATAATACCGCCCGACGAAAAATATTTGGAATACTTCGACTTTAAAACGCTCACCTGTCTTTTCACTGTTTTGGCGGTCGTATGCGCCTTAAGAAACGTCAGATTTTTCTACACTCTCGCAGAAAAAATAGTTAAGCACTTTACAAACGCAAGAATTGCGGTGCTTGCGCTCGTCTACATAACCTTTATAGGCTCAATGCTCATCGCAAACGATATGGCTCTTCTTACGTTTTTACCTCTTGGTTATTTCGTTCTTATATCAACGAAAAAAGAAAAATATATGTGTGTTACCTTCATTTTGCAGAACATCGCGGCAAATCTCGGAGGAATGCTGACACCATTTGGAAATCCGCAAAATCTCTATCTCTACTCAAAATTTAACATTCCCGACGGTGAATTCGTTCTTATAATGCTTCCGCCGTTTATTCTCGCGGTTTTAATGATTACTCTTTCGGTTATATTCTTCATAAAACCCGAGCCGCTCGAATTCTCAGGTGTTGAAAGACGTCTTCCAAAAATCAAAACCTCAATTTATCTCGTTCTTTTCGCATTCGCCATAATTTGCGTATTCCGCATAATTCCCTATCAACTCGCACTTATTATTATACCCGTGGTAATTCTCATCATGGATAGACGCGCACTTCTTGACGTTGATTACGGTCTTTTGCTTACCTTCGTATTCTTCTTTATCTTCTCCGGAAATATGGCTCGCATTGATGCCGTAAGAGAGCTTTTTGCCTCACTTCTTGACAAAAGCACACTTCTCGTCAGCGCGCTCTCTTGCCAGTTTATGAGTAACGTTCCAACCGCAATACTTCTCTCGCAGTTCACCGATAACTATAAAGAGCTTTTATTAGGTGTAAACATAGGTGGTTGCGGAACTCTAATATCCTCACTTGCTAGTCTTATAACCTTCAAGGAATACGTTCAGCACAACAAAGGCAAGGCCTGGAAATACATTCTCGTCTTCTCCGCGTTCAACTTTAGTTTCCTTATAATCATGACACTCTTCTCGCTTTTGATCATATAAATCCGATTATTCTTAGCATAAAATAGGGCTATTTGCTAACGTTTGTTTGCAAATAGCCCTATTATTTTATTCGTTTGAAACTTTTGCTATAGAAAAAACAATTATTCCGTGACTACAAGAACGTCAACGTCGCCGCTTACTAACGGAAGAATATCTCCTTCGATTTCCGCGCCGTTAACGAGGATTTTCTTCACACGCGTACCGCCGTTTTTAAATTTTATGTGATAATTTGCGCCTCTGAACTCCTTGTCAATCGAAGCGGTCTTCCAAGAAGGAGGAAGACACGGATCTATCTTAAGTCCTGCCATTTCGGGCTGAAGTCCGAACACGTAGTTAACCATAGCCTTTTGGAACCACTGACCTGCTGCTGTTCTCCAGCTCTGACCGGGCGTGCCGTATCTGTATCCTGTCTGCTTACCGAAATATGAATTGCACATGATATAGGGCTCTGCTCTGCCGTCTACAACCTTGTTTCTAAACGGCAAAATAGTTTCAATTCCCTCTTCAACCTTATCCGCGCGCTTCATCATTGCATCTGCCGCTATCTTCCACGCTATCGTGTGAAGATAAACTCCACCGTTCTCATGTATGCCTGCGTGTTTGTTTGTAACCGCACCTACACCGCCATTCCACTTCGTATAAGGAGGATATGAAATAACAGTTCCGAGAGGATCGGAGAGATATTTTTCAACCGAATCCATAGCGGTTATTTCTCTTCCTTCTCTTGAAACTCCCGAAAATACTGCCCATATCTGCGGAATGAGGAATATTTTTCCCTCTTCACATTCCTTCGAGCCTATTTTCTCACCTTTATCGTTTATGGCATCTATGTAATATTCTCCATCCCAGCCGTACTCCTCTATCAAGTCACGCATTTCTTCCCCGCGCTCGTAGGCAAGCTTTGCATCTTCATCCTTTCCGTATATTTCCGCAAGCTCTATGAAGAACTTATTCGCTCTGTACCAAGCGATAGAAAGCCACACGGATACACCTTTTCCTTCAAGTCCTGCTCTGTCCATACAGTCATTCCAGTCGCCCCCCCAGATCTTAACGAGTCCGTGAAGTCCCTTGAAGTTATAAAGATAATCCACCGAGCGATAAAGATGCTCGTATATAGTTCCAACACTTCCGTCGTTATACGGAACCTCTATATCCAGAATTTCCTTCTTGCCAAGCTCCTTGACTATTGAAGAAGCAGTAAAGGTAAGCCACACGGTGTTATCGGCAAAATTCTTATCTCTGATTTGACCGTCTATAAACGTTCTCGGCGCATATCCGTTCGAATACTGATACGAAAGAATTCTTTTGAATCTTTCGAGCGCAAGTGTGGGATTAATCGCCGCAAGGCAATCCGTATCACTCGTTATATCTCGATAACCGTTGTGTCTTACTCTTGCCCACCGAGAGCCGAGATTCGACTGATGCTTAAGCCATTCAAACATATTGTTGAGCATATCGTCGGGCGTGTTGATTTTTACCATATCGGTTTCTTCCAAAAGCTTTTGCTTTGCGGCATCTCTTTCGGAATAATAGAACTCGGGCGACGCCGTTTCAGCCATACTCTTCATTTCGTCAAACGAGAACGCTATACCAAGCATAAATACGATTTCTTTTTTCTCACCGGGCGCTAACGTGATGCTCTTCTGCATAGCGTAAGCTAACTTTTCACCGCATCCTATGCTATTGTTACATCCGCCGTTGTCAATTATCGCGGGATGGGCAAACGAGCCGTAAGGTCCTATTATCGCGTTATAAGCTCCCGCAAATCCGTCGCATTTCTCGGACATAGTCATAAATCCATGAGCCGACACGTGCTTTCCCCACATAGTAGTGTTCTTAATTATGTAAAGAGCGTTAACATCCTTATCAAAGTGATTGGCTTCCGTATTATATCCCTGACGTCCGTAACCGGCATCTATAGCGCTATCGCAAAAGGCAATAGCGGTCAGCGTTCTTTCTTTGTCGCTCTTATTTTCAAGGCTTACGCGCCAAAGCTCTGCATTGAGATTTCTCGGAACTATAAATCCTACCTCCGACAAAATCTCATTTTTCTCGGTGTATATAACGCTTTCGCCCTTGGAATGAACGCAACTGTACGAATCCACCTTTTCATTAACGGGAAGACCTCCGATTCCCCAGCTGTCCTCTCCCTCGGTTACAAAAAATCCTCTCTCGCGCACAAGCTTTATTCTTTTGCCGAGATTATCCTGCATAAAGCTTTCACCCGCCGAGGTCTGCGAGGTGAAGGTTATATAATTATCATTCCAAAGGTAGTTATACCAATTTCGAGGAATATTGCGCTCGGTTATAATGAAATCCGAGCACCCTTCAATGTAATGACCGTACTGCTTATTCATTTTTCTTTTCCTTTGTTTGCTTTGGTTTTTGTTTGTAATAAAAAATATAGTTTAAAAGCTTTTCGCGCTTTTTACTCGGCCGAATTTTAGCCACGAAAATACGCTTCGCCCTTTTGACATACTATAACTATTATATTCTAACACATTATCGTTGAAATATCAATATACTTAGTAACTTTACGTAGTATTTTTATTTTTTGAAATTCAACGAAAAAGGAGCACTGCATTAACAATGCCCCTATTTCTTTTTTTTGCAATACCGTTTATGAATAAGGTTTAATGCAAACAGCTGAATCTAACTCGCTTTGCGCCGTTCGTTTAAACGATTACGCGGTTACTTGCAACAACTTACTCCTTTTGTTTCAAATTGCAAAACTGCATCGGAGTAATCACATCATCTTAAGGGGTGATGCTAACTTCCCAAATGCCGTCATTCTCCTCGTACCAAGGAGTTTCAGTTCCGGGAGAGCTTGTTATAATATCCGAAGCCATAACTTCTATAACTTCAATCTCAGGATTAATATACTTTTTCATTCAGTTTTCTCCTATCTCTATTCCGAATTATGAATTCCGAATTTTAATAAATCCGAAGCTTTTTTAACCAAACGAAGTTTGAGAAAAAAGCAACCATAATTATTCATCATTCATTGTTCATCAATTACCCAACGCTTCGTTGCGGTAATCAGCCGCGCTTTCCACGTACTTAATAAAGCACGCTACGATGTTTTCATGGTCTTCACCTGCGGACTTTTCAAGGAAGTCGGAGATATGATAGCTACCGCCTTCGCCGTAAGTGATGGTTTCAGCAAGGGCGTATGCATAAACGTTAAGCTCAACGTACGCGCCGTTTGCATCTGTACCGCTTACCGTGCTGAGCTTTCTACCGTTTGCGTAGAATGAAACCTTAGTGTCGGTAACGTAGAAGCGAATAGTGGGATTTTCATCAAGATTGAGAGTTACGCCAATTACGGGAGCTACGGTATTGGTTACACCGCTTGACACGGGTGTGCCGTCATAGTCGCCGCCTATTGCAAGAATGGAATCGATAAGAGCATTAACTCTTGCGATTTCCTCTTCGGTGTTGAAGTCTACGAAGTAGTTATAAGCCGCCTGAACGTATGCAAGAACGTCCTTCGCAAGCTGCTTTTCAACATCACTTCCGCCTTCAACAAGCTTTGCTGCATATTTAGGAACTGTTAAAGTCCAGGTTCCGTTAAAGCTTATATCACCAACGCTCACCGTTGCAGAAAGAACAACGTTTCTTGCAGCCTCTGCCGCAGGAAGAGCAACTCTTACGTGATAGTATTCTTTTCCATCATCAAGAACCACGATTTTCTCTGCAAGCTCGGAAAGTTTTTCATACGTTTTGCCGTCAAATGTAAACTTCTGTGTACTTTCAACGGGTACGTAGACGTTCATTATAAGATTTGTATCAAGAGTCAAGCTAACCTTTGGAGAGTACTTATATTCTTCAAGCTTGTAAATAGTATAGTTTCCGCTCGTCTTATCCTTTACAAGCGTAAGGGGCGCGCCCTTATCGTTTTGGAAGGTAAGAGCGGGAGCTGAATTTTTAGTGGGCTGCGACAAAATCGTATATTGTCCGTCTTCTCCCTTAACGAATGCAACCTTATCATCCTCGCCGTAATTTATAAGAGTGTATCTTTCATTTTTGTCGGTTTTAATTTCACCGCCAATGAATTTAACGCTCGTTACAACGTTCTTTTTCGAGGAATCAAAGTAGAACATCGTGGTATCCTTATCGGTAATGCCAAAGTCAAATACGCACTCGTCGAATACGATATTAAGATTCATTCCGGTTTCTGCACCGTGTCCCCAGTCTCTGAGTACCGAATAGTTTACCGTCTTGAAGGTAACCTCTTCGAACGTAAACGCAAGAGTTTTCTTCTGTCCGTTTGATGAAGCTCCGCTATGTCCGAAGCCTATCGAAGGAAGAGTCGAGCGAATGTTGAAGAGCACGCCGTTTCTTACGACGAGATGAGATGAGAATCCAAGATAATTTGCGCTTGCGTTTTTAATGGATATGTCTATGAAGTATCCGTCAACGGTGGTAACCGTATATCCGCCGAGGTCCGCTACTATCGTTCCGTACGCCTCATTGAAGTTCACGCTTCCTTCAACCGACTTGATAATGTCATAATCACGGCGAAGTACTATTTGCACCTCAGAGTCCTTATCGGAAGCCGCGTCTACAAGCTCCATCGCAGCCTTTACAGCGTCCTTCCAGGTTCCCGTAGCGCTGACGAATGCGCCATCCTTAAAGATAAAGAACGGGTAGTCAACAGCCGAAAGATATTTTGCTGTAGTAGGAGCTGTTCCGTAAGGAGTTACAAGACTTGTAAGCATGTATACCGAGTTGATTCCGTCATCCGACATCTCAACGAAGTATCCGTTTCCACTCGCCATAGGAAGAGCCTTGTTATAGTGAGATGCATCCTTCGCTGTGGTGGTAGTGATAAGCTTTGTATATTCTCCGTTATATGTACCGAAGGTTACAGTATCCGTACCGCCATCGTTAAGATCGTAGAGCACCGTACCGGAGAGATTATTACTAAGGATTTTACCGCCGTTAATCTCTACCTTGAAGTCAAGAAGATTATTCGACTGATCATCTTTGAAGTCAAACAAGTGAGGCGTGCTGCCCGGATTGTTCGTATCGAGATCGAACGTACAGTTGTTGAACTTAACGTTCGTGGTAGCTCCGTGCGTCGTTTTTGTCGAGTTGGTAGCAGTCGCCCAGAACATATGAGCATTTCGCGCTGTTCCTTCGGCAAATCCTATAAATACGTCTTCTATGGTAACGTTCCATACCTTAGTGTGCTTATTGCTTGTGTTGGTTTGGCTATAAAATACAGCACTGGACGTACTCGATGTACCGTTTGCAAGAAGCTTACCGTTCTTGATAACGATATTACCTACTCTTTGAGAATAAGTATCGTTAAACGTACCGAGAGTGAACACCGTTTTATTACCGCGAGTAAATGCAAATCCGCCAAGGTCAATAGTTATCGTGCCTTGAACTTGGTTAAAAGCAGAAGTACTACAATCCGAATCGGTATTCATATAATCACGGCGCAAAAGGAGAGTTGCCTCACTGTTTTTTGCTCCGGCATAGGTGGGAATAGCCACAGTTGCGGGGTTCCACGCTCCATAAGATCCTTTCCATTCACCGTCTTTAAAAATTACGAACGGATAAGCCTCGGCATCGGCATATTCTGGGGGAATAGTTCCATAAGGAGTGACAACTCCACTCTCGCTCATAACGTACTCACCCGTAGTCTCGTTCTTAACGAAGCTTCTGTACTTTCCGTCATCGAACACGAAGGTGTCTACAGTGGGAAGCGTAGCGCTGTCACTGTCAGGGATAAACTTAATGTATTCGCCCTTTGAATTCGGTTTAAAGGTAAACGTATCCGCCGAATCCTTTGACGCAAGGTTTATGTAAGTACCGTCGCCTATTATCGTTCCGCCCTCTACTACGAGGTTGAACTTAGTCTGTGACGTACCGAGAGCGAAGAGATTTACTTTCTTTTGGCGTGCAGGGGCATTTGTGAGATCGATCGTGCAATCACGAAGAGTGATATTGGTTACAACCGTAGTAGCCACGTGGTCGTTAAGCCATACTGCCCAGAACGACTTCAATTCGGTCGCTCCCTCTGCGGCAGCAAGCGTAACGTTTTCAAGGACAAAGTCAAAATACTTAGTACCGTTTGTGGAGAAGAGCACCTGAGTGGCAAACAAATTACCGCTCAGAGCTTCAATGCGTCCGTTCTTGAATACGATCGTGGTTTTGTGATAAAGAGAAGTACTTGCGTCAAGCTCAGGAGAGGCAACAACGTTTCCGCCTCTTCTGAGAGTATGACCACCAAGATCAAATACGATAGTTCCTACAGAAACGTCGTGAGCAATAGCGCCCGTGTTCGTAGCCGTGTGATCTGCTCTCATGAGGATCTGAGCCTCAGAGCCTTCATTATCCTTTTCCGAGGTAGCGGTCTCGGCTGCTGATGTAACACTTGAAAGTGTGCTATGAGCCGAAACAAAGCTTCCGTCCTTAAAGAGAAGGAAGGGATACTTTGTGCCATCGGTGTATTCATCGGGAATAACGCCGTATTTTGTGGAATTCTCGCTGACAGCGAACTCATAGGTTACGAGATTGCTCTCCTCGCTCACAGCGGCATAGGATACGTATCCGTTTTCGCTGAGGTACGTGCCCTCAAGCGGATACTTATGCGACGCAGGCATAATAAGTGAGGTATAATCTCCGTTTCCGTCCTTCTTGAAGCTGACGGAATTTACGTTTTCAACAACGGTTATCCATCTCTCGGACGTCATTGCCAGGCTGCCGCCGCAAACCGAATAAGAGAGGTCGAGACCTACCGTCTCCGATACGGGGAAAAGGGTCGCTTCGTCGTATACTCTCTTTGCATCGGGTAAATCGAAGGCACAGTCGGTGAAGCTTATCACGGACTTAAGAGCAACACCTGAGGTAAGGTCGCTTGAGGAGATGAGCTCTGTTGCCATCGAGCCGTCGTCAAGACCTATATCAACGGAGTTAAAGCTTATGCTGACGCTCTTTCCCGAGCCGGATGTCGAGGAGCTCTCATAAGATATGATAGGCGTATCTCCGATGAGGATCGATCCTCCGGAAATGCTAATATCCGTTGCCGTCTTGTTCGTTGCCTTTATCCAAATAAGAGAATTTGAGGTATTAGCCAATTTGAGAATGTAAGCTCCGAGATCAATATTTACCTCAGCAAAGCTTGCGAGCTTATCGCTTACGTCCGCATCGGTCAGTGTATAATCCTTCTGAAGCTTTACGGTATATCCCGAGGTATAAGCCGCGAGAGTCTCTCTCCAGGTAGCATACTCGCCTATGAGAGTGTCGCCGTTATAGATAGCGAAGGGGTATGCGGATACAGGCGAGGAATAATCATATCTTCCCTCGCTCTTCTCCGCTATCACCGCGCCGTTAACGTTTATTTCGGTTACGTTTTCAGTAACGACAAGGTTGCTTAGATATATGGGAGATGCTGTATCTCCGTCGGGAGAGGCGAGAACGTCAATATACTGGATCTTTTCCTGGGACATCGTGCCGTAATCGGGCTCATATACTCTGTAAGTAAACGTGTACGTAGTCCACTTATTAGCTTCCGTCTTAACGTTAATGCGAACGTTATCGTAGTCGATAGTTTGGTGACCTGTCTTATCGGTCATGCTTCTGAGTCTTAACTGAACGACTCTGTCGATCGTATCGTATATGTCTATTTTGAAGGTATAAAGTCTTCCGATGTCATCCTTAGTAACTGCCTCACCGCCCGTTACGTTGTAATAAGTTAGGATCTTAGTGGGGTTGTTATAATATTTGGAGTAGGTGTAGTTATACGCTTTATTGAGAGAAGCAAGCAGAGCTGCTCTGTCACCTATTTCGCTGCCGTAGGTGAAGGTGACGTTCGTTGTGTTCAGCTTTACGTCCCCGACCGCACTGAGATCGGTGCTGAGTGCATCCGACTTAACTACGGTATTACCCGCTGTGCGAGCCGCTTTAAGCACGAGGGTTATCTCTTTGCCCGCGTTTGCAGCAACGTGATCGGTAATATCTATCTCGTAGCTTCCCTTACCGCGAAGGTTAACAGAACCGAGCTTCTCGCCATCCGCACTGTTCGCATAAACCTCGGCGACGTTTGCCGCGTCGTTGGTTACGTTAAAGCGGAATACAAATCTGTTTCCCTCGGTAAATTCGGGTGCGGTGAAGGTGTAAACGTTTTCGGATACGGACTCAGGAGCCGTCTCCACACCAAATTCGGTTATGAAGGAAGATGTGTAAGCCTCTGCCATCGGAGCTCCGTTTATACCTGCAAAGCCCGCGGGGATACTTAACGTGTATTCTGTGCTGCCCGAAAGCATATCGGGAGTAAACGTCCACACAACATCGCCGAATGAGCTTTCCCAGGTACCGTTGATTACGGTGCCGTCAGACGCGGTAACGGTGATCTTCTCAACCTCGTTAATCTCAGCCCTACCGACGAACACAACGGTGATCTTTTCGGTAGCACTTACGCCGCCGGCGTTATCCATAGGAGTAACGTAGGCTACGCTTATAGCTTCGTTTTTCAAATAATAGTTTGCAAATCTTGCAACTATATCAGTAGAATTAACGTTATAATTAATATCCTTACCAGTGGGGAGTGCATGCCCTATCGGCAATTCAAGATGAAGCAGCGGAATGTCAAGCTCGCGACAAATATTATATATATCGAGCGTGACTCCGTAATGAGCATTTAGGTAATCGGTCATATTACTTGTGACGAATATCGGCATATGACCTTTGGTTATATCAATAGCGGATCCGCCATTCTCGGGAATCGTGATCTGGCATCCCGAAATGATCTCCTCACCTTCATAGGTGAGCCAAGGCTGCTTCTCGCCTGCCGCAAGGGTAATGCCGTCACCGCTGAACTCTCCCGCACCAACGCTGTAACGTGTTGCGCCGTGGTAACCGTTATAAGTACGCTCGGATGTAAAGGACTCAAGCGCGAGTGATATTGCATGCTCATAATCCTCAATGGTTGAATATTTAGTTGCGTCTACCAGAGGAGACTGAATTATCTCTTCACCAAGGAAGTTGAACCATCCGCCCTTTGAGTTTCCGAAAACGCCGATCTTATCAACGTCAAAGTTATATGTATCACCGCCCGAAAGAGAGGTATAACGAATATAACGCATCGCCGCCGTATTTACAAGCTTATCGTTATAAATATGGAGCGAATAGTTCATATGATCTTTGCTCACTCCATCAGCTCCGTCATAATATCCCCAAGAAGTGTTTCTTCCCATAGGCTGCCATAAGTAATCAAACAACGCATACGCATACCCGTCCAAAAGGAAGTGCGGCGCCAACTGACCTTTTTCAGTTAATGCCGATTCACTAGTCGGTGCGGAGTGAAGATTTCCCGAACTGCAGGCGTGCGCCATAACGGGTACCTTATTTTTGGGGTTTGTGGGATAAATGATATGAATACGAAGCTCAGTATCAAGGAAGCTGCCGTCGGGGTCAACGCAATCGGTTACGACCTCTGCCTTCGTGAACTTTATGTAAGTATATTCTCCGTTTTCCGCATCCACGTTACCGTCTGCATCGTACCAAACGGGTTTGTTACCTTCAAAGTCATTCTGAACTGCTTTTCTCGTGCCGTCCGTATGCATCCATCTGAGGAAATTTTCGCCCTTAGTCGCGCGGAAGTCCGAATTCCAGTTAGCTACTATCTGTTCAAACGTTCCGTCAACGGAATGCTTATCGAGTTCCCAGAACACCTGATTGAGAAGCACGTTATAACCTGAGGGAACAAGGAAATTCTCCCTAATCAAACCACTCGGAAATATATCCTTATTAGTAAGAATCTCTTTGTTATAAAGCTTATATCTGAATTTTTGAACGGAAATTTCAAGATTATATCCAACAGCATCTTGGTTACCGAGATAGTCAAGAACTATTACGACATAACCTTGGCCGATCATCGACTCGATTATTTTGGTGTTAGAGTCCGTACCTACTCTATCAACACCTGTATTTATCGTGTAGACGATCACGGGGGTACCATTGTAACCGCTCTTTACCGCACCTTTTGAGGTGTCATAATACACGGTATACTGATAATCTCCGACATACTCGTCAGAGCTTCTCACAGTATCCTGAACCTGATACTGCGAAAAATTAGCTTTGATGTCTATCATTTCGCCGACAGTTTCGATGCTTTCCGTTGCAGAGCTCATCACCGCAAACACGGATGCTGCAAGCACGATCACCGCTACAAGCAAAAACGATATTTTTTTGATTTTCTGCATTGCGTTTTTCATAGTTTTCTCCTTTTCTTTTAAAAATTTTTAATTTTTTTTAGTCTTTTCCTATCGGGTCAATTTTATATTATCAAACTATAATGACGAAAAGCAAGTAAAATTCAATCAAATATTGTATTTTTCGCTCAAAAATATTGAATTTTATAATTAAATGATGTATAATTAAATTGTAGTCATCACTCATAAATAAAAGAATGCGAGAATCACTATGGAATATATTATAAGAAATAAAAAACTGTATTCAAAGTACAAGCACGTTCACTGGGCCGGAGACGATCCTTACTGGGTATCAAACGCAACATATGCTGCCCCGGCAGCCCCCATCGAAACGCTCCATTATCACAACATGTATGAAATGGGAATATGCATGGAAGGAAGCGGAGAATTTCAAATAAACGAAAAGCTTTACCGTTTCAAAAAGGGAGATATAACATTCGTTAATCATTTTACACCTCATAATTCAAACTCTGACCAAGGATATCCTGCGAGATGGACAGTTGTTTTCTTTGAGCCTGTAAAGCTTATGCAACTAGCGGGAATGCTTGATCCCGAAAAGGCACTTCAAGCAGCAAACGTAGACATCCCATTTAGCGGAGTTTTTTCGCCCGAGGAAAATCCCGGACTAACCCGATTTGTTCAAACAATCATCAATCAAACAAAAATCCAAGACGAATACACGGAAATTTCATTGGCATTTTCAATAGGTTCGTTTATCATCGCTTGCACAAGATACATACGTTCCCACACATCTAACGCTGAGCCGTTTATGATAAACAAGCAGAATTATCACAGAATAGCTCCGGCGATAAGCGTTATAAATGCCCATATGTCAAATTCGGAGATGATCAAAGAACCCGTTTTGGCAGAGCTTTGTAAAATGAGCATCGCAAACTTCCGCAGAATTTTCAAAGAATATACAGGACTTTCTCCAAAATCGTATATTAACAAAACTCGAATGGCATACGCAGAATATCTATTACAAAACACCGATATGACAATTGCGCAAATTGCCTCCGAGGTTGGATACAGTGAAATTTCCGGATTCAACCGTATTTTCAACTCAGTGTTTTCAATGTCACCCAACAAATATCGAAAGCAGATGAAATAAAGAAATAACGGCGACTTTTATTTAAGCTTCATCAAAAAATAGCTTAGAACTTCGCCGTTATTTTTAAATCAAAACATCGTTCATCGAAATCGCCGAGCGTTAGTCTACGCAATCATCAAAAGCCAATACCAACATCAAAGCGGAAATTAAACTCCAAATAACAAAAAACAAAAAATATTGCAAAAAGGTATTGACAAACCTGTTTTTTTGTGGTAGAATATAGTCTGTTCGAACAAAGAACCGATATTTAGCGGAATTGTGTAACGGTAGCACAGCAGACTCTGCATTCCGAAGGAATATTGCGTCGCGAGGCGCACGAAGTTCTTTCCAATCCAATGCGTAACGTTTTTTCGTTCAGCAACCCCGAGCAGCAAACTCTGTATGTGCGGTTTGCAAAACCGCCCCCTATTAATAAAACTAAATAACCAACATAGCGGAATTGTGTAACGGTAGCACAGCAGACTCTGACTCTGTATGTTGGGGTTCGAATCCCTATTCCGCTGCCAAGGATAGACCGACTCGAAAGAGTCGGTTTTTTCTATCCTTGGCGGCGGAATAGAGGATTCTCACCACAGCTCGCGATGTGAGCGGGGTTCGCATATGCGCTCTGCGCATATCTGCGTCGCGAGGAGCAGAAAGCCATAACTACGAACAAAGCGGAACGCCTATCACAAAACTCTCCCCGAGCAGCATATCCCTATTCCGCTGCCAAAAAAGACAGACCATCATTTGATGGTCTGCTTTTCTTTTGTCAACGGAATAGGTTCTCACGAATCTCTGCCGAAGGCGAGGTTCGCATACCGCAGGCACAAAGCAAACAGTGAGGCACAAAGCACTCGCGGTATCTGCGTCGTGAGGAGAAGATAGCAATGCAAATCAACAAAGCGGAACAATATAAATAAAACTCACCACGAACAGCATCCTCCCATCCATTTCTACCATGCATCAACTATCATAGATAAAAAGAACGAGACAGTGAACTACGCTTGGTTCATTATCTCGTTCTTTATTCTTTAGATGACGTAAGTCATTACAATATTTATGATTTTTGGTGTAACAAAAAGTATATCCGAAAATTCAGCCCACTTACAAGCGGAACGAACTTCGTCTTCGGTACGAAACAGAGCCACAAAATAAATGGCAAAGTCAATTATTGCGAACACCGTCATAGCGTTCAAAAAAACAGATATTGGCTGCGATATATTGTCCGCTCCGATTTGATTTATCGAAGACAAGAATTCCAAGACGCCGGCGCACGAAAATATCATGCATTTAAACAACTCATATGGGCTTCTGCATCTTTCGAGGAGCGTTCCCGAAAGCTTTTCAGGGTGCAAATCTTGTATGTCATAGTATGTACAAAAAGCTTTATAAGAGCTATATACGTAAACCGCATATATCGCAATATGTTTGTATTCAAGTATTAAGCTTATAATCTCTAATAACAGCTCAACTATCGGCTCTTCAAACATTTGCACACCTCCCAACTCATATTGAAATCAAAATGTATTTATTTAACAATAATACTGTAACATTATGATAATACCATAAAATGTAATAAATGTCAATAGAATGAGCTAAAATATGAAGAAAATATAAAAATAACAGCTTAAAGTGCTTTACATTATACTCAAAGAGTGATATAATACGTTTGTCGCCTACAACGTGCGACGGAATAAATATCATTTTATAAACTCAATGGAGCCAAAATATGAATCTTACTAACATTAAGGCCAACTTTCTCGGCGATAGTATAACTGAAGGCTGCGGAACAACGAATCCCTCAAATCATTTTCATCAGCTTGTGGCTAAAAAGTACGGATTTGCTGCCGCAAGAAATTACGGCATATCAGGAACACGCATAGCCAAGCAGCAAAAGCCAACTATTTCAAATCCGAAATTTGACAGAGATTTTTGCTCGCGTTTTTCCGAAATGGACAATGATGCAAATCTTGTCATTGTGTTCGGCGGTACTAACGATTTTGGACACGGAGATGCACCCATCGGAGAAATGAGTGACCGAACGCCCGAGACATTCTTTGGCGCTTGCCATTATCTTATGGAAGGACTTATAAACAAATACCCGGAAGCAAAAATCGTTATTATGACTCCCCTCCACAGAGAAAGCGAAAGCAATCTCAACGTTAACGGAGTTGACCTTGAATACTACGTAAACATCATTAAAAAGGTTGCCGCTTATTATTCACTTCCCGTTCTTGATTTGTGGAGCGTTAGCGGTATTCAACCGAGAGTTCCGATAATAAAACAAAAATATTGCCCCGACGGACTTCACCCCAACGATAATGGTCACAAAAAAATAGCAGACGTTTTAAGCGGTTTCTTATCAAGTTTATAATTAACGTCTCGTTTTGAAAATTACAGTTAACATTTTTGAAGCGTTTTAAAACAATACAGCTCGTATCAAAAAAGCATTTTCTTTTTAGAGTGACACAAATAAAAAAATGAAACGGGCAAGATTAAATCGGATTAGTTCCCTTCCTTTCTTGCTCGTTTTTATTTTATGGAAATATTTATATTTCGTTGAAACGGTTATAATGATTATAGTATATCGAAAAGGTAAAACACCTTTTTGCGCTTGAAGATTCAGCCGAGCAAAAAGCTCAAAAAACTTTTTTGCTACTATACTCATTGAAACAGAAATCGGCAAATTTCTCTTGAAATTTGTTAGCAAATCTTTAGTTTGCAGTAGAAATTTCAATTTTTTGACTTTAAATTGTAATTATAATATCACACGAGCAGTTTAAAATAATTCTTATTACTCTCCAAAATTCCCTCTTTACGCATCTTGCTTATTTCCGCAGAAAGCCCACTCCTTTCAACCTCCAAATAATCTGCAAGCTCCTGCCTATCAAACGGAATAGTAAAACTCTTGCTGTTTTTTTGCTTTGACATAATATCAAGATAGGTTAAAAGCTTTTCGCGCGTGCTTCTTTTTGAGGTCACCTCTATTTTTTGATGGAAGCCAACTGTTTTAGAGGCAAGATCCTTCATAAGATTATATATTAACTGCTGATGAAATCCGCAGTTGTTACTGCAAGTGTGCAAGATATGCGAGCAATCTATGAGCATTATCTCCGATAAATCCATCGAAACTATGGATATAGGCAAGGATTTCGATTCGGCGCAAGCAAACGCTTCTCCAAAGACGTCGGGCGGATCTATTTTATTGATGATACTCTTATTGCCGTAATAATCGTATCTTACGCTTTCCAGCATTCCGGAAAGAACTACCCCGATGTTTTTTGCTTCCGCGCCTTCAGCAAAAACGGTATCTTTTTTATTATATTTTTCTATATACGCGCCGAGGCAGGTTAGCATTCTTAAAAGACTTTCTTCCTCTATGTTGTAAAACAAGGGACATTTTTTTAAAATTTCCAAATATTTTTTCATATTTTCTCCGTTTTGTTGAAAATTCAACAGAAATTATACAACAATTATACTATAATTATATCAGAAAATCAAGTGATTGATTAAAATTTAAGACTTAATCGAATTAACAAAAGCGTTATAAAAATTTAAGCGCGAGGTTAATTCCGCAAATCAACAAAGCAAAGAGGCGTAAAATGCAAATATCAAATACAGTAAAATACGTTGGAGTTTTTGACAGTAACATTGATCTTTTCGAAGGACAGTACAAGGTGCCTCACGGAATATCGTATAACTCCTATTTAATTATCGACGAAAAAATTGCCGTAATGGATTCCGTAGATAGAGATTTCGGCGACGAGTGGCTCTCAAATATCAAAAAAGAGCTTGGCGAAAAATCGCCCGACTATCTCGTTGTTCAGCATATGGAACCCGACCATTCGGCAAACATCGTAAACTTTATAAATGCTTATCCGAATGCAAAAATAGTATCATCGGCAAAAGCATTCTCAATGATGAAAAGCTTTTTCGGAACAGATTTTCCCGAAAAGCAAATAGTAATCAAAGACGGAGATAAATTGAATCTCGGCTCTCGCGAGCTTGTATTCGTTGGTGCTCCTATGGTACATTGGCCCGAAGTGGTTATGACCTACGATACGCTTGACAAAATTCTCTTCTCTGCAGACGCTTTTGGAAAATTTGGAGCGTGTGACCTCTCGGACGGGTGGGTTGACGAAGCCAGAAGATACTATATAGGTATCGTTGGAAAATACGGTGCGCAAGTGCAAAGTCTTCTGAAAAAAGCAGCTAATCTTGACATTCAAACAATCTGCTCTTTACACGGTCCGGTATTAAAAGAAAACTTAACGTACTACTTAAATCTTTATAGTCTTTGGTCAAGCTACACTCCGGAAGAAGACGGAATACTTATCGCATACACCTCGGTTTATAAAAACACCGAGAATGCGGTAAATGAGCTTGTGAAAAAACTTGAAGAAAAAGGCGCGAAAAAAATCGAAGTTCGCGACCTCGCAAGATGCGATATGTCAGAAGCGACCGCTCTTGCATTTAAATATTCCAAAATCGTTTTCGCTACTACAACCTACAACGCAGACGTCTTTCCTCACATGAAAGAGTTTATAAATCACCTCACGGAGCGAAACTTTTCATCAAGAACGGTTGCTTTCATAGAGAACGGAAGCTGGGCGCCTATGGCGGCAAAGGTAATGAAAAGCATGCTTGAAGGGAGCAAAAATTTAAATTATTTAAACACCACCGTAAAAATCATATCGGCCATGAGCGAAGAAAACAAACGAGAAATCAACTCTCTCGCCGACGAGCTTTGCGAATAAAACAAACAAAAAACAATCAATTATGTAAATAAAAGTTGCATTTCAGAGGATAATATTATGAATAACACTAAATTTTACATCTGTGAAAGATGCGGAAACATAGTACACAAAATTAAGGATTCCGGAGTTTCCGTAGTATGCTGCGGACAGAAAATGACATATCTTGAGCCCGGAGTTGTTGAAGCAAGCCACGAAAAACACGTCCCCGTTATCAGCGTTGAAGGCAACACGGTTACAGCCGTAGTAGGCTCGGTTCATCACCCCATGGCAGAGGAGCATCACATAGCTTGGATATATCTTGAAACAGACAAGGGCGGACAAATGAAGCATCTCGAATTCAATTCCGAGCCCACAATAACATTCACTCTCACAGACGAAAAACCTATAGCCGTATATGCTTATTGCAATCTTCACGGACTTTGGAAAACAGACATCTGATCTCATTTAATCAAATCGAAAAGGAGAATTTCTTATGTTAAATAAAAAGGTTCACGAGCTTCTTAACCAGCAGATAAACAAAGAATTTTATTCAGCTTATCTTTATCTCGATTTTTCAAATTACTTCAAAGCTGCCGGACTCGACGGTTTTGCTAATTGGTATATGGTGCAAGCGCAGGAAGAAAGAGACCACGCAATGCTCTTCTATACGTATTTGCAGAACGAAAATATGCCCGTAACTCTCGATGCTATCGCAAAACCCGACAAAGTGCTTGACAGTCATATGACTGTACTTAAAGCGGGACTTGAGCACGAGGAATACGTTACTTCTCTCATCAACGATATATACGGCGCTGCTTATGACGTAAGAGATTTCCGCACTATGCAATTTCTTGACTGGTTCGTCAAGGAGCAGGGCGAAGAAGAAACGAACGCAAACGATATGATAACCAAAATGGAATTGTTCGGTTCTGACCCCAAAGGTCTTTATATGCTAAATCAAGAGCTTTTGGCAAGAATGTACACGCCTCCGTCTCTTGTTCTCTAATTCAAAAAAAGAAAGGATATTTGATATGAAAAAATATGTATGCGACGTATGCGGTTGGGTATATGACGAGGAGCTTGGCGACCCCGAAAACGGCATAGCACCCGGAACAAAATTCGAGGACCTTCCCGATGATTTTGAATGCCCACTTTGCGGAGTCGGCAAAGATACTTTTAGTGAAACAGATTAATAAACATTTTTATTAAACCGATTTAAGCTGCTCTTTATTCACGGAGAGCAGCTTTTCGTATATTCAAATAAACTTTATTGATACGGATGGTTTGGTTTTCGGATCAACAAAAAACTCTTTAAACGAAACAATTATTTTCTATAATACAAGCATATTGACACTTTGAGAAAATAGTGATATAATATTTTTGAAAGAATTATAAAATAAAAACAAAGGAGAATCAAATGAACGCGTTACTTTCAACCGATGGAAGCAATTGGATTGATACGGCAATCAGTTCTATCAGCGGATGGGTGTTCAATACCGGAATAAAAATCGTTATTTCACTCGTTGTGTTGCTTATAAGCTTCCGAATCATCAAAAGGATCACAAGAAAAATTGCCAAAAAATGCGATAACGAAAAATATGACAAGACCATAATGAAGACCTTGGCATATGCATTCAGTATAGGAGCTAAAACTTTGGTGTTGGTTTCTATCATTGGATACCTCGGAATAGATACAAGCGGTATCACCGCCCTTATCGCATCTCTCGGTGTATGTATAGGTCTTGCGGTTAACGGTGCAGTGTCTAACCTCGCAGGCGGAGTTGTCATTCTCGTTACCAGACCTTTCAAGGTGGATGACTACATTGAAGCGCAAGGAGTTTCGGGTACAGTTGAGGACATACATATGATATGCACCAAGCTTCGCACGCCCGATAACAAGGTAGTTTACGTTCCCAACGGCACTCTTGCCAACGGAAATATCGTCAACTATTCCGAAAAGCCCACAAGACGTCTTGAACTCAAGTTTTCAATTTCATATGAGAGCGATTACGAGAAGGCAAAGCAAATCGTTTGGGACGTTGTTACTTCACACGAGCTCGTGCTTGAAGATCCCACGCCCTTCGTAAGAATGACCGAGCATGCGGATAGCGCTATTACCATTACCGCAAGAGTTTGGACCAAAAACTCTGACTACTGGACCGTGAACTTTGATCTTCTCGAATCTGTTAAAAAAGCATTAGACGAAAACGGCATTGAAATTCCCTACAATCAGCTCGACGTTCACGTAAAAAACAATTAATTTAATTAAGTGGCAGTCGCATTAGCTGAAACTAAATAACAAACGGCAGAAGCATTTTAATTACCGTGCTTCTGCCGTTTATCTATGCAAATACAAAATTCAATTACCCGAAAGATTATCCAAAAGTGCCTCGCACCCCTCGTATATATCATCAAAAGCAACGTCAAATCTATCCGAATACCAGGGATCTGCAACATCACCGCCGCGACCGGTAAACTCCATAAGCTTATAAATTTTATTTTCCTTATCTGTGCCGAAAATCCTATTTAAATTTCTTACGTTTGCGCTATCCATACAAACGAACATATCATATTTATCATAGTCACCATGTGTAATTTGAACGGCGCGCCTGTTTTCATAAGGAACGCCTCGTGCCTCAAGCTCACGCTTAGCCGGCGGATATATTGGATTACCAATCCCCCTGTATATCTCTTCCGAGCTTGTTGCACTTGATGCAATTTCATATTTATCAGTCAGGCCTTTATCGGATACCATCATTTTAAATATAAATTCTGCCATAGGACTTCTGCATATATTTTCATGGCATACGAACATAATTTTCCTTTTCATTTTTCTCCAATCATCTACAAAGCGCAGAATATGCAAATTTTAATTTACATTTATGGCGTTTTTCTGTTTCTTGTGTTTTTAAAAATGGGTTAACTCGCATTTGAGTTAACCCATTTGTTTTTATATTATTCTGCGGAAGGAAGGTTCTCAACATTCTCGAACATTGATACGCTTGCTCCTTCGGGAGCGAACGAAACAACCTCGGAAGCGAAGTTATCTTCAACCTTCTCCGTATCGTTGATCTCAACTGCGCGGTACTTTGAAAGTCCTGTACCTGCGGGAATGAGCTTACCGATAATAACGTTTTCCTTAAGACCGAGAAGCTTATCCTGCTTGCCCTTGATAGCCGCCTCTGTAAGAACCTTGGTGGTTTCCTGGAAGGACGCAGCGGA
>JAZRDI010000090.1:0-63622 GCA_045660185.1 Eubacteriales bacterium | reverse complement strand
ACATCTTGAATTCTGTCGAGTACCTTCTGTTTTCTCTTCCTGTTTTACCCATAAAAAATATGCACCTCCAAAAGTGTCTAACTTTTGGGGTGCATATCAAACTGCTCGAGTCTTTTTAGTATATTTGCATTTGTGCAAACGAATCATCAACCGAAGCCCATAAATGCCTTTTTGATAAGCTTTCCGTCGATATAGAAATACAAATAGAGATAACCCATTTTTGCTTCAACCAAAACGTCTCTGCCTTTAGCTTTCAAGGTACCTTTCAAAGAAAACCTTGAAACTGATACTCCCTCGTATTTATCAACCACTTTATTGTTGAACACAAGAGAACAGACCTCTTTAGAGTTATAAACACTAATTGTGTTTCCATTGAAAAGATGTCTTACTTTTTCACTTCCTAAATTTACGAAATTACCATTATTTAAAACTCTATCCACGTCTCTGTAAAACCATATAAAGAAAATAGCTAAAGCAATTGCACCAATAGCACATATTGGACACATTATCATTACCATAACTTGATTTTTTAGATTCTTTTCTACGCAGTCATCGAGGCTGAGCAGAGTTTTAGAACCACGCTTTAACTCGAAAATTTCGTAATCGAATTTTCTGCTATGGCTTTCCTTGTAATATACTTGCAATTTTTCACCGGTTTTAATTTTTTCAAGCGACTCGATATCTAATTTTTTATTGCAGACTTTACTAATTTCAAAAGATTCTCCGTATTCTTCAAAGTAAACTATGTACTTATAACCGCTCTTTTGCATAATTGCATCGTTCCACTTATAGAACTGCAACCTTTCGCACTCACTGAAGCTTAACTCCCCATACGTTAAATCGTCATATTCAACTTTATACTCGAAATAAAGGTAAATGCTCTCAATAAAAACACCTATCATAAACAAAGCCATAACAAAAAATGCTCCTACGACCGAGATCAAGGTGAATTTTTCTTTATTGTATATCACAGGTTTCATAACAATGTCCTCTTAATTCATTATATTACAAGTATTACACCGCTTATTCGCTGACGTTTTTTCTGAAGGCGGAGGGAGAGATTCCTTTATTCGCGGAAAAGGCGCGGGAAAAATGGGCGGAATCGTAAAAACCGCATCTGAATGCTATATCGAGAAGAGAAAACTTCGTATTTAAAAGCATATATTCCGCGACTTCTATTCTTCTTTTGGTTATATATTCAAGGGGTGTTACATTGCATACTTCCTTAAATTTATGCACAAAGGAGCTTCTTGAAAGATGCGATATTTTCGCAAACTCGTCTATAGTAATCTTTGTATGGTAATTTTCGTGAATATAGGAAATTGCATTTGCAAATAAGGAATCTGTGTTTTTTCCACATCAACGTTATTATTTTCCGTATAAAACTTACACAATACAGCTATAAAAGAGATTCCGAATCCGCTTCTGTAAATCTCCGCGAATATATTTGTATAATCACGGTAATCCAATGCTCGCTTTAGCATACTATCAACAAAAGAAAATTGCTCTTCCGTCAGATTTATACACATAACTTCAGCACTTTTGGTTTTGGATTTTAAAAGAGGTTCGTCTGTGAAAAGCCTAAAGAATGACGGAAGCATCTGCAGCTCGTTTAAATTTTTCTCTATGAATTTATCGCTCACAAGAACGTGAAAAACGTCAAACCCCTCGCCGCCTTCATATCCGTGCCATACCATCGGCGGTACTATAAAAACGTCACCAACCTTAGCTTCTTTTGAGTTATCTTCAATGTAATGAACACCGCAGCCTCTCGTTACGATATTTATTTCAAAAAATTCTTGCACGTGCATACCTATCTTGTAATTTTTCATAACAAAAATATGAACGTTATCAAGATCGTTTCTGAACGTGGATTTACTGTCCCAGTAATACTTGGGCTTGAGCTAATCGAAATATTTCCCCACTCTTCCTCACTACCGATGCAATATACGTCCTTAAAATTCGAGCAACCGGAGAACTATGTTTTTAGTTTTTATTTCATTACTTTATTTTTATCTCGTTTCTGTTTCGCACTCTTGCTATTATTGCGTTTTTATTTCAAATCCTCGTTCTTTATTGCGTGGAGGAGGGTGCTTGTATCGGAGTAGCCGGCAGCTTCGGAGGCTTCGGTCCATGATGCGCCCGATTTTCTTATCTTCAAGGCGGTGCGGATTTTTAGTCTTTTTAGGTAGTTATAAGGCGTTTCTCCGATATATACTTTGAACTTTCTTATAAAGCCCTCGGTTGACATGTGGCATTCCTCCGCTATATCGGCAATGCTTATTTTTTCCTTTACTCGCGAGTGCATTATCTGCAAGGCAGATATTATCGTTTTATCACGCAAAACGGTTGAATTATTCTTCTCCGCTATGCGCTTCGAGAGGAAGACTACGGTATCCTCTAAATACTTGGTTTTATCCTCATTTTTCAAGGTTGCCTGCGTTTTGCAAAGGCTGATAAACACCTTCGTTGCGGAAAGAACAACCTCGTCTTCATTCGGGTCTATTGAGAGAACGTCGGTTGAAATTACGGGCGGTATAAGCTCGTAATCCGCGTAGGTATGATATATTCTGTTCTCACTCGGGGCGTAAGTTCTTATCTTCGAAAACGCGGGAATAAGGTAAAGTCTGCCCGGAGTAAACTCTATTTTTTCTCCGTCTTTAATGTAACCGCCGTGTCCTCTATGAATATAATAAAGTCGGTTTACGCTGTTTTTAACCAAGCCTATCCAGTCTTGCGGAACGGTGCATTCGCCTATTACGATCAATTCGCATTGCTCGTTCATATTCTTCTCCTATGTCAATTTTAAACAACTTTATGGCATTTATAAACATTGCCAAAACTATAGAGTTATGATAGAATTCAAGTGTAAATAATGTGCGTTATATTTAAATATTAGCATATTATACAAAGAAAGTCAATGGCATTTGTCAAAAACTTTCAAAAACTTGTTTATCAATTTTTCCCGCAGGTCAAAAAATAACATTTTAAAGTTTTTTCACTGCGAATAAAAATCAAAAGGAGATTTCTAAAATGAAGAAAAAACTGCTTTCTATACTGTTCTTATTTTCAATGCTCGTTGGAATAATAGCAGTAGCGCTCCCCGTGGGTGCTTCAACAGACGGAAACACTATTATTGAGAAGAATGACGTTCCTCTCAAAATTTGGTTTGACGAGGCTTCGCCCCTTTTGGCATCCGAGCAAAAGCCAACAGCGCCTAATGGCGGCGCTGATGTTGATGAGGCTTGGGAACGATGGTCGCTCCCTATCGGTAACGGCTATTTCGGCGCTAACGTTTTCGGCAGAACAGAAACCGAAAGAATACAGATAACCGAAAAAACGCTCGTTAACCCCCACTCGCTTAAAAACGGCGGAACTACGTACACGGTCGGCGGTACTAACAGCTTCTCCGAAACCTTCATTGATTTCGGTCATACAAGCTCCGCAGTTACCGATTACAACCGCTATCTCGATTTGTCAACGGCAATTTCGGGCGTTCAGTATAAGTATAACGGCGTTACTTACACGAGAAAATATTTCACCTCTTATCCGGACAAGGCGGTGGTTATAAGACTCGACGCTGACACAAGCGGAGCGCTTTCCTTCACTCTTCGCCCCACTATTCCTTACGAGCAGTCCTACGCTGCTTTTGCAGGCGACGGAGTTACAAAAAGCGGAACAGTTACCTCTTCCGTAAATAACGGTGTTGGCGAAATCGAGCTTTCGGGTAACATGGGATATTACGGCATTGATTTCCTTGGTATTTACAAGGTATATACCGATGGCGGTACAGTCAGCGCATCTACAACCGCCCATTCCTACAAGGATACCGACGGAACTGCAAAGACCGACACCGACGGCACTATCGTCGTTGAAGGCGCAAAGAGCGCGTACATAGTTCTCACTCTCGGCACTGATTACGAGCTTTCAAGCGACGTTTTCACGTCTGAAGAAACCAACAAGCCCACGAAAAACACCACTCTTGAGGACACGAGAGTTAAGGTAGAGGGCTATATGAACGCTATCAACGCAAAAATCAGCGGTAAGAGCTTTGAGGACGCTTACGAGGTTCTTAAGAACAGCCACCTCAAAGACTATAAGAACCTTTTCGACAGAGTTTCGATAAATCTCGGAGCGAAGGAATCGGATATTTCTCTTACTACAGACGAGCTTCTTAAGAGATACAAAAACGGAACGGAAAGCGCATATCTTGAAACGCTTTTGTTCCAGTACGGAAGATACCTTCTTATATCATCGTCAAGAGACGGCTCGCTCCCCGCAAACCTTCAGGGCGTATGGAACACCTATAATATGCCTGCTTGGGCTTGCGACTACACTCATAACATAAACGTTGAAATGAACTATTGGCCTGCATTCTCCACGAACCTCGCGGAAACATTTGAGGCTTACGTTGATTACAACGCGGCTTACATGACGCAGGCAGAGCTTTACGCAGACGCAATAATCAACAAGATAAACCCCGAGTCTTACGGTGAAGACGGCGGAAACGGCTGGGTTCTCGGCGACCACACGACAGTATATAAGTACACGAGCCACGAGTCCGCGGGCAACCTCGGATTTATGACGCAGGTGTTCTGGGAATGGTATGCCTATACCGGCGATCCCGTTGTTCTTGAATACGTTTACAACGTACTCGTTAACGCGGCAAGATACGTAACGAAATGCGTTCAGCTTGACGAAAACGGAAATTACCTCATAAAAAACTGCGATTCACCCGAAATGTTCGTTAACGGAATTTGGTACTACACCGACGGAACTACGTACGCGCAGAGCTTCGCATACCTCAACAACTACAATGCGCTTGAGGCTGCAAAGGCACTCGGCATCGACCTTAACGATTCGGGACTTCTCTCCAAAGAGGAATACTCGATACTCAACACAATTATGGAGCAGATAGACAAATACGATCCCATACAGGTCGGACTTTCGGGACAGATTAAGGAATTCCGCGAGGAAGACCACTACTGCTCGGTTGGTGACGAATACAATCACAGACACACATCACAGCTCGTCGGTCTTTATCCCGGCAATCTTATAAACTCCACTACTCCCGCTTGGCTTGACGCTGCTACGGTAACTCTTACCGAAAGAGGTGATGCGGGCTCGGGCTGGGGCGTAGCCTTCAAGATGAACCACTGGGCAAGAACAAAAAACGGCGACAGAGCGCACGATCTTCTTGAAAGTCTTTTCAAGAATTATATGTACGAAAACCTTTGGGCTCAACATCCCCCGTTCCAGATTGATGCAAACTTCGGAGCAACCGCAGGTATTTCTGAAATGCTTCTTCAAAGCCATGAGGACTACATAGCTCCTCTTGCGGCTCTTCCTTCAAGCTGGGCAAACGGCTCTTATACGGGACTCGTTGCAAGAGGAAACTTTGAGGTTTCTGCGGCTTGGGAAAACGGACTTGCAAAAACCTTTAATATCACTTCAAATTTGGGCGGAACGGCTTCGGTTTATTACCCCTCTATCACGAACGCTTACGTTGTGGATTCCGACGGAAACACCGTTAATTACAACGTTAACGGTAAGGACCTTATTTCCTTTGAAACAGAGGTCGGAAAGACTTATATCATCTACGGCTTCAAGACTGTAAAGACTCCCGACGCTCCCAAAAATCTTGACTTTACAAGAGACGTTGCGGGCAACTACAGCCTCACTTGGTCTAACGTTACGGGCGCAAGGTCCTATAACGTTTACGTTGCAATTGAAAACGATGCAACCTATACTCTCGTTGGCACTGTAAGCGGTACTTCCTTCACCTACTCTCCCACTCCGGAAAACAAAAACGCGAGAACTACGTTTGCCGTAACCGCGGTAAGCGAGGGCGAAAGCAAGAGAGCGCTTACTTATAACAACGATGATTTCGTAACCGAATACGGAGTTATTCCCAAGGATAGCCTTGTTAAGCCTTACGCGTTGTTCGTTAAGAATGCAAACGATGCCGAATACACATTCGTTGAAGGATTCGACAAGTTCATTTACGCGGCAAATAAGGCAAACTCGCTTCTTCTTGCAACAAACGGAAGCTACAAGGGCGGAACTGCCGTAATTTACCTGTTAAGAGATTCGCAGGCAAACGGCGATTCATATAACAACGCTTGCCAGATAGACGGAACTATTATTTTCGACCTCGGCGGAAATCAGTTAAGATGCGGTGTTAACCGACTTATAGGATTCGAGGCAAAGCACGTTTCGGGAACTCTCAGCGAATTCTCGAGAGTTGAGATAAAGAACGGAACTCTTATTACCCTTTCAAAGCCCATTGCAGAGCTTTACTGCGGTGGAACGACCGGAAGCTTTGCTTTCACGGGAACTAAAAAATGCGAAATTCTCTTTGAGAACGTAACCTTCTCAAACGGCGTTCAAAAGACCTTGACAGCCCCCGTTTCTATTCTTAAATCCCGCGGAACGTTCACCGAAACGAAACGCGCGGAGCTTAAGGCGGAATTCAAGAACTGCACGTTTGACTACGCGGAAAACTCAAAGAGCTTCACCCTTATCGACTGCTCCGCGGGCGGTCAATACGCAAAGTGCGACGTTACTATTGCTGGCGGTAAAATTTCCGCTTCAACTGCGGTTAAGGTATTTAGCGGCTCGGTAAGCGACACGCTCACCTACACCATCGGCTCTGACGGAAATGAAACCGAATTTGAAACCACCGGCGGAGGTATGGTAACGAAATACGGCGTTATTCCTGCGGAAAATTTGACAAGCGACAAGAAATTCGCGGTGTTCGCAAAAAAGAGCAACGAAAAAAATTACACCTTCATTTCTACCTACGGCGGAATACACTCGGGCGCACTTAACAACGCGAGAGATAAGGTTAAGCACGAATCGGGCGCTTACGCAGGCGGTGAAATCGTTATTCTTATGCTCTGCGATTACGAATACACGAGCAATGACGGCAACACCTCGGGAGCATGGAACAGAGGTCTTATGATTGACGGAACGATGATTTTCGATCTTGGCGGTCATACAATCAACGTAAGCAAGCCGAGATTCGTCGGCTTTGAAAGCGGTTCGAGTGACGTCGTCGGAAATCTTGCAGACTACAACACCACGTTTAAGCTCGTTAACGGAACCATCATTTCAAACAATCCCATAGCAGAGGTCTTCTCGGGCTCTTCGACTTATACAGGCACTAAACACTGCGAAATCGTGCTTGAGGGTCTTACTCTTAAATCAAAGGGTGCGACGTCGGTGACGCTCTTCAAGGTAAGAGGCGATTTTAAGGATGGTCAGGGCGTTGACTTCTCGCTTAACATCAAGGACTGCGTATTTGATTATCCTTCCGCTACAACGCTTACTGTGCTTGAAGAGACCTCAACTGCAGGCGAGGTTAAATCGTCGCTTACGATAAGCGGGGGCAACTTCACCGCTACCAATAACGCGCTCAAACTGCTCGTTAGCTCGGATAGCAAGGACTCTCTTGCCTTTGAAAAGGGTGCAAACGGAAATTACACCACACTCACGCTTCCGAGGGGCAGTAAAGTTCCCGAAGGCAGCTTCAACGGCGGAAACCTCGTATTCGTTAAGGCTTACGAAGATTCAAATAAAGTTACTTATAAACTTATAGAAAAGGCGTTCGCAGACTTCGAATTCCTTCCCAAGATGAGCATCACTCTTGACGAAAGACTCGTTATCAACGTTTACGTTCCTGCGGATATGCTCGTTGGCTTCAGCTTCGGCGGAAAGACCTACAAGGATCTCGACGCCATTGAGAGCATGAAGAAGGAAATAGGCGGAAAATATTACTACCTCATTTCAACTCCCATTGACGCAGCAGACGGTATAAACGAATACGTTCTCACAGCGGCGCTTCAAAAGGGAGACGTCAGCGCGACGGCTAAATTCACCTTCTCTATTCCAAAATACGCGATGAAGGTTCTTTCTAACGGTGAGGCGGTAGAAAAGCAGCTTATCAATGATATTCTCTCTTATATAAGAGCGGCTTACGTATTCTTCTATCCCGAAAACACGAAGGCGGTTGCCGATATTAACGCTATTATCGGAGAAAGCTATGACGTAACATCTCCCTTCGCTCCCGAATACAGCGCAGAAACGCCCGACGGATTCAAGTCTGTAACCTTTGCTCTTACCTCAACTCCCGCTATCAAGCTTTATCTCAACGATGGCGCGGATGCTATCAAATATTCCTTCAAGATTAACGGCAAAAACGTTTCCTTCACTACGGGTGTAGACTCTGACGGAAGCTACGTTAAGATGGACGTTTACGCTTATGCTATGTGCGAAAATCTTGAATGCTTCTTTGACGGAGAGAGCGTAGGTAACTACAATATTGCAAGCTACTACGAATGGGCAATCTCACAAAATAACCCAAATCTCGTAACTCTCGTTGAACGCTTCTGGAAATACTGCCAGAGCGCAAGAGATTACAGAAATACTATTCAAATTATGATTAATTACGTTGACGAAAACGGCGAAGCCCTTGCGAGCGCAAGCGCCGTAACCGTAATGGCGGGAGAAAGCAAAAAACTTCTCTCCCCCGCTATCGCGGGCTATTATACGAGAGATTTATACGTTACGGTTTCTGACGAAAGCGCAAAATCAATCGACGTGGTTTACAGAAAAACTCCAAAAAATCTTGATACGGAAAAGATTAAAAACGAGCTTCTCCCAAATATCGTTGCTTGGGGCGATTCCATAACTATCGGCATCGGAAGAGATGAGCTTACGATGGCTAATACCTACGGAATTGACCTCGTATCCCTCGGAGCTGAAGCTACCGGCTCAAATTACACCGAGGTTCTTAAGAAGCTTATTACCACCTACGTTTACTCGGGACTTTCAAATATCGAAAACTTCGGCGTTGGCGGTGAAACTACCTCTACTATTGCGGCAAGAGCCGATACCGAAACCTATTACCTCTATCTTGACGGCGCGGTAACCATAGGAAGCGAAAAGATTGCAGTTCCCCTCACTCACTACGCATCTGTTGGCAGAACGGGTATTCTCCGTCAGGGTGGCAGCTACATCGTTAACGACGTTATAATTGAAGGCAAGGATGCAAGCGGAAACGATATTAGCGTTAAGGGTAAGCTTGAATCGGCTCTTAAGGCAGATGCTCCCTCGGGAACTAACAAAAACACCTGCGACGTCAAATACATCGAATACACCTTTACTCGCACAGACGGTGGAACGGATACGCTTAATTTCGTTTCGGGAGCGAGAGTAAGAACTCGTTGCTCATACGAATTCGACGGTCGTACCTGTATTATTTTTATGGGTGAAAACGGCGGTTACAGTGATATAAACGAGCTTATTAAGCAACAGGAAGAAATACTCACCGCTTGCGGAAATCCCGAAATGTATCTTATAATCTCCACTACCTCGGGCAGCTATGAAAGCCGTACCGAAATAAGAGAGGCGCTCACTGCAAGATGGGGAGAGCGCTATATCAATATGGGCGACGAGATAAATTCAAGAAAAGCTTACGAGCTTGCGGGATATTCCGATGCGGTTATTGAAACCGTCAAAGAATATATCGCAAACGGAACGGTTTCAAAGCTTCTTATAAAAGATAACTGCCATCCCAACGCGGTAGGTTACGCAGTTATCGGAAATATCATATTTGAAAGACTCTTTGATATAGGCGCTTTTGATGCTCTTTTCGATTACTATGACAGTATTGATACCTTCGAATTTAACGGATATACCGCAACCGTTATCCGCCCCGAAAATCCTAACGGAAAGTGGATTTGGAAGACTGAATTCTTCTACGCTTTCGATCAGGCGGAGGAAGCTCTTTCCGAAGAAGGCTATACCCGTGTGTATTATTCCATCTCAAACAAGTATGGAAATCCCGAATCGGTAAGCCTCATGGAGAGCTTCTATCACGAAGTTACCAAAAAATATGACCTTGATGAAAAATGCATTCTCTTCGGATTCAGCAGAGGCGGTCTTTACGCGTTCAATTTTGCACTCGCGCATCCCGAATGCGTTGATAAAATGTATCTTGACGCCCCGGTTCTCGACCTTAAAACCTGGCCTACGAAAAGCAAAAATCCATCAGAATATAACGGTATGTTAAACTCCTACGGACTCACCGAAGCCGAGTTTGAAGCGTTTATGGGAAGTCCCGTTGATAAGCTTGACGAGTTCTTTAAACTCAACATTCCCCTTCTTGTCGTTGCGGGCGATGCAGATGCAACCGTTCCATTCGAGGAAAACGCAGGCAGACTCATAGAGTATGCAAAGGCTAACGGATATGCTATTACCTACGTAGTTGAAGAAGGCAAGGACCATCATCCTCACTCTCTTTCCGACGTTAGCTTGATAGTCGAGTTCTGTAAGGGTTAATTCAAGTACTATCCCTACACAAATTATAAAAACATATATTTAAGAATGTGAAACAAAAACAAGGTACACCGACTTCAACGCGCGTATTAGGTTTTCAATTTCACATTCTTTCAATTTTTTCATCTTTCGAAAGGAAGTGTTTTTAAAAAAAGAGCTTAGCTTCCCTATTAACACAATCCTCTTAAACCTGGCGCTTTAAAAACAAAAAGTTCTCAAAATGCTTTAAGTGGCGTATCAATTTGGGTGGCTTCGCTCTTTTTTACGGTTTATTTTGATGATTTTGAGTGGCTTCGCTCTTTTTACTGCTTATTAATCTCGGACAATAGGCTTTTTCTAAATGTTGACGGAGATAATCCTCTTTTTTTGAAGAAGATTCTTGAAAAATGTGCGGCATCGTAAAATCCGCATTTGAAAGCTATGTTTAAAATAGAGTCTCCCGTATTGACAAGCATATATTCCGCAACCTCAATTCTGCGATTTATTATGTATTCCGAGGGCGGCATTTTGCAAATCTCATTGAATTTTCGCAAAAACGTGCTTCTTGAAAGATTTGCGATTTTAGCCAAAGCATCCACGCTTATTTTTTCAAAATAGTGCTCGTGTATATATGAAATCGCGCTTAAAAATGCTTCGTCGGTTTTCTCGCCGCTGTTAATCGCGCTATCCGAATTCTTCGAATAAACTCTGCACAAAAAGGAAATTAGAAGCAAAACAAACCCCTTTCTTGAAAGGCAATCGAATGGGTCTAACTGATTCCTGCACCCGAGCGCTATGTTAAGAAGCTCGTTAAGCTCATCAAATTGAGATTTTTCAAGCCTTAAATGAAGTACGTTATTTCCCTTTCCTCTCATAAGCGGTTCTGCCGCAAACAAGGTGTAAAACGATGGTATAAGCTGCAAGTCGCTCATATTTTTATTAATAAATCTATCGCTTATCAAAACGTGAAAGACATCGTGTCCGCTGCCCTTAAATCCGTGCTTTACCTTTGGCGGAATTATGAAAACGTCACCCGCGCGAGTTTGAATACAATTATCCTCGATATAATGCTTTCCGCTGCCGCGAGTGATTATGTTGATTTCGAAAAATTCCTGCATATGCATTCCGCACTCAAAATTTGTGCGCGGAAAGGCGTGAACGTCATCGATTTCGCTCTTGAAGGTATCCTTGCTAACGTAATAAAATATCTGGTCTCTCTCGATAGTATTCATATTTTGACCTCTTGACGTAATTATACAATTTAAAGAGTATAATCATACCTATTGTTTTATGAAAACGATGTTTTTTGAAGTAAAAATACAACAAAAAAAGTACAATTATACATATACTTTATCATAAAATTATGGTAAAATCAAGATGAAGAAAAATATTTTTTAACTATATAACTACTTTTTAAAAGAGGTTGCATTATTATGAAAAGAAAAGACACTCATCACATATCAAAATTTCTTCACGGAACGTTTGCCGAATTCTTTGGGAGCACCACCTATGACGGCATTTGGGTTGGACGCGACAGTGATATTCCCAACGTTAACGGAATAAGACTCGACCTTATTGAAGCAATCAAGGAATGCGGACTCACTTCATTCCGTTGGCCCGGCGGTTGCTGCGCAGAAAAATATCACTGGCTTGACGGTGTTGGCCCCGATAGAATGCCGAGAATGCATTTCGCAAACGATAAAAACAAGGGAATATGGGATATGTCCTTTGGAACTGATGAATTTCTTGAGCTTTGCGAGCTTTGCAATTTAGAGCCAATGCTCGTTGCCAACGTAACCACGGGAACCGTTGATGAATTCAGAACGTGGTTTGAATACTGCAACGCTCCAAAAGAAACAAAGTTTGGCGCAATGAGAGCTAAAAACGGTCACCCCGAGCCTTATTTCGTTAGATTCTGGGGCATCGGAAACACAGACGAAAACGCTTGGAAAACCGCATACAACCCCTATACGTACGCTTATGATTACGCGCACTTTACCTCCGCGCTTGACGGAGATTTGGCGGCTTCAACCGAAAAGGATACGTCGGGATGCGAATTTATAGGTCTTGGACTCAGTATCCGCCACGGAAACACCGAGTGGCCGAAAAAGGTTATGGACCTCGTAACCAACGGCGGAAAACAAAAGGGACCGACTTATCTTTCAGTTCACCACTACCTCGGCTCTATGAAGGATAAGAAGTGCGGAAACGCGGTCGATTACACAGATGAAGAATACTATTATCTTCTCGACAGTCTTGTTAAATACGAGGAGGATATACAGTTCCACAGAGAGCTTATAGATAATCACTCCTGCAAAAGATATCCCACATACCTTTCTATCGACGAATGGGGTACTTGGCACGATGAAGACAGAATCGACCTTAACACACATCAGCGACAAACTATGAGAGATGCGGTGTTCGCCGCTATGGCACTTCATATCTTCTACCGCAACTCCGACGTTGTTAAGATGGCAATGCAAACACAGCTTTGCAATCTCAACGAGAGCCTTTTCGACACAGACGGCAAGCATTTCGTAAAAACTGCTACATTCTGGGTTATGAAGCTCTTCAAGGAGCATCTTGAATCCTATGTTCTTGAGGATGCGTTTGAGGCTGACAAAATGATTGATGCGCTTGCTTCTGTAAGTGAGGATGGCAAAAAAATCACTATAACCGCTGCGAACAAGCATCTTTACGATTCAAAAACGCTCCGCGTATCGAATGAATTAAAAGATATGAAAATCGTTATGTCAGATATAGTTAAGGCAGACGACGTGAGAAGCTTTAATTCGAAGGAGCATCCCGATCTCATTCATTCTTATTTCTTTGAAGCAAATCTTGGCGAAATCATTATCCCACCTCATTCCGTCATCAGACTCGTTCTCGAAAAGAAATAAGATAAGCTCTGATTTTCATATAGTCTAACATTACATATTAGGGATTAACTCAAATGAATATAGAAAGTAATAAAAATTATCTTCTCCTTTGGTATAAATCCGAAGCACCTAAAATAAACGAGAATTCCCCTTCCGCGCATACGCGACTCGAATACGAGCCCGATATTGGCTGGGAGAGATGGTCGCTCCCAATAGGTAACGGATACTTCGGCGCAAACGTTTTCGGCAGAACCGAAACCGAGCGAATTCAGATAACCGAAAAAACACTGCAAAATCCCGCGATGTTTTTTAAAGATGAAAAGCCATACTTTGTCGGTGGGCTCAATAATTTTTCCGAAACGTATATAGATTTTGGACATAGCGAGCCTTCGGGTTACAACCGTTATCTCGATATAAAGAACGCGACTTGCGGAGTTGAATACACCTATAGCGGTGTAAAATACACAAGAGAATACTTTGTTTCATATCCGCACAAGGCGCTCGTAATTCGTCTTGATACAGATAAAAGCGGAGCTTTGAGCTTCACGCTTCGCCCTACCATTCCTTATAAACAAAGCTACGGCGGATACGAGGGAGACGGAGTCGTTAAAACGGGTTCAGTTACCTCAAGCGTTGAAAACGGAGTTGGATATATCGAGCTTTCGGGCGCGCTTCAGTACTACGGAATAGATTTTTTAGGAACTTACCGCGTTTATACAAATGGCGGTAAGATTGAAGCGTCGAGCGCGGAACATACCTACACAGATAAAGACGGCTCGGTAATAAAGGAATCTATCGGAACAATTAAAGTTACCGATGCTGACAGCGCTTATATAATTGCCTCATTCGGCACAGATTTTGAGCTTTCAAGCAACGTTTATACGTCAGAAGAATCCGAAGTGCCTACTCATAAGACGACACTTGAAGATACCAAAGCAAAGCTTCTCGGCTATTGGAATGCAATAGAAGAGGCAATTTCAGGCAAGGGATACGATGAAGCCTACGCGCTCCTTAAGGATACCCACGTTTCCGACTATAAAAATCTTTTTGACAGAGTTGCATTAAATCTCGGAACAAACGAATCAGATTTAGCCTTAACCACCGACGAGCTTCTTGAAAGCTACAAAAACGGAAACGAAAGCACGTACCTCGAAACTCTCCTTTTCCAATACGGAAGATACCTTCTCATTTCATCGTCTAGAGAGGGTTCGCTTCCCGCAAATCTTCAAGGCGTATGGAACACATACAATATGCCACCATGGGCTTGCGACTACACTCATAATATAAACGTTGAAATGAATTACTGGCCTGCATTCTCGACCAACCTTGCGGAAACCTTCAAGGCTTACGTGGACTACAACAAGGCGTATATGAAAAAGGCGCAGATATATGCAGACGAGCTTATAAAGAAATACAATCCCAAGTCATACGGCAAGGACGGAGGCAACGGCTGGGTTCTTGGAGATCACACGACCGTTTACCGCTATTCGAGTCACCGCTCCGCAGGAAATATAGGATTTATGACGCAGGTGTTCTGGGAATGGTATTCATACACCAAAGACCCCGTAGCTCTCAATTACGTTTACAAAATTCTTGTTGACGCAGCAAGATACGTTACAAAATGCGTTGAACTTGATGAAAACGGAAATTATCTCGTTCAAAATTGCGATTCTCCCGAGATGTACGTCAACGGAGTGTGGTACTACACTTCGGGAACGACTTACGCGCAGAGCTTCGCTTATCTCAATAACTACAACGCTCTTGAGGCGGCAAAGGCACTCGGTATAGACTTAAGTGACGACGAGCTTCTTTCGAAAGAAGAATACGCTATTCTTAAAACGGTTATAGAACAGTTAGACAAATACGATCCTATTAATATAGGTCTTTCGGGACAGATAAAGGAATTCCGCGAGGAAGACTATTACTGCTCGATAGGTGACGAACCGAAGCACCGACATACCTCACAGCTCGTTGGACTTTATCCCGGAAATCTTATAAATGCCACAACTCCTGCTTGGCTTGACGCGGCGAAGGTTTCGCTTAACGAAAGAGGTGACAAAGCTACAGGCTGGGGTATTGCGTTCAAGCTTAATCTTTGGGCAAGAACCAAGGATGGAAACAGAACGCATAAGCTTCTTTCCTCCCTTCTTACCACAAGCACCGCGACAAATCTTTGGGATTTGCATCCCCCGTTCCAGATTGACGGTAACTTCGGCGCTACCGCAGGCATTTCCGAAATGCTTCTTCAAAGCCACGAGGGTTATATAGCTCCCCTTTCTGCCATTCCGTCGCATTGGCACACCGGCTCTTATTCGGGACTCGTTGCGCGAGGCGGATTTGAGATTGGCGCGATTTGGAAAAACGGATATGCAAATTCGTTCACTGTGAAATCGAAATCGGGCGGTGCAGCATCTCTATTCTATCCAAGTGCAGACACCGCAACCGTTACCGATGAAAACGGCAAAAAGATAGAATACTCGGTTATAAAAAGAGGGCTTATTTCATTTGAAACCGAAACCGGAAAATCCTATTTGATTTCAGATTTAAAACCTATAGAAGCTCCAAAATCTCCCGAAAACGTCTCGCTTACCGAGTGTGACAAAAACGTTATCAATCTTCGCTGGAGCAAATCCGAAAATTCGGTTAAGTACAAAATATATACCGCAAAAGAAAGCTCTCCCAAATATACGCTTGCAGGAGAAACCGAGAGTGAAGGCTTCGTTTACGCTATCGGTGAAGAGGATAAAGACTCGCGCTTCACATTTGCAATTACCGCAGTTTCCGATATGGAAACGGAGAGCGAAAGAGCGCTTTGCTACCGCAACCCAAGCGTTAATACCGAGTACGGCGTTATACCTGCTAAAAATGCATCATTGCCGTTTGCGGTATTTGAAAAGCGCGATGGCGGATATTCGTACGTTGGAAGCTTTGATTGCTACAAACAAGCGAATGCAGCTATAGCAGAATTGACAAGTCCCACAGTCGGAGACGTTTCTGCCGTAATTTATGTGACAAAAAACGCAAACATTGTCAATTCAAGTGAAAAACTGACCAACGATAATACAACGCGCACGCACGTTACTCTCGACCTTGCAAAACGCACGCTTGTGCTTTTTAATGCGCTATTTGATATAGATACCGCAGATAATACTCAATTCGATTTCACCGTCAAAAACGGAAAAATTCTTACAGCACAAGGCTCTGTTTTAAACGTCTTCTCATCTCTAAATTCAACATACGCCAAAGAAAGAAATTGCTATATAGATTTCGACAACGTGATTTTCGGCAGAGAAAGATACGTGAATAACACCATGCCTCTTTTCACCTTGAAGAATGAAACCGCGAGCAACGGACTAAACGTTTCGGTTTCTCTTAAGGGTTGCACGATAGATTATCTTTCGACCACCGAAACGAAATCGCTCACGCTATTTGATTTTGCAAAAAACACCGACTCCGTTATATCCGTTAAATTCGAGGGTGGCAACGTTAAGCTTCGCAGTCTTTTGACTCTTCCTATATTTAACGGAAAAAGCGACGAAAGAATCCTTTTCGCAAAAGACGAAAAGGGCGTAAGACCTTTATTCAAGCTAACCGATGACGAAGCGCCCGATTTGGTATTCAACACTGACGAGGGCAAAATGAATCTCAAATTCATCAAGCGCGAAAGAGTTCACTTCACACGCTTTACTTATTACTCTTTCTCAAATTAAACAGATTTCCAACATTTAAATTTTATTGCAGACTAAACGAACATACAACGTAAAGGAGATATTCAATGAAGAAAAAACTGATTTCACTCCTCTTCTTGTGCTCTATGCTTGTCGGCATAATTGCGTTTGCTCTTCCGGCAAGCGCATCAACGGAAAATGCCGTTATAATCAGCGGAAGCGACATTCCGCTCAAGCTCTGGTACGACGAAGAAGCGCTTAAGGACGGCGAAAACTCTCCCGCTGCTTCAACTACGGGACAAAATGAGGACATCGGTTGGGCTAGGTGGTCCTTACCGATAGGCAACGGATATTTCGGAGCTAACGTTTTCGGCAGAACCGAAACCGAAAGAATCCAGCTCACAGAAAAAACGCTTATGAATCCTACGAGCGTTAAAGATTCAAATGGCACTTATCACACAGTCGGAGGTCTTAACAATTTCACCGAAACATACATTGACTTTAATCACACCAATTCGGATGTGACCGATTACACTCGTTATCTTGATTTGAAAACTGCTATTTCGGGTGTTGAATACAAGTATAACGGAGTTACTTACACAAGAGAATATTTCACCTCATATCCCGACAAGGCTCTCGTTATCCGTCTTGATGCGGATACTGCAGGCGCGCTTTCCTTTACTCTTCGCCCCACTATTCCTTACGAGCAGTCTTACGGCGCTTTTGAGGGTGACGGCGTTGTGAAGACGGGTACTGTTACATCAAGCGTAAACGAAGGTGTCGGTTACGTTGAGCTTGCAGGTGAAATGAAATACTACGGAATAGACTTCCTTGCTATGTATAAGGTTTACACAGATGGCGGCGCAGTTACCGCTTCTACAACACAGCATAGCTACGAAGACACTGACGGCACTGTAATTACAGATACCGACGGAACTATCGTTGTTGACGGCGCAAAGAGCGCGTACATCGTTGTTACTCTCGGCACAGACTACGAGCTTGACAGTGATATTTTCACATCTGCAGATACCAACAAGCCCACCAAGAAAACCACTCTCGAGGACACGAGAGTTAAGGTTGGCGGTTATATGAACGCTATTGATACCATTATATCCGCTAACAGCTACGAGGGCGCTTATACCGTACTTCGCAATAACCACGTAGCAGATCACAGAGAGCTTTTCGGCAGAGTTTCTCTTGATCTCGGCTGTCTTGCATCCGATTTTGATTTGACAACCGACGTGCTTTTGACCAACTACAAAAACGGAAGCTATAGCGCTTATCTTGAAACTCTTATTTTCCAATACGGAAGATACCTTCTCGTAGCTTCATCAAGAGAGGGCGCGCTCCCCGCGAATCTTCAAGGCACTTGGAATACCTATAATACACCGCCGTGGGCAGCAGCTTATACTCACAATATAAACGTTGAAATGAACTATTGGCCCGCGTTCTCCACAAACCTTGCTGAAACATTCGGTGCTTACGTTGATTACAATGCGGCGTATATGGCACAGGCTAAAGTTTACGCTAACCAAATCATACAGTCCAACAATCCCGACGCTTACGGCAAAGATGGCGGAAACGGCTGGGTTCTCGGAAATCACATTTATCCTTACAGATATACAAGCCACGAATCGGCAGGAAATCTCGGCTTTATGACTCAAGTGTTCTGGGAATACTACGATTACACAAGAGATCCCGAAATTCTTAAATCGGTTTACGAGGTTCTCGCAGAAGCGGCAAGGTACATAACGAAATGCGTTGAACTTGACGAGAACGGCAATTATCTCGTTCAAAATTGCGATTCTCCCGAAATGCACGTTAACGGTGTATGGTATTACACCGACGGAACTACCTACGCGCAAACCTTCGCATACCTCAACAACTATCACGCGCTCCTTGCGGCAAAGGAACTTGGCATCGACCTTACGGATTCCGCGCTTCTTTCTACCGAGGAATACTCCATACTTAAGACGATTATGGAGCAGATAGACAAATACGATCCAATCAACGTTGGTCTTTCAGGACAGGTAAAGGAATTCCGCGAGGAAACCTATTACAATTCGGTTGGTGACGATCCAACTCACAGACACGTTTCACAGCTTATGGCTCTCTTCCCGGGAGATATTATCAACTCCTCCACTCCCGCTTGGCTCGACGCGGCTGAGGTTGTTCTTAACAATCGCGGACTCGGCTCTATGGGTTGGGCAAGAGCGCACAGAATGGCGCTTTGGGCAAGAGTTAAAGACGGTGACAACGCTCACAGACTCCTTGAAGCTATAATCAAGGACCGCACGGGCTACAACCTTTGGAACCAGGGACCTCCATTCCAGATTGACGGAAGCTTCGGTGCTACAGCAGGTATTGCTGAAATGCTTCTTCAAAGCCACGAGGGTTATATCGAGCCCCTTGCCGCTATGTCTTCAAACTGGACTACCGGCTCTTACACCGGACTTCTTGCAAGAGGAAACTTTGAGGTTTCTGCAGCTTGGGAATCGGGACTTGCAAAGACCTTCAACATCACCTCAAACAAAGGCGGTACTGCTTCCGTTTACTATCCATCTATCACAAGCGCTCACGTTATTGACTCCGATGGAAACACTGTAAATTACACAGTTTCGGGCACTGACGTTATTTCATTCGAAACAGAAGCAGGCAAAACCTATATCATCTACGGTTTTACCGCCGTTGAAACTCCCGACGCGCCCAAAAATTTCGTTTGCACCGAAAATGCAAGCGGAGCTTATAATTTCACTTGGTCTGCAGTTTCCGGGGCAACATCTTACAACGTTTACGCAGCGGTTGAAAACGCGGCAACCTACACTCTTATAGGCAATACTTCCTCGACCTCGTTCACCTACACCCCGAGCGACAGCGTTAAGGGACTTCGAACCACTTATGCCGTTACGGCAGTCGGAGATAGAGAAAGTGACAGAGCGCTTCTTTACACATCCGAAACTATCGTTACCGAATACGGTGAAATACCTTCGAGCAGCGCGGGAGATGCAACCTTTGCTATCTTTGCAAAGAAAAACGGCTCTAACACATACAAGTTCATCGAAACCGGTTCTCACTTCGTTGACGAAGGTCTTGACAAGGCAAGACAGTATTTGAAGACCGGAAGCGGAACTTATCAAGGCGGAACCGTAGTCGTATATTTGCTTAACGATTACACCTGCAAAGGAACGGCTTCCGGATCAGGCTGGAACGCAGCATTCCAAATTAACGGAACGCTCGTTGTTGACCTCGGCGGACATAAGCTTACGTCAACAGCGCCGAGACTTATAGGAGTTGAGGTTAAGAGCGACGCTCTCGGATATGACAAAGCCACGAATATTGAATTTAAAAACGGTACTCTTTGCACTTCAAAGCCAATAGTTGAGCTCTTTGGAAACGGTGGACTTTATACCGGAAACAAGGTTTGCAACGTTAGCTTCAAAGACCTTGACATCACTCCCAACGGAACACCCGCGGAATTCACTATGCTCACTGCTCGCGGCTCTTTCAGCTCCACTCAAAAGGCAACATATAATGTTACCTTTGATACCTGCAACCTCAATTACTCTTCCCTCTCGAAGCTAACTGTAATCAACGATAGCTGCACATCGGGTGCGGTTGCAACGTCGCTTGAATTTAAGGGCGGTAATATCTACGTTCCGAGCTTTGATGCGCTTAAGCTTATCGGTGGTGCATCCGACAAGGACAATACGGTATTCTCTAAAAATTCAAAGGGCACGAGAACCGAATTCACTGTAAAATATACAGCAACAGCGCCAACCGTTACATTTAATACGGATGACGGTATAAAGCACCTTGCAAGCGCAACGATAGACAACTCCGTTGCAGAAGCATCGAGAACTACCACTTACAGACTTTCAAGTTATAAGACGCCTTACGGATACGTGCCCGAAAACCTAAAGAGCAATACTACGTTCTCGCTCTTCTATAACGACCTTCATATAGCTTCTTACGGGGTATATCTGAATGCCGAAAAGAAGATTCAGGAGCTGACGTATCCCAATGCAAAGGGTATATTCATCGGTGAAACGTTAACTCTTTACATGAGAAAGGATTACGAGCATTCGGATACGCCGTATAACAACTTTGCTCAGATAGACGGAACGTACGTTCTTGACCTTGGCGGCAACACTCTTACTATGAAGAGTAACAATCTGTTTGACCTTACCGGAAAGGCTGTCAACAATACCCTACTCAAGACTACCTATGCGGTGGTTAAAAACGGTACTATTCTCACGAATGACAAAGCTATTATGCAGATAGCATCCAAAGGCACAAGCGGAAACTTCGGTTATAACGGAACTAAAACGTTCTCATTCGTATACGAAAACGTTACATTCGACAAGATTTCGTCTGCGAACTCTTACGTACCACTTGTAAGCATCGGTCAGTTTGACGAAAACGGCACGAAGAACGTATACTTCCTTGCAACGTTCAATAACTGCACGTTCACAAGCAATAATTCTACGGTATTCGACTTCTCCAAATCAAACTACATAGATGCAAATATCACTATAAACGGCGGTACTATCGTAACGAACGAGCTTAATTCAAGCTCAATTATTAAGGCTTCGGATGCAAATGATACCATCACGTTCGGTAAGAACGGTGAAGGAAAATATACGGCAATCGTTCTTCCTAAGGGCGTAAGTGCTCCAACACTTACCTTCAACGGCGATACTCTCGAGCTTGTTAAGGTTTATGAAAATGCAAACAACGTTACATACAGACTCAGAGAAAAGGCATTCTCCGAATTTACCTTTACTCCTAAAATGAGCTTAACGCTTGATGAAAAGCTCGTTATCAACGTTTACGTTCCCGCGGAGCTTCTCGTTAAGTTCTCAATCGGCGGCAAAGATTACACCGATCTTTCGGCTCTTTCGGAATACGAAACCGAAATCGACGGCAAGCTTTATTATCTCATTTCGACTCCCATTGACGCAGCAGACGGTATGGATACTCTCACACTTAGCGCTACGCTCTCCAATGACGGCATTACCGCAAATGCTAAGTTCACATTCTCCATCCCGAAATATGCGGTTAAGGTTATTGACAACGGAAGTGAAATTGAAAAACAGCTTATCAAGGATATTCTTTCCTACGTAAGAGCGGCTTACGCATACTTCAAGCCCTCGGATACAAAGGCTATTTCTGATATAGATGCTATTATAGGCACTGACTACGATGAAACATCACCCTACGTTCCCGCCGGAAGCACCGCTGCACCCAATGGGTTCAAGTCTGCTACATTCTCGCTCACCTCAACACCGGCTATCAAGTTCTATCTCAATGATGGTGTTGACGAAAATGCTTACACCTTTAAGATAGGCGGAAGAACTATTTCCTACACGGTTGAATCGGACAACGACGGAAGATACGTTAAGCTTGACGTTTACGCCTACCTGATGTGTGAAACCATTGAGTGCTACTATAACGGTGAGAGTATAGGAAGCTACCATATAGCAGGCTATCTTGAATGGGCCGAGAAGCAGAATAAAGAGGCACTCGTTACACTCGTTGAGCGATTTTCAAAATACTGCCAGAGCGCAAGAGAGTACAAGACAAATTTAAAATAATTTAAGAACAAGCAAATACACCTACCGCAAACAGATTTACATCTTCGAATGTACAAAAATACATTGAATTAAAAATCTGTTTGTGGTACAATCAAACCAGACGAAAGGAGAGTCATATGAAAAACAGCTACGAAACCCCTAATTTTGAAATGATTTACATTAGGGATAACGACGTAATCACTGCGTCCCCCGGAACCGAAACTCCTTGGTATGAAGAGAACGACGGAATCTGGGAATTAGGCATAACCCCTTAATCAACGCATAACGCAAATCAAAATTAAATCTATTTTTTGAAAGGATCAGAACAATGAAACTTAAAAGAAACATTTTAGTTCTCTTAACGCTTGTGTTAACGTTCACGGCATTCTTTGCGGTTGTAATGTTTAACACCTCTGCGGCTGAGGGTGACACAACCGTTACTATCGACGGAAAGAATTATACCATTCCGTCAGACAAAATGGTATCCAATGCCGCTGTTGCTATATTCGCTAAAGCAAAGGGCGCATCAACCTACACGTTCATAAAAACCGACGTAGGTATTGCAAACGGATTCACAGACAACGTTCAAACGCCTTTATCCGGCACTTATAAGGGTGGAGAAATCTACATGTATCTTTTCCGTGATTTCACCGAAACCAGAACAAGCGGATGGAATAACGGTATGCTCATCAACGGAACGTTCACCTTAGATCTCGGCGGACACACTTATACGAACACCACCGCTCCAAGACTTATCGGATTCTTATCCAATGCGAATGCTATGGGCTATGATAGCACGTTCAGAATGAAGAACGGTACGTTCTCCACCACGAAGGTTATATCCGAGATCTGGGCTGAAAAAGGTACTTATACGGGTACTAAAACCTGCAACGTTATTTTCGATAACGTTACTATACACAGTGATTTGACGAAGTACACCTTATTCAACGCAAAAACGTCTACTGCCGGAAGCTTCTCCGACACTATGAAAGCTGAGTATAACGTAACGCTTAATAACTGCACGTTCGATACTCCCAAGGCAGATCCCGTAACCGTTATATCCGACCTTAATCCCGAGGGACACGTTATCTGCAACGTTAAGATAAACGATCCCACGTTCAATACGGTAAGATTTGCGGCATCCAACGGAAAGAAGACCGATGCCGCAAACGGAATGAGCGCAGAGGACAGCGTATCGGTATACTTTGGAGATTACGACGTAACCGTTACCGATAATTATTCCGCCGGCGGAACCGTTTACTTTACTTCCGACAAGAAGTACGTTATGTTCGGTAAAAAAGCAGGAGCTACTAAATATGACGTTATCGGAACGTTTGGAACCTATGACGGTATGATAGGCAACGTTCCCTCAAAAATGAGCGGAAGCGCTGCATACGTTGGCGGTGAGATAGTAACCTATCTTATCGTTGATCAGTCCTGGACCGGTATAGGTGGTGGTTCGGGTTGGAACGCCGCATCTCAGATCAACGGTAAATATACCTTTGACCTCGGCGGAAACAAATTCGTCTCGAGCGCGCCCCGTATGATCGGATTCCTTGCTCAGAACAGCTCATTCGACACCACCATATCAGTTAAAAACGGTACTCTTGAAACCTCAAAGGTTATCGCTGAGGTTTGGAACGAGAAGGCTACGTACACCGGCACTAAAAATTGCAACCTCATCTTTGAAGACCTCAATATCATTCGCTCCGGAAGCCCCACGTCTTATACGATGCTCGCAACCAAGACCAACGGAGACGGTGCTTTCTCGGATACCATGAAGGCTAACTTCAACGTTGAGTTTAACAACTGTAAAATAGACTATTCCACAGCGAGCACGCTTACCCTTATCAACGACGGTATAACAAAAGGTACTGTAGAATGCAACGTAACCGTAAAGGGCGGTAATATTTCAGCTAAGACGGTTCTTACTGCGGCAAACGGCTTCTCTTCCCTCGATTCATTCAAGTTTGAAAAGAATGCAAGCGGCAAGAGAACTACGTTGGTATTCGATTATGCTACCGATTGCTCCGAATTTACTTATCCTACCGATGCAGGCGCAATGCATCTTGCTGCAACTTCCGTAGGAAACAGAGTTACTTACGAGCTTTCAAACGCTTACGTTGACGGATACGGATATATCCCCGAATCCGAGGCGGACAAGACGTTTTCCATATTTGACGTAGAGAAAAAGCTCCATCTCGGATCTTATAACGCTTACTACACCGGCGTGCTTGAGAGAGTACGAAATCTTATCAACATCTATTCCACGAGCTGCAACGGTCTTTACGCGGACGGCGCAGTTACCGCGGTTCTCAGAAAAGATTACAACCATACTGACGACTGGTACGGTAACTATGCGCATCTTGCAGGAACATTCACTCTTGACCTTGGCGGACATACCATAACGCAGACCTCGAACGGTTTGTTTAACTTCATTGCAAAGAAAACGAATTTCGGCACCGACAAGATCACAATGAACGATACTACCACTATAGTTAAAAACGGTACTATTCTTACACGTAACCAGCCTGTTGTTAAAGTTAATAACAACCGTGGCACAGGAAACTTTGATTACGAAGGAACTAAAATATTTAATATTACATTTGACGGCGTTACGTTCGATAAATACTGGGCTACGAACGATAAGATTGAGAAGTATAATTCGATAATTTCATCCGAAATCAACGGTGATCTCGGAGTTGACGTTAACGCAACATTTAACGATTGCAATTTCACCGCTTGTAACACAACTATTATTGATGCTGCAAACTCCGATGCGGCTAAGTTTAACGTTAACATTAACGGAGGAATTATAAATACATACGATATGAGTACTCTTAATATCTTAAAGGCGTCTGACGAAAACGATACTCTCACATTCGGCAAGGACACCGAGGGTAATTACACCGCCCTTACCCTTCCTGCATCCGCTTCCGCTCCTACCGCGTCCTACAACGGCGGCACTCTTGCATTCGTTAAGGTTGAGAACGGAACAGAAACCGTAACCTACAGACTCAGAGATAAGTCTGCTCTTGGTATCACCTACTCTCCAAAAATGAGCATCACACTTGACAGTGAGCTTTATCTCAACGTATATATCCCCGCAGAATCTCTCGTTAGCTTTACTTTCGAAGGTACTGCTTACGAAAATCTTGCAGAAGCAGAGCATCTTGCAAAGACAGTAGGCGGAAAGAAGTACTATCTTATTTCCACTCCCCTTCCCTCTTCCGAGGCGGCTCGCAAGCTTTCTCTTACCGTTACTATTGAAAACGGTGACAATACCAACACCGGTAAATTTACCTTCTCCATTCCCAAGTATGCAAAGAAGGTTCTCGGTGCAGGCACTCTCGTTGATAAGCAGGTAGTTCGCGACGTTCTTTCTTACATAAGAGCGGCTTACGTTTACTTCGAATCCGATGATGCCGAGGCTATTTCCACTATCGATACCATTATCGGTAAGAACTATGACGTAACCTCGCCCTTTGTAAACGAGGGTAGCACCTCCGCATCCACCAACGGACTCGTTGGCGCATCTCTTAACCTCACCGCAACACCCGGAATCAGATTCTATCTTGCAAACGGCGCGAACGCTTCCGATTTCACCTTCTATCTTGTTGAAAACGGCGCAGATGTTCTTCTCGCTGCAGAGGAAGGCACGGATGATAACGGCAGATATCTTGAGGTTGACATTTACGCTTACGCTATGTGCGAAACCATTTATTACAGAACAGCAGACGGTGCTTCAGGCAACTATCATATCGCAAGCTATCACGCATTCGCAAAGGAACAGAACGACGATGCTCTCGTTAATCTCGTTGAGCGCCTTTGGAAGTACGCGCAGAGCGCAAGAGATTACAGAAACGCTGTTAAGGTTACAGTAAACTTCGTTGATGAGAACGGCAATGCTCTTGCAGATTCGCAGTCTGTTACCAAGGCTCCCGGATATGAAGTAAAGTTTATCTCTCCCGCTATTGACGGATACTATACTCGTCAGCTTTACGTATACAATTCCGCTACTAAAAACGAAACCGTAAACGTAGTATACAAAAAGATTCACGATAACGTTTCAGCTGATATCGCAAGAGATATGATTGACGAGATCGTTGCTTGGGGTGACTCTATCACTGAGGGCTCTAACACCACTAACATCAACGCAGCAAGAGATCACGGCATCGACCTCGTAGCTCTTGGAAGCACTCCTACCGGAGGCGGATACCGTGACGTTCTTAAGAATCTTATCAAGACAAAACTTCAGCTTGAAAAGTATACTATTTACAACCTCGGTGTAGGAAGCGAATCCACAACGACCATTGCGGCTCGTGCAAACACCGAAAACTATTACTTCTATATCAACACTTCTGCAACACTTCAGGGTGATGCTATCGTTATTGATCTTCAGCAGCACACCGGAACTACGATCACTGACGGAACCAGAATGGGTGTTCTCCGTCGTAACGACTCCAGCGGAGGTTATATCTCCAACGTTTATATGACCGGTAAGGACGAAAACGGAAATGAGGTTACCATCCCCGGATTGCTCACCTGTACTACAAAAACAGATCCCGATAAGCTCCACTGCACTTACGATGAGCTTACTTACACATTCACCCGTACCGACGGCAAGACCAATAAGGTTACCTTCGATAAGAATACAAGAGTAGTTACTCAGGCTTCCGTACTTCTTGACGGTAAGACTTGCATCATCTTTATGGGTGAAAACGGCGGATATAACTGGGACAACAATACCATAATTGCTCAGCAAGAGGAAATGCTTGAGGCTTGCGGAAATCCCGAGTACTTCATTATCGTTTCCTCTACATCCAAGACTACTGCAAAGCGCCAGTCGCTTAACGATGCGCTCACTGCAAGATGGGGCGAGCACTACATCAATATGGGTAACGTTCTTAACTCATCAAGAGATTCTTATGAGTTCGCAGGCTACTCCGAGGAGGCTATAGTTGCAGTTCTTGATAACATTATCGAAGGCTCTGTAACAGATCTTCTTCTTGCAGACTCCTGCCATCCCCAAGCAGTTGGATATGCCGTTATTGCAAACACACTGTTTGAAAAGCTCTTTAATCTCGGAGCATTTGATGCGCTCTTCGATTACTACGATTCTTTTAACGCGGCAAACAATTAAAAACAATATCCAACGACAAATAACAATTACACATTTATTCGGCATGCGTCATTTAGGCGCAGCCGAACAAAAGAAAGAGTGAGGTAGATTTTTCTTCCTCACTCTTTCTGCTTTTTATACTTACACTATTTAAACAAGTGGCAAAAATGCTTTATTTTTTCTGTTCTTGCTCTCACTTTTTTTCTTTTGCTCGATACCGTTAAGATAATACGCTAAGCTCTACAGCAGTTTTTTCAACCTCAAGTAATTGCTTATAATCGTTTATGTATTTTTTAAATTCCTTTGCCTCGGATTCCCTGGGAGAGAGATATATGCTATTTACATTAACAAAAACTCTTTCTGAAAGAAAGTCGTCAAGCGATGAATAATTACCCTTTTGTTTCATATACGCCGCAAGAAGAGCCATTCCGTAAGGCCCTCCCTCAGAAGAGGTATCAAGACATACGATATCCGTATTACAAGCTGCTGCAAGATATCTTTGAGCCACACCGGGCGTCTTAAAAAGTCCGCCGTGCGCAGTAAGGCGAGAAAGTTTAATGCTTTCCTTATCAAATATCTTCATACCAAGATTCAGCGTTGCCAAAGCGCCGTATATCTGTGATCTCATAAAATTCGCGAGTGAAAAATGCGAATCGGGTCTGCGCAAAATTATCGGTATTCCCTTTTCAAAGCCTGTCAAAACCTCTCCCGAAAGATAATTGCAAGAAAGAACGCCTCCGCAATCACCCTCTCCGTCAAGCGAGATTTTGTAAAGCTTTGTATATAATTCGTCGCTTGATACCTCTGTTCCGAACAGATTAAGGATTTCTTTGAACAGACCTACCCATGCATTGATATCATTAGTACAATTGTTACAATGAACCATAGCTACGGGCTTTGCGTCCGGAGTAGTTACTATATCAATTTCCTCATAACGTCTTGATAACTTATGCTCCAATACAACCATGGCAAAAATGGAGGTTCCCGCAGAGATATTGCCGGTATTATACGAAATCGAATTCGTCGCAACCATGCCTGTACCCGCATCACCCTCGGGCGGAGCAAAGGGTGTTCCCGCCTTTATTGCTCCTCCGAGCAATTTTTCACCGTTTTCGGTGAGGTATCCCGCGCATTCTCCTGCGGTCAGTAATTTAGGAAAAACGTCCTCTGCTTTTCTCAAAAATCCATGCTCGAACAACTTGTTATTGAATTTTTCAAGCATTTTCTCATCATAGCAAAGCTTTTCCGTATCTATCGGAAATATTCCGGATGCTTCACCGATCCCCACAGCATTTACTCCGGTAAGCATATAATGTATATACCCTGCGATAGTTGTTATATGAGCTACACGGCATATGTGCTCTTCATTTGAAAGTATGGCTTCATATAAATGAGCGGATGACCATCTTTGAGGTATATTGAAATCAAAAAGCTCAGTCAGCTCTTTAGCGCTTCTTGCCGTCATGGTATTCTGCCATGTGCGGAATGGGGTGAGAAGATTCCAATTCTCGTCAAATGCAAGATAGCCATGCATCATACCGGATATCCCTACCGCTTTTACCGAATCTTTATCATTAATCCCGTTAAGCGCATCCTTTATTCCCTGCCAGGCTTGATCTATGCTGTATGTCCATACACCGTACGAAAAATCACTTTTCCACGAAAAGCTGCCGCTTGATACGGGAGAAAGAGTATTTTCGTCTATCGCTACCGCTTTTATTCTTGTAGAACCTATCTCAATGCCAAGATAGGTTCCTGACATCTTATTTTCTTTACTCATTTTTTATAGATGGGACCGTAAGCAGCACAAGCTCTATAGTCCTGACCTTCCTTATCCATACCGAATGAATTCCATGCTGCAGGGCGGAATATTTTTTCTTCGGGAACGTTATGCATACATACGGGAATTCTAAGCATTGAGCAAAGAGTGATAATATCCGCTCCTATATGACCGTATGATATTGCGCCATGGTTTGCGCCCCAATTTGACATAACCTCGTATGCTGTCTTGAAGGGGCTTCCCTCCTTGCCGTCGCATCTGGGAGCAAACCAAGTGCAGGGCCAAGTGTAGTCGGTACGCTTCCAAAGAGCATCTGAAACATCTTCGGGAAGCTTAACTGTCCAGCCTTCTGCTATCTGAAGAACCGGTCCGAGCCCTTTTACAAGATTAAGTCTTATCATAGTAGCGGGCATCTCTGCCTTAGTTTCAAAGCGTGAAGAATATCCGCCGCCTCTGAAATATCCGTTATCAGCCGGATTCCACGTTGTATTTGCCATAATAGCATCCATATCAGTTTCTGTTACCTCATACCAAGGCTTTATAACCGCATTTCCATCTGCATCCTTTGCTTCGCCTGTAGCATCAAGGCAGCAAGCACCGGAATTGATAAGATGGATAACACCGTCGCTCGCCTTTGCTTTTCCTTCGATGTCATAGCCTGTTACACGCTTTATGGAATTACCGGACCAATAAGTACGTACATCCGCAAACATCTGAGCTCTGTTTGTAAGAAGCTTCATAAAGAGCATTCCTATTCCGTTAAGAACATCGTTTTCTGTTGCAAGTATATAAGGCTCGCGAGCGCCCTCCCAGTCAAACGAAGTGTTGAGCATTGCCTCGGCAAAATCTCCGTTTGGGTAGAAATCAGTCCACTGTCTTTGCCCCTGGAAGCCTGCAGCAATGGCATTATGACCTACTGCCTCTTCTCCAAATTTAGCGGCAAGCTTATCGTTGCCTGACATAAGGTCCTTGATTATAACAGCCATTTTTACAACGAATTCAAATTGCTCTTCCTTTTCCTTATCGCTCTTACGAACAAATTCGGGATTTTTGTCAAAGCCGATAATACATTTTTCCTTTGCCCAGGCAAGCGCTTTATCATACTCTGCCTCATCGTATATTTTTTCGGTCATTCGGCGGATGATTTCAACCTCATCAACAGACTCTACTCTTAATCCGAGATACGATTCAAGAAAATCGGAATCTATAATAGATCCTCCGATTCCCATACAAATAGAACCTATTTGGAGATATGATTTACCCTTCATTGTTGCAACAGCAACACCTGCGCGAGCAAAACGAAGCAGCTTTTCCTTAATGTCATCGCTGATACTCATATCATCAGCATCAACGACGTCTCTGCCATAAATTCCAAATGCGGGAAGTCCTTTTTGCGCGTGGGTTGCAAGCACCGATGCAAGATATACCGCGCCGGGACGCTCCGTAGCGTTAAGTCCCCATACTCCCTTAATAGTAGAGGGATCCATATCCATAGTTTCAGAACCGTAGCACCAGCATGGCGTAACAGTCAATGTAATGGCAACACCCTCTTTTCTGAACTTTTCCTCGCAGGCTGCAGCCTCTGCAACTCTTCCTATAGTCGTATCAGCTATAACTACCTTTACGGGTGAGCCATCCGAGTATTTTAAATTTTCACTAAAAAGTCTTGCGGCAGCCTTTGCCATGCCCATAGTCTGCTCTTCAAGTCCCTCACGAACTTTAAGAGGTCCTCTTCGTCCGTCGATTACGGGTCTGATTCCAATAGCGGGAAATCCGCCGATAAGTCTCGATTTTTTCATAATACGTCTCCTATAGTTTGTTTTTATTTGCTTTTACACTTGTATTATAGTGTAAAATGTGCTAAAATACTTGTACAATACGCATTTTTTATATAACAATATTCGCTTTTAGGTGGTAAATTTATGAAATATGCAGAACTTATTGAAAAAAAGCACCACGGCACTCCTAATTTCCCTATAGAATACTATCGAATTGATAAAAGCCATCCACGGTACGTTATGCCTCTGCATTGGCACAAGGAATACGAAATCATTAAGATTAAAAACGGAAGCTTAACTGTCTACCTCAACAATACCAAATATGAATTGATTAGCGGAGACTGTCTTTTTATCGAAGGCGGCTGCCTCAAGCGCGCTTATCCTCACAATTGTACCTATGACTGCCTTGTTTTCGATATATCACTGCTTAACTCAAAAATGGGAAACAATTTAGAAAATCTGTTTTGTGATTTAAAAGGACCAAATACACAGTATATAAATTTCATTTCCCGCAACGATTACGAAATCCACTCTACAGTTGATGAGCTGCTTGAAATCACAAAAAGCGGCAGTGATTTCTATGAAATCAAAACGATAGGACTGCTATATATGCTCTTTTATGAATTATATCGGTCAAAGTACATTTTTAATTCTCCGAACACATCGATAGATAAATCTCTTCAAACGATAATGTCGCTTCTTTCTTGGATTGATGAGCACATCTCGGAACATATAACGCTTGCTGAAATATCAAAAGCTGTTAAGCTGAGTGAAAAATATATTTGCCGAATTTTTAAAGAATACACCTCTAAAACCGTAATGGATTACATCAACGAACGCCGCATAGAAAATGCAAGCGCAGAAATGCTGTGTAAAAGCATCACGGAAGCTGCATTTAACTCAGGATTCAATGATTTGAGTTATTTCTGCAAAACCTTTAAAAAGTATAAAAATACAACTCCGAGTCAATATAAAAGGAGTATGCAAAAGAAATAAGCACCTAAATTATCGTAAATTGTACGTGAATTATAAAATATATTTTTCAAAAAGCACTTGACATTTTGCAAAAGATATGATAAAATAATTTACTGGTGCGAACCGTGTTGGTTCGACTCCTTGCAATCGGGAGACGATTGCCTAATGACCAAAAGGAGGTAAAATTCAAATGGAAAAGAAGATTTGTTCTTACGAGACCCTCTTCGTTCTTTCCGGCAACCTTGCAGAAGATGCATACGTTGCACTTAAGGACAAGTTCGTTAACCTCGTTGGTGATAATGCTACCGACGTAACTGTTAACGAGTGGGGCAAGCGCAGACTTGCATATCCTATCAACTACATCACTGAAGGATATTACGTTCTCGTTAATTTCAAGAGCGAACCCGACTTCCCTCACGAGCTTACTCGTGTATTCGGTATCACCGAAGGTGTTATCCGTTACATGACTACCGCTAAGGAAGTTAAGGCTCCCGCGGCTGTTGCCGAGGAAGTTTCCGTTGAAGAGGTTGCAGCAGTAACCGAAGCAACAGAAGCATAATTAGATTTTTAACGGAGGCATAAAATGGCAAGTTTTAATAAGGTAATCCTTATCGGTAACATGACTGCAGATCCCGAGCTTAAGCAGACTGCGGCCGGCGTTTCCGTATGTAGCTTCTCTATTGCGGTAAACCGCCGTTTTGCTAAGACCGAGCAGGGTCAGCAGACCGTTGACTTCATTAACGTCGTTACATGGCGTCAGAGCGCTGAATTTGTCAGCCGTTATTTCAAGAAGGGTAACCCCATTCTTATTTGCGGTCAGCTCCAGACAAGAACATGGAATGATAATCAGGGACAGAAGAGATACGCAACCGAGGTTATTGCAGACGAAGTTTCGTTCGTAGCTTCCGCAGCGCAGACTGCTGCAGGCGTTCCCCAGTCCACTCCGGCATATACTCCGGAGGCTTACGGCGCTCCTTCCTTCTCGACAGGAAGCGCTAATTTCGAAGAACTTCCCAGCGACGGAGACCTTCCTTTCTAATTATTTAAGAAAGGCTTCGCCAAGCGGAAAACCAATCCCATCGCAAGACTCACTGCGTTTTGGGTAATATAGAAATCGTGAGTCGGAAAGGTTATGGACCATTCTAATGGAAAGAAACGATACACAGCGTTCTTCGTTCCGTCCTATGCACAGAAGAAAGAAGGTTTGCATCTTCTGCCAGGATAAAGTGAACGAGATCGATTACAAGGATATTGTTAAGCTCAGAAAGTTCATCTCTGAGCGCGCTAAGATTCTCCCCAGACGTGTTTCCGGCACTTGCGCTCTTCACCAGAGACAGCTTACTACCGCTATCAAGAGAGCTCGCCAGATGGCACTTCTTCCCTACGTTTCCAACTAATTCGTAGTCATTGTTATAAGACAATATGGGTTTAAACGAAAAGGCAAAAGCTTTTGACTTAATATTTATTGTCTTTACAATTTAAAAGCATTAAGGCACTCTGCTATGGAGTGCCTTTTTCATTTCATCTTATCGCATCTTTCCTCTTTCTCTGTATCGGAGCGGCGTATATCCCGTTCTTTTTTTGAAGTCGTACGAGAAATTGCTGAAATTATTGTAGCCGCACATCTTGCTTATCTCAAGAATCGTGCTATCGGTATCCGTGAGAAATCTTTTTGCCTTCTCTATTCGGTAAAATATCAGATACCTATGCAGAGTGGTGCCGAGCGCGGCCTTCATAAGTCTATTCAGATGGTATGGATGATATCCGAAAACCTCCGAGAGCTTTGTGTTGGATATGTCCTCGGCGAAATGATCGCGTATATAAAGGAGAACCTTATTTATTTTTCCGTCCGTTTGTGCGCCGGAGATATTCATACGCAAAAGCTCGATAAGTATTTCTCCAAGCTCTAAAGACGCCGCTTCGCGAAAAAATCGCTTTTGTGATACGAATTCCGCCTCTATTTTTTCGAATTTTTCCTTCAAAGCTTCCGCATAGGAGAAAACAGCCGCTACGTTAAGCACGGGATAATCCTCAAAGTATGCAACCTCGCTTAATTTTTCGGGCTTGAATTCGGAGAGCTCCGCAGGAAAAATGGCGTTTTCTACACTCGAGTTGCTTTTTGTGTAATCGTAATTTATAGAAGTGCAAATGACATCGCCGTCTGAGGCAAAAAGATAATCGATGCCCGCGGGTACGTTTATCACGCAGCCTTCCTTGAATTGCTCTGTTTTTCCGCCTGCCGTTATGCTTCCCGAGCCTTTAACGATATAATATATGTGCGAATCGTAGGCAACGAGCGGGCTTTCCTTAAGGGGATACTTGAAGGTCATTGCAAAGCGAACATGCGGATTGATTTGATCTATCGTCATATAAAATGTTCCTTTTTACAAAATTGTTGTTTGATTTTTGTATTGATTATATCACGTAAATGTGCTAAAATCAATACAGATTACAGATATTTTAAAATTGAAGGATATTTATATGAAAAATCTTGTATTTTATGCCGAGTGTGATGACGGCACGGTTTTAAATTTTGATGAGGCAGAGCGCGGCAAGGTGCGCCGCTTCTTTCTTAACGCATCGAAATTCGCATCTGCAAAAAGCATACGTATATCCTCAGATCGCTTCGATATGAAGGTAGGAGACAAAGGATATTATCTTGTACCCGGTGACGAAAAGGCATCCGGCACTGCCCTTATACGCTTTAAGGAGCTTAGTGAGAACGAGAAGCTCAGCGTTGATAATCCGTCGCTCAGCTTTTTTGTCGCAGCAGATAAGGATGAGACTAACGTAGTGATGATAGAAAACAACTATCTTTATAATCTGATCGTGGAATACCGCGACGGAGCCTACGGCATATACGTTAAGGTGACTGCTTCGGCACAGCCCATTGAGGATGATTTTGTTATAAGAGTTATCACTCTTCCCTCGGGAGCGGATTATAACGACGTTGCAAAGGCGGTGAGAAATTACCGACTGGAGATTGGAGAAATAAAGCCTCTTTCGGATAAATGCCGTGAGCGAGAAGCTCTCGAATACGCGCGCTGCTATCCGCTTGTCCGAATACGTATGGGATGGAAGCCCGTACCGCCCGAGATTTTACACCAAACTTACGAAAACGAACCGCCTATGCACGTTGCCTGCACCTTTGCAGACGTGAGGGCGCTTGCTGATAAAATGAAACGCCGCGGAATTAAGGGCGCGGATATTTCTCTCGTTGGCTGGAACGTAAAGGGACATGACGGAAGATGGCCCGACCTATTACCTGTCGAGGAGCTTCTTGGCGGCGAATCGGAGCTTTTAAAAACTATAGCTCACGTGGAGTCGCTCGGATACCGTGTAAGCTGCCATACTAATCACGCCGACCACTACGAGATAGCGAGCACATTCAATTTCGATGATTTGGCAAAGTGCGCCGACGGCTCGTATAAGGTACACGGAAATTGGAGCGGCGGAAAGTCTTATGGAGCTTGCCCTCTGACTCAGTACAGATACGCCGAAAGGGATATTTCTCAGCTTCTCCAACTTGGATTTCACGGAATTCATTACGTAGACTGCCTCTCCTTATGCCGCCCTGACACCTGCTTTGACCCTACTCACAAGGTAACTCTTTCGCAATCCATTTCAATTTTGAGAAGGATAATGAAGCTTTACACGGATAATCTCGGCGGATTTTCCTCGGAGGGAATGCGCGATTTCTCCGTCGGGGAGCTTGATTTTTCGCTGTATAACTGCTTCCGCTCAAGCAGGCTTTCCTTCCTTCCGAAGTCTTATCAAATGATAGACACCACCGTTCCAATGATGGAGCTTATATACCACGGAATACTTCTTTACAACGTTTCGAGCGCAACCGTGAACGCCGTAATAAAGGGAGACGAAACCAGAACTACACTCGCGCTTTTAGGCGGAAAGCCCGTTCTTTACATAAACTCAAAATTCCTTAGTGCAAAAAAGAACGTCTTTTCCGGAATAAGCAACAACTGGATGGGTGATGAAGATCTGACGTCCGGCAGTGACGAGGAGCTTGAGGCAGCTGCCGAGGCTATTGCTATTGCGGAGGAGGAATACAGAGAGCTTTGCGATAGACAGCTCGTCTTTATCGAAAGCTATAAAATACTCGATAACGGTATTCACGTTACCAGATATGAGGACGGAGTCGAGATTGCGGCAAACTTCGGTAACGGTGCCGCCGCATATAACGGCAAAGAAATCGCCCCTTCGGGATACGTAGTCATAAGATAACGGAGGCAGACATGACCGCTACAGAGATAATAGCCGAGGGACTCGGCTTCTTAGCCATAGGCTTAGGATTTTTATATTTCAGCAGAAAAAGCGCGCCGCTATACTTCTTTTTAAGCTTTCTTCCGACACTTTATGGATACTTCACTTTATGCTGCTCGGCGCAACGTCCGGTATGATTTTATCAATCGCCGGCGTAATGAGAAGTATCGTTTTTCTCGTGCTTTATCTAAGAGGAAAGGAGAGTAACCCCCTATGGCTTCTCTTCTTTATGACCGTAGGTGTCAGTGGAATAATTATAACTTGGAAGGATATTTACAGTATTTGCTCTATTATCGCATGCATTCTCGCAACACTGGGATACTGGCAGAATAATCCGACGAATACTAAAATTCTTTCTGTTTTCGTTTGCGCGACGCAGATAACGTACGCCATCTTCATCGGCTCTCTTTCCGTGGTGATAAACGAGCTTGTAACTCTCAGCTCGATTGCCATATTCTTCGTGAGACTTTACTTAGAGAAAAAAGGGCGAAAAAACGAAGATTTTCAACCGTGATTTTCTTCCACAACGCAATATTGGGCATAAAAACACCCCCTTAAAGTAGCGTGATACGCTACAACTATGATTGACCTACGGGCAAGTTATGAGTTATGAAATGATACGCATTGTTATGATTGGCTTCGCCAAGTTATAGATTTCAAAGGTAATCATATCACAACGCTTGCAATGCAAGCTCATAACGGCGAGCAAAGCGAGCCTAATAACTCTAAACTGAAAACCAACAGAAAAAGAGCGGACATTTTATTAAGTTTTGAACTGAACCCAAGGCGATGGACACGAAATAAAAAGATATTTCGTAGAATAGCTTTGATTAGCTCTTAAAAGCTCGTTGTTTCTTAAAACTGACATCGTTTTTCATACGGTGTCAGTTTTGTTTTTGTGCTAACAATAAAAGACACGTCTAAAAGGATATTATATGATCCAAAAAAGACGTGTCTTCTTATGTTTTATTTTACGTTTATTGCAATTATACTTTAGAAAAATTACCAAGGCTGAGTAAGGATGTTTCCGTGAAGATATTTGCGGCAGGGATCGTTTTCTGCGACCTCTCCTTTAACGATAATTAATAAAGAAACAATCCCCCGCCTATGACGCACAAGGCATCATAGGCGGGGGTAAATATAACAGCTATATATTTTAGGGTTGTTTAAAATTTCATTTTGGTATATTCTTATACTACCTCAGTAAGAGTTTGATTTGAATACTGCCAAATGTATTCTCCGGTTTCAGAGTTCAAAACCTGTTTAATTGTGTAAGTGGAATCGGACTTAATAATAATCTGAGGAAGCTGTCCGTCCTTAATATATGTTCTTACGATAGTTGCTTCAGCTTCAGCGCCTGCCTTAACTGTTTTTGCACTTACGTTTACAATGTTTCCTGCACCATCAGTTTCAATAATAATGGTAAACTCATAAACCTTATTGCTATAAGTACAAGTCCAAGTGCCTTCAAGCTCCTTTATAACGGGAGCAATAAACGATGCGTGCATATTCTTGGCTGCTGTTACCGTTGCGTTAGGATCGAACGCGGTTGAACCATTAGCGCTTGTAAACCACGCTCCAGTGAAGTAAGAGCCTTCAACTGTAATAAGGTTGGCTGAAAGCTGTGCCAATGCCTCATCGGATACAGTATCTGATTCGGTACCGGTAAGATACTTTGACAATACCTGCGCATAGGTCTTACCGTACTCCGCTCCAACCTCTGCGTATAAAGTTCCGTCCTGTTTGTAAATCTTAAGAGCCTTTTCAACACCCTTCCATTTTGCTACGAGTGTAATATCTGCAGTGACAGGAGTTGAGAAATCGTATTCGGTTTCACCAAGATACCATCCGTCAAACGTATAGTTTCTAAGCGTAGGATCGGTAGGCATCGTTGCTACTCCACCATTTCCAATGGTCTGCGCTGTAACAGCACTGCCACCATTAGAGTTAAACGTTACGGTATATTCAACTGTCTTCTCAGCCCATTTTGCAGTAATAGTTACGTCAGAAGTTACGGGAGTTGTGAAGTCATACTCGATGTCACCGATAAACCAACCAGCGAATTCAAAGCCTTCTTTGGTGGGATCAGCGGGCTTAACTACAGTATTTCCTTCTTGTACAGACTGTCCGTCAATCGCGTTTCCACCGTCGGTATTAAAGGTTACAGTGTAAGACTTTGCTCCCTCTTTAGCAATTACAAGGGAGTTAGATCCGGTGAAGGTGCCGTCTGGTGCATATGTAAGAGTCAAGGTAGTTTCGGATGTAGCACCGTCAGCTATGTATCTAATAACGAGCTTTACGGTTCCGTTGAAGTCTTTGAAGTAAATTACAGTAATGTCGAGCTCATCGGTAACGCCATCCTTAACGATAGTAGCGGTTACGCTCTGAGTAGCTGCATCAATTACAAGTGAATATTCTACACCGTTTTTATCAGCTCCGCTCCAAGTGCCTGCAATACCATCCATAGGAGCGATGAAGCCGGGATAGTAAGACTTATCAGACGTAAGCTTTGAAGTAGCGCTTACAGGAGAAGTAGCGGTTGCACTGCCGTACCACTTTCCGTTAAACTTATATCCATCTGCAGTGGTAACTGTAGCGGGAGTTTCAACGTCACCAAATACGGTATTATAAGCAACCTTTATCGTTTCCTGCACAGTGGTGTAATCCTGTGCGTAGAAGGTAAGAGTAATCATCTTAACTTCCCAATTAGCAACAAGAGTCATATCAGCAGTGATAGGAGTTGTGAAATCAAACTTAACGCCATTGCAATACCAACCTTCAAGGTCATAACCTGTTCTGGTGGGCTTATACTCGTCAAGAGTAGCGCCATGCTCTACGATGAATTCCTTATCCTTGTTTGCACCATTAGAATCAAATGCTACGGTGTATGTCTTAGCAATAGTAAGAGGCATACCTGCAACTGCGGAATCTGTAACAAGCTTGGAATCAGCGTACTTGAATACAAGATTTGCAGTAGTAGAAGATGCGGTATAGTTGATAGTAAGAACGTTATTCTCGAAGAGAACGTAGTTAACAGTCAAGTCAACAGCAGTGTAGCTATTCTCATAGGATGCAACGATGGTACCGTCAGCGTTGATTACAAAGGTGTATGCATTAACTGCGTTGTAACCAACATCCTCTTTACCGGTGTAAGTACCTGCAATGGCGGAAAGATCGGGAAGATCAAGAGTCCACTTAGCTACAAGAGTAATATCTGTTGTAACGGGAGTCGCAAAGTCATACTTTGCACCGTCAAGATACCAACCGTCAAATGCAAAGCCGGGCTTGGTGGGCACTGCGGGAATTTTTGCGGTAGAACCGTACGCTATGCTCTGCTTGTCATCGCCAGAACCGCCGTTTGCATCAAAGGCAACAATATAGCTATTGATATTCCAAGCTGCCTTGATAGTGATGTTATCGGTAATGGGAGTAGCGAAATCGTATGCGTTTCCACCTACGAACCAACCTGCGAAGGTATAACCGGTCTTGGTGGGATCAGCAGGCTTTGCTACAGTTTCGCCATAAGTAACAACAACGGGGTCAATAGTAGTTCCGCCATCGGTAGCGAAGGTTACCTCATAGCCATTTGCAGTCCAAGCTGCCACAACTGTAACGTCTGCAACTACAGGAGTAGCAAAATCATACTCTGTTTCACCTACGAACCAACCTGCGAAGGTGTAACCGGTCTTGGTGGGAGCAGTGGGAGCTGTTGCGGTTGCACCGTATGTAACAGTCTGCGCTGCAACATCGGAGCCACCGGTTGTATCAAAAGTAACGGTATAGCTATTGATGGTCCAAGCTGCCTTAATGGTGATGTTACCGGTAACGGGGGTTGCGAAATCGTACTCGGTTTCACCAACAAACCAACCTGCAAAGGTATAACCGGTCTTTGCGGGATCAGCAGGCTTTGCTGCGGTTTCTCCGTAAGTAACGGTAACAGAAGCTATTGCATCTGCTCCATCGGTATCAAACGATACCTCATAATTATTAGCAGTCCAAGCTGCCTTAACGGTAACGTCTGCGGTAACGAGAGTTGCGAAGTCATAAGCGGTTTCGCCGACAAACCAACCTGCGAAGGTGTAACCTGTCTTGGTGGGAGCAACGGGTGCAGTTGCGGTAGTGCCGTATGCAACAGTTTGAGCTGCAACATTGCTTCCGCCGTTTGTATCAAACGTAACCGTATAGTTATTAACAGTCCAAGCTGCCTTAACGGTAACGTTTGCAGTCACGGGAGTTGCAAAATCATAAGCGGTTTCGCCAACAAACCAACCCGCGAACGTATATCCGGTTTTGGTGGGGGCGGTCGGAGCTGTAGCAGTCTTTCCTGACTCTACAGTCTGACTTTCAACGGCAGAACCGCCGTCGGTGTCGAAGGTTACTGTGTATTTTTCTGTTTCAGTGGAGCCGGGTATAAGCGAACAACCCGCTACAGTGAAAACAGTCGCAATAACCAAGAGCAATACTACGAGAAATTTTTTCATGTTTTTTAATCCTTTCGTTTTTTTATATTTTTAAAAAGATTTAACTAAATAAAAAATATTTTGTCTCGCTAAAGAATTTGTAATGTATTATACACCTATTTTAAATATTTGTCAATACCTTTTTGAAATAAAATTTATCAAAGTGTATTTCAATGTACTAAAATACATTTTTTTCATATTATTTCGCATAAATGTGTATAAAAATTCTTTTATGCGCATATCAAGGAATAATTATTATCTTTATTTAAAAATCACGCAAAAAGTAAATCACATTTTTGAACGTAATACTCGTATATCTCTTTAATCTGTGCAAACGAGTTACTGTCTTCACCTTCCAAATCCGCATAAAGCGCCTTAAGTTGAGATAAAAGCTCTCTTATTGAATTTAAGGTAAGATCACTCTGTACAACCTCGTAGCTATAGTAATTCTTTTCAAGGTTGAAGAGTACCAGAGCAGCTTCTGCCGCACTTTCGGTAAACGTTTCGGATATAAAGAGTTCAAGTGCTGCGTAATATACCTGAACATCACCCTCAAGTGTGATAAAGAAGGATTTTGTTTCCGAATCAAGATTCTTGAATGCGTTGAGTACAAGAATCATTTTATCCTTATCGAATACATTGCTCTGCCCTTCTGTTTTATTCAAATACGCACTAATCATATCATAATAGAGCGCGAGGAAATCACCGAGTTTTTTTGCGTTATATACATCGTATATATTAACCATCTCGTTTCCGTAGAAAAGAAGGCTCTCTACGTAGAAGTTACGATAGGTTGAAATAACGTATTCGTACGGTGCGCGTACTATCTGCGAATGCGTGCTATCATTGTAAAGCTCGAACAACGGTGAGAAATAATACGCATAAACAACATTTTGCGGAGCGCTTTTAAGAATATTCTCGGAAATATCTGCTGCTCTTTCATACGAAGCAAGGAAATAGTTGTAATTTCCCGCAGCATTGGAGGACAAATAATAATATGCAGTCTGCATATCCGTCAATGCTTTATTAAGCGCATCAAATTCATCTTTCCATTCACCGAGCTCTACGTCTTTCTCGATGTCTGCGAAAATCTTCATATATTTATTGTAAGCATCACTGAGATAATATTCGAAATTCTGCTTGTCATCACCGCTCATATTTGAATATAACGAAGTAACGATATTCATTCTCGATGAAAAATCTTCCTTCCAAGTATCATATACAACGCGATTAGCAAACACCTCTATTGCGAGAATAAGATTGTTATATGCAGCTACGGTATCGTCTGAAAACTTGTTTCTCATAAAATCATTAATCATAAACGAGAACAAGCTACTCTCTCCGGTATATTCCCCTTTGGTGTCAAAGGCAAACTCCGGAATACCGTAAACATACATAGAGTTGAGTGTAGCGATGAAATTATACTGTTGAGTGGGAGAAAGTGCTACGAATTTATCGAAAATACTCTTAATACCTATAGCGTACTCTTCACTGCTTTCATATCCGTCTATTTCAAAAAGATTTCCTATCAAAGAGGTGTATTCTCGCATAAGCACGTCGTACTCATTAAGACCGAGCAAGCCTGCGGAAAGGTAATTATAACCGTATGCGGCGGTACGAATATACTCGAGCATAATCTCAAAATCTATTTTTTCCGCATCTGTCATACCAAGAATACTGTTAAGGGGCATATTATAATAAAGATAACTTTCTACCGTGCCGCTCATTGCCTTGATTTTATCTGCATAATCCACAGCGCAATAGTAATTATATATCATTGTGCTGGTGTCGGTATATCTTATGTTTTGAATATCATCCATAACAACAACCGCGTTGAGAATATACGTATAAAGAACGAGTATTTCAGACGGAAGTCCGTAGTAGCTGAGATAGATACTCTCGGTTTCATAACCTAACTCGTAAAGTCCCGAGTATAGAATATCAAGAAGATCACCTTCCTCACGCCAAGCGGAGATAAGGTAATAGAAATCCGGGAATTGAAGAACATACGTTTCATCAAAAATTTCATAAGTGGCCGCTAAAATACTTTCACTGTATTTTTTAAGGTCGGGCGCACTCCATTCGGAAGGAACCGCTTCAAGTGTATCATATACATAAATCGCGTGCTCAAGCATGCTTTCTATGTACGTAAGCGTAACACTATCCATTACGGGATAACTGCTGAAATATATGCGTGTGCTTTCGTTTTCGTAAATGACGGTATCACCGAACAAATCGATAATATTAATAAGCAAGGGAGCTAAAGTATAAATTTCACTATCGGTATCATCGAAAAGCACAAGCGCATTTTTAACAGCATCATAGCTCTTCATATAGAGAACAAGCTCACCGTATTCAATAGCAAAGGCATCTCTGAACATATAAACGTTTTGACCCCACATATCGAATCCGTAAACCATAGCAATGCGTGCCGCATTGAATAAACATTCCTCGTCTATAAGTTCCCTTTCCGAGTTGGGCATATCAATATAAGCGCTCATAAGTGACAAAGCGATTTCGCCAAGCTCCTTTTCGATTGCAGGAAGCTCCGCACTGTTCCAATCTACGCTATTAAACGAAGATGCGTTGTCATTGAACATAGATATATTTGTGTAAACAAGCTCTATATCGTAGCTAAATTTTGCACCCTCATACGTAACCGTGATTTTCTGCGTAAGAGGTGTGTTTTGTGAATTTACGGCGCTGATGTCAAATCCCGACACCATATCTGCGGTTAACGGCACTTCTCTTTTAAGCTTACCGCCGTTTCCCTTCATTGTAAGCTTTCCGCCTGCAATGTCAATTCCACCGTCATAATGGCTTCCGTAAGAAATTTTGTTGGGTCTTCTGAATTCAACCGAATCAATAGCGTGGATATTTACGGTATAACTACCGTCGTAACTAACGCCGTTCTTGTTGTACGTTATTTTCACGCCCTTATTCAAAGCTGCAGTAGCAGAATCGAATCCAACAACCGAAATTTCGTTACTTGAAAATGCAACGTTTTGAGTAGTTCCGTCATCAAATCTTACGGTAACGCTTCCCTTGCTTCTATCAAGAGCATCACCGACAAGATAATCCGCAACAGCACCGTTAACAACGAGTCTTTCAAATACCGTAACGGTAAATTCCGCGGTAACTCCATCGTATTCAACTTTTAAAGTCTGTTTTCCCAAGGTATACTTATCATATCCGGAAATAGATACGTCACCGGAATCAAGAGGAATTTCGGTAGTCTTTTTTCCTTTTTGAACCACAAGAACACCGCCGGAGAGATCCAGGTCCTGACCGAGCACGTATTCAGTCTTAAAATCTTTTTTGTCGCTGACGGTTATACCGTCAACCGAGCCGCACGATACTGCCGAAACAACAAGAAGAAGCATCAATGCTAACGTCAAGATAATTCTCAAATATTTTTTCATAAAATATGTATTCTCCCTATTTATGTGTTAAAAACGAAGCAAAACAGATTTATTCGCTTTCCGAAACGTTCCATACTGCATACAGTTTCGTAAGCTTTGGAGCGCCAAGCATATCAACAGTAGTAGATGAATCGGCAGTCCAGCCCATAAACGTATATCCGATTCTTGTAGGTTCAGATATAACCGTATCGTTGAAGCAGTTGGCAACGTCACCGCTAATAACGGAAACTACGAATCCGTCACTCGATAATTCGCAATTCCAAACGATTGCATTAAAGGATGAGTTCCACCACTCGCTCCAGCCTGCAATATTTACGCCTACTTCGGCATAAAGCGTCAACGCGTCGCAAGAATAGAATGCGTGCGGTCCAACATATGAAATGCCGTTTGACAGCGCAATGGATTTTAATGAATTACAATCGCGGAACGCTTGCTGACCTATATAAGTAACAGTTGTCGGAACGTTAATTTCCAAGAGCATAACGTCACCCAAAAAGGCAAAATCACCAATGCGCTCAAGACTGTTTCCTACGTTAATTTTCGTCAAAGAATCGCATTTATAAAACGCATAGTCACCAATAGTAAGAAGTGTGTACGGAAGCTCAACGTATTTAAGCTCTCCGCATCTGTAAAACGCTTTATTACCGATTTTCGTAAGACCCGCAGATACAGTTACGGTATTTAACGAATCACATTCGTAAAACGCTTTATCTCCGATTTCTATAGCTCCCGCTATTATAACCTGCTTAAGTGAAGCAAATCCGCGGAATGCGCATTTACCTATGTATTCAATGCTATCTCCCATAACTACGGTGTCTATTCCTGCGGTTTCTGTAGTACCGCTTATTGAATCTGCACGGCGATAACCGCAACCGAAGAATGCAAAATCACCGATATGTGTAACACCCGACGGAATCTCTAAAATATCGTTATCAGAATCTTCGATATAATTATCCGATATTCCGCACTGATAGAATGCCGACCTTCCTATTTCACGAAGCATTGGGGGTAATGATGTCAGCTTAAGTGAAGTGCAAGAATAGAAGCAATAATCCTCTATTTTACGAAGCGTATCGGGTAAAATAACCTTTTCAAGCGAGGTGCAGTTATAGAACGAACCTTTACCGATAAATTTAACACTGTTGTCTATCTTAATGTTTTTAAGCTCTTTACAGTTGTAAAAGGCGTAACGCGCTATACCGACAGTGCCTCTGTCAACCGTAACATCTTCCGTTATGGTTTTATTAAAATCGACTATCCATTTATCAGCATAAACCGCGCCTGTCAACGCACTGCTGTACATATAAGTATTTCGGAAGGCATAAGCTCCTATATCATTAACCGTTTCGGGTATCTGTATGCGCTGAAGCGAGGTGCAGTTCATAAACGCATAAGTTCCGATAACCTCAAGCGAGCTATCCGTAATTGTTTGTTCTGAATAATCGTACGCTCCGAGTATTGCGTTTATAAGATTCTCGCAATACAGAAACGCCTGGTCAGCTATGGTCTTTACACCGCTGCCTATGACTATGCTGTTTATATTACTTACGGCAAATGATAATTTTCCTATATACTTAACACTATTCGGAAGTTCGAGAGACGTTATATTCTGATTACCGTACAATGCACTGTTGGCAATTCCAACGGTACCGTAGCTTATATCAATAGCGTTTGCATCGGTATTCTTCAATCCGATAAACCAATTACCAACGTATATTTCGTTGGTTGGCGAGGCGTTGTAGATGGCTGTATCCAAAAATGCGGCATCGCCTATCTCTTCAATTCCCTCTCCAAGCTCTACCGAAGCAAGCTGCGAGCAATAATAAAATGCTCCCTGACCGATTGTTTTTACACTGTCGGGTATAACTACCGACTCCAAAATTATTGCCTTTGAAAAAGCGAATTCACCAATTTCCACAAGCCCGTTTGGGAACGTGATAGCGGCAAGGTCCGAGCATGCCGCAAATGCAAATCCACCTATACTTTCAAGAGAATTAGGTAAAACTACGGTTTTTAATTCGGAGCAATCCGTAAAAGCGTTCTCGCCTATCGCACTGACACCTTCACCGAGGATAATCTCTTCAAGAGACGAGCAATACGCAAACGCGCCCTTTGGAATCTCTTTAATACCGATTGGTAACGAAATCGAACCGGATAACGCACGGCAACCCGAAAACGAGCTTTCCGACAACGCCAAAAGAGCGTTTGGAATATTGATTCTTTTAATGTAAGAGCAATTCGCAAAAGCAAAAGCTCCTATCGTTCTGATGCTTTCGGGAAGCTTTACCTCCTCTACGTCGCTACAGCTGAAAAATGCCTTCTCGCCAATTGAAGTAACCGGCTTCATTCTGTACGTCTTTGGAATCTCAATAATACCGCTTGCAGTTCCCTTCGATGAAACCTCGTATTCTGTGCCGTTAATAAGTCTATACTGTAGACCGTTTTCGGCATCTCTAAAGAATTTCACCGCTTCGGATACGGAAACGGTATCGTCATCCGCTTGCGCTTTGACGGTTATCGAGTACTCGCCTGCAGAAAGCGACTCAAGAGAATATTCATTTTTACTTACCGCTATTTCGGAAAGCTCTCCTCTTTCCGACTTAATACAAACGGTATATATCTTTGCACCTTCAACCTTGTCCCATTTTAGAGTAAGTGTTTCATACTCCACTATCGGTGCATCGAACTCTTCGTTTTGATTTTCCGAAGTACACGATGCTAACGCGGTTACGGCAAAAAGCGCAAAGACTAATAGAAGTAAACGAAAAATCTTCATTCGCTCCTCCTTTTAATTTTATTAGGCTGAAAAGCAATCACGGAATTTAAACCGTTTTTTTATTGGATCTGTGTTTTTCAGCTCTTCGTTCTTTAATAATTTCGTGAATCCACTTAAATTTAAACTTACGAACCGCAATGTCTGTAAGTATAAGCGCTATTGACGCTATTATAAGGATAACTCTTGGATCGTATTCCAAAAGCAACTTATCCTTGAAGCCCTTAAAAGCATCAATTGGGTCGGAAACTACGCTTCCGCCGCCGCGCTTGGCAAGCTCACTCATAAGTACGGCACCGTCAGTTGAAGCTTTTCCAAGCGTATTGTATTCTTCTGAATACGAAAACGTTTCATATACAGACATTTCCGATATTTGCATTCCGGATTCATCGTTTACGAGTATGATTATCTCGTAAAGTCCGGGCTCTGTAATTTTGAATGTAAATCTTCTGTTGCTCTCCGCTGCATCTACCTTTATAATACCGTTAAGATGCTGCAAATGATTGCTGATGGGGATTACTCTAACGTCAACGGTCTGCCCCTGCTCTGCTCCGTGTATATTTATCCAGTGCGAGTAGTTGTCAGACTTCAGCTCATATTTGATAGCGTCCGAGCGTACATCTTCAAACGGGAAAAGACTTTCAACGATATTCAGTATCAAAGCTTTACCAACAGTGCTATCAACGAATTCCTTTGACCATTCTCCGTTGAGGTCGCACATAAAGCTGCCAACCTTGCCTTTTCCGTATTTATGTGTAGCGTATATCGGTACGTATTCACCCATAAGAGGCACTGTGGCATCCTTTTTTGCAACCGTACCGTAATAACCCGATAACGTCGGGATAGAGTTGCTTTCTATACCGGTAAATATCGTACTCTTGTCCTTTACCTTAAGATCAAACTCCTTGCCATATTGAATTTCGGGAATTGCCTCCTCGGTAAGATCCTTATACATCATATTTGAGATCGAGCCTACATCGGTTACGTTGTAATATTTTCCGCCGCCCTCGGTAGCTGCCCTATTCATCTCCGCTTCCTTTTCGGAGCTTTTTATACCGATTGTGAGAACGGACATGGTTATATTATCAGCAACGTTATTTTCGATATACTGCTTATATTCTTCGTATGAATCACCGGGAAGACCGTCTGTTATAAGTATGATGTGCTTTCTTTCCACGTTGTTAATAACAGAAAGCGCTCGTCCGGATTTCATAATAGCATCGGAGAATATCGTTCCTCCTCCGGCGTCATCTTTAACCTTCGTTATAGCCTCGGTTATCGTTTCCTTTTGAGATACAGGCAAAATGCTGAGTCTTTCGCTTGAAGCACTACTAAATGATACAATACCGCAAAAATCTCTGTCATGCAGAGCATCGAGACAAGCTCTTGCTCCGTCAAGCGCAGAATCTAACTTTCCCGTACTCTTCATAGAAAGCGACGTATCTACAACGAGCATAACCGCAATCGGTGGCGTGTAGTCTTCTGCGTTTACGGGAAGCATCGCCTTGAAGTATTTAGATTGTTCGAGATCGTCTCTGTTATAAGCGTGAGGAATAAGACTGCCGTCACTTCCGTAATCGTTTATACCGCCTACTGTGAACAAGCCGCCTCCAAGATCATATACGTATCTGTTCAAGAGTTCCTCAAATCCCTCTGGCATATCCGAATAAGCGATATTTACGAGCACTATCTGCTCATACATTGCTATTTCCGAGATGTTTGTCGGGAAGCTATCTAAATCATCTTCTACGCTTATATCTGTTACCGTTTTTGTTTCGGATATAATTGATGCAAGTGTGGCTCCCTCTCCCTCGTACCTCTCTATAAGAAGAACGTTTTCAAACTCTTCAATATTTACATATGTGCGGTACGAGTTATTCACCTTAACCGAATCCTCAAGAGGTTCGCCGAAAAGCTCACTGTCTGTAATAAGCTCAAAGTTAAGCTCGTGCATTCCCCACTCGTTAAGAGTCAAGGAAACGGGAAATTCGATATCACCGTTTTTGAGAGCTACCGCAACGTCTCCGCATTGAGTTCCGTTGTCATAAAGGCGGAGTATAGCAGCCTCTTCACCTTCAAGCGAATTGCATTTCAGCAATACGTTTACGTTGAAGCTCTCGCCAACCACTATTTCATTTGCATCGACACTCGCAGATACTATCTGTATATCGCGATGTTGTTCTCCATTAATCAAAAGAGAATCAACCGCAATTCCATCTGCTATTATTTCGCTGATAGAAAGCAAGGCATTTCCGTCTGTTTCATATCCGTCGGAAACAACCACGATTTTAGCCGTTTGCTTATTTGCGAACAATGATGAAGAATATTTAAGTGCATCGGCAAGTGCGGTCGCAGTGCCGTCGGGATTTTTCGAAAGCACGTATTGCTCATATACACTATCAGTATCCGATGTCAACTGCACAGAATAATCATATCCGTAACCGAATTTTACAATTCCGATCTTGCACCCTTGCGGGCACACGTCAATTATACTGCGAACGGATTCGTCTCTCAATTCGCTCTCATTGACGCCACTGTCTGACACGTCAACAAGAATAATAACCTCATTCTTATCATTTGGTTTCTCATATGAAAATCCAAGACCTGCCAATAAATTTACAACAAGTATGCTCGCTATGGAATGTGAAATTATTGAAATAATTCTGTTTCTGGTAAAACGGTATCTCTTATCAAGTCTAAAATACGGTATAAAGACTATAAGAAGAGCCGGAATAATAAGTAAAAGCGCCCAAGGGTACTTATAAGTTATTTGTAAATTTGACATTGTATTTTCCCCCTCGGTTAATAATTACGCTTTATTTCCAGAATCCACTCTGCAAGCATAATAAGAAGTATAGCTATTGCAAAATAAAGCACAAGGTCCTGATATTGCATCTCACTGATGCTATCGGGAGCGGTCAAGGGTAATACGTCAACCGTTTTAGTAGTATCACTCTCGGAAGACGGAGTTTTGACGAAGAACTTTTCCTCGGCAAGTTCTCTGTCCCCTATTGAGCTTTGTGTTACAGCATAAATACCCGGACGATTGGTTGTTATCTCGCCCTTTCCGCTTTCAAATGTATATTCCTCGCCGTTGCCCACTACTGTGAGATTAGTACCTCTTCCGTTAAATTCAACCGTATCGCCTACCTCGTAATAGTCCGAAGTAAAGGTTTTTGGTACGAAATAAGAGAAGAAATTGTAAAGCAACACTGAAAATTCGGGCAAAGCTATAATATTCGAGTAATTAAGATCAAATGCCCACACAAGCACTTTAGACTCAGGCGTATCCTTTAAAAGCATTACGGGCTTTCCGTTGTACAACATTAACTCCTCGTAACCTTCATTTAATATAATATCGTTGTATTTCGCGATAGTAATACGCTCTGCGGTGGCATATTTTGTGATAGGATGCTCTATTCCCGATGATAATATAGACGAGCTATCTACTCTGTAAGACGAGCCTATCTGAATCTCGGAGCCTTCGGGTGCGCTCGTAGGATCAACGAGTAAGACAACACCGTCTGTTGGCAAAACGTCGGGCATTTTATGCTCAAAGATATAAATATCATATCCCTCGGTGGCAAACGTCTCACCCGCTTTGAGCATCGTAAGCTGAACGTCCCACGACTCAACGTTACTTTGACGAATAGAACGAAGTGCGCTCTCAAAGAAGTTATTGGGTGATGAGCTTGCATACTGTATCTTTATAACACCCTTACTTCCGCCGTAAAGGTAAAATGAATTATCCTCTGCGAAAGAGTCTCTTACACTGACGTAAACCTCTATATAATCGTAAGAATAAATTGCCCCGGAGGGAAGATCGTCAGAAGTGAAAACGATTTCTTTTTCCTCATTCGAGGGGTCAAAGAACTCGCCCTTTTCAAGCAATACTGCATTATCGGGATCGCCGTTGACTCCGTGAATCTTGCAAAATACGGTTATAAAATCGGTTTTGTCATAACAAGCCGCATTAACTGTTATTTTGTAATGATTATCATTATCAAGCTCTGCCTTGCAGCCAAGAATACTTGCATTCCATTCATTTTTAGAAGAAACATTGATAACGTTAACTCCGTTATCGTATGTATAATCCGTACAGGTATAGAAGCAAATTTCGGCGTTGGGATTAAATTCAAGAACCGATTCGGCAAGAGTCATCGTACCGCTCAAATCTGCGTTTGCAAAACAACAATGCTCTTCTGCTTCGGAATAGATTTCATCTATCATTTTGATAGCTTCTTCTTTGTTGTTATTGCCAAGTCTTGTAAAAACAGTCTCGGGACTGTCATTCGCAAGAATAAACGTTACGGGCGCGCCATTTTCGAATGCACTCTGCGCTTTCGTCTTAGCCGCATCAAGCGCACGCTCAAATCGTGTAGTTCCCGAATCTGTCATACGCATCCCCACTGAAGCATCTACAATTATAATTACTTCATCCTCTTCTTTAGCAGAACTTTTCTCTATAACAGGTCCTGCAAGCAGAGTTCCGAGAGCCGCAAGTATCAGCATTTGACAAATGAATACCAAAAGATTTTGTATCTTACTTATCGGCACTCTGTTTTTATTGTATTTCAAGCTCAAACGCCAAATATACGTGGATGAAATACGTTTATTTTGATAATTAGGCTTAATTATGTATATTAAAATCAACACAAGTAAACCTGATAAACCCAAAAATCCTATGGGTGTAAGCCAATTCATGCTATTAACCTACCTTTAGTATTTCTTTAAACAGCATTTAGATCAGATTCCGCTGAAATACATTTCAAAAAATTCAATCATTTCCTCGGGTATTTCGGTTTCGGAATCAAAAATTCCCATTGCATATTGGTAGTAAAATTCCAAATAGTCTCTGTAATACGTAGCACCGTCTATAAACTGGTTTTTATCCTGCCATTTACCGCTGCCATTACCTTGACCGTCATCTTTAGGTGTTTCACCGTTTGGATCATCGGAATCTCCTCCGCCGGATTCTTGCATCACCTCTCCATACGGAAGATCATCTGCGGAATCACTATCATCATCGTCGAACTCAATATCGCCTATTTTCTTAAAAATAGCCTTTAAGGTCATATTGCAACGAACGTCTTTTTCGCTGCGCTCGGGATAAGCGCTGCCGTCATTCCAAGAAACAAACACCCAACCGTCTTCTGCTACGGCGCGAACCGCTGACGTGGATTCTCCGATTTTTACGCTCTGCTTTTGTTCACCGATCACGTAACCGCCTTGCTCCGCAGCATAAACCACGTCAAAACCATCAATAGCTCCATCGCTAAACAATTGCTTACCGTATGGAATTTTTCCCGCTTTTGCCAACGCTCCAAGCGCGGTAAAAGTTATACTTAACGTCAAGAATGCGGTTGCAAAAACGACGAAAAGCGTGGAGATATTAAATTTTATACTTTTTTGTGGAAATCCGGAAAGTCTTTCTATAGCATCGTTCCTTTGAATCTTTGCTATGTAAGAATCGTCACCGTAGAGCTCCACCATAGTTATCATTCTCTCTTCAAGACCGTATCTGTCAATGCGGCGTGCAAGAGCGCTGTCAGTTGATTTGTATTTGAAAAGATAAAGAAAAACTCCAAAAGCAGCTCCAAAAGGAATACCTATGGCCGTTCCCAACCAAACCTTACCAAATGCAAAGAACCAATACAATGCGAGAAATACTGTATTAACACCGAAGCATACCGAAAGACCTGCTAAAACCGAATTCCATATTTTCTCGGTTGTAAGGTGGCGGTGATGCTTACCGAATATTTGCTTTGTGTCCATTGACATTTTCCTCATAAATCGTTTTATATAAGCAAAGTCGCAAACGGCTATGCTTGAATTTGTGACATCTTTGGCTTTACGCCCCGCAGTCAAATCTACGAGGCGTTTTTTGCCGTCTGATGATGCGTTAATATATTCAATCTAACTGAATTGTGATTGAACTTTTTTTCGTGATATACCGAATCACTTTTCTGTTATAGTTACCTCGAAGTTTCCGGTTTTCTTGGAATCTTTATATCCTACTCCAATGTAATAAGTACCGTCCTTTGTGAAAACATAATCGAAATCCACGTTGTACGTGGTCGCTGATGAGTAAGACAAAATCAAGTTTCCGTTTGAATCATAGATGTATATTTTGTGTGATCCCGTACCACCGGGGGTGGAAATATTCCATTTATCTCCGGCAGTAACATTTACAGCGTAGTAATTCTGATCACCTTTATTTTGTATCTTGACACTATAAGTTGTTCCACTTTCTACGGTGTAAGCATACTCCATCGACTGACCTCTTAAATAGGTTTCAATATATTCGCTTTCACTCATAAAACGAGCGTAAAGGGTGGTCTTCTCAGAATTGTAATACTCACCATTAAATGCTTCTCCGTTAAACTCGGCATTATCATACCAGCCAATGAAAACGAAACCGTCGCGAATTGGAACAGGAAGGCTTATTATTGAATCCGAGGTAACGGAATCTATTGCATCGGCGCCGTTTGTAACAAAGCTATACGTTACTTTCTCACCGGTAAAGCCGTACACGACCTTAATTTTACCGTTCCAGCTACCGTTCCAACCTGAAGGTGCGGACTTTGAGCCTATTAATATAGCTTCAAGATTGGTACAGTTAGAAAATGCCTGCGATACGTTAAAGTTAATACCGTTCGTATCGGGAATAATAACTCTCGTAATAGAAGTATCATAGTAGAACAAATAATCTGCAACGGTATAAGAACCTGTGGGAAGAATTACTACGGAATCCCAGCCCTCGTATCCTATAAGAGTCTTTACACCGTCAATCGTGGCGAAGAGGAAATCTCCCTCGCGAGAAAGCACGGAAGCTCCCTCGGTAGGAGTATAAACGTTTACTTTAGATTGAGCAATAGCTATCGAACCCTTGTTTTTAATGTTTTCTATATCGGATTCATTACGAACTTCGTAAAGCTTATGACACCAAGTAAATGCGGAATCCCCGATGCTCGTAACGTTCTTCGGGATAGTTACAGACGTGAGCGCATAGCATTCCTTAAAAGCATACCTGCCTATTGAAACAAGTCTTTCGGGAAGAACCAAATTTCTTAACTGATAGCATCCCAAGAACGCCTTTTCTCCTATCGAAAGCGGAACAGTTCCCCCCTCTTCAAAGATGACTTCTTTGATGCTTGTGCAACCCTCAAAATTGCTGTTTCTTATCGTTACAACCTCTTTGGGAATAACGAGCACCTGTGTTGTAAGCTTGGGAGGTAAACAGATAATCTCCGTTTTATGATAATTGTAAAGAATTCCGCTGACGGAAACGAAGTTTCTGTTTTCTTTAGCCACGCCAAACTGCTGAATACCTGTTCCGCTGAAGCACTTATCAGCGATTTCGGTAACACTTGCAGGAATATGAACGTAAGTAAGACTTATGCAATTTTCAAACATTTTTTCGGGGAGAAGAGCTGCGCCTGTATTAAGCTCAACGCTTTTAAGCGACGTGCATCCCGAGAATAAGCCTGCGCCAAGCTTAACCGTTGCTCTGTTGATAACAATATCGGTAAGAGAGGTGCATCCGGCAAATGCATAATTGCCAAGAGTTCCGCAAGCAAGCGGAATATCAAAATTCGAAAGTGCCGAGCAACCGTAGAATGCATAATCATCTATCACGGTACAATAATCATCACTTTCAAATATTACCGATACGAGTGACGTACAGCCTTGGAATGCGCCGTTATCGCCCTTACCGCCTATCTCCTCAACAAAAGCAGGGATAGTAATGGATTTAAGAGCGGTACAACCGTAGAACGCGCCCGCGGAAATAACACGGAGTTGCGAGCCGGAAGCAAACTCAACCTCGGAAAGCCAAGCACAACCATAGAATGCCGAAGTTCCGATTTGCTTTAACGTTGAAGGGAGATATACCGTTTTAACGGTAGAATTTTTAAATGCTTCATTACCGATAGATTCAAGTCCCTCTCCAAGCTCAACGCTCTCAAGGCTTGCAGTACCGAAGAATGCTCCGTTTCCGATAGTAGTAACACCTGCGGGAAGCTTTAAGGAATTAAGCTTCGTTCCGTAGAATGCGTTATCCTCAATTATACTAAGGCGGTAGCTATCAGCCACTTCAAAGGTCAAAACGGAAATTTGCGAATTCATAAATGCCTCGCTGCCGATAACCGCAAGTCTTGACGGCATCTCAACCGCACCAAGTGAAGAGCCTCTGAATGCGCCGTTACCGATGATAAGACTTTCTGTTCCTCCGTTTTCGAATGAAACACTCTCAATTGAAGTTGTATTGGCAAAAGCCTCGCTGCCTATGAGCGTAACTGTTTTTGGAATCGTTACGGTTTTAAGTGCAGTACAATTTGCAAAAGCTCCGTCTTTTATTTCAACAAGTGTTGACGGCAATACTACACTCTCGATTAAAGCGTTGGCAGAGAAAGCATTCTTGCCTATAACAACTGTATTTTCAGCCACAGTATATTTCTTATCCTCGCGGCCCGCGGGGTAAAGAAGAAGCTCGGTTTTATCGTAATTGTAAAGAACACCGGAGTCCGACTTAAATGATACGTTACCGTTTTCCACAACAATCTGCTTTAGTGACGTACAGCCATTCAATGCCGAAACGTCAAAGCTTGTAAGACTCTTGGGAAGAGTAATAGTTGAAAGATTTCTTGCATTATTGAACGCGCCTTCTCCGATCAATACAACATCCGAAGGAATAATAAGCTCGGTAATTGATGAGCACGCGTAAAATGCGTAGTTGCCTATAGAAAGCAATTTACTTCCGATAGCAAAGGTAACGGAATTTATCTTTGAGCAACCGCAGAATGCATAATCGTAAATGCTAAGAACAGTAGCGGGTACAAGTATGTCACCGCTTACAGATATAGGACAGAATACAAGCTGCGTCTTATCCGCATTGTATAGAACACCGCTTACAACGGTATAATAAGCTTTATCGCTTGACTCAACGGTTATATTGGAAAGACTGTCCGTTCCATAGAATACGAGCGGTCCGTTTGCAAGAGGCTCAAGCACTTCCCCACTTGCGCTGCGATACGTAGTGAGTCGCGCGGGAAGCTCTATAGTCGTAAGATTAGACTGATTCTCGAACGCACCGTAACCGATGGTCAAAGGATAGAAATTATCGTCCTTAAGGAATACAATCTGCGTAAGCTTTCCGGAAGTTGCGGCAAAGGCGTATTCGCCGATACCGAGTCTGTCGCGCACAACGCCATCCTCTTCAACAGGATCAAGGTTACGCACGCTTGCCGGAACTGTAAAGCTTACAAGTCTTGATTTGTAGAAGCAATACGCTCCTATAGTTGTGAGTCTTGAATTTTCGGGAATATTAACACTGAATCCTATATCACCGGAGGACATAAAGCAACCGTCATCAAGTACCGTTACGTTCGCAGAAAGATTGACCTCAACAAGTCTTGTACAAGAGGCAAAAACGTGTCCGCGCTCCATACTGAACATTTCTATTCCGTCGGTAGTATAGCTTCTGCGATATGACGTTCCGAGATAAAGATCGGGTGACGATACAGTACCCTCGAAAGTAACGTAAGTGAGAAGCTGGCAGTTCTCGAATGCGCGCGCTCCAATCTTTGATACGTTTTTCGGAATCGTAACCGAGCTTATCGGAACTTGATACGTATAAGCAGATGCAGCAAATGCATACGCGCCTATAGTTTCAAGCGACTCTGAAAGAGTCACGGCAGAAAGATTTGTGCACTCGCAAAAGGCGTAGTTACCAATAGATTTAACGGAACTTGGAAGAACTACCGATTCAAGTCGCGCGTTTTTGTAGAATGCGAAATCACCGATAGTTTCAAGCTTTGCATTTTCGAGAGTAAACTCGACCTTTACGAAACGGTTAAAGCTTACAGACGAATAATCCGTGCTCTCACCGCCGAAGCAATACTCACCTATTGAAATAACACTTGCGGGAATAACGAGTGTTGCTCCGTCTACGTTGCTGGGAAGATAGAAGGCATAATCGCCTATAGTTTCAAGGCCTTCGTTAAGCTCGATATTTTTGTAATAAATTCCGGAAAAGGCGTAATCACCTATGCTCTTGGTGTGCTTGGGAAGAACGAATTTGGTATCGTCAACAGCCAAATATGCACCTTGGAAAGCAGACTTTGCAATAATAAGCTCATCTGCATAAACATCTCCCTCGAAGGTTATCTTGCCGATTTTAGTATTTTTGAATGCTTCTTCACCTATATAAGATACCGTATTGGGAATAATCAGCTTGGTCAATGACTGATTTCCGCTGAATACACCTGCCGCTATAACGCTAACGGTATCAGGAATGGTATATTCACCGCCCTTACCCTGCGGATAGTAAACGATCTCGGTCATATCCTTATTAAATACAACACCGTTAAGGCTTACGAAATAGGGATTGTTTTTATCTATTTCTACCTCGGTGAGCGACGAACATCCGCCAAATATGCCGGGAATTTTAGCTACGTTTTGAGGTATTTTTACAGTAGTAAGACGAGCGCAGTTATTAAACACGTTCGTTCCGAACTCAAGCGCAGACTTTCCGCCTTCAAAAACAACCTCGGAAAGATTAGCGCAGTTCTCAAAAGCATTGTTTCTTATAGCGGTAACAGAGCTTGAAATAGTAAATCTCTCAAGAGAATTACAACCGCTGAATGCCTTTTCGCCTATAACTGAAATCTGACTGCCGGATTCAAGAATAACCTCGGAAAGCTTTTCGCACTTTTCAAACGCGTTGTCACCTATTGTGACAGAATTAAAGCCCTTTCCGCCAAAGGTAACCTTCCCAACGGAAAGACCGTAAAAGGCATATTCACCAACATACGTAACCGTATTGGGAATGAAAATCTCTGTAATTCCGTCGCAACCGATAAATGCGCCTGCGCTCACGTACTGCGTACCCGATGCAAGAGTTATAGCTCCGCTCTTTGCCACGGGACAGTAAATAAGCTGTCTTTTATCTGCGGAATATATCATTCCGTCAACAACACTGTATTCCGAGGAATCCGCTGCAACGTTTATTGCACCGAGCGAGTCGCAGCCTGTAAACGAATAGTCACTGCTAATCTTGAATTTTCCGTCGGAGTCAATATAATATTTAGACAAATCAATAGACGTAAGACGCGCGGGAAGCACTATACTATTCAATGCGGTACAGTTCATAAACGCTCTTTTGCCTATAGTAAGCTCTTTAGCATCGGACGAAGGAACTGCAAACGTGATAGATTCAAGAGAAGCACAGCCACTGAATGCATCTGCGCCTATTTTCGTGATTCCCTCCGAAATTACAACAGAGCTTACCGACGAGCCAATGAATGCGCCCTCGGCAATTTCGGTGGTAAACGAAGGAGTGACGTATTCTCCTTTATAGCCCGCAGGCATACGTAAAAGCTTCACAGAATCAGTGGTATTTTCAAACAAAACACCGGAATCGGAGATATAACGAGAGGTGGTAACACCTTCAACGTCATATACGTTTATCTCAACAAGAGACGTACAGTTATCGAACGGGTCAAGATTGGAAATTACCTCTATTGTGGAAGGAATATTGATTACTTTGAGATTCTTACAACCCGAAAAGGCATTACCGTCAATCATAGCAACCTTTATTCCGTTGTAATATGCGGGAACCGTCACTTCTGTGACAAGAGATATTCTCGCGCCCATAGATACGGAATATGCCTCTTTGCCGTTAACCTTAACGGAAGTAAAGCTTAAAGCCTCGTCTATCCAGAAAGCGTAAACCGTAGCATCACCTGCGATGCTCCACGGCATAATGCTTTGTCCTGAACCGTCGGTGTATTGAGTTCCCTTTCCGTAAGGCTCACTGAACCAACCGCCAAAGGCTATAACGTTTTTGTTAGCCACGGGAATCTCAAGGGTATAATCCATTTCGTATTTAACACTCCCCTGCAAGCCAAGTCCCGAGCCGTCTAATCCATATTCGTAAGTGATAGAATATTCCTTCGGAGTGTAATAAGCGTAAATAACAACATTCTCGGTTACAGAGAATATATCTTCAAGCTCTTTTCCGTTAACCGATGCTCCTCCGAGAGCGTTATACCATCCAACGAATTTATAACCGGTTTTATTTGCCGTTGGAAGATACACAATATCTCCTTGCGCCTTGAATTGAGTTGGAATCTCGGCACTGCCACCGAGTGTATCGAATGCGACAGAATAAGCATTAACTGTAATCGAACTCCATTCGGAATAGCTTTCACCGTAAACAAAACGAACGGATAAGGTATTCTCGCCTGCTCTATCAAGCGCAATGGCGGTATAGTTTACACCGTCAACGGTAATTACGCTGCCGCCGTTTATTTTTACCTCGTAATAATCCGCGCCGATAACGTGACTCCACGAAAGCGTGCTATTGAAATACTTCACCGAGTCAAGCGTAAGATTATGACAATCTATTTCATCCGACCAAGGTGAGTTATTCAATCCAAGCGCACGAATCTTCACAGTATAAGTCTCGGCACTTATTGATGAAACATCAAAGCTGTTATCAGTAGTTTGATATATCTGTCCGTTTACGGAAATCTCATATTTTTCAGCATCGCTGTCAGTGTTCCAGCTAACAACCGTTCCGTTAACCTTAATGCCACTCGGCGTAGCGAGAGATGTTTTCGTAATTTCAAACTCCTCTGCTGCGGGAGAATAATATCCGTTGGCAACCGGATATACTTTCACTGATATAGCACCGCTTGAAGATGAGCACTCTCTAATGTCAATCGAAGAGTCGGTGATAATTTTTGTGAGCGAATGGTTATGCGCAGGATTTGAACATTCGATGAGAGCAACGTAATGCTCTGCGTTTTCAACGGCGCTCCAGGTCAAAATGCCCGTTTCCTCGCTAAATACAAATTCACTGACGGAATCAAGAGCCTTTTTGTAAACGAACACATCGGATACAGACGTGAGATAACCGTCTGCAACCGCCTTTACTACAAAGCTGATTCCCTCTTTTGACATCGGACAATTAGCAAAGCTAAACGTCTTTGAATTACCGTTGTCGAAATCTGTATGGTTGTGATTTGAATTTCCGCAAAGCACTGTGATAAGATATTTCTCGGCATTTTCTACTCCCTCAAACACGAGAGTTGAACCGCCCGAAACAAAGAAACCGCCAACTTTATCAAGTCCTTTGTTTACGTATGTATAGAACGATTCGGAATTATCTTCGGATACTGTCTTTGCAATAGCTACGACCTTTATACTGTAAACACCTGCTGCGTAATCTCCAAAAGCAAAGCTAACAGAGGTTGTTTGCGTAGCTTTGTTGAGGACGGAAGTACCGTTAGAATCGAAAACGGTAACTTCATAAGAGCGTGCGCCCGAGATACTGTTCCACTTTATACCGCTTGCATCAACACTTATAGACGGTGCAGCTATTGTGGTGTCATTATTCGCGCGCCAAAGAGCAAATAACGTAGTATCTGCACGGAACACGGTGTTTTGTGCCCATTCGTAAGAAAGTCTTGACGCATCGTTATCGGTGCTTATCCACCAGCCCGAAAATACGTATCCGTCTCTCGCTGCCGGTGTGGGAGCATTGAATAGCTTTGCTCCGATTGTGTTCATCGGTGCAATAACCTCGGCATTATCATATCCGAGATCAAAGGATATTTTATACTCCTCCGCACCGTTATCCTCTGTCCAACCGGCATATACGGAGGTATCTGCCGTTATAACATCTGCCGAAAACGTAAAAGGTACGGTTAATTTCGCATCCTTGTACCAACCGATGAAAAGGTATCCCTCTTTTGTCGGATCGAGAGGCTTTGTAACCGTCTTTCCGTTAAGAACGGTTGCGGCATCTATTTCCGTGCCGCCGTTTGTAACAAATTTTACGGTGTAATTTACCTTCTTAAGCATACGCAGAGCGGTGCCCTTGTAGGTCATAGTTACTACGTCACCGTTATATGAGGCAACGACGTCTTCACTCCCCTCACTATCAAAGTCCAGCGTCAAGGTTGAGCCGTTAAGGATATAGCTTCCCTTTTCTGCAACGCCATCAAATCTAATGTCAAAAAGGCATCCGTTCTTTAGCGTCAGCTCGCATTCCTTATTTCCGGTGCTGTAGTATACGCCTATCTCATCTCCGCTTACCGCTCCGGACGGTGTGGGATCGGGTTCGTCTTTAAAGACGTTAACAAGGACCACAACAAGCGTGGTTATAAGCGCCACAGCCACCAAAAGTATAGAAAGAATGGTTATTTGCTTTTTATTGAATTTCTTCTTTCCGCTTTCGACGGTTTTCTCGTCTGTTTCAATATTCAATTCTTCGTTTGTGTTAGTATTCAAGTTGCTCATATTCAGAGACTGCTCCTTTTACGTTTGTTGCTTAATAACAGCAGTCTTCCGCCGTTTAATAAGCAATTTTATTTCTCGGGAATTGCAACGAAAACAAGTCCCGAATTTTCTTTTGTATATGCTTCAAAAGTGTTGTTTCCGATTTCACCGGAATATTCCGAGTAAAGCTGATCCCACTCGGTTTTCTCAATCTCTGTGACGCTGCCATCAACAGTCTTATAGATTTTGACCTCATCACCGTTAGTTACGGTTCCTATAGAAAGCTTTGAGATAAGCTTACCGCCTGCGATCTCATATACCGAATATTCATAATCATCTTTGCTTCCGGGAATAATTTTCTCGGATACGTGAATGAGTCCGTTTTCATCAATAAATGCAGAGCGACGATCGTCAAATGCTTCAAGAAGCTGCACTTTTCCGTTCACCTCGGTAAAGACGGCAAGCACGTAATACTTGCTTTCGAGAATTACAAGCTCGTCAACTCCATCTCCGTTAAGATCGGATTTAGCGTATCCAAACGTAGGATTTGAGCTTTTCTGTGCAAGAACACATGCACCGATAAGTCTGTTGTACGTAACGAAATCCTCGTTACTCGCAAAACGCATTCCGAAATCGTAGTTACCGCCTGTCCACTTACTTCTTTCAAGCTTTCCGCCGCCGACTTCGGTGTATATAAGCCCCAAAGTGTTTATAACGGCATCGTAAGTAGAAAAATCAGCCGTTATATCCGTAAGATACGTTTCGGTAAGCGCAGCTTGGAATTGAAGATTGTTAAGCTTGGTGAGTCTTGTAGAATAAGACCAATAATACTCATAAGAGTTTCGAAGCACTTTATATTCGTCGTAATCTATTACGCTCTTCGTTCCATTCTCGTCTATGAGATAATATATATCGTCGTTAAGCGTATTGAAATCACCGTCGGAATCCTCCCAACCGTAAGTAATGCCAACGAGCTCTCCGTCAACAAGATGAGTCATATGGTTTCCAAGATATATCTGTCCGCCCGAAGAATCAAAGCGCTTGGAATTAAAGAACACCATTCCGTCATTGCCGAGGTAACCCATTCCGCTCTGGAAGGTGGTAACAAGCAGAGGCGCTTTATCCTTTATCGTGAATATTGCATACATACGGTTAGAATTCTCAACAAGGAGAAGCTCTACGTAACCGTCGCTATCAATATCCTTGTAGGCATATCCGAAATTCAACGAGGGATTATAATATCCAACAACATCATAGAGCGCATCAACGTAAAACGGCTCATTGTTTCCTTTAGAGGGCAATTCCTCGTTAACATACTTATAGAGGATAAGACTCTTGTATTTAGCGACGATATCTGCATACATAGAAATACCGCCATCCTCGGGAACGTAATTAGGATCATCGCTTTGACATACGGTACAAACACCCTTAACATAGCTATGCTCACACGCTTCGCCACAGTCAACACACACACCTTCTGAATATGTATGATAACAAGGAGCAACGTAATTAGGGTCTGCCTCGTTGCAATGAACGCACACACCGTTGAAGTAGAAGTGCGTACATGAGGGAGTGTAGCTCTTATCAACGTCGCCGCACAAGATACATACACCTGCCTGATATTCATGGCTGCACGGCGCTACGTAGCTCTCATCAGCCTCGCCGCAATCAACACAAATTCCATTCTGATAATCGTGCTTACATGAGCACGCTACAGTAAAAGTAAGCAAAAATACAATAGCTGCCACTGTCATCATAATCTTGAATTTTTCATTCATTTTCATTGCATATTTCTCCATTTCTTTTTTAAAAATAATTCGTGCGCCGACCTTAAAACATATCGCGCACTCACTTATATGACTATTTATTTTTATATTATAGCATCAACGCATGCTATTGTCAAGGCATTAGAGCACAAATATTCTCATTTTTTACATATTTTATGCTTGAATTGGTAAATATTGATGAATATATATTCACTCTCGTCATTGTAGCAAAAGACTTTATTTTAACAAATCAACGGAAAGAAAATTCCGAAAATCCGTGCCTTTTTTCGTATTTTTTAAACTACAAAACAGCTATTTTCCGTCCTATTTTTACGTTCGCATTTTTGAAAAAATTTATGTATTTTGTGGCTTTATTGTATTAATTTGCACGGCGTTTTTTAGTTTTGTTTTAAGCTCATAAAGTCGCCGTCAAAAGTCTTCATTTCCCTCCCCTGATGCCCTAATAAACGAGGAAAAAGTTTTTGTCATTTTGAGAGAAATTCGGTCTGTCATTCAACGGTCAAAAGTGAATATTTAAA
>JAZRDI010000089.1:0-2229 GCA_045660185.1 Eubacteriales bacterium | reverse complement strand
TTTGGGTCTTAGAAACGAGGAGAATCCTGCTCCTGCAAAGATTCTTCTTCGCGGAGATGCAACGGCTACGGAAAAGGATGAAAACTTTGGACAGACCGCAGGAGTAATAGACATTAACCTTAACGGTTTCACTCTTTCGCATACTCATACTAGCTACTTATTCTACGCGAGAACCAAAACTGTTAATAATTTCGCGCAGAAATTTACCTTGAATGTTTATAACGGAAATATAGTTCTCGGCGGTCAGTTCTTGGCTATAGGAACGCAGAACGGCGGTAGTACAACCGGTCCTCTTAAGGATGCGGAATTGAACTTCAGCAATCTTAACATAAGTCTCAGCGCTCCCATGGGAACAAATACTTGGTTCGTTGTTTCAAGCTCCGGTACTGTATCCGGTACTAACGATACCGCGGCTCAATACGATATTCGCTTTAACGATTGCGTTATTGACTTGTCTAAATTGGTTAAGGCAAGTCAGATATTCCAGTTGAACGCTGCTAACACCAATATTGATTTCCAAATCAACGGCGGTGAATTTATAGCAGGTAAGGGTGACGGAAGCGGTACGCATCCTTGGAGAACCTTGCTTTATTCTGCAGGCGATAACGCTTCAGTGACATTTGGCAAGGGCAGTGACGGTAAATATCTCACTCTTACCGCTCATACCGATATAAACACCTACATCGCTAAAAACACACCTACTATTCTTGACAGAAACGACTTCTATACCGATGAAGGTGTAAAGGCAGGATTCATCAATCCCGTAACTGTAGGTGATTACGTAAGCTATACCTTGGCGACCGAGCTGTATATCGAAGGCTACGGCGTGATTCCTGTGGATAAAGCAAAGGCAAGCGCTTATCCTATCTTGTTCTTCTACGGTGAAGAATTTATTGGCGCATATACCGAGACTCAGTTTACCGAAGCAATGACGGCAGCGCGCGAAAAGGTTTATGCTGATGGCTCTCGCGTAGGAAAAATTCTTCTTCGCGGAAACGTTACGGCTACTGCTAATGACCAGAATATTGGCGCAATTGTCGGTACTATCGACGTTAACCTTAACGGATTTACCGTTACGCAGACAGATTCCACTCAGCTCTTCTTCACAAGAACGAAGACCTATAGCGCAACCGCTCAGAGCTATACTCTTAACGTATACGGCGGCGAGATAATCCTTCGCGGTACGTTGATTTCTCTCGGAACGCAGTCTAACGCAGCCTACAACCAGTATAAGAGCGCAAATCTTAACTTTACAAACGTTAAGATAACCGCAGCAGAGGGTTCGGAGAACGGCAACTTCCTTGCATCGTTCAGTAACGGAGGTCAGCCCATGACTATGCCCGTATATTACAATATAGCATTTAAAGATTGCGTGTTTGACGTAAGAGGACTTGTAAACTCTGCTACAGTGCTTAACTTCAAGGACTCGTCAACTGTAACTCCCATTGCGGCAACCGTTACTGTAAACGGCGGTGAAATTATTCTTTCCGGCGCTACGGTTAATTCCGCTATTTATAGTAGCAACGAATTTACTACTGTAACCTTCGGTAAGGGCAGCGACGGAAGTTATCTCAAGATAACCGCTCCCACAGACGTAACCTCTGCCACTGTAAACAACAAGGTTACTCTTGATACAGGCGTTGAATGTGTATTTGCAAAGGCGTCCGTAAATGGCGAAAACACAATCTATAAGGTTTACCCCGCTGTAATGGTTGGTTATAAGATTAAGACCAGCGTAACACTTTACTCTAACTTCGTATATAATATCTATATTCCCAAGGCAAACGTAGATAGCTTCACCATTAACGGTATGACGAATGTTGAATATGAAGAGGTTGAAATCGACGGAGTAGCTTACTACCACGTAGCAGTAAATCTTGCTTCAGGAGAGGCTCTTTCGAATATTAAGCTTACCGTAACTCTTAACAGCGCTAACACCACGGTAGATGCAAACTGGACTCTTAACGTATTTAGTTATACAAAGTCCGTTCTTGCAGGTAACTATGACGAAACCACCAAGACTCTTATGAAGGATATGCTCGTTTACGCTTCTGCTGCTCATACTTACTTCGAGAACACTGCGACTGTTGGCGATAAGCTCGCAGAAATCGCGACTCTCCTTAACGGCTACAGTGCAGCTCTTCCCACAGGCGAAGCAAAGAAGCCCACAAGCAATACATACTTCACAAACGTAGCAGTAAACGTTGGCGAAGTTCCTTCGTTCAGATT
>JAZRDI010000088.1:0-27575 GCA_045660185.1 Eubacteriales bacterium | reverse complement strand
GACCGTTTCTAAAGCATTGTTTACTGTTGTTACATAACGATTTGTGGCAGATTTGTGGTAAAGCGAAAAAGAAAACCCTTGAAAACCTAGAGTTTTGAAGGGTTTTTGATATGAGAAAATTATCTCTTCGAGAACTGAGGTGCACGACGCGCAGCCTTGAGTCCGTACTTCTTTCTTTCCTTCATACGAGGATCACGAGTAAGGAATCCAGCCTTCTTAAGAAGGGGCTTATATGCCTCGTCAGCAACGAGGTGTGCACGAGCAACACCGTGACGGATTGCGCCTGCCTGACCGGAGGAGCCGCCGCCGCAAACGTTAGCAACGATATCAAACTTACCAGCGGCTTCGGTTACACCGCAGGGCTGGTTAACGATAAGCTTAAGGGTCTCAAGACCGAAATAATTGTCAATATCTCTGCCGTTGATGGTAACGTTACCTGTACCGGGATAGAGACGAACTCTTGCAACAGACTTCTTTCTTCTGCCTGTGCCGTAGAAATAAGGTTTAGCACTTGTATACATTGTTCATTATCCTCCCTATTAGTCAAGTACGATGGGCTGCTGAGCTGCCTGCTTGTGTTCAGCGTCCTTGTAAACGTGAAGACGAGTGAAAGCCTTAGCGCCAAGAGTGTTGTGGGGAAGCATACCCTTTACTGCAAGCTCCATAGCCATCTCGGGACGAGTAGCCATAAGAGTCTTGTACTGGATCTCCTTGAGGCCACCGATGTAGCCGGAGGGATGACGGTAGTACTTCTGCTCAAGCTTCTTACCTGTAAGAACAGCCTTAGAAGCGTTAACGATGATTACGAACTCGCCGCAATCTGCGTGGGGGGTGAACTCAGGTCTGTGCTTGCCGCGAAGAATGTTAGCAGCCTTAACCGCGGTCTTACCGAGGGGCTTGCCTGCAGCATCGATTACATACCATTTGCGTTCAATGGTTTCTGCTTTTGCCATAAATGTGGACATTTTTGAATCCTCCTATTGTTTGTTTGGGAGCAAATTAGCTCCATCCTTTTTTCAAAGCCTTGCTATTATAACATAAAGAATTATGCTTGTCAACCCCTTTTTGAAAACTTTTTTGACCCAAAATGATTTAGAAAATGCAAAGCTCGTTTTTTCTCTCGTTTTCTCGTTTTTTCTCTCGTTTTCTAAATTGCAATTGATAAAAATTTTTTTGAAAATTTTACGCAGTTTGCACAAAAACGGCACGAAAGTGAAAAAATCTTCCTTTTATACATAATATACGAAGTTAGTGTCTGCTTGCCATCAAGGACGAACGACAATCTTTCAAAGAATGTGCGAAAAACGTGATTTTCGTAAGGGATGACAAAAGTCATCACTAATTAATTTTCGTTTTTGAAAATTAACTACACCCGGATTGTATTACTATGCGCAGTATCAGCCTGCGGTAGAAAATACGCGCCTGTACGCGTGAGCGCACGTAGAAAAATAGCTTTTATATACTGTTTCGCGTAAAGAAAACAAGCAGATATTCCTCATATCTGCTTGTGAACGCTTTTATATTCGTCATAATAGCGGTAATAGGGGCAAGAACGTTTTAAGCCGAGAAAATCAACCCTGTCATCCTCATCGAGAGAAAGCGAGCAGTAGTATGAGCCGTCATACTCGTCCTGTAAGTAAAATTCGCAGCTCTCGCAGTTGGCTTGCCGTTTGATTCCATACTTTGAAAAATCCATATTTACTTCCTTAAAACTTCAAAAATCCGAACGCATACGCGAAAATGTACCGCAATGGGTAAATCTTTGAAATTTACCCTAAAGCGTTCGTTTTTTTGGCATAAAAAGACGAAAAACTACAATTTTTGCGTGTCGGGAAAATTAGAAAAGGAAAACGAGAATAAGAGCCGCTGCCGCTGCAATACTTCCCCAAATGTAGAACTGCTTGTTGTCGAATACCTTCGGCTCGGGCATTTCTACGGTTTGCTCTTTTTCGATGGAATCGAATGTGTTTTCTGCGTTGCCTACGCTATCGAACGTGTCGCAAACTTCCTTCATACTTCCTCTGATAGTGTTAACTTCGCGGAGAATTTCATCGTTTGCAACTTCTCCGTCCTCAATGCTGAGCGCGCATTCGAGAAGAATTTGCTTGTCTGATTTTTCATCGGATGTAACCGAGATTTCGCCTGCGATGAGAACCGCCTTAGGACTGTCTTCGCTAACCTCGTTCAAATCGTGGTCGGCAACGAACACCTTAACTTCCGCCTTCATTCCGCGGTTGATAGCGTCCTCGCTTACGTTTTTGAGCGCTTCATATAGCGCATTCTTTGATTCTGTAATCTTCATTTTTTAATCCTTTATATAAAAAATTTTATTATTCTGAAAATAAATAATGAGCCGAATATTATCAAGCCTCCGATAAAGCCGATTTTTTTCATTTTTGCAAGCGTTGCTTCAAGCTCTTCTGCCATTTTGTCTCCCTCAAGGTCGATTCGTTCGTTTTCCTCACGTATGAGAGCCTCAACGTCAGGGGCGCTTTCAAGAGCGGTTGTGAATCTTGTAAGCTCGGCATCAAAATTGTTAAGCTCGTCTTCAAGGAGCATAGGATCGCTTACCTCACCGCCGTTGATGTCGCAAAGAAGCGAGATTTCATACGATGGGTCTTCTTCTGACGTCGCGCCTTTTATAAAAACGGTAGCTGAAACTACGAGCGAGGTTTTTTCCTTGCCGTTATAGGTCTGTTTTTCAACAAGCTTATCGTCAACGTAGTAAAAGTTCGTTTGTATATCAATTTTATCACCGTTGACTGCGTTTTTTATAGAGTCGCATGCCTCTTGCATTTTTTTCTCAAATAAGTCTTTGACTTCTAAATAATTCATATTATCCTCTTTACTATATCAAATAGTTTGTGTAAAATCCGTTAAATGATTTTTTCATCTACAGTCAGCTCCGCGCCGACTTTTTTTAATCCGTAGCGTGTTTCAACCGCCATTTCGAAAATCTTGTCTCCGTCAACACCGACGCAGTTGTCTATCGAGTCAAGGAAGGCTTTCGCCGAATAGTGAAAATCCGAAATCGTTGCGAAAATTCCGCGCGATCCCTGCTTGGCACAAACTGCGCCCCAAAAGCCCCTAACGGTTGTTTCGTTCGTTGTTTCCGAGCGATTCTTCGTCTGCACCATAATGGTTTCTTTGAAGCCGAGCGCGTCAACGGTTTCCAAAATTCCGTCTATACCTCCGTCGGCAGAGCCGCCTGTTGTGGTGTTCTGTGTAACGGTCTTACCGTGGAGCGTAACGTATTTTCCGAGAAGAGTCATGAAAAAGTTTTCGAAAAACTCTCCTCCCTTTTTGTGAATGCGCGTCAAGAAAACGTGCTTCAGCATTAGCATGCCGTTTATTGATTCGACGTCTGCCGAAATTCTTTTTGAAATCGCATAGCGCGAGCCGTTAAGAGTGAGAAGTCCGTCCTTCACCATACGGCGAAGAGCCTCGCCCATATACGCGTAAAGCTTGTTATCGTCTGCCTCTGTGAGCGTTTTGTCAGTGCCGAATACTGCGGTCAATTCCTTTCGTATTTCGCTTTTCGTGAGGCTTCGCTCGCTTAACATTTTGAGTATTTCGCTCTCGCATTTTTCGTTTCTTATAACTACGGGCTTCTGTTCGGTTGCGAAGTAAAAGCCGTCCTCATTCTTCGTTATGATGCCCTTGCTTCGCATCTCGTTAATTGCTGCGCCGATGAGGCTTCTTTCAACGTTAACCTTGCCGCCCGTACGTCTGTCGAGCATAATTTCCCGCGATAGTCCGAGTGAGTCTATATAAGCCGATATAAGCTCTTTTCTCGGCATTGGTTTGCGGTTTAGTAAATCAATGATTTTTGCGTAAACTTTTTGGTTAGTCTTCATATTCGTCACCGTTTTGTAAACCTTTCTTTGCTTTTAGCTCGTAAAACGCGCCGTAAGCAAAGGGAACGAGCGCAAATGCGCCGCATAAATATACGAAAATGTTTCCAATTTTAGAGTATAGCGTTTGTGAATTTAGAACGGTTAGGTTCTCGCACAAATAATCCTCGCTAAGAGGCGGTAAAGCACTTATGACCTCACCCGTGTTAGAAATAAACGAAGAAAGTCCCGTGTTTGCCGACCTTGCGATAAATCTGCCGAATTCCACCGCGCGAAAACGCGCTTGATTGTTGTGCATATAAATTGCCGCGGAATCCGAGAACCATGAGTCGTTAGTTGATAGAAGTAGGATATTTGCTCCTTCATTAACCGTATCCCGTGTGAGATTTTCGTATATCGAGTCGAAGCAAATCAGAGAACCAAAAAGCGTGCCGTTGATATTGAAAAGCGACGGATCTGTTCCGGGTATCATATCTTCTGTCAGCATTGAGATTTCAGCCAAGAAGGGAAGCGCTTTTTCCATAAAACTTCTCATAGGAACGTATTCACCGAAGGGCACGAGATGGCGCTTGTAATATTTCGTTTCGCTTATCTCACCGTCAGGTGTGAAGCAGAAGAGCGTGTTAAGACTTGCGCCGTCAACGTCACTCATTGCACCGACTATTATAGTAGTGTCAAGCATTTCTGCGGCGTAGGAAATTTCATAGGAATGATAATCGTATTCGGAAAGAGTGAAGGGAAGAGCGGTTTCCGCCCATAGAACTATTTCAGCTCCCTCTCTTACAGCCTTTGCCGAAAGCTTCAAGTGCCTCTCAACTATCATATCGGGGGATTCAAACCACTTGTCCGTAGATTCGTAATTTCCCTGTATAACCGCAATTTTTATCTCATCGCCACCTCTTGCGCGCGACTTATGCGTTCCGTAAAGAGCCGCACCAAGAGCTAAATTGAGAGAGAATACCGCGAGAGCGGATAAAGCGTATTTTTTGCTTTTTGAAGCATCTTCGTTTGCCATTAGCGCGAATGCTAAAAGCGAGTTTGTGAGAACAATAACGGCGGTGACGAAATATGAGCCGAAGAGCGAAGCCGTTTGTATCGGAATTATCACATCGGTGAGCGCGAGAGAAATTCTTCCCCACGGCACACCCCACCAGCCGAGCGTCTGCGTAAATTCGTAAAACGCGTATATTGCAGTGAAGGATAAAACGTTTACTATGGGGAACCTTTTTGCCATAGCTCCGCGCGCCGTGGCAGCATACACCACGAATGCAAGACCGCCGAAAAGGGCTTGAAGCAGCGAAAGTCCCAAGCACGCGACCAAAATAACGATTACCGAATAAAATTCGTTAATCCCCGTAAAGTCGAGCGGGTACATATACAAGAAGAAATGGAAGCATACGGCATAGAAGCATTCGAAATAAACGATGCCATAACCATAGACGTGGCGAAGCTTAAGATTTTCCCTGTCGGTCAAGCGCTTGAGCCCGAAGAAGAGCGGTATCATCGATACCCAAATCAAAAAGCCGACGTATTTTGAAAATGCCACCGCAAATCCGGAGATGAGTCCGCTTAATGCGAGTGAAATTAAGATTTTTGTTTTTTCTTTCATTTTAATTTGCTCCGAACACATTAATCCAAACTAATTATAGCTTAAACACGGCAAAAAGTCAATAATATTGCTCGATGTTCTTAAGAATATGGGCGCAAAAACGAATTTATTATAATTTATTTTAAAGAAAACGCGCAAATCTATTGACATTTTTTAAAAAATAGTGCAAAATATATGATGACGTACTATTGTATTCGTTTGGTAACGGTTGGGAAATCTCGCGTTACCTCGAATTATCTCTTAAGAAAAGGAGAAAAAATTTTGAGAAAAGTTGATTTTGAACGACGCAGAAAGTTCGTATATGACGCAAAGCCGTTGCCGATAAAACTTATTAACCGAGTTGTAAGCTCAAAACTTTTTGTCTTTGTACTTGCGGCGCTCGCGTGTCTTGCGTTCACGTTTTCGCGTGAATTTGAGTTTTACGTTTTCGTCATTATATACGGTCTTTACGTAGGTCTTTTTGCAGATGACCTCTCACCGCTTATGCCCCTGTTCCCGCTTTGCTACATAACACCGTCAAACCAAAATAACCCCGGAAAAACGAGCGAAAGCGTTTTCTACGGAAATAGCGGAACGTTTCTTTTGATTTTCGTTTTAAGCGTTGTGACTATCATCTTTGTGAGAATCATTGCCGACTACAATATGGGCATTAAAAGACTGTTGTTCAAAAAACGCTCCCTCTCGTTTGGATTGATACTTCTCGGTATTTCGTATTTAATCTCGGGAATTTTATGGGAAAGATACAGCGAGTTTGCAGCAAGAAACCTCGCGTTTGCCGCAATACAGTTCCTCTCGGTATTTTTCCTTTATTTCATCTTCAGCGCAACTGTTGATTGGCATAAATTCAAGCTTGATTACATCGCCTGTATCGGACTTGCGGTCGGACTCGTTGTTTCGTACGAGCTCGTATGGGTATATCAAAACTGTGATATAATCGTAAACGGTTTTATAGACCGAAGCAAGATAGCTACAGGCTGGGCGGTTTACAACAATATGGGCGCTATGATTTGTATGGCGATACCGTTTGCTTTCTATTTTGCCGCGAAAAAGATTTTTCCAACGCCTTGGCTTGTTATTGCAACCGCGCTTTTGGGCTTTACGTTTTTAAGCTGCTCGCGAAGCGCCTCGCTCGTAGCTATAATCATCTTCCTTATTTCGTATGCAATTCTTTGGTTCACCGCGAAAAACAAGTTCAGCGCGCGTGTGTTTGCTGTAATTATAGCGGTTGCGGCGGTTGTTTTGGCGATAAAATATTGGAGCGATATATCCGAATTGTACGCCAGAGTGCCTAAAATTTACGAAGTAATCAGCGGTGACATCGAATTTAATGATTCAAACCGTTTTGAGCTTTACAAGAATGGCTGGCAGGCGTTCCTTGACGAGCCTATACTCGGAAAGACATTCTTCCCGACCAATTATGACGTTTACGATGCGGCAACGCTTGATTCATTCAGCGCGTTCTTCCCGCCGAGATGGCATAATACTGTTATTCAGCTCCTTGCGTCCTGCGGTATCGTAGGTCTTGGTGCGTATCTTATCCACAGACTTTCAACGGTAGTTTTGTTCATAAAAAAGAGAAATAGCGCTAATATTGCGATAGGCATTTCAATTCTCGCGCTCCTTCTTACGAGCCTTCTTGACTGCCACTTCTTTAACGTAGGACCTACGCTTTTCTATTCTATTATGCTTGCGGTGATGGAATTCGGCAAAGAGGAGCTTTAACGATAATTAAAAGGCGCAATAGAATAATTTTCAGTCGCGAAAATGTAGTTTGACTTTTTGACGTACTGTAGTTTATTATAACGGCAATTAAAAGTCGAAATTCTTGAATTTTCAGTCACGAAAAGGTGTTACACCCTTTCGACATACTATGATTATTAAAACGCGATACCTCAAATCTTTAAGGAGAAAAATATGGTAAAAATAACCGACGTTGAGCCTCGCTCAACTGCTGAAAAGCACGGAATACTTCCGGGTGATACGCTTGTTTCCGTGAATGACAATGAAATAGTTGACGTGCTGGATTACCGTTTTTATCTTTCCGAGCGTAAGGTGTCCTTGAAGCTTTTGAGAGACGGTAATGAATATACGGTAAGCATCAAAAAGGGAGAATATGACGATATAGGACTCGGCTTTGAAACGCCCCTTATGGACGAGAAGCATTCCTGTAAAAACGGCTGTATATTCTGCTTTATAGACCAAAACCCCGAGGGACTTCGCGAATCCCTGTATTTTAAAGATGACGATTCGCGCCTCTCGTTTATTCACGGAAATTATATCACTCTTACGAATATGACGGATAAAGACGTTGAGCGAATAGTTAAAATGCGTTTCTCGCCAATCAATATATCCGTTCATACTACCAATCCCGAGCTTCGCGTTAAAATGATGAAAAATAGACGCTCGGGCGAGGTTTTGAAATATCTTGGAGATTTCAAAAACGCAGGGCTTTCGATGTGCGGTCAAATAGTTCTTTGTAAGGGCGTTAATGACGGTGAGGAGCTTTTGCGCTCGATGAATGACCTCTCGGAGTATTTCCCCGAAATGTCAAGCGTTGCGGTAGTACCCGCGGGCTTAACAAAATTCAGAGAAAAGCTTTTCCCCTTGACCGATTTTACTGCCGAAGAGGCGGGCGCGGTTATAGATATGATAGATTCGGTCGGTGAAAAAATGATGGAGCTTCACGGCTCACGAATTTTCTTTGCTGCAGACGAATTTTATATCAAAGCCAAAAGACCCATTCCCGAAGAGGATTACTACGAGGGTTATCCGCAGATAGAAAACGGAGTCGGTATGATACGCTCCTTCCTCGAGGATTTCAACATTGCTTGGGAGGATATATCGGATATGAGCGATGCTCTTTCCGAAAAGAGACGCGTTACGGTAGCCACCGCGCGCGCCGCGTACCCATTCATAAAAAAATCTTGCGATATGCTCTCGGGATTTATAAAGAATCTCGAAATCAACGTTTGCGAGATAATAAACGAGTTTTACGGTGAAAGCATTACCGTCACGGGACTTCTCACCGGATGCGATATTTATAAACAGCTTTCGGGCAAGGAACTCGGAGACGAGCTGTTTATACCCGAAAACGCTCTTAAGGCAGACGAGGATATATTCCTTTGCGGAATGACGCTTGAAGAGCTTTCGAACAAGCTCGGTGTGAAGGTAACACCGCTTGATTCAGACGGCTACGAGTTTGTAAGAGCCGTCATAGGTACGGATTAAAAGAGAAAGGACTACAGAAAATGGCAAAACCAATCGTTGCTATAGTCGGCAGACCTAACGTCGGCAAAAGCACGCTTTTCAATAAAATAATCGGCGAGCGCCGTTCAATAGTTGAGGACACCCCCGGTGTAACGAGAGACAGAATTTACGCCGAGGCGGAGTGGAACAGTAAAAAATTCATTTTGATAGATACGGGCGGAATTGAGCCCAAGAGCGAGGATACTATTCTCAAGCAGATGCGTATGCAAGCGGAGATAGCCGTTGCAACCGCAGACGTTATTATATTCCTTTGCGACGTAAGAGCGGGTCTTCTTGCCGATGATAAGGACATCGCGGTAATGCTTAAAAAATCGGGCAAGCCCATAATACTTTGCGTTAACAAGGTTGACCGCGTAGGCGAAGTGCCTTACGAATATTACGAATTCTACGAGCTTGGATTTGAAAGAGAGCCTATAGCGCTTTCTTCGCTTCACGGTACAGGCTCGGGCGACCTTCTTGACGCGATAATTGAGGAATGCGATTTTGGTGACGGAGAGGAAGAGGACGATTCTATCATCAACGTTGCCGTTATAGGAAAGCCCAATGCGGGCAAATCCTCGATAATCAACCGTATGTGCGGTGAGGAAAGAATGATAGTTTCGGATATAGCGGGAACTACGCGCGATGCCGTTGACACTCTCGTTGAGAACGTTTACGGAAAGTATAACTTCATCGATACCGCAGGTATAAGACGTAAGTCTAAGGTTGAAGACAGAATAGAGAAGTTCAGCGTTCTTCGCGCAAATATGGCGGTAGAGCGCGCAGACGTTTGTCTTATTATGATAGACGGTAAGGACGGTATAACCGAGCAGGACGAGAAAATTGCGGGTATTGCTCACGAGGCGGGCAAGGCTTGTATTATCGTTGTCAATAAGTGGGATGCGGTCGAAAAGGATAACAGCACCACCAAAGAGGTTACGACAAAAATAAGAACCGCTCTTGCTTATATGCCTTACGCTCCTATAGTATTCGTTTCCGCAATGACCGGTCAGAGAGTTATGAATATCTACTCGATGATTAACGACGTTTACAATTCGTCTTGCCACAGAGTAAGCACCGGTATGCTTAACGACGTTCTTAACGATGCTATGACTCGCGTTCAGCCCCCCTCGGACAGAGGAAAGAGACTTAAGATTTATTATATGACACAAACTGCCGTTTGCCCCCCCACGTTCGTTATATTCTGTAACAGTGAGGAGCTTTTCCACTTCTCATACAGACGTTATATCGAAAATTGCCTTCGCGATACTTTTGGATTTGATGGAACTCCCATCAAGATAATCATAAGGCAGAAGGGTGACAAAGAGGGATAAGATTCCCATGCAAAACAAGGAGAAAATATGTTTATAGATAACATTAAAGTGTATCTCAAGGCGGGTGACGGCGGAAATGGAGCAGTTGCCTTCCACAGAGAAAAATTCGTCAATGCAGGCGGTCCCGACGGCGGTGACGGCGGCAGAGGCGGAAATATAATTTTCAAGGTGGATACGGGAGCGAATACGCTTCTCGCATTCCGCTACAAAAGAAAGTTCGTAGCCGAAAACGGCGATAACGGAAACGGCGGTAAAAAGCACGGTAAAAGCGGAAGCGATACCGTTATCCCCGTGCCTCCCGGAACGCTCATAAAAGACCCTTCAACAGGAAAAATCATATTCGATATGGCATCTGCAGATGAGTTTGTTATTTGTAAGGGCGGCAGAGGCGGTTGGGGTAACCGTCATTTCGCAACTCCCACAAGACAGATTCCCCGCTTTGCAAAAAGCGGTACGAAGGGCGAAGAGAGGGAAGTCCTCTTGGAGCTTAAAATGCTCGCAGAGGTTGGACTCATCGGATTCCCGAACGTAGGTAAGTCCTCGATTCTTTCAAGAATAAGTGCGGCAAAGCCTAAAATTGCAAACTATCACTTCACAACGCTTTCCCCGAACCTCGGAGTAGTTGAGGTAAAGGGCGGTAAGGGCTTTCTTGCGGCAGATATTCCCGGACTTATAGAGGGCGCATCGGAGGGGCTTGGTCTTGGCCACGCGTTTTTAAGACACGTTGACAGATGCCGATTGCTTCTTCACGTTGTCGATCTTTCATGCGCAGACGGCAGAGATCCTATAGATGACGTAAAGAAGATAGACGAGGAATTGATGAAGTATTCCCCCGAGCTTGCAACGCGTCCTCAAATCATCATTGCAAACAAAATAGACTCTGTGCTTATGGAGTACGAGGATTACGTTAAGGACTTCTTCGCATTCTGCAAGGAAAGCGGAAGAGAGGTTATCCCCGTATCTGCAGTAACAGGAGAGGGACTTGATGCTCTTGTAAATGCTGCGGCAGATGCTCTTCGCGAGCTTCCTCCGCTTACCGTTTACGAGCCCGAATATACTGCGGAGGACGACGTTAAGGTTACCGAGGCGGACGTTATGGCTACTACCGTGCGCAGAGAAAACGAGAAATACATCGTTGAAGGCGAATGGCTCTTCAACTTTATGGGCAATATCAATTTCAGCGATTACGAGTCGCTTAACTTCTTCCAGCGCGTGCTTATAAAGAACGGAGTTATACAAAAGCTTCGTGATGCGGGCGTCGAAGAGGGTGACACCGTAAGCATATACGATTTCGAGTTTGACTTCGTTTATTAAAAAGCTTCTTTATCTTGCTTGAAAGAAAGCGGGTTGTGCGTTTTGAGGCTTAACGATAAGTGAAAAAAAGGGGAAGGCTATGTTTTTAAATCTTGTTGAAAAGACGAGAACTATAAGGCGCTTTGATAGATCAAAACTTATCACGGATGCCGACTTGATGAGTTTTTTGGAGTGCGCAAGAAAGAGTGCATCTGCAGGAAATCTGCAGAGATTACGCTTTGTTACTTTAAACGGAGACGAAGCTTTCAGGGCTTTTTCAAACGTTTCTCTCGGCGGTCTTCTTCCGCCCGATAAAAAGCCTACGCAAAGCGTTGCTCCCGCGGCGTATATAGTTTTATGCGCAGCGGAAGAAAATCCCGACGCGAATCTTTTAATAGATGTCGGAATTACCGCTCAAACAATCGCTCTTTCGGCAGCGGAAAAGGGAGTTGGAGCGTGTATGATTCGCAATTTCAATAAGGAATATTTCTCGTCGCTTATGAGCGAGAAGTTTCCTTTTCCGATTTTGGTTATCGCTCTTGGATACCCCTCGGAAACTGCGCGAATCGTTGATGCGTCAGTGAATGATTCGTTGAAATATTATAAAAACGAAAGTGAAGAAAATATAGTTCCTAAACTTGCGCTTTCGGAAGTTGTAATTAAAAAATGTCATTAAATGTAAAGCAAAGTTAGAAAATAACGTTAAAAAGGCGGAGATTTGCTCTTCGCCTTTTTCTTTTCAGGAGAATTTTGAACACCGACTGTTTTGTGCTTTTTCAAATCGAACGCTTGATTATCTTCCGGTTTTAGAAAACGCCGAACGCTTGATTTATGCCTTGTGAGATGATTTTTGCAGCCGCATCTACTATTGCGTCAATATCTCTTGGCGAAACGAACATATCTTCGTTTTCGTTTCTCGCATGACGTTCGTCGGGAATGAATGCGGAGGCGTTTATGACCGTGGGAACACCGACGGCTATCACAGGAACACCGAGCGTTTTTTCTCCTATCGGTTTTCTTTTATTCCCGATTCCGCTGCCCGGGAATATGCCGGTATTCGATATTTGAATGGTAGTACCGAGGCGTTCGGGAGAGCGAGAGGCTATAGAGTCAATTGCGATTACCGCGTCGGGATCTATAACGTCGCAAACTGCAGAAACCGCTTCGCTTGTTTCTATTCCCGTTTTGCCCATAACACCCGGGGTGAAAACTGCAATTTCGGAGCATTCGAGGCTCTTGAAAAGCAAGGGATCGCTTTCTTGAATGTGCATCGTGGCGTTGACGAGATTGGCGCTCTTTGGACCTATCGAATCGGGCGTCAGATCCTCGTTGCCAAGCCCAACGACCAAAATTCTCGTTGGCGTAACCGAGCTTTTTTCAAACATTCTGCATAGCTCGCTTGCGACCTCGTTTGCCGCGTCGGCTATCTCGCTTTCGTCGAGCAAGTCCATTCTTTCCACCGAAAGACTGTCATAACTGCCGCGCGGGCGGTCTATTGCAATCTCGCCCTCTCTCGTTGTTACGTCAATACGCTCCCAAACGAACGGCCCCGTGTCGTCGCGTCTATAGAATATGCCGTTAACGCTCGTATCCGCGCGGTGCCTTTCTGATGCGAGATCGGTCATAAAAGCTCTTTTTTCGTTTTGGTATTCGTTAAAACGGTTATCCATACGGTTCACTCCTAGTGTACTTTCTTTTTGTTCTACGCACATTATTGACATATCGTGTTTTATATATGCATATATGTGTAAAATATACAATAATGCCCTTTGAATATTGTGCAATCAACCAAAAATCCTATTATATAAATTTAAATGTTGAAAAAACTTGGGCTTTGTGGTAAAATGTATTGGTAAAGTAATTTCATTTCGGAGGAAATATATGAAGAAAATTACAAGCTTGCTTCTTGCATTAACGTTTATTATCGGAAGCGCATTCACGTTGGTTTCTTGCGGCGCGCCCAAAGATGCGGGAGCTGAAATTAAAGTATATCTCGGTGAGAAAGTTTATGACTTTGACCCCACGGATTACTACGTTGACAGTAATGCCGAGCTCGTTATGGGCTTGCTTTACGATCCGCTTTTCAGAGTTAATGAAAAAGGAAAGTTAAAGTGTGACGGCGCTGCAGATTCGTACGAGGTTGACGAAAAGACGAATACTATCGTTATCGACATTAAGGAAACCTATTGGTCGGACGGCGTTCGCGTTAAGGCAGACGATTATATCTACGCTTGGCGTAACGTATTGCTTAACCCAAATGATGCAAACCCCGCAGCATCTCTTCTTTACGATATAGAGAATGCAGTAAAGGTTAAGAACGGAGAAATCTCTGCATTTGAATTCGGAGCAGTTGCATCCGCTACATATCAGATCACCATCAAATATCGCAACGGCGCTAATTACGAGCAGCTTCTTAAGAACCTCTCATCCGTTGCATCCGCACCCATCCGTCAGGACATCGCTACAAGTGCGACATCGGGTTATTGGTCGAAGCTCGTTAATACGGCTGTAACCAACGGACCTTTCATGGTTTCGAGAATTGCGGCAGATAAGAGCTTCACTCTCGCTCGTAACGAGGGTTATCACCAGGAGCTTGGTCTTAAGAACCCCTATAAGAAGGTAAATCCCGCGAAGCTTATCGGCGCATCCGAAGCTACTTATGCAGATATAGAGAATAAGGTTGTATTCTATATGACCGACGCTCCCTTGGCAGAAAGAGCAGAGAACAAGAAGAATGCTTCCGTTGCAGACGATCTTTCTACTTACACCTATGTTTTCAATACGGACAAGGAATTGTTCAAGATTCCCGAGGTTAGAAAGGCTCTTTCCCTCGCAATTGACCGTGATGCTATAATTGACGCTATTACCTTTGGAAAGGCAGCAACCGGCTTCCTTCCCGACAGTGTTCTTGATCCCGATACCGGCAAGTCATTCAATAAGACGGTTGACGATCTTATCTCTACCTCTAAAAAGGTAAGCGATGCAGCGGCTTTGCTCGCATCTATAGACCTTTCGAACGTTGATAAGTCCTTTACCTTGACTGTAAATAACGATGAAGAATCTTTGGCGATTGCAAACATCGTAAAGGCAGCTTGGGACTCTCTCGGCTTCAGCGTTACCGTTAAGCCCGTAGGTTACGTGGAAGTCACCGTAGGTGAGGGCGCAACCTCTAACGTTATTCGCGATTCTGAAATACAGGTTTTGGTTAACAACGCAGCCCGTGAGGACTTCTACGTTGCAGATGAGAACGGTGTTATAGGCCGTGGATTTGACGTAATCGGTATCGATTGGCAGATGTATTCCACCGATCCCTTCGTTGCGCTCGCTGCATTCGCTGATAAGTTCGGCGGAAGCGGTGTAAGCCTTCCCGAGCATGAGATAGCATATACGAATATCGCAGGCTACAGCGACGAAGAATATAACGATCTTATCAAGAAGGCTTATAACGAGGTTGTTCTTGAAAAGAGAAGCGAGATTCTTCACGAGGCTGAAAAGATGCTCGTTGAGTCTGCTTGCGTAGTACCTCTTGTATTCAACCAGACGTTCACGTTCGAGCATAAGCATATTTCCAACGTTGAATTTGACGGATTCGGAAATATCATTATGACCGATATGAAGCAGAAGAAATACAAAAAGTATCTCGGTTAATAAATTTCGCGCTTGACTTTCACAAGGTCGGTGCAAGATAAAGGCTATCTTCGTTTTAGGGGATAGCCTTTAGTTAGCAAATCCCTGATTTGCCGTCGAAATTCAATAAAACGATTTTTGATTGTCGTTTAAATGATTATACACAAGACTTAAGGCTTTTGATAAAATAAATTTTATTCAAGGTGAAAAATGAAGAAAAATAATAAATTTGCTCTTAAAACTTTAACGGAGATAAAAATATTTCTCTTGTTTTTGCTTGACAACATTAGATACCCTATAGACTATACGACCTTAAGCAAGATTATAAGCGAAAATGTTCCCGAGGTAACCTTTGATTATGAAGCGTCGCTCAGAGATCTTGCAGATTCGGAGCATCTTTTCTTTGACGAAATTGACGGAGAAAAGTATTATATGATTTCCGATAGCGGCCGTCTTATTGCAGCCGAGCTTTATGACAGACTTGACCCCGCATTTCGCGAGGCGAGCGTGAAGTCGGCAGCAAAGCATATATCCCTTGCCAAGAGCAACGCTAAAATTTCAAGCAGTATAACCGAGCTTGCGGATAAAAGATATTCGGTTAGCCTTGATGCGAAGGATAAAAGCGGTAAGCTCTTCTCGCTTTCGCTTACGGTAAATTCGAGAGCGCAGGCAGAGAATATAGTTTCAAATTTTGAGAGAAATCCCGATAATATCTACCGCGGTATGCTCTTCTGCGTAACCGGAAAGCTCGAATTTCTTTCTTAAAAAAGCAAAAATGTATCATTGTAAGACAAAAGAAATTTCATATTCGTGCAATATTACAGAAAATTAATAGTAATTTTCGCGATAATTGTATAAATTACGAAAAAAATATAAACTTTTTTAATAAAAGTATTGACAAAAAATAGATAAAAAGTTATAATGTTTTATGAGGTATGGATTCGATATGGATTCTTTGAAAAATGCCGACGTAACCGAGCTTATTTTTATGGTTCGCGGCGGAAGCTTTGCAGATGAAGCTTTTGCCGAATTGATAAAGAGGTACACTCCTCTTTTGAAAAAACGTATTGCTACATATTTTGGCTCGGTGGCAACAGAAGATTCCGAGCCTATGCAGGAGGCAAGTATAGCCTTGCATAGCGCTGCGATGACGTACGATTCCGATAAATGCGACGGTGTAACGTTTGGCTTATACGCGAGCGTATGCGTATCAAATCGTCTGAAAAGTCTTATAAAAGCGAAAAGTAAGGATAGTGACAGAACGGATGATTTTTTAAGTCTTGATAGAGTTGCATCGGGCGTTAATCTTGAAAACGCTATCGTAACGCGTGACGTGTGCGATAGAGTAATGAAGGAAGCAAAGGCGCTTCTTTCCGATTTTGAGTATGACGTTTTTCGCCTTGGCTTTGAGCGATGCTCCACCAAGGATATTGCCGATGCTCTCGGAAAGAGTCCAAAGTCGATAGATAACGCCAAATTCCGTATTTCAAAAAGGCTTCGCGAGAGCGATACCATAAGAAAAATTTTATCGGACTTTTAATTAGCTTATATGCCCAAGTAGCTTAAGGGAGAGCGTTGGTTTACAAAGGCGTCGGTTGGAATCCGTCTAAGGGCAAAAAATAAAAACCTATTTTAAGTGAGGAAAAACAAACATGTTCCAGGACAAGACATTGAAGTGCAAAGATTGTGGCAACGATTTCGTGTTCACCGCAGGTGAGCAGGAATTCTATGCATCCAAGGGCTTTGAGAATGAGCCTTCCAGATGCAAGGAGTGCCGCGCTGCAAAGAAGAATGCGCAGAAGGGTACAAGAGAAATGTTCTCTGCCGTTTGCGTAGAGTGCGGTAGCGAATGCCAGGTGCCCTTCAAGCCCACCGAAGGAAAGCCTGTTTACTGCAGCGCATGCTTCGCAGCTAAGAGAGAAGCACAGGACTAATTCTCTTAAGAAATCCCCGTGTGTGCTTTATATACATGAATTGATGTTAATGGCAACTATAATCGCGGCGGTTAGAAAAAGATGAGGACATTTTCAGTTCTCGTCTTTTTTCTTTTCATTAAATATTTATCGCGTATTTTGGAGCAGTATAAAAGCTTGAAATGCGATGTTGAAATAACTTTGAATATATGTTATAATAAGAATAAAGCGTTAAAGGTTGCTTTTTCATAAAGGCATCGCGATGTTTTAAAAAGTAATAATCTACTCTTATAGGAGGAAAAAATGATACTTGAATTAAAAAACATTGATAAGTCCTTCGGCGAAAAGGAGGTCTTAAAAGGGGTTACCTTTGAGGCTGAGAGCGGCAAAGCCCTCGGTCTGCTTGGCAGAAACGGAGCAGGCAAAACAACCACCATTCGAATTTTGATGAACGTATTTCCTCAAAACCGCGGTGAGATTCTTTTAGATGGAAAGCCTATTGATTACACAAAAATAGGTATCGGATATCTTCCCGAGGAAAGAGGTCTTTACCCCAAAAAGATTATCATAGAGCAGCTTGTGTATTTTGCCGAGCTTAAGGGAATGAGCGTGAAGGACGCAACGAAAGCAGTTGATTATTGGCTTGATAGACTCGGTATGACCGAGTATCGCAACAAGCGTCTTGACACTCTCTCGAAAGGAAATCAACAAAAAATACAGTTGATTACCGCCCTCGCGCATAATCCTGATATAGTGATTCTTGACGAGCCGTTTTCGGGCCTCGACCCCGTAAATGCTATTTTGCTTAAGGACGTTGTTAAGGAAGAGATTTCAAAGGGAAAAATAGTTCTGTTTTCAAGTCACCAAATGAGCTATATCGAGGAGTTTTGTGACAGTATTGCCATAATAAACTCGGGCAAGGTTGTAATCAGCGGTGACCTTAATGAAATTAAGAGAAATTACGTGCGCGATAAGCTCGTTGTCAGCGCAACGAACGGTGAAAAAATCAAGCGCGATTTCGGTGACGTATGCTCCGAGCGCGAAGACGGAAGTCTTTTGATTCAGCTCTCAACCCCCGATGAAAAGAAGGAAATGATGAAAAGACTCATTGAAGCTTACGATATAGATGAGGTCAAAGTTTTCGAGCCCTCGCTTAACGATATTTTCGTTGAATATGCGGGCGCGCAGGTGTAGGAGGTCGGACTTATGAAACAGTTTGGAAAAATACTTAAATTTGAGTTCAAAAGCTACTTAAAAAATAAGATTTTCGTGGGTATCACGATATTTCTCGTAGTAGCAATCGCGATTGCTATGTTTATTCCAAATATTATCTCGATCTTTTCTTCAGGCGGTGACGATACTCCGCAAGACGTATCCGAGCTTCCCGTTATGCTTATCCATTCCGAAAGCGCGGAATTGTCCGAAACTATTAAGGCGTATTTTAGCGAAGCTTTTCTCGGATATAACGTAAAGGTGGCGAGCGAAAGTGTTGATGAGATTAAAGCACTTGTTACCTCGGAAGCGGTAGAATGTGCCTTCGTTATGGAAAGTGCGTCGTCTTACACGTATTACGTAAACAATCTTTCGATGTATGATACTAACACTGCAGTTGCTAATAGCGTTTTGCAAGAGGTTTACAGAGTTAACGCTATGATGCAAGAGGGACTTAGCCCCGAAGCCGTGGTAGAAATTATGTCGGTTACCGTAAGCGGTAGCTCGGTTACTCTCGGCAAGGATCAAGCGCAGAACTTCTTCTATACCTATATAATGATACTTGCTCTTTATATGGTTATGCTTCTTTACGGTCAAATGGTCGCAACCAACGTAGCGACGGAGAAAAGCTCGCGCGCTATGGAGCTTCTTATAACGAGCGCAAATCCCACAAGTATGATGTTCGGCAAGGTTTTGGCATCGTGTATGGCGGGACTTTCGCAGATAGTTGCAGTTTTCGGTTCGGCTCTTGTTTTCTATAATATAAACAAGTCTGCCTGGGGAGATAATGAAACTATCAAAGCTATCTTCGATATTCCCGTTGATTTGTTTATTTATATGCTCGTCTTCTTCGTTTTGGGCTTCTTGATTTACGCGTTCCTCTTTGGCGCGATAGGTTCTACCGCCTCAAAGCTTGAGGATATAAACACCTCGGTTCTTCCCGTCAATTTCTTGTTTATAATTGCCTTTATGGTAGTTATATTCTCGATGACCTCGGGTAGCGTAGATAATACCCTTATGAAGATTTGCTCCTACGTTCCCTTTACTTCACCCATGGCGATGTTTACGAGAATTTGTATGAGCACAGTGGCGTGGTATGAGATATTTGCTTCCATTGTAATTCTCGTTGGAAGCGTGCTTGGCGTTGGCTACGTTTCTGCTAAAATATACAGAGTAGGCGTTCTTCTTTATGGGAATTCTCCCAAAATTACTACGCTTATAAAAAACGTATTCACTAAAAAATAACTCATAAAAGCAACCTTAAGTTTACAAAATGTGTGTTTACTTTCAATTTAAACATAAAAAAATGCGATTTAAGCATTGAGTTTTTGAATACATTTTGTGAAGAAAAAACTTAAGATTTCTTTAAAAAATCACGAATAAGAATAAGCGCTGTCGCGGAAATAAAGCCGCGGCGGCGTTTTTTGCATAAAAACGGCTACAAAAGGCTTGAAAGTGGGTATCCGTGTGAAGAATTGCGGTGTTTTTTGAGTTTTCGATATGATATGCCGCGTGTTTTGGTTTACATTAAAATATTAAATATAATAAAAATAATATAAAAATTTGAAAAGTAACTGTACAAATCAAAAAAAATGTGATATACTTATACTGTATATTTTTACGCAGAACGATAGCATTACATAAAGGGCTCGAAAAATGGATAACAGAAATTTTAAAAATTCTAAAAATAACGGATATAATAATGCCAAAAAAGGCGGACGCAATTTCTCGAAGGGGAACGGATATAACTCTTCTGAAGCATCGAACCGCAAGTCAGTCCCATATCAGAAGGAAGAGGATAACGAGATCAGAGAAGGACTTGCCGTAGGAAGAAACGCGGTCAAGGAATTGCTCGCTGACGGACGCGACGTTGAGAAAATATATATACAGCGCGGTGAGCGTGAGGGTTCTATAAATTTGCTTGTTGGAATTGCATTCGAGAGAAAAATTCCGATAATCGAGCTTGATAAGCAGAAGATGGATAGAATGTGCGCAAACGCGCGCCATCAGGGAATCATAGCCGCTGCTTCGGAGCAGAATTATTCTTCTATCGAAGATATTCTCGCGTATGCCGAGGAAAAGGGCGAGCCGCCGTTTATAGTCTTGCTTGACGGCGTTGAAGATCCCCACAATCTCGGTGCTATAATAAGAAGTGCCGAGTGCATGGGAGCGCACGGAATTATCATTCCAAAACGAAGAGCAGTAGGTCTTACTCCCACTGTTGCCAAAGCCTCCGCGGGCGCGATAATGCATATGCGTATAGCGAAGGTTACCAATCTTTCGCAAACCATAGACGAGCTTAAGGAACGCGGGCTTTGGTTTTACGCGGCGGATATGGACGGAGAGTCTATATACGAATCCAGTCTTACGGGCGCAGTAGGAATAGTTCTCGGAAGCGAGGGTGACGGCGTTTCAAGATTGGTAAAGGAAAAATGTGATTTTGTTATTTCCGTACCTATGTTCGGTAAGGTAAATTCAATGAATGTTTCTTGTGCGGCTGCGGTAGTTCTTTCCGTTGCTGCAAATCAAAGGAGAAAGGGGGGCGCAGTAGCAGATGGATGAAAATAACGCAAAGACGAAGAGCTTATTTGAGAAAATAAACTCCGATTCTTCGGCGAACGTCAGCAAAAACGAAAACGGTTCTATAGAATTTAAATTCAACGCGCCCATGCCCAAAACGGGACTTGTGTTTGAGCATACGGACGATGCCGAGGCTGCCGAGCCCGAGTTTGAATTGCCCGAATCTTTTGAAGAGCTCTTAAATACCGCAGTCGAAGAGCCCGCTTCTGCCGAAGAAGATAATGAGGGCGAGTTTATAATTCCCGATGTTTTTGATATTGCCGCTCAATCGGATCAGTCTTCAAAAACGCCGTCTGACGAATACGTTTCTACGATTTGGAAGGCGTACGTTCCGAGATTTACCGACGTGACGGAAAACAATTACGCAGTGTCGGATAAAAAGAACGTTACTTACGAGGAAATAAACGAGTTTGAAGATCGTGGTGGGCGCACGTACGAGAACGTGTCGCAGATAACCGTTACGAAAAGAAGTACCGGTGACGATCGCTTTGACGTCAACGATCCCACGGCTGAGATAAACAGTAGCGTTCCCGAGGCTATAGTTGTAAAGGTTAACGGCATAAGAAGCACGAGCAAGGATAATCTTAATGTGTTTAAGTTTTCCGATGCGCCTCTTGAAAAGCCCGTCGAGAATGAGCCTGTTGATACCGAAGAGCTTGAACGCGAGGAAATCAAAGAGCTTACCGGTCGTGAATGGGAAGACGTGCAGAAGAAGGACGAGAATATTGATATTTCGACCTTCGTAGAGGAAGAAATGGCGCCCCGTGTTGATTCTTCGCCTAAAAATGCGAGATACACTGACCTCGTTCGCGAAGAAAAGGAAGAGTTTGTCGTTCATAGCGAGAGAGCGGGCGACCGAGTAGTTCCCGAGGGCTATTCTCCCAAGAAAGAAAAAATAGACGCAAGAGATACCGGTGAATATAATTCATTCTCCATGCGCGAGGCTTTTAAGGATAGATTTCTTGACCTTATTATGTCTGTGAAAATTCGTTTTGCGGTTGCCGTTCTGTTGGCGATTGCGACGGTTTTGTTCGATGTGTTTGAACGCAGAATATGCTTCTATTTTGGCATAGGTCTTAACTTCGGTGCGCCCGCGGTTATAGACGCGTGTTTAATTGCGAGCGTGTTTCTTTTGACGCTGCCCGAAACGTTAAGAGCATTAAGGCATCTTCTTTTCGGCAGTGTTACCCCCGAGCTTTCAAGCGCTATCGTCGGTATAACGGTATTCGTTTACGAGCTTTCAATGGCTATAATCGCTCCCATCGGCGGAGGCTATCCGCTCTTGGCATCGGTGTACGTTGTAATGGCTGTAAATAGCATTTATGCAACCTATTCTTTACATAATGCGAGTTTTATGGCATTTAAGTTCATTTCTGAAAAAGGAAATAAGATGGTTCTTGATAAACCGCTTACAAGAAGTTTGGAGCTTGAAAACATAGCCCTTGACGGTGTTATCGACGAGTATAAATCCAGATGCGCAAGAATGTTTACAACTCCCTTTGTAGCAGGATTTTATTCGAATGCTTACAGAAGAACGGAAAAGTCGAGAAACAATTTGATGATTTTGGCAATCGGCTTTGGCGTTGCGCTCGTTAGCGGAGGCGTTATGTTCTTTGTTCCCTCAGGCGGTCCTGTAAGCGCACTTTCAACCTTTGCTCTCGTAGTTGCGGTTTCTATGCCGGCATTCACTATTTTGTCGCATAAGCTTCCGTACTTTGACGCGGAGCGTGAGGCTGTTAATAACAACAGTGCGATAATAGGCGAGGCTGCTTTGGTTGATTATTCGGACGTTGACGTTGTTACGTTTGATGATACCGAGGTTTTCGGCCCGGATGACGTAACCCTTAAGAGCGCGAGTGACAGAAGAAGTGACTACCTTGACACGATGAAGAAGATGGCGTCGCTCTTTGCTGCAGTCGGCGGACCTCTTTGCAGGGTTTTCGAAAACGCTCTTAACAAAAAATACTCTCCCGCAACCGAGATTGCCGTTGAGGATGACGGTATTTCAGGTATCGTAGAGGGTGAGCGTGTTATGGCGGGTACGGCACAATATATGAAGCGCCATAACGTTAAAATTCCTTCCTCGCATGATATTAAGGTTGGAAGCACGAGAGTTATTTACGCAGCTTCAAACGGAGAATTTTTCGCAACCTTTACCGTTCACTATTCCTTCTCCGAGGAGTTCGCTCTTCTTCTTTCGGCAATGCGAGAAAAGGGAATCGTTCCTCTTGTTTACACGAGAGATTTCAATATTAACAACGAGTTTATGCGTGTGCTTACCGGCGGTAGCGACGTTATCAGAGTTATGAGAAAATACACACCCATAAGAGAACCCGAGGTTTACAGCAGAATTAACTCGTCCATGGTTATCAAAGGCGAGAAGACCTCTGCGATAAATCTTATTCTCACATCGAAAAAGTACGCGCACTTCCAGTCGGTTCTTGCCTTTACCGAGCTTTCCGCTGCGGCAGTAGGCGCAGGACTTGCAGTGATGATAGCGTTTAGTAATATGATAGCGAGCTTGCCCACCGTCTTGCTTTCGGTATGGCAGCTCGGATGGAGCGTAGCTCTGGCAATCAGTAGCAGAAGTAGCTTTAAGATACGCAAAAAGGATAAACAAGATGCAGATGAATAAAGATATTTCCTCCGTTCTCAAATCGGTTTCGAAGCCGGGAAGATACATAGGAGGAGAGTACAACAGTATCATTAAAAACAAGGATGAGGTCGATTGCAGATTTGCATTCGTGTTCCCCGACACCTATGAAATAGGTATGTCAAATCTTGGAGTAAGAATACTGTATGACGTTTTAAACAAAGAAAAAAATATTTGGTGCGAGAGAGTTTACGCGCCCTGGCCGGATATGATAGAAAAAATGCGCGAGTACGATATACCGCTCGCCGCAGTGGAAAGCGGAGATCCTGTTTCGAGTTTTGATCTCGTTGGATTTTCGTTGCAGTATGAGCTTTGCTACACCACATCGGTTGCAATGCTTAAGCTTGCGGGAATTCCTATTTATTCAAAGGACAGAAGCGAGAGCGACCCGATTATAATCGCGGGCGGCCCTTGTGTCTATAATGCAGAGCCCGTGGCAGATTTCTTCGACCTTGTCAATATTGGTGAGGGAGAAGAAGTTCTCGTTGAGATTTCAAAGCTCTATATTGAAATGAAAAAAGACGGCAGCTACACGAGAAACGAATTCTTGAAGCGCGCCGCAAAGATAGAGGGCGTGTATATTCCCGCTTTCTATGACGTTGAATATAACGAAGACGGTACGATAAAGAGCTTTACCCCGAACGTACCCGAAGCTCCAACCAAAATCAAGAAGCGAATCATAGCCGATCTTGATAAGGTTTCCTATCCCGAAAAGCTCGTTATGCCTTACGTTGAAACTGTTCACGATAGAATCGTTCTCGAGGTGTATAGAGGTTGTATCCGCGGTTGCAGATTCTGCCAGGCGGGAATGGTTTACCGCCCCATACGCGAAAAATCTCCCGAAACGCTTTGCAATCTTGCAAAGTGCCTATATGAGAATACCGGTTATGAAGAAATCTCCCTGATTTCTCTTTCGATAAGTGACTATTCAAGACTCCGTGAGTTGACCGACGGACTTCTTGAATGGACGGATGACGCACACGTAAGTCTCTCTCTTCCGTCTCTTCGTCTTGATAGCTTCTCCGAGGAGCTTATGCAGAAAATTTCGAGCGTCAGAACGGGCGGACTTACTTTTGCTCCCGAAGCGGGAACTCAAAGACTTCGCGACGTTATCAATAAAAACGTAACCGAGGATGACCTTAAGCGCTCCGTAGGTATAGCTCTCCGCGGCGGTAAAAACAGCGTTAAGCTTTACTTTATGAGCGGACTTCCCACGGAAACCGACGAGGATATAGTCGGAATTGCAAATACAGGTAAAACTGTTGTGGAATGCTATTTCGCAATCCCGAAGCCCGAGCGTCCTCAAGGCGGAATAAGCGTAACTATAAGCGTTTCTTGCTTTATTCCCAAACCCTTCACCCCATTCCAATGGGAAAAGCAGGACACCCTTGATAATCTTGAGCGTAAGCAAAAGCTCTTGAAGGAGTCCATAACCGATAGAAGAATAAGATATAACTACCACGATGCCAAGGTATCAAGAGTTGAAGGTATCCTCGCAAGAGGTGACAGAAAACTCGCTAAGGTTATAGAAATAGCAGTGGAAGACGGTGCAATCTTTGACGCGTGGGATGAGTATTTCGACTACGAGCGTTGGATGAGCGCGCTCGAAAAAGCAGGAGTTGACCCCGATTTCTATACCACTCGCGGATATGGACTCGATGAAATTCTTCCGTGGGATATGATTGACGCGGGCGTTACCAAGGAATATCTCCTCCGCGAAAGAGCGAAAGCGTATGAGGCGAAAACCACACCATCGTGCGCGGAGCATTGTAACGGTTGCGGAGCAAATAAGCTTGGAGGTAAAAACGTATGGTGCAAGTAAATACCACGCCAATCACGCTCCGTGTTAAGTTTTGCAAGGTAGGCAACCTTCAGTATATATCGCATCTCGACCTCGTCAGAACTATGATGAAGGTTATAGTAAGAGCGAAGCTTCCTCTTTGGTACACCGAGGGATTTAACCCCAAGCCCAAGCTTGTCTTTGCTGCGCCTCTTTCAATAGGAACGGAAAGTCAGTGCGAATTTATGGACATTCGTTTGACAGAGAAAATGAACCCCCAAGATGCCATAAATGCTTTAAATGCAAATATGACTTTACAAATGCAGGCAATTGACGCCTATTATCCCGATACAAAGCTGACTGCACTTCGTTGGTTGTCTTACGATATTAACCTCAATACTTTTGGCGCAAGCGAAGAGTTGGCGGCGAAATGTCAAGAGGCTTTGAACGCCGATACTATGCCAATACTCAAGAAAACGAAAAGCGGAGAAGCAGTGGTTGATATTAAACCCCTCGTTAAATCCGCGGAGGTGAAATTTGAAGACGGCAGAATATCTGCAAAGTGCGTTTTATCCGCAGATGCCTCCGCCTTCTTGAACCCCGAATACGTTGTAAAGCTTCTTCGTGAAAAATGCGGTGTTCTTTCATCGGGAGACCTCGTTAATGAAAATTACACGATTATGAGAACCGGCGCATATTGTGAAAATATGACCGAGTTCAGATAATCAAAAAATACTATCGGCATTTATGCCCGAAAGCCGTCTTAGATGGGACAAAGAACCAATAAGACGGCTTTTTGCTATTATAAGACTCTCTTCGTCATCGGCTTCGATTGCGCCGAGAATTTCATTGAATTCACGCTCAATGTTGGTTAAATCCTCATGACTTACCGTTAAGCCGATATATCTCTGCTTTTTCATATACTCGTCGTAAATATGGGAATATTCTTCATAACTATCGGTGACGCTCGGTGCATCTTCAAGCATCTTTTTAATTTTGCAAATGCTTTTTGAAACAAAAATCGAATTCAACACCACAGAAGTTAGCACAATGCCAAGAATTAAAAACGAAAAAACAGCAGCCTTCATTTGTTTTCTTCCTTTAATATTATATTTGTAGTGCCGTCATCGTCGAGAGTCATCAAGAATACGTCTTTCGCATTGAGCTTGCCGAGATGTTTTTTAAGCCATTTTTCGTCAAATCCCATTTTGCAAACGGCTTCTTTGATAACTTCACCGTCACTTATGATTATGTGGTTAAATTTGCAATCCTTTTGAATAACGGATATTTTTCCGTTTGCTTCAAGAATGCAGTATTCTATGTCCGAAATGCTTCCGACTCCGTTTTGTCTTATAGCGGCAAAAAATTCTTCTATCGAAATTCTGTTGTCGAGCAGAGCCTCTTGGTTTATGCTTCCTTTTTTAATAAGAAACGTGGCACTTCCGTCTATGATTTTTTTAAGCCGCCTGGATTTGTTTTTGATGAATGAAATTATAACCTCGCAAGAAACTATAAAAATAACCGGTATAATAGCATTCATGAGAGGTATATCGGGATCGTCTATCGGAATTGAGCATATTTCAGAAACAAGCAAGGTTGTTACAAGTTCGCCAACTTCAAGCTCGCCGATTTCGCGTTTCCCCATAAGTTTCATGCATAGTGATAGAACTATGAATATGATAGCAGTTCTGAAAAATATAGAAGTCATAATATGTTCCGCCTAAATTTGTAATATTAGAAGTATTTTTAATCGCATCGACCTTAATTATTTACGTAGAATACAGAAAAAACAAAAAAATAAATTTTTTTCAAAAAAACTATTGACATTTTAAAAACATTGTGATAAAATAGTAAAGCGCAATTGCGAGGGGACAAGATTTCCGCGTGAAGCGCATGATTGATTTAAAACATCAATCACTTGATCATTGAAAATTGAACAACAAAGAAATTTCTTAAAGCACTGAAAAGTGCGAAGGAATCTCGTTAAAGAACTTTGAAAAACTCATTACAAAGTAAAAAAAGAAGCTAAGATAAAATAGCTCTGAAAAAGATGTTTAGTGTCTTAGGACATTAGATATAGAATTTTTTAGAGAGTTTGATCCTGGCTCAGGATTAACGCTGGCGGCGTGCATAACACATTCAAGTCGAACGGTTGTAGAAATACAACAGTGGCGGACGGGTGAGTAACGCGTGAGCAATCTACCTTCCAGTGCGGAATAACAACCGGAAACAGTTGCTAATACCGCATAAAATGGCAGTACCGCATGGTACAACCATCAAAGGCTTGCTGCTGGAAGATGAGCTTGCGTCTGATTAGATAGTTGGTGGGGTAGTGGCCCACCAAGTCGACGATCGGTAGCCGGACTGAGAGGTTGAACGGCCACATTGGAACTGAGATACGGTCCAGACTCCTACGGGAGGCAGCAGTGGGGAATATTGGGCAATGGGCGAAAGCCTGACCCAGCGACGCCGCG
>JAZRDI010000087.1:0-30828 GCA_045660185.1 Eubacteriales bacterium | reverse complement strand
AAAAAACACAGTACCTCTCGTTCGTTTTTGTGTTTGTTTTGAGGAAAAGAGGTTGAAAACCTTCAGTTTTCCTCATTTTTTAATGGTTTTTTATTCTTTCGTCGTTTCCTCCCTCCGACGTATATGTATACGCCTCTCGGTCGGAGAACGGCAAATTCTGCTCTAAATCCGTTCGCCTCCGGTTCTGTTCTCATTAAGAATTCGCTAAAATATAATTCTCACCGTTTTTTCTTAGATTTTGCTTTGATTTTCTTGAATTCTTAATGAGACAGCCTCTTATATTCCAAAGCCGCCGCTTATGGGATCCTTAAAAATATCTATTCTCGGCGTATTAAAGGTGAAAATAACGAAAAGCAGGGCAATAAACAAAAGCACCGCAAGTGCCGCCCTCTCGGACTTACATCTTATACTGTCTTTATTGAAGGCGCGTAGCTCGTAAATGAAAGCAAACAGCGCAGATATGAAGAATATCGCAATATTTATAAAATCGGGGGATTTTCCTATCACCCCGTTATAAGTGTAAAAAATAATGGGTATTAAGCCACAAGCAATCAGCGCTCCGCGAAGCTTTATACACCAGAACTTATCGTAATCCCGAAAAAAGAAGCTCTGAAAAACGGCATATATAAGCATAGGCCAGAAAATCAGCTTTATATGCTCCCAGGTAGATTCGTTCACGCCCGAAAACGGCGCTATCCATAAGGCTCCGCCAAGCCAATCGTATAGAAAATGCAAAAGAGTTCCGCCGATCGACACAAACGCAAAGCCAAACAGCTCCCAAAGCCAAACCGTTCTTTTCATAATACCATCCTCGTTTTTTACTATTGTATTCCGACAAAAAGCAAACTATTCTTTTTCGGGCGAAGAAAATAGGCTTCGGTTTTCGCGTAATCTATTGTATTTTCCGACTTATGATGATAAAATAAAGCTATAAGGCCGCACCGAGCTTTAAATACTTTCAGGTAAGTTAAAATGAAGAACAAGTATCTTGAAAATCTTAGTAAAATTGAATTTGCGGTATGCTATGCCTGCACGGGCAAATGCAAGCATTGCTCAGAAGGAAACCACGACGAAACGGGAATGCGGATAGATCCAAAGCTTGCCGCAGAGGCGGTTCTTAGAATAGCGGCGGAATACGATATTAAAACCGTTATGGTTTTCGGCGGAGAGCCCCTTTTACATACCGATGCCGCATTCTCAATTATGAAAGCCGCATTGGAACTTGATATTCCTAAAAGGCAGATTATAACGAACGGATATTTTACCGAGGACGGAAAGGAAATTCAAGAAACGGCTCGTGCGCTTTTGGAATGCGGCGTTAACGATTTGCTTTTATCCGTTGATGCCTTTCATCAGGAAACCATACCGCAAAGCACCGTTATGGCTTTTGCAAAAGCGGTAAAAGATGTCGGCATTCCCATAAGACTTCAGCCCGCTTGGCTTGTTAATCCCCGGCACGATAATCCGTACAACCGAAAAACGAGAGAGATACTCGACAGCTTCAAGGAGCTAGGCATTTCGGAAAACGACGGAAATATCGTGTTTTTCGAGGGCAACGCAAAAAAATACCTCGGGGAATATTTTAATGAGAATCTACCCAAAAACCCATATACCGAGGACCCGTGCAATATAAAATGCATCTCCGTTTCTCCGAACGGCGGTGTTCTCAACTCCAATTTATATAAAAAGGATATTCTGGAAATACTGAAAGATTACGCGCCGACAGGAGAAGAAAATGACTAACAGCGACGTTTTAAAAATAGCAATGGAGCAATCTGCCACCGACCTTTGTGCCAAAGCAGCCGACTTTGAAAAAACAGAAAATACGATTGTTATTTCGAAGAAAACCGATAGGGCAAGAAAATATTTAAAGCTTCCTTTTTCCTGCCAGCTCGTTTCCTACGGCTCGTGCGCCGTTGCATCTGTGTCGCCCGAATTTCGTGAGATTGCAGAAGCATATATAAGCTCTTATCCTCTCGAGCATCTTTTTGAAACTCCTCACCTTCACGCTTTGAACGAGGAGCTTGAAAAGCACGGCCAGAAAATATGCTTTATGGCGGAATATTTTCTTCCCGACCTTGAGCTATTGCGCCCTCTTGACTGCCCCTATGAGCTTCGTATTCTCACGGAGGAGGACTTTGCTGACTTGTACCTGCCCGAATGGAGTAACGCGCTCTGCAAGGAGAGAGGGCACCTTGATGTGCTTGGCGTAGGCGCGTACGATAACGGAAAACTCATTGGTCTTGCCGGTTGTTCTGCCGATTGCGACGCGATGTGGCAGATCGGCATTGACGTGCTTCCCGAGTATCGCAGACAGGGAATTGCCTCGGCGCTCACAAGCCGTCTTGCTATCGAGATTCTGAACCGCGGCAAAGTGCCGTTTTACTGCGCCTCTTGGTGCAACGTGAAGTCCGTACGCAACGCTATCCGTAGCGGATTTCGTCCTGCGTGGGTCGAGATGACGGCAAAATCCTGCGAAACGGTAGATGGGATGAACAAATAAAAATCCATTTAACGAGGTAATTATGGCAAGCAGTAAAGAGTATTTAGATTTTTTTAGTAAGGGGAAATTTTACTATGCTTTTTAAACATCGATTTTTGAACCTTAACATAGGACTTGTGAAAGAAAATTTTGCGGTGGTAAAGAAACCCGATAAAAAACTTTGGAAGTCAAGAGGCTTTAAGAAAATCCGTAAATACCCCATATTCAGATACAAGCCTAATTCTGTCGAAATAATTATGCTGGGCGTTCCGTTGAGCATTGATGAATTCGGATCTGAGCGGTTGAAAAACAGCCGTATTGTTGATGTATCGACTTGTTGCGGCACGTATGGAATGGGCGGTCCCGGCTTTTTCGGACTGAAATTGCAGGGAGAATACGGTACAAGATGGTTGACTTACTGTATTTTTTCTGCCGGAGAAAATATTTTGTTCGATGACAAGGTTTTGGAATGTCACCCCGATTATACGGAAAAATATACGCCGTTAATTGCGTTTGGCGACTACTCAAACAGCCTTTCAAAACTCAAACAAACGCTTTCCGATATGACGGTTCAAGCGGTAGATGTATCGGAGGATAGCATTGAAATTACACTTATTGACAGTTACGATAAATTGCATTCCATAAAATCCTACAAATCCTCGGACAAATTTCCCGAGCAGGGCGGTACGGGCAAGAAACGAAATTCCTTTGAAGATGGGAAAATGAGCGATTATTGGCTCGTCACATATGACGAAACACACTTGAAGATATAAAAACAAAAAGGAGAACAACCATGAAAAGAGTACTTGATTTTCTGAAAAAAGCAGAGGTTTACTTTCTTGCAACCGTTGAGGGCGATCAGCCTCGTGTGCGCCCTTTCGGCACGATCAACGAGTTTGAGGGCAAGCTCTACATACAGACGGGCAAGGTCAAGCCCACCTCAAAGCAGCTTGCGACAAATCCCAAGTCAGAGATCTGCGCATTCAAGGACGGCGCGTGGATTCGCGTAGCGTGCGAGCTAGTCGAGGACGACCGCTTTGAAGCGAGAAAATCCATGCTCGACGCCTATCCCAACCTCCGCGGTATGTACAACGAGAACGACGGCAACACGCAGGTGTTCTATATGAAGAATGCTACGGCAACCATAAGCTCCTTTGGTGGTGCACCCGTTGTGATTGAATTTTGATATATTCAAAATGAAAAAAATTATTGTAATCGGCTGCCCCGGAAGCGGCAAAACGACCTTCTCGGAAAAGCTTCGAGATAAAACGTCGCTTCCGCTTTATTACCTTGATGCCATTTGGCATAAGCCCGACAAAACGCATATTTCAAGGGAGGATTTCGATATAAAACTTGAAGAAATCCTAAGGCTTGATTCTTGGATTATCGACGGCAATTACAAGAGAACTCTCGAAAGGAGAATGGCTGTGTGCGACACGGTCGTTCTTTTCGATATTCCAACAGAAATATGCCTTGAGGGAGCGATTTCCCGCATCGGCAAGGAGCGCTGCGATATGCCGTGGATTGATACCGAACTCGATCCAAATCTTAAAAGAGAGATTGAAGAATTCCCGAATAAAAATCTGCCTGCAATTTACGGGCTGATTGATAAATACAAAAGCGGAATATCCGTTATAATATTCAGATCCAGAAAAGAAGCCGACGATTTTATTTCAAGATAAGTACCATAAACAAACCCAAAATCAATTTAGCGGTGAGCCAAAGCTCGCCGCTTTTTGTGTTTTAATCTAAACTCCAAAGAATTAAGCCTTAAAATACTTGGGTCGCTACGCTTTTTTGCGGATATGTAAAGCAATATTTGCAAAAATCGAAAACAGAGAGCGCAAAACGAGGTAAATATTGACATACAAATTAAAATTTGATAAAATAGATTAAATACGACGAAATTTTACAGCTCTCACTAAGCTAAAAAAGGAGAATTGAGATGAAAAAAACCGTTAAGAGAGTGGCTCTTTTTCTGGTAATTGCATTTTTTGTAAGCATATTGATTCAATTTGGCTATAATATGCTGTTTTTGGGCTCGTTTGCAGCCGAAACGACAAAGGGCGGCGACGGAAAGCTAACAGAAATGCTTTATCAGTCGGAATTTCTCGAGGATTCCTATTTTGAAGATACTGCGCTTATTTCCGACAATCTTGAGGGAGCTATTGAGCGCATAGATATACGCGAGGACTGCGCCGATTTTACAGCGTGCGGACTTATACGCTTCTATCTTGAAAACGAGCACCGTCTTTCAGAGGAAAACAAGGATGAAATAAAGGACTGCCTTATCGGCTTTAAATACTGGATGGATCAGTATGACGGCAGGAAGGACAGCATGTGCCATTGGAGTGAAAACCACCAGATACTCTTTGCCGTAACCGAATATCTTGCCGGCTTGGAGTGGCAAGACGCTATCTTTGCGGACGGAAAAAATGGACTTGAACACACCGAAATGGCAAAGGAGCGCATAAACGCCTGGATGTATCAGCGCTTCTATTACGGCTTTAACGAATATTATTCCAACAACTACTATCCCGAGGATATCGCACCTATGGCAAACTTTATCCAGTTTGCTTCTGCGGCAGACTCCGATATGGTTGCACGCATGAAGATAATTATGGATCTTATATGGGTGGATATTGCAACGCAGTCGTATAAATACCTTGACGCAAACGGAGATACGCAGTACGCCTTCGTATCCGCGAGCGGAAGAATGTATATGGATAACAAGTCGAGCGACGACACGGGCAACAGACTCCGCCCGTATATCAACCTCGTCCTTGAAAACGGCGAGGACTACAAAACGGAGAGCAACCGCTTCTTCGTCTGCTTTAGAAGAATGTATGAGGCGAAGAAAGACGGCGAGCCGATATATCAGCTTCCCGAGCTTATAAAGGAAATATTTAACGATTCGTCCGAAAAGCAGATAGTCAAATCCTCAAACGGAATAACGATTTCCGAACTTGTTGCCGACGGATTTTTAGGTCAGGACGCAGAACAGATAATGATGCAGATGGGAATGGAGGCCTTTTCAAACGAGGAAGTTATAGACAATTCCATAAGCTATCTTAACAAAAACAAGCTGTTTTCCAACGAGTTTTTAAACGACTTCAAGCTTGTTAATCTTTGGCCTCTCACTCTTACGAAAAGCCTCAGCTTCGCTTCCGGCTTGCTTAATCCCTCGACAAACGGCAAGGCAATCCAAAGAGCCAACGTATATACTTATCAAACGCCATATTATTCAATGAGCACCTCCCAGGAGCACTTTGCGGGAGATTACGCCGACCAGCACCAGATAAGCGTAAGCGTGCTTGCAGGAGACCTTTCCGTATATACCGCCCAGCCGATGAGAAACAGCTCGCGCGGTCAGTATTGGGTAGGTTACGGACGCTTGCCGTACTCCGTTCAGGACGAAAACGTAAACGTCTCCATATATACCATTCCCGAAAAAACGGGAATGCTGGAGCCCCATATCGTGCAGTACACCCACGCATATTTCCCCGTGGGGCTTTATGACGAGGTGATTACCGATCATCTTGACGACGGATATATTTTCGGGCGTAAGGGAGACACATACGTTATGCTCCGCGCAATGTCCGACAAAGACGCAAGCCTTGCTTTTAAAAACGATATAGAGGGTGTTACCGCCGAGGAGCTCAGGGACGATATAGAAAGCATCAAGGATAACGTAAGAGAGCTTATCGAATCCGGCGGCGATCCTCGCTACGACCTTATTTTCGAGGGCGGAACGATGCACGCGTGGATAACCGAGCTTGGATGCTCCGCTGACAACGGCTCGTTTGAGGAATTTGTTACCAAGATGCTTTCAAACGAGTGTGAGTACAGTGAAGGCACCGTGCTCTACGAAAGCGCAGGCAAGAGCTTTGAGGTAAAATACGCAGAGTATTTCAAAATTAACGGGCAGAAAATAGATACCGATTACGCAAGATACGAAAGCGCCTACGTAAACGGAAGCGTTGAAAGAAAGGCAGAGATAATCGAGTTTTCCTTCAACGGCAAAACGCTTACGCTTAATTACAACGAAAAAACGAGAGTGTATTAAATTATGAATTTTGGCGTTCAAACCTTTACAGTAAGAAAAGCGCAGAAAAAAAGCATTGAAAAAGCATACCTTCCCCTCATAGAGCTCGGGATACGAAGCTTTGAGGTGGCAAGAATAGATTTTTCTTTCAAAAATGCAAAGAGAATCAGCGCGCTCGTCAAGGAGCACGGAATCGAGATATCCTCTATTCAGGTAAAACCGAAATACGTTTTCGGCGATGTGGAAAAGCTCATCGAATTTTGCGAGGAAACGGGATGCAAAAGAATCGTTATATCCATGCTTCCCCTCAAGTGTATTCTCGGCGGAGAAAAGAGCTTTTACTCTTTCATTTCCACACTCGATAAGCAGTTTGAAATATACGAAAAGAGCGGAATAACGCTCGCCTATCACCACCACAATTGGGAGTATATAAGACTTTCAAACGGCAAGACGAGAATGGACGAGCTTTTAAGCGAAACCAAAAAATTAAAATTCGTGCACGATACCTACTGGAGCGCACGAAGCGGTATTACACCCGAAAGTCAGATAAAGCAGTTTGGCGACAGACTTCTTGGAGTGCATCTTCGCGACCTTTCGTTTAAAAGGCGTGGACTTAAGGTCTTGCCTCACGACTCAGCGATAGGTGATGGTGTTGTGGATTTTTCAGCTGTTTTGTCTGCCGTGAAAGAAGGCGGATGCGAATATCTCGTGATAGAGCAGAATACCAAAAATCCGTATTCGGAAATTGAAAAAAGCTTTAAAAAGCTAAACGAAATAAAGTAAGGAGTGAAATAATGGAAAACACTTCAAAGAAAACTATGAAAAGAGGAGAAAAAGGATTTTTCGCATCTGCTGACTTCTATGGCGGTGGCGGACAGGCGCTTATAGGCGTCCTTTACTTCTTCTTTTTAACCAACGTTATCGGTCTTGCACCCGCTCTTGCAGGCGTTGTAACGCTTATTTCTGAGATATGGGATGCGATAAGCGACCCTTTGATGGGCGTTATAAGCGATAACACAAAAACAAGAATGGGCAGGCGCCGTCCGTTTATACTTGCAGGCGGATGCCTTCTTGCGGTAGCCTTTGCGCTTATTTTCCTGCCTGTCACTTGGCTTGACCAAACTTGGAAATTCGTTTACTGCGCGGCTACTTACCTGCTTTACAACACGGTTTCAACAATGATAAACGTTTCGTACAGCAGTATGTCGGCAGAAATCAGCACCGTAAGCTCGGAGCGCGACAGCGCAAACGTTTTAAGGCTCGTCGTTTCAACCGCAAGCGCAGCAGTTTGCACCCTGCTTCCATCAATCGTGCTTGACGCCTACAACGGCGGAAAATTAGATATAACATCGCTCTATCTCATCGTCGGCGTAGGATTCGGCGTGCTCTTTGCTCTGCCTGTTATACTGTGCGCAATCTTCGTTCGGGAAAGAGTAGAAGTGCCCGAATGCAAGAGAAAATTCACAGTCCTTGAAATAATCGAGCCGCTTAAAAACCGCCCCTTCAGACAGCTTGTCGGAATGTATCTCGGTCAGGCGCTTTGTATGGACGTCTTCTCAACAGGCGTTGCAATGTTCGCCGCCTACGTTACAAGGCCAAAGGGAAGCGTAACGCTCTTCCTCGGCATATTTATAGCAGTTCAGCTTCTTGCATTCCCGATAGTAAATAAGCTTATTAAAACCGTAAACGTAAATAAAATTTACGGATTCGGTCTCCCCCTCTCGATAGTGGCGCTAGTCGCCTTCGCGGTCTTTGGCTCGAATCTTATAGCCGCATACGTCTGCGTATTCTTCGTAGCGATCGGCTTTGCAGGCGCTCAGCTCACCAGCTGGATTATGTTCCCGCATACCGTAGACGCAGGAGAGCTGCTCACGGGCAAGCGCCAGAGCGGAAGCTGCAGTGCAACTATGACCTTCGCAAGAAAGAGCAGCTCAGCTCTCGTTATCTTTATCTTCTCAATGGTTCTTCAGTTTACAGGCTACGACGAGACGCTCGAGATTCAGCCCGTTGCCGCTCAAAACGGTATAAAATTCGTTATGGCGTTTACCTGTATTATCTTTATGATTCTCGGCTTTATTATGGCAAAGAGATACTCGCTTAATAAGGAGAAAAACCAACAGGTGCAAAAATTCCTCGCTATCTCGAGAGAGGGCAAGCTTGACGAGCTGACCGAAGAGCAGAAGAGTGAGCTTGAAGCACTTAAAAAATCTCTTTCGTGAGGTGGATATGAACTTTAATGAAGAATATTACCAAAAAGTCAAAAGACTTGCCGACTTCGTCGTTTCCTCAACCGACTCGAAAATGAAATGGATGTGGGGCGAGGCACTGCTCGGCTATGCTCTCGACGAGCTCGACAAGGAAAACGGCAGAACGGATTATACTAAATTCCTTTGCGATTATTGCGATTACTGGGCAAAAGTCGACCCAAGTGTAGACCAATCCGATACGGCAGCCCCCGGCCTTATCACTTACGCAATGTATAAAAGAACGAAAAATTCTGAATACGAAAAGCTCACGAAAAAAGTGCTCGACTACATACGCTACGAGCCAAGACTTTATCTCGATTGCTTAAACCATCTCGGCTGTAGCAAAAAAGGCCGCATTTACCCAAAAAGCGTCTGGATAGACAGCGTTATGATGTTTTCCGTCTTCACCTCGCTTTACGCAAAGGAAAGCGGCGATAAAGAGCTTTTGGATTTCGCGGCTCGCCAACCAAAGCAGTATGCATCTATGATGCTGGATAAAGAAAATAAACTGTGGGCGCACTCCTATTGGGTAAATGCAAAACGGGCATTCCCGAAAAGAAATCTTTTCTGGGGGCGCGGAAACGGATGGGTAGCATGCGGATTCCCAATGATACTCGACAACGTCGGGCTCAACCACGAGGAGGCTCCCGAAATAATCGAGCTTTTCAAAAAAACGAGCGAAGCTCTGCTTTCGTGTATAAATGACGACTATACCTTTAATACACTACTCAAACACAAATCGTACCGCGAGCTGTCGGCAACGGCGCTTATCAGCGCAGGATGGCTTCACGGAATAAGATGCGGATACCTTGATAAGAAATTCCTCGAGCCTGCAGTAAAAGCCTTTGAAGCCTGCGTTATGGCAATAGAGGAAGACGAAAACGGCGTTTATATGCCGAGCATCAGCGGGCCTACCATACCGCTTCCGATTTTCCCAAAGCTCGGCTACAAAATGATACCCCTCGGAAAAAATTGGAGTTACGGCGTTGCCGCTATCATCTTCGCGGCAATAGAATACAAAAAATGCCTCAAGGATTGCACCTTGTGACGCCTCTGTCAATCCACCCAAGCCGCGTTCAAGCCGCACATATGCCGCGCCCAAGCGGCTTGCTCAAAAAAGCAGGCTTAATTGCCTGCTTTTTCTTTGCGTTTGTAACACCTTTGTAACGTGAGGTGTGATAATATAATTATAGTCAGTATGATAAATGTTATAATTTTAAAAAAGAGGTAAAGGATATGTATGTATTAAACGAACAAGCAGAAGAGCTATATTTTAAGGCAAACGAAAGACTTAAGCAGTTTTCCGATGGAGGAAGCGTAGTTGATTCCCAACTATTGAAGAACTTCCAGAGCTTCCTTAATAATTTAGCTATGGCAAGCAATTATAAAGAGGGCGAGATGATTATGAATCCCGACCTCACCGCTATAAAGGGCAAGGTCAAGGGCATTCTTGACAATGCAAAGGCAACAATAATTTCAAGAAGCGCGAGCAATTCTGCAGAGAAAAATCTTAGCGCAAAGCCTGCCGACGCCATGATGGCAGTAAATGATTTGCTTTTCGCAATGACGATGAGAACGCTCGGCTCACCCCACATGCCGGAGAGCTTCGGCGATGAAATCAGAGAAAAAATTTTCTACGATTCTATTAGAATTAACGAGGCTATTAAGTCGCCCGAATACGAAAGAATTGCCGGTACGGATTATTTTACCAAGCAACGCGGAATGCCCGCCGACGAGGTAAGAAGAAACAATCAAGACGCTCTTAAGTCACTTACGGATAAAACCGCTTCATCAGCAGAGGCTATGAAGCTCCTTTGCGAGTATCAAGCTCTGAAGCAAAGACAGAACGGCCACAACTTTATTTGGAAATGGTTCCACGCCGACGAGAATAATGCAAGAGAACAGCTTCTTAAGGATATGGAGTCTGCTCTTAAGAAATTCACATCGTCAAATCTTCGTTTTGATAGAATAAGCCCCGCTGATTTCGCAATCGCGCTTGATGAGCTTAAGATTGACCTTGATGTTGAAAAGGGCTTTGAGGATAAGGCTCTCTGTTCGCGCTTGGGTGTTAGCGAGGATATGTTCGGCTATGAGGCAACAAGCAACACAAGAGCTATGGAGCAAAGAGAAAAAAGCAACAGACTTGTGAATAAAGAAGCTAAGCCTCTGAATATGGAAAACAAGGCAAACGAGGGCGCTGATGTTGAGCAAAATAGCGAAAACAAGCCAGATGTAAAGGAAGACAAACCTGAGAAAAAGAACGATAAGAAGCCCGCGGGAAAGGCCGGTGTGAAGTACGAGCCCTCGCTTGGCAAAATTGCCGCGCTCTTATCAGACCAAAGTATTAGAGCGGGTATCGTTGCCGACCTTGCGAAAAAGCTTCCCTTAGGATTTAAGCCCGACCCTAAGGATAAGAAAAAGCTTGTGCAGATGACTAAGGATGAAATGAAGCTTAAGCTTACAGCTTTTATCGGCGGCAGGCTTATTGAGAGTATGATAATTCAATCCGCCACGGCATACGATAACTGTATGATGAATGGCGGCAACCAAAAGGACGGCATGGTACAGTCGCTCACAAAGATTAGCACCTTTGCAAAGAATGTTTCGGCGGCTCTTAACTATCCTACTGACGCGAAAACCGCTAAGGCTACGGGCGCGATAGTTGATGCTATTGCATCTAAGCTTTCGCCTGTTGCAGTTGACCCAAAGAATCTCGGCAAATATGCAAAGGGCTATTATGCAAAGAATCCTAAGGAGTTTGACGCGGAGCTTATGTATAAGAAGGCTAGCGAAAAGTCAAAGCAGGCGGAGGCAAGCAAGGATGACGACCTCATAAGCGACAATTCAAGCGTGAACTCCTCCGAGTCAGGCAATACCGAGAGCTATTTTGATGAAAGCGAGCTTAAAGAGTGGAATGAAAAAAAGAACAATCCTGGTATTGAAGATGAATTTCGCACTAAGATTAACCTTACATCAGAGCTTAAGGAAAACGAGGAGATTGATCTGTCTGCAATGATAAATGACGACGAGATTGATAAAAATCCCCCCAGCATTGCCAAGTCATAATACAAGATAAATCATTTATACAAAAACATAAGAGAGCAAATTGATATGCACCTCCAAAAGCGTCTAACTTTTGGGGTGCATATCAAATCGGTCCACATCCGAGATGCTCTCTTTTTTAAAAGCCCTGTGTCTTGTAGCGCTTTAGTAATTAACAGATGATAAAAAACAGGCAAAAATCCTGCTTTATTTGGTCTTTTTAGCGCTACCCACGCGGCCCTCCACCGTCGCATAGTCGAAATGCGCGCAAGGCATAGCCTTGTTTCATTTCTCCTTGCTTTGGTAGAATGGTTGTGGCTTCAAATCCTGCATTAGCGCAAAAGCAAAGAAAAGCGATTGAAAAATCCTCGAAATATGATATAATATTTTTATAAATGTCAAAAACGAGAGGAAACTTCAAATGGAAAAAATTCAGGGCTACAGAATACTTTCTGTTGATGCGGCAGACATATATGATTGCGTAAAAAACAACCAGCCGCTGTCAATTTCTTGCGAGGACCGCTCATCAAAAAAATACGGGCGTATAGATTTTGATAAATTTACTGCGGTCATTTATAAGTCTATTGAAACGAACAAACTTAAAAAGGAGTTCGAAGCCGAAAAAAAGAATCGTAGTATAAAGGGGCATTTTGAGCTTAACGAATATTCAAAAGAACACAATGACGATGAATATTCGGCAACCCTGTCGGTTATCAACGTTACGTTTAAGAAAAACCACAAGCAGAAAAATAAAGAAAGCTTAAGAAAGTTTTTCTATGATAACGGAATAAAAATTCAAACGTTACGTATTGCAGGCAAAAGTATAAATCCCGTCGAAAATACGTACGTAAGATACAAAAGAAGTGCAGGCAGCAGCCGAGAAGGTAACTGTTTGTTTATTCTTGAGCCCTTAAAAAAGCGAATGATGAAATGGTCGCTTTGCGGAATGGACGAAAAGAAAATCAGGGATAGAGTTTCTCTTGAATCCTACGTTTCTTTGACGCTTTCAAATACAAAAACCGAAATTAAGATAAAAAGCAATGAAATAGTTTTTATCCCAGATGCAATAAGTACTTTCCCTACATATGCATTAAAAATCGAGCTTGACGAAAACAAAAATATAACCTCAAGCGAGTGCAAAACGAAGTGTAGTAATAAAATCTGGGATGGGCAAGCGTTGCTTGATGAAAGCGTTTTTGAGGAAAACGAGGTATTGCGCGGAAAGGGAATGGCGTTGCTCCGTAACCGCTTTTTCAAGACCTGTGCCTTCAACACAAAATTGCAGCATTGGTTTGCAATCAACGGAATAGACAGCATTGAAAAACTTAAAGAAATAAATAAGAATATAGTAACAAGTGCAACTGATATAAAAGATATAAAGCTTGTTACAACCGACTCAAGTCTTAAGTCAATAAAGCTGAAGATTAGTGAACTCAATGATTCCGACAAGAAGGATAAAAGCGCTGTAGCAAGGGCTACAAAAGAGGCAAAACTGCATTGGCTAAACCAGTTAACCGATGGCGAAAATCTTTTTGGCGTTGTAAAAACCGATAAGGAAACAAGCTTCTTTGGCGGTAATTTGGTGCAGACAAGCTATCAGCTCATAAACACTCTTGAACTTGGCGAGGAAGAATTAACACGACTTCTAGCTCCTGCTGACGAATATCTAAACAACATTCTGAATGATCCCGTTTATATGCGCTATTATTTAAAAATGGAAGCAAGCACAACTGAATATGGAGCGTATGATGATTACAGTGATGAGGATTTTTCGGAGGAAGACCTTGAGTTTCAAAGCTTGAGAAAAGAAGTTAACTTTAATCTTCTTTCAAATAATGATGATTATGCAAAGACTAAATTTTACAGCAATTTCAGAGGTGATATTAGAAGAAACTATTTAAATAAGATCAAAAAAGGAAAGCTTTTGGTCAAGGGTACAAATGCAACCCTGTTTGGAAACGGATATGAAATGCTTCTTTCTCTTACTGATCCGAGTTTTGATTATAGCAACCCAATAGCCAGAGCTCTCGATGAAAATGAAGTTAGAATTTCGCGTTTTGAAAATGGTGAAGAAATACTTTGTGCAAGAAGTCCTCATATCACTATGGGAAATCTCTTTTTAGCAAAAAATAAGATCTCTAGTGACGATGTTTATGCAAGGTATTTTAATCTGACTAAAGAAATCATCTGTGTCAACTCTGTAGGTGAATGCCTTCTTGACAGACTTAACGGTTGCGATTTTGATTCCGACTTTGTATTGGCAACCAACGATCCTATATTGCTTAACGCTGCCAAAAGGAATTATGGAAAATTTTTAGTTCCTATAAACAAGCTAGAAGATGTGCAAAAGTCAAACGAACTTTATAAAATAGATACCGACATTGCGGATAACGAGATAGGCAGGATAGTAAATACATCACAGTGGCTTAACAGCTTGTTCTGGGATAAAATGTCGCACGGTGAATGCGATATGGAGCTTTATAACGATATATGCAAACTTGCCGTGCTTTCCGGTCTTGAGATAGATAAGGCAAAAAGAGATTACGGTATTTCTGCAGAAGATCAGCTTGAGTGGATAAGAAAAAAGCATACACTAAAAGATGGGAAAACTTTAGCAAGGCCATCGTTTATGAAACTTGTAAAAAAAGATAGCGAAAACAAAAAAAGTCATGAAAATATCGAGTATACAGACAATTATAATACCGCAATGCAGCGCTTGCAGAGAATTAAAATTAATGCAACGGCTGAAAGAGAAGAGAAAATGTCGCTTATCGCGTTTCTCTGCGGAATAGAAGGCATCGGAAAGCTTACAAACGAATATGATTATAAAAATGAAATTATCTCAAAATTATACGAAAAAAACAAGATATTGAAAACCTATTTCCAGTATCTCAGTTTTTGCAATGATGATGAGAAAAACATTTTCTGGAAGTATATCAAGATCGTACAAAAAGAGTGTGTAAGCTTCGTAAAAAAGAAGATGAAAAGTGATGCGGTGATGTATCTTCTTGTCGACACCATAGATAAAGACAAAAATCCTCAAGCGAAGCAATGTGTGTCTTTATTGTTCTCTTGCATATGTAGTGCAAATGATAATTTTTATATCCAAATGCAGGAAAGAGGTATAGGCAAAGATCACAAGGAACTCGTTATGGATAAAGGCGGTACTATAGAAATCCTTGGCATTAAACACAAATTAATTAGCGCTCAAAAAACTACAAAAAGCGATTAAAAAATCACAGTTTCGCAATAGCCCAACATCCGATTTTTCCTTGACACACCTACGTTTTCGGCGTTTTAGCTAAACCGTACTAATGGTAATGCCGCCAGATACAAAGTGGATAACTGTAATGGTACGGCAGCAATATTCTGTCGTTAAAATTTACATTTAAGGAGAATGAAGATGAGCAGAGTAATCATTAGTTGCACCCCCACTGCAAAAGGAGTTCACAGCTTTTATATTGAAGCTAGTGGCGAAACCCATTTTCTCTTTTCCCAAGATTATAGACGCGGAGTAAATGAATACTTCCGCGACGGGGTACGTCTTGATGACGCACTCAACTTCTCTCGTGCAAAAGGCGACAATGCCATCAAGCGCACAATGGAGAAGCTTCCCAAACACATCAAGTACATAGAGCGCGAGTATGATTTGGAAATACTCCGCAAGACCGCCAAGAAGAACGCAAAGCACAACAGACGTGCAGCGTAATTTAGTGATCGGCACGAGCCAACTGTAGAAATATGGTTGGCTCGTTTTTCATATTTCTCCTTCAAGCCGTAAAAGGAGGTTGTTTTGGCTTGAATATCAACCCACTCACATAACTTAGTATTAGGAGAATTTTAACCGATGAACAACTTTAAGAACTTTGAACACATCGCAGGTTATCACAAGGAAAAATCCGAGCTTATCGGACTTAGAAACTTACTCACAAACGTTGAGAATTTCCGCAAAAGCGGAGTCAGAATGCCAAGAGGTGTGTTGCTTTATGGAGCGCCCGGCGTTGGTAAAACGGTTATGGCGAAATCCATAGCAACAGAAGGTATCGCATGCGTAGAGCTCCGCTCAGCAGATTGCACCAGAGATGACTCGGAAGATTACGTTCTTTCCGCGTTCGTGGAGGCACGAGAGAAAGCACCTTGCGTTCTCCTCATTGATGAACTCGACAAAATTGCTGAATCTAACGAGCACTACTATATGGAAGGCAACGACCGTATAATGAAGGTTTTGCTTCAAGAGCTTGACGGACAGAAAGATAATTCCGGTGTCATGGTAGTTGCAACCTGTAACAATTGCAATCACCTTAATCCCGCACTTCTTCGCTCGGGAAGATTCGATAGAATTATTGAGATTGGAACGCCCACACTCGAAGACCGAGTCGAGATAATTAAATATTATCTCTCCAAAATCAACCTTGAAAAGAGGTTGAACGAGGAATACTTTGCAAAAATCACCGCAGGTTATTCCGGCGCCCAGCTGGAGTGCATAATCAACGAAGCCGGAATTATGGCAATGCAGGATGCTATAAGCTTCATTGATATGAAAACACTACAGCGCGCTATGAACCGCATAGCTTTCAGAGCACTTGAGGGTAAGGTTACAAACAAGGACGAGCAGTGGAAAACTGCTGTTCACGAAGCAGGACATGCTGTTATTGCGATGTTTGTTGCTCCCGATTCTATTACATCGGCATCTATAATTCCGCATGGCAAGACTCGCGGACATGTTAGAATGATGTATGACGATGAGATCACCGAAAGCGTTGAAGAAGTAGAAAACAGCATAATTGTCGGTCTTGGAGGTGCTATTGCGGAGGAGGTTATTCTCGGAATGCGATATATGTCCTCAAGCAGCGATTTTGGCAAGGCAAGGTGGCGCCTTCTTTCGCTTATTATGGGAATAGGCGCTTATGGAATTGAGTTCGCAGGATTGTTTTCAGGACATCACTGTGAAGTGCCTTCCTCTCCCGAATTAGCGGCAAAATCCGATAAGATATACGCAGAAAAGATAAAAGAATTCTACGAACGTGGAAAACAAATCATCGATGATAATCGTGATTTTGTAGACCGCGTCGCTCATCTTCTAGTTGAGAAAAGCACACTCTCGAAAGAAGAACTCTTTGAGCTTTACGAGATTATCAAAGGTAAACAAGCAGCCTAAACAATATATAGAGATGCGCCCGAGCAATCGGGCGCAAATTTCAAAGGAGTGATGAAAATGCTCGGAGCAATAATCGGAGATATTGTTGGAAGCCAATACGAATGGCGAAACAATAAAAGCAAAAACTTCACCTTCTTCACAGGAGCATGTCACTACACCGACGATAGCCTTATGACTCTTGCAATAGCGCAGGCGTTCACGCTTAGGCGTGGACGCTGGCGCGAACCGGATTTTCAAAAATTTGTTGTAAAAAAGATGGTTGAGATGGGCAAGGCTCATCAAGCGTGCAGCTGGGGCAAACACTTCTACGATTGGTTTATGTATAACCCCGTGCCGTATAACAGCTATGGAAACGGTGCTGCAATGCGAGTAAGTTCTGTTGGCTGGATTGCGGAAAGCGAAGAGGATGTGAAATACTTCTCCCGCCTTGTTACAGAGGTGTCCCACAACCATCCCGAAGGAATCAAGGGCGCTGAATCGGTAGCGAGGGCAATATACCTTGCACGCATCGGCGCTTCTATGGAAGAAATCCGCACAAGAATGATCGAATATTACCCCGAAATTGCAACCCTCGAGGTAGATAAGATACGCGAGTATTGCAACGTAGATGACGGAACGTTCATCACCTGCCAAAGAAGCGTACCCGAAGCAATAGTTTGTTTCCTCGAATCGACCTCGTTTGAGGATGCGGTTCGCAACGCAGTATCTCTCGGTGGAGATGCCGACACACAAGGCGCGATAACGGGATCGATTGCCGAAGCCTATTGGGGCGTGCCGATAGAACTTGAAGACAAAGCTCTCACCTATCTTCTTCCCAAGCTTGAAACGATATATTACGCTTTTAATACTATCAAAGGAAAGCGCGTGAAGCGCTAAAACTAATGAGGCTTTCGCAAATACACGGAAGCTTGGTTTTCCGTATTTACTTTTCCTATGATTTGTAGTAAAATAATTTTGGAAAATGTTAAGTCCTAAAAAATCGACCTCTATATATAAGCGTAAGGCGACACCGCCTTAAGTTATATTGAAAGAGGATTAAAACATGAAGGCAACAATTTACTGCAGAGCAACAGACAAAGGAATTCACATTTTTTATCTTAGATCTGAAGGTTGTGACTACTACCTGTTCAGACAAAATTACAGACGCGGAGTGGATGAATATTTTAAAGGTGGAGTAATTTTAGAAAGAGCCATAGACTTTGGCAAGTCAAGGCAAAACGAAGCCATCCAGCGAACCATGCAAAAACTTCCTTCTTACATCAAGTACATAGAGAAGGAGTATGAGATTCAAATATTAAACAAAACGATAAAAAAGAACGCAAGGGCACTACGCAAGGTGTCGCTTGCAGCATAAGGAGAAACTATGAGAAAAACGGTTATTTGTAATATTACAATGAAGGAAAAGACTGATAAGTGCAAGTACAGGACAACCGATCTTTCATTGCCTGTCTCTGCTCGCGAAGTGGTATACCCCGTTAGTGCATTTCTTGAAAAAACGCTTACTAAGGATGACGAGATCAAAGCCGTCATGCTTGTTAAAAAAGATCCAAACGGAAACTATCAAAAAAATGCAGCCGAATTTGTTGAGGAGATTTTGGCAATCAACGAAAGCATCGGGGCTAAAATAGATTTTAAAACGGTTGAAACGAGTTTTTCTGAAGAACAAACGGTACACGAGGAACTCCTCGGTAAAATCGTTGATGAAATTGACGACAAAACACATATTATAGCGGATATAACTTACGGTCCAAAAGACTTACCTATTGTTTTGTTTTCCGCTATGAATTTCGCAGAGAAATTTCTTGAATGTGAAATTGAAAATATAATCTACGGTCAAGCTGTTTTTAAAGATGGAAAACCAACCGATACTAAAATTTGTGACATGGTTCCTCTCTATTATTTAAATTCGGTTACAAATACTATTCGATCTGAAGATTCAATCAGAGCAAGACAGATGTTAAAATCACTTCTTTCGCTTTAAGAGGTATAGCATGACTAACAAGGAGAAATACGAGCAGCTGATACTCGCATCGCCGCTGTTTTCTCTTAACAAAGAGAAGGAGTGCGTCGCATACAAACGCGAAGCACTGAAAATGGTCGAGTATCTTTACTTATATCTTTTAGAGATAAACGAAGAGAAGTATATTGAATATGGTCTAGAAATAACAGAAACTGCAAATAAGTGTATTGCAAATTTCGATGTGTCAAATGGTAATTTTCTTCACTATTTCAATTCTGCTATGGCAAAAGAATATCGTCGTGCAAGTGCGAAAAGGCAAATAGAGGAAGCACGATGCGGCATACATATAACGGACGACGATGATAGAAATATACGAAAATTGCTTCGTTTTATGGAGTCTCGCGGCATAACCAATCCAAACGACGTCCAAATTTCTCTTATGGCAGAATCAATTGGAATATCAGACCAGTCCGTCCGTGAATACATATTGATGAACAGCAATAGTTATACATTATCTGACACTACGATTAATGAAGATAGCGAAGAAATAAGCCTTTTTGATACTGTTGCTTCGACGGACGAAAATTATCTTGATATTGCAGAACAAAGCGATAATAGTGTTGATTTGCTTCGCAAAATCGAAACCGCCTATCTTTTATGTCAAGAAAGACAAAAACCTATAATTTCAGCAATGATGACTATAAAGGTTTGCAAAATTGTTTGCGAGTATAAGATATCACTAGATGGATTAAGTTTTATTAACAAAGAAATAATAACTCAATTCATTCGAACGGGAATTCTACCGACACAAAGAGAAGTAGCACAAAAATTTGATAAAAACGAAGCAAGTATAAGTCGAACAATTGCAACTTTTACAGATAAGATCAACGGAGTATAGAAATGTTACGATTGAAATATGAATATTCTAATAAATATTACAAAAATGGGAAGTGGGAACTAAAAAACGATAAAACTATAGATCTTGAACGCGATTTTATATCAGCGGTTGATGATGGCTGTTCACACAATGTAAAGCTCATCACAAACAGACTGGATATAAAAAGAGATAGACGAGATCAAAGATTATTTGATGGCATAAAAAACATCAAGATCGTGTATTCAGTTAACGGAGGCGGATCCTTAATTTTGAAAGGTAATCTTAGTTGTGATTATATTCCACCTTTCGGCGGCAAGTTTTACATAACCAACGTTTACCACGAATCTAATTTAGACTACACGTCCATACAAGGCGTTGAAGAAGAAATATTGTTTTGTAATAATCCGACTGACAACAAAATTATGGTATATGAGCTGGAAAGAATTGCAAACGATCCTCGCTTCGTTTACAATTTTACACAGTTTGATGAATTTATGGAGGTATTTGAGTTTTACAAAGCTCTATCAGCGGAGCTTAATAATAACACAACATATGTTGTAAGGGGAGTTTCACAAAAGTATTATTTTGCTCCCATATATGCAAAAGATATTGGTGAGCTCGATGATAATGACAAGGTTTTTGATGATAACGGTATCTTAATTGGACATATCGTCGAAGATTACAAATATGAACTTCTGACTGACGATGTTAAAGATCAAATTAAAGAACTCGTGGATATCACTATTGACGGTGACAAAAATACAGTCAAAAAAATAAGAAGATTTGCAGAAGATCTTTATGTTAATAATCTTGAACAAATCAACGAAACGAATGCACGCGAGCTGAGAGGATTTGATTTGGTGAATATTCGTGTCGACAAAGAAAAAGTTGTCATTTCCGGAGAAACGGATGTAAATGAATATGGTTATCTTCATCTTTACGACATGGGACAAAAGATCAAACTTGAATCTATCGAAAATTCATTGAGACTTATTCATCAGGGGGCGTCAGGCGCTGCAGCAGAGTTGCTCGAATATATAATAGGTGATAAACCGATGCCCAGCAAGGGATCCAAGGCAAGGATTGTTGCTTCTGCGACAAAATATGCTAAAAATCTTGATTCTTCCCAAATAAAAGCATTTGCCATGGCAACGGATGGCGCTCCTGTTAGTCTTATAAAAGGCCCTCCCGGAACAGGAAAAACTCACGTTATAAACGCAATAGTTCAGTATATCACTAAAGAATTTGGAGAAAAGGTTGTTATATCTTCTCAAACGCACGTTGCAATAGATAACGTGCTGGATAAGTTGATGGAAAACCACGACCTTATTATCCCCAACAGAATAACAAACAGGCGCAATAAATATTCCGGAAAAGAAATAGACTCTACTCTTTATAAAACTTGGGCGTCTAAATTTGAAGAACATAACGGGAAAAGTCGCAGAAAGCTTGTCGCAAAAAGAATAAGTAAAGATCTCTCGTCCTTTAACGGTGAAAAGAGGTTTTCGTTTTCTGAAAATCCCGAAACTGAATATTCAGTCATAGGAGCAACAACGACCACTAGCGCTATTGCGGGTAAAAAAGGTTTGGAACTTCTTGAAGGGTACGATTGGCTTATAATCGATGAGGTTTCTAAATGCCCGATAACTGAGGTTTTGCGCTATCTCCCCTATGTTAAACATATTATCATGGTAGGTGATGACTACCAGTTAGCACCACTTTTGGAGTTTGACAAAGCGGATGTTGAGGATTTACCTTCGTTTAACGAGGAAAAATTCGAAAAGCTGAAAAAAATATACGAAGAATCTGTGTTTGCAAAAACATTAATAAAAGCCGAAAATGCAGGACGCCTTGTTACTTTGTCTACAAATTATCGTTCTGTTAAAGATGTACTACGAGCATACAACATTTTCTACAATGGTTTGCTTGAAAACGCAAGAGAAAAAGTGCGCCCGGGCAAAGTTGCTTTTGATAAAACCTTTAACATACTGAACGAAAAAGATGTTTTCTTTGTAGATGTTCAATACGGCAAGGAGGCAAAAGACGGACATTCTAGATTTAACCAAGAAGAACTCGAAGCTACCGCATCCGTTCTTAAAGATCTGATTCGACATACAGAAAACGCATCCTCCGTTTCGATTGCCGCAATCTTCCCTTATGCGGCTCAGATAAGCAAATTTCAAAAGGAATATAAAGATTTGATAAACGAGGCTAAGCAAAAATTCCTAAGCTTTGAAATTGACACTGTAGATGCCTTTCAAGGTAAAGAAGCCGACATCGTTTTGGTTAATACAGTGGTGACAGATCCCTCGCAGAGAAACTTCCTTAACGATTTCAGAAGAATAAACGTCTCAATGTCGCGCGCAAGAGATAAGCTTTTTGTTTTCGGAAATCCCACTACGCTTTCGCAAATAAAGATGAAGATATCAGGAGGAAGTGATAGAACTTATTTTGCGGAAATTATAGCTGATATCAGACGTTATGGAGCAAGACTTGAATATAAAGGAGGTATGAGTTATGAAGCTGCAAGCAAAGCTAAAATTAGCATTGTCTAAACAAAGAAAAGTCATAGTAGTAAAATATAACACATTTGAAAAAGCGACGTATGATAGATTTCTTTGTGCGAGCATAGCAAGGCAAACTGCTTCTATTCAAGAAGCGTATGATTACATAGATGATATAACAGGAAACGGTAGTTTAAACGCACATTTTAAGCATCTTTACGATGAGGCAACTAAATTGAGCGACGATCAGCTCGATTCTATTATGAAAAGCTCTATGTATCCTATATTAAAAACCGATAAAAGCGCATGGTATGATTACTTTGATGAGTTGAATTTATCTCTTTATAAGAACAAATTATATGACGGTGATCTTGCAAACAGATCGATTGAAGAGATTTCTCAAATAGTAGGTATAAACGAAATAATTCTTGATAAAGATTTCGAACTGCAACGTACTGAAAAAAAGCCTCAACCATATGACGTTATCCTTGAAGATTCTAAAGTACACGTATTAGTTGGCAAGGAATATATTGAGGTTTCGCAAGAGTTGTTTTCAGAAGTGGTTATTAAGGACCTTGATGGAATTGATCGTTACAAGGGCTCGCTTATGCTCTCTCCCGATGGAGAGGGATGGCAAATATTAACCAACTCTTCTTTGAACAATCTTTTGTCCGGTAATAGATTTTATTATGAAAAAGGCAACCATTATTTAATCCGTCCAAACGATGTTAGAGAGACAATTGTTGCCAAAATGTCGGGACTCTATCTGTTTAAGGAAAACATACTCCCATATAGCAATAACCCCGAGCTTTGTGAAAAAGTTTTAGAATTTCTGTTTCAGACCGATGAGTTGAAATTTTTCAATCCTAAGAATGTGTTCGCTTTGCTGAAGTTTTCCAATGATATTGTAAAACGCGGTGTAGTAAATTATTTTCTTGAACGACAAGACTCAAAAGAATTTGCAGAATATGGCTTAGATATGATTTGTTCTGGAATCGTTTGGGGATGGAACAAAAGTGCGCTTGAAATGTTTTTAAAATACGCAAAGACAACAAGAGAATTGGAAGCGATATACAAAATAGATTCAACTATCGCTTTTAAACTCAGGCAGTTAATTCACATTGACAAAACACTCCTAACACCCAAACATCTTGATTTTGTAAACGAGTATATTGCTAATTTGGACAAACAGAGAGAGGTTATAAAAGGCATTATAGGAGATGTAACTTCTAAGGGACTTAGAGAACGAGCAAAAGAACTCAAGTCTGATGCGGATACAAAAAAGTTTTCTGCGCTTTGCAATAAACTTATTGGACATGTTGAAAGAGATATTGACAAGGAGGATGCGGATGAATTGAAGGTGTGGCTAAAAGAAGCGAAAGAATTAGAATCATTAGCAAAAATAATTGAACAAAAACTATCTAAAATAGTAAAATAAGGAAAGGCAGACGAAAGTCTGCTTTTTCTTTTATAAAAAGTGTTAAGTTCAATACTTTCCACCACTATATAAAGACAGAGAAAGGAAATTGTGTGAGAAAATCCCTTAAATCTCACAGATAAGCATTCCGCCAAATTAAATTATTATGGAGATTTTTAAAAATGAAAAAACCAAACATCATTAACTTTCACATCACAGACACATGCAACTACACCTGCAAACACTGCTTCGCTGATTTCAAGATGAAGGATCTGCCTCTTAAAGATGCTAAGAAAGTAGTCGATAGCATCGAAACCTTCTTTCGTGAAAACGAGATTGATAACGGAAGAATAAACATCGCAGGCGGCGAACCTCTTATGTATCGCCATCTCGATGAAATAATCGATTACATAGCTGAGAAAAACATCAAGGTATCGATTATAACAAACGGCTCTCGCCTTACCGAAGAAAGAATTGTCGATTGGTCAGGCAAGGTCGCGATGATTGGTATAAGCGTAGATGCAATTAACGCGGATGCCAACATTCACATCGGCAGATGCGACGCGCTTAAAACAACAAACAAGCTTGAGCACCTCGTTAAAATGGCAGAAGCCATTCACAAGGCGGGTATTAAGCTCAAGATAAACACCGTAGTTTCAAAGGCGAATCTCGATGAGGATATGCTCTCGGTTTACGAGGCACTGAAGCCGGATAGACTCAAGCTTATCTACATTCACGTAGTACACAATGTGAACGAGTGGCCGGAAACAATGGATCTGATCCCCACGGTTGGCGAGTACAATCAGTTCGTAGAGAAAAACCGCTATGAAGAAAATTGCGAGCTGGTTCTTGAAAGACCTATGGAGATGGAAAACTCCTACTTTATGATAAACCCACACGGAGAGGTTTACATAAACTGCTTCGGACTTGAGAAAAAGTACGGCAACTCGATATACGAGCCACTTTCGGAAATCTTCTCAAGACTTCCATTCGATAAAAGCAAGTTCGATTTAAGATATGAAGATGAAGAGGTGTAAGAATGACAAAACAGAGATATTTCAGAGTAGGCGCATTTTACAGAGATGAAAACAGCAAATCAGTCATAGTGCAGTGCTATGACCGAAAGGAAGCGGAAACATGGATTCCGAGGGTAAAAGCAATGCTCTATCCCGGAGAGGATACGGCAGATTTCAGAGTAAGCATTTTTGAGTTCAAGCTGCAAATCAATCTGAATAACCTAAACCATTACCGCATCACCGTTGAGCGCCCTATAAAACGAGATTTCAAGGATTGGGAGGAAGAAAACCTATACGACAACTCCCTTGCATTTGATGGAATCATAGAAGCGAACGATATCGAGGATGCTAAGGTCAAATTTATGGAGGAGTGGTTCGATTTCTATTCGCTCGGCAAGACGCCCGAGGAGTATGACTTTTACGTTGATGAGCTCACTGTTGATGAGCTTATCGAAAAAGAGCAACGGATGCTTCGCCAAAGACTCATCGGCGAATATGCCCGAGAGCATTATGGGGATATGTCGGTTCGTGAATTTAGCCGAATGATGCGGGAGGATGAGTCACCCGAGAAAAGCAGAATGTTTTACGAGGGATTAAAGGAACTTTTGAAGCTGCTTCGTCTTACCGATTATCTTGAAAAGAGATTGGATACAGAAAAGCTATCTCATTCAGAATTCTGCAAAATCCGTGACGAGTTGTGTACTGCAAAGGTGGGTGATGAGTTCGAGAAAATCAACCGCGCTGCAACCGAAAAGTACGGAAAGGAAGGTGTAACCGATTGAAATATTTGTTCTTTGATATAGAGTGCGCAGACGGTGGCAAAGCCACCATCTGCTCCTTTGGTTACGTAATTGCTGATATGGATTTTAAGATTATCAAGCGTGAGGATATAATAATGAACCCCGAAGGTAGATTCTATCTGACAGGCAGAGCCGGAAGACCTGACGTTGACCTTGCGTATCCCATCGACCGCTTCAAAAAAGCGCCCAACTTTGCACACTTCCACAAACGCATCAAAGAGTTAGTGGAAAACGAAGATTATTATATAGTCGGTCATTCTATTGGAGATGATGTTACATACTTAAATAAAGCATGTGCCAGATACAAGCTTGAGCCATTTAAGTTTTCATACTTCGATACCCAAAGAATGTATCGCGAGCTTTCTGGAGAGAAAAAGCAGATATCACTCGAAAACGCGCTCCTTGCTCTTGGTGCGGAAGATAAGTTTAGAAGCCACCAGAGTGTCGAAGATGCAAGAGCGACGATGCTTCTTCTTAAAGCATTGCTTGAAAAGGCAAAAATGCCATTCGAAGCTTATAAGAACAGCACAGACCGTTGCACTGGTAGTACCGAAGGCGGAAAATCCGCTTGGGATTATACTCCACCCGAAAGCGAATATAAGCGCCTTAAAGAAAACAAGCTGAAGGGTGAAAAAGGTGATAACGTAATGCTTCGCGGCAGAAGAAATCATACTCTCTTCCTTCGTTACCTTGACTACGGTGAAGGTCTTGGCGAAAAGAACGATAAGCTTAAGGGCAAGAAGGTTACAATCTCAATGAACTACGAAACCGAGCATTTCAAAGAGATGATGATACTTGCCGGAATGATCAAAGCCGCCGGTGGCGAGTATGTGCTGATGGCATCCAAGGCGGATATCTTCGCAACCGTTGACGTGAAGAACGAAGACGGAACACCGCGCAGATGCTCACGAGGCGATTATGTAAAAGCTGAGATTGAAAACGGAAGAGATATTGAAGTAATCACCCTTGAAGACCTCCTCTCACTTCTTGGCACAAGCCGCGAAGAACTCGAAGCAAAGCCGGAACTTGACACGGATTATCTTCTCGATGATAAATACAAGAAACCCGTAACCGCATAATAAAACACACGAAGTCTTCGCTTCTATGAACGTAGATGACGAAGATAAGTTTAAAGTCGGATGTAGACGAAGATTTGCCAGGTCTTCGTCTGCCCGACACAATAAAATTTGACACTTATCTTTAAGGAGAATAGAAATGAAAGCATTTAGAAAAGTTATGGCACTAATTCTCGCCTTGACGTTTTGTCTTGGCATGGCACTATCACTTGCATCATGCGGCGAAAATGATGACGAGACCATCGAAATCACGGATATGTCGGGAACGACGGTAAAGATCCCTAAATCTCCGAAAAAAGTTGCAGCTGTATCACCTTCGACCGGAGACTTGATGATAGCTTTTGGTATTGGCGATTTACTTGACGGCACATATTACAGCACTCTTAACAACCCTTGGGCAACGGAAATATATCCCGATGCAGAGGCTTTCTATGGATATGACTACGATAACAGCGTAGAAACCTTCGTCATGCAGGGCGTTGATTTGATTTTTATTCCCGAACCTGCCACAGCACAGATGCTGCGCGAGCATGGATTAAATGCTCTTTGCGTGCGTCAGTTCGCAGAAACAGGTTATGACGATTATGTTTTCTATTTCTCTGAAATGGTTCGTCAGATCTGGGGTGAAGATGCAAACGTTTCCGCCAGAATAGATATGTGGCAAAACGATTTTTCCGCCGCGTTGAACGAGGTCAAGGCAGTGTTAGCCGAGCATCCTGAAATCGAAACAAGAACACTCTATTATATCAACGGTGAAAAGGATAGAGGTCTTGGTTACACCGATTTAGGAAAGTCTTTGCTTGAAACCGTGTATGTAGCTTTGAATATAGATTTCATCTGTAACCGATTTGAGTCAAATCGTCCTTCGATAGAAGCTGTTGCAGAGGTAGATCCCGATCTTATTGCTATAGGCGGTATTTATCAGAAGAAGCGTCTTGCAGAACTTTATTCAACAGATCCCTGGAATCAGCTCAGAGCAGTACAGAATAACGACGTGTATAATATTCCCGTTGGTTTCGTAGGATTTGAGCAAACCTGTTCCACTTCGGCATTGTTTATCTATTCGCAGGCGAATCAGCTTTATCCCGAACTTTTCGATTACGACATGATAGCACTTTGTAAAGACTATATGCAGAGATATTTTGGCTACACATTAACCGATGAAGCCGCAGAAAATATGATTAACGGTTGTTTTAAAGACGGGAGCACAATGATAGAATGACAAAGGAAAAAAGAAAAGCTCTTTTGATATCGCTTTCGTCATTAGCCATACTAACCGTAGTCTTCTTCTTGGCACTTCTCGTAGGCAGATATTCTATATCATTCGAGTCTTTTTGGGGAGTAATCACAGGAGGCAGCGCGGTCAACAACGTTGATAAAAGCGTTATACTTAGCCTTCGTCTTCCAAGAACAATTGTCGCACTTCTTGTCGGTGTTGCTTTAAGTTTGTCCGGTCTTGTTTATCAGGAGATATTCCAAAACAAGCTTGTTTCCCCCGACTTTTTGGGCGTTTCGACAGGAGCGGGATTTGGTGCAACGATTGCTATTATTGTTGGCTTTACAGGTATTATGATTAGCTTTACCGCATTCATTTTCGGCATAGTAACTATGCTGATCACAGTTCTTGTTGCCAATATATTTAAGAGCCAATCACAGACTACATTGCTCTTGTCCGGAATAATCGTTGGCGGATTTATGAGCGCAGGAATTAGCTTTGTAAAGTTTATGGCTGACACCGATAAGCAGCTGGGAGAAATAGTATATTGGTTGCTTGGAACTTTCTCTAAAGCGACAATGAAGGATATTTTGATTTTGTTGCCTATCGTAGCGATATGCGCAGCTATCTTATATTTGATACGTTGGCGTATAAACATAGTTGCTTTAGGAAGAAGCGAGGCGTCTACAATAGGATTGAATTATTCGTTTTACAGAGGCTTGATCATTCTTGTTTCTACGCTCTTGACAGCGGCGGCGGTGGCGTATAGCGGTATAGTTGGTTGGATCGGATTGATTATTCCACATCTTGTACGTTTGTTGGTTGGAAGGGATGCAAAGAAGACTATTCCCCTCACAATAATATTTGGAGCGACGTTTACGATCATCTGCGATATCATATCCAGAAGCTTCACAGCTTCTGAAATTCCGTTGTCTGCAGTGACAGGCTTCTTGGGAACACCCATTTTCGTTGCAATTCTGTACGCAAGGAGAAAAACGATATATGATAAAGTTTGATATTCGAAATTTATCCTTTGCCTACGGAGCAATTCCGGTTTTGAAGAATCTTGATCTTAAAATAGAAGCAAATACCGTCAACGTGATTTTGGGTTTGAACGGATCAGGAAAGACAACTTTAATCAAGCTACTTACGAGAGTGCTTTCGGTTTCTAAAAACACTATATTCATCGATGGGGTTGACGCGACTGAATTATCAGCATCCGAGATGTCAAAGAAAATATCATATGTTCCTCAAAACATTTCTGATGATAATGATTTTTTGGTGCGTGATTACTTAACGTTCGGTCGCATGAATAGAATTAAGTTTTACTCAGCACCGAAGGAAGAAGATTTTAAAAAGGCACTTTCCGTTGCAAATGAATTGCAAATCGAGCATTTGCTGGATCGAAAAATGAATGAGCTGTCCGGTGGACAAAGACAACTTGTAGTTATCGCACGCGCTGTTGTACAGGATGCAGACGTGATACTGATGGATGAACCCACTTCATCTATTGATTTACAGTATATAGACAGACTTGTGCGATACATGGACGTGTTGAAACGTAGAGGTAAAACCATTATTTTATCTTGTCACAATCCAAGCATCCCTCAATTATTGAATGCAAATGTGTTTGCTTTAGCAGAAGGCTATTTGAAATACAGTGGAGAAGCTCGATCGTTATTAACTCAAGATATGCTCCGCGAAATATATGGATGCGAAATTATTCTGGCAAATTGTCTACCATACCAAGAATATAGTATTAAACCTATTGATTTATGAAATACGAACTTATTATCTTCGATATAGGAAAAACGCTGCTTGACAAACGTGTTTCTAACAAAATATCCGAGCAAACACTTTCAGATATCAAAGCACTGCAAAACAAGGGTATCAAGGTTGGTGTTTGCACAATGCGCACGTTCAAGCATTGCAAAGAAATCATTCCGTTTGATCTTGATTTTTATATTTGCTTAAACGGAAGTCATATAACTTGCGATGGCAAAACGATTTTTGACAGTCCTCTCGAATTGAAAACTACCTCGTCTGAATACCTCACTTACGGTACGGACTATGCCTTTTATTCAAGTGAAAGAGCAAAAGAAAAAGCCATAGCAAACGGATTCTTGATTGATAAAACTGGTGTGGCGAATCAGGTATACAACCTGGTGCTTTTCGATATTGCTAGAGATCAGTTATCTGATTATTCCTCTTTCAATATTGAATATTGGGAAACCACCAAAACATTGGCTTTGCAAAATTCCAACTCGTCCAAATCAATTGGTATTCAAAAAATTATTGATCATTACAAAGTTAAAGAACCCATTCTTTATTTTGGAGACGGCCCAAATGACCTGCCGATCTTTGAACGATTCCATGATTGTATATGTATGGGAGATTGTTATCCAAGACTTGTAGAGCATTCTCTTTTCCAAACAAAATCCTGCAAAGAAGATGGCGTTTCATATGCGTTAAGGAAACTTAAGATTTTGTAAAATGCATCGTGATATATTAATCTTAAGATAAACTTCAAGAGCTTCAACCGCCTTAGCTGTTGAGGCTCTTCTGCTTTCGTTATAGGTGTTGCGGTTTTAAAAGTATATACATTCAGCGATTTTGTTAACGACGGGAGATAAAAACTTGTTTGTCATATAAATCCCCTTTTTAATTGTTCACTTAAATTATCAAAACCTTGAAATTTGTAATACCCAAATGATTATCTTTTCAAAACCTAATTTTAAAAAAGAGGTTGAGCTGTAAAAAGATCAATCTCTCTTTGCGTTTTTTATGTCCTAATCTTCGCTTTAATCATACGAATGTGGACTAATTGATACATTATGCACAGTTTTGGGGCAGTGAATTGTCAATAGAAGTGCAACACATTTAAGAAAGATTTTGCAATTCCAAATTAAAAGAATCCTGAGCAGAAATATAATTTAAGCATTTGCGGGGTCTGTTGTTAATTAACGACAGATTCCGCAAAAGTGTTTTA
>JAZRDI010000086.1:0-43560 GCA_045660185.1 Eubacteriales bacterium | reverse complement strand
CGTACCTCCGGTGCATCGGTTGTTCTGCCAAGGGCATAGCCGGGTAGCCGCGTACGGATGTGATAAACGCTGAAGGCATCTAAGCGTGAAGCACACCTCAAGATGAGATATCCCATCATTTTAAATGAGTAAGGTCGCTCGTAGACTACGAGCTTGATAGGTCGGAGATGTAAGCACAGTAATGTGTTCAGTTGACCGATACTAATTGACCGAGGGCTTGAACTGCTATTTTGTAGAAGTTCAGCACAAACAAATAGATTGAGCTTCGTTTCTTACATTTTATTCGGTTTTTAATGAATAGTTTTAAACACCAAGCATACTAAATGCTTCGATTTCATATACTCATCGTAAGATGGTAGTTTGAACGTTCGGGTTTCGCAATAGCGAAGCCTTTTTTTGTTTTTTGAGTATTAAAAAAGCTGTACTCATACTTTATAATAAAGCTTTTATTCATAGGTGATTGGGTATATATGACTCTTTGTAAATAAGTAGGAAGAAAGGTCGAATAACATAAAATACTCACAACACACTCACAACCTCGTAAACTACGAGATTGATAGGTCGGAGATGAAGCAAAGTAATGTGTTCAGTTGACCGATACTTGCTCAATGTCTTTTGATAGTTTTTTCCGTTTTCGCCCACTCGACGTACACTTGTACGCCATCGGAGCAAAGAACGCAAAAATCTATACAAAATCCAAAAGAGCACCATGACCGAGGGCTTGAACTGCTATTTTGTAGAAGTTCAGCACAAACAAATAGATTGAGCTTCGTTTCTTACACTTTATTCGGTTTTAAATAAATAGTTTTAAACACCGGGCATACTAAATGCTTCGGTTTTATATACTCATCGTAAGATGGGAGTTTGAACGTTCGGGTTTCGCAATAGCGAAGCCTTTTTTTGTTTTTAATCTACATATTCGTTAGACTTACAACATGCTCACAAACTCCTAGACTACGAGTTTGATAGGTCGGAGATGAAGCAAAGTAATGTGTTCAGTTGACCGATACTTGCTCAATGTCTTTTGATAGCTTTTTCCGTTTTCGCCCACTCGACGTACACTTGTACGCCATCGGAGCAAAGAACGCAAAAATCTATTCAAAATCCAAAAGAGCACCATGACAAAGGGCTTGAACTGCTATTTTGTAGAAGTTCAGCACAAGCAAATAGATTGAGCTTCGTTTCTTACACTTTAATACTGAAATAGCAAAAGGCAATAACTGCTTTGAGAATTTTTGCATGTTAGGAGAATAGTGCTATTCTTTGGTATATTTGTCCTTATTTATAAATTTTTATTGACAAGCGATTGCCTCTGATTTATAATTATCACGGTTGTTGAGTGTTCACATGCTATGTGAAACTATGCTTTGGTAATTTTAGAAGTTATTGGCGCGAAGATTTTTTGATTTTATGTTTTTATTATAATTTTACGCACCTTAGCTTCTTGTGCTGTTTATGAAATACTAAAATGGAGATTGATAAAAATATGAAAACTGCGATAGTAATCGGTGCGGGAGCACGCGGAAAAAGATACTCCGAAATCGCGAATGAGCTTTGTAAAGCAGGTCAAAATTCATTTCGCGTTGTTGCGGTTGCAGAGCCGATAGACGAGCGCCGTAATTTTGTTGGAGACATGTTTGATGTCCCTGAGCAAAAGCGATACAATTCATGGGAATGTCTATTGGATGAGCCGAAATCTGCGGATATCGTAATAATTGCGACGCAGGACAGAGATCACATTGCGCCAACTCTCGCTGCTATAGATAAGGGGTACGATATATTGCTTGAAAAGCCGATGGGAGCGACACCGGAGGAGTGCGTTAAGATTGCTCATGCAGCGAGAGAGCGCGGAGTGTTGGTTCTCGTTTGCCACGTGCTTCGTTTTACAAAGTTCTTCTGCGGACTCAAGAGTATTATAGATTCGGGAGCGATAGGAGATATCGTACATATTCAGCACGCGGAGTGCGTCGGTAATTTGCACCAGAGTCATAGTTTTGTTCGAGGTAACTGGAAAAATAGTGATGAGAGCGCGCCTATGATACTTGCTAAGTCTTGCCATGATATGGATATACTTTCGTATCTTATAGGACGCGAATGTAAGCGCATTCATAGTTTCGGAAGTCTCACGTATTTCACTCGCGAAAATGCTCCTGTGGATGCCCCGGAATATTGCATTGACGGATGTCCGCACGCAGATGAATGTTTCTATTATGCGCCAAAGCTATATCTTGAAACTTTCCAAAGAGACGGTTTTCCTACCGCGCTTACAAAAAACTGGAATCCGACAGACGAGGAGCTTATTTCTGCCTTGCGTACGACAGAATACGGCAAGTGCGTGTTTAAGTGTTCGAATAATGTCGTTGATCATCAGACGGTCAATCTTGAATACGAAGGCGGCGTAACAGCTAACTTTACTATGTGCGCTTTTAATAAGGGTTCAAGAAATATACGTATCATGGGAACGCGCGGCGAGATTATCGCTAATATGAATGAGGATTTCTATACCGTATATGACTTTAAAACCTTGAAGTATAATAAGATAAATATCACGGATGCCGTAACCGATGACAGTATAAACGGTGGCCACGGAGGCGGAGACGGTGGAATCATCCGTGCGCTCGTTGCAAGACTCAGCGGAGATACGAGCGATAAATCTATCTGTTCAATCGAGGAAACATGCAGAAATCACTTGATTTCTTTCGCTGCAGAGAAGTCGCGTATAAGCGGTGAGGTTGTTGATTTTAATTCCTATGTAACCGAGCTTGGGTTATAATAATGTAAAATTAACTTTACATTACATCAATAAAAAGAAGAATTGATTTAAGAAAATCAGCCTTATGGCGATGAAGTCAATTCTTCTTTTTTGTTTTGCGTTAACAAAAAGTTCTACCAAGGCAGATAAACAACTTCAGCTATAATTTCTGTACCTCTGTATTCGCTCTTTTAGAGTTCACGTAATCCACCGGTTTGCAGGTGGTTATGACTATATTTAGAATTAAATTTAAAACTTGTAAGCGTTACAAAAATATATAAAAGTTTTGTTTACGAGCTTTGAGATGTGATTGAGATGCGAAAAGTACAATTAAACGCAAGTGATATATATAGTTTTTTTGTATTGCAAAACGTACCAATAAGATGTAAAATAGTGTTGTAAAAAAACACAAAGGAGAACCGCTATGGTTATCGCAGAAGAAAAACGAATTTTAATTGACACATATCCCGAAGCCCCCCAGGAAGATCTTCCTATGTTTGCGGAAAACCGCGTGCATCAGCGTACGTCGGGCAATCCCTATCCGAATAAGGTTGTTCTTGAGGCACAGCGTGACGTTCGTGAAAAGAGAGAATACACCTTGTTGACTCTTGAAAATGAGTACATTGAGCTTGGAATTCTTCCCGAGCTTGGCGGAAAGATTTGGTACGCTAACGATAAGAAGAACGGATACGGATTCTTCTACAAGAATAACGTTGTAAAGCCCGCTCTCATAGGCGTTCTCGGTTCTTGGACGTCCGGAGGACTTGAGTTCAACTGGCCCTTCCATCACAGAGCATCAACCTTTATGCCCGTTGATTACTACATAGAAAGAGGAGAGGATTACGCAACAGTATGGCTCTCCGAGCATGACCCTATTAACAGAATGAAGGGTATGATTGGCGTTTCGCTCAAAGACGGCGAGTGCATATTCGAAACAAAGGTTAAGCTTGATAATACAACTCCTCATCGCCACTCATTCTTGTGGTGGGAAAACGCAGCAGTTCCCGTGGACGAAAGCTACGAGATATTTTTCCCCGAGGACGTAAACTACGTTCGCTTCCACTATAAGCGTTCGGTTACTACGTATCCTATTGCGAACAATGACCGTTTTGGTGCGTTTAACGGAATCTACTATGATGGTGATACTGATATTTCGCAGCACAAGAATACAAAGGACGCAACCTCTTACTTTAGCGCAGAGTCCGAGTACGATTACTTTGGAGGCTACAATAACGGCAAAGGCGCAGGCGTAGTTCATATCGCCGACCATCATATCTCTCCCGGTAAGAAGATGTTCACGTGGGCTTACAATCAGCTTTCTAAAACTTGGGAAAAAGCTCTCACGGATACCGATGGACAGTATGCAGAGCTTATGGCAGGATGCTATTCTGATAACCAGCCTGACCTTACTTGGATTCAGCCGTACGAAACTAAGACCTTCTCGCAGAAGTGGTTCCCCATTCACGATAAGGGAATTCCCTCGTTCGCAAACGATAATGGAGCTCTCTATATCTCCGATAACGGCGAGCTTTCCATTCAGGCAACCAAGACTATCGCAAATGCTCAAATCGTTGTTAAAGACGGTGACCGTGTTGTGTTTGAAACAACAACAAACATTCCTTGTTATGACGTTCTTACTCTTTGCAACGTAGATGCAAAGGTAGGTCTTAGCATCAACATCTCCGTAGGCGTGGTAAATTATTTCAGTTACGAAATTAAGGATCACAGCGGCAGAGAAATTCCCGAGCCCAGACGTGAGCTTCCTTATTTCAAGGAAGTTAAAACCGCAGAGGAGCTTTACCTCGAAGGACTTCACGTTGAGCAGTACCGCGCTCCCGAGTATTCTGCGGAGCAGTGTTATCTTGAAGCTTTAAAGAGAGATAGCGAGTTTGCTCCCGCGCAGATGGCTCTTGCAGAGCTTTATCTCAAGAACGATAACCCCGTGTTAGCTCTTGAATATGCAAACGCGGCAGAAAAATCACTTTCTCGCTTCAATATTCGTCACGAAAGCGGCAAAGCGTACTATCTTAAAGGTCTTGCGCTTCTCGCACTTGGAAAAATTGACGAGGGATACAATTATCTCTTCAAGGCATCTTGGTGCTACGATTATAAATCTTGTGCAATGCTTTCAATAGGTCTTGTTGATATTCGCCGTAATGATTATGTCAAGGCTATCGAGCATCTCACGGAGTCTATGTACGGAAACGGACGCTCCGTTGTTGCCGAAGCATTCCTCGGATACGCAGAATATCTTTTAGGAAATAAGGATAAGGCGAAAAGCGTGTGGAATTCTGCAATCGAAAAGGATAAACTCAACCTTTACGCTTATGCATTCCGCGCAATCACTACGGGTGATTACAAGACTTTCTCCGATCTTGTTGACACAGATATAAACCAGGTAGCTCTTGACATTTCCGAGCTTCTCGCTCTTGCAGGACTTTATAATGAAATTACCGCTCTTCTTGAAGGTATCAAGGCATATCGTCCTCTTGTAGCTATGACTGATATTATACTTGCGGTTATCAATGGAAAGAAGCCTGAGAACGCTCCCGTTGGTATTGCATTCCCATCTAGAATGTTTGAAAAGCATATGCTTGAAAAACTTCTTGAAAAAGACCCTGCAAACACCTACGCTCGCTACCTCTACGGATGCCTTCTTTACGGAAAGGGTAATTACGAGGCAGGAATTGAGCAGTTCGAGAAAATCGTTGCCGCAGAGGAAAATTACAGAGCTCTTCGTAATCTTTCCATGGGTTACTATTCTCACAGAAATAACAAGGCTAAGGCTCTCGAGCTTATGAAAAAGGCAGCTTCTCTCGCTCCGAAGACCGAAAAGCAGATTACCTTCGAGTGCGCTCACCTTATGGCTAAGGTAGGCGTTGATGCTGATGAAATTGCAGCATTCATACTTGCAAGAGGTCTTAACCGTGACGAGCTTGTAGTTGAGCTTGCAAGAGCATACAACCACGCAGGCAAGCCCGATATGGCGCTTGATGCCCTTCTTGCAAGAAACTTCGTAGCATGCGAGGGTGGTGAGCATTATATTGCAGACGAATATATGTTCGCTCATTACCTTAAGGGTAAAGATGCATATCTTAAGGGTGATTACGAGGGTGCGCTTGCTATCTTCGAGAGTGCGCAGATTCTTCCCGAATCCTTGGGTTCAGGACTTTGGAATAGCGTTAAGAAGGTTCCTTACCAGTACTTCGCAGCTAAATGTCTTGAAAAGCTTGGTAAAACCGACGAAGCAACTGCTATTTACCGTCACTTCTGCACTTTTAAGTTTGACTTCTTCACCGATATGTACCTTTACACATTCGCTTATTACGCTGCAAGAGCTCTCGAGTCGCTCGGCAAGAAGGATGAGGCTGATAAGCTCATAAAGGATAGATTCGATGCCTGGAGCGCAGAGTGCGGTAGAGAAACGCTTGGATACTTTGGAACAACACCATTCTTTATGGGCTATATTGACGAGGCGGTATCCGCAAAGAAGCTTCACTATTCATATCCTCTCTATCTTTTTGCAAGTTATCTTGGTATGGATACAACAGAATATAAGAATACATTCTCTAAAGACGGTTACGGTCTTTACATTGAAGATTTTACAGTATAAGACTTGAAAAAATAAATATTCTATGATAAAATATAGTCAAACGCGGAATAAAGCCCTCGTTTGACTATATTTTTGTGGAGAGAAAATGTTTTATATTCTCATTGAAGAAAATTATGCCGACAACAATAGATTCCATAAACTTCTTGACGGAATAACGTCTATTGCGAAGAAAAAGCACGTAGAGGTAGAGCTATATAAAACCGTTGATTCCTTACCTGCGGAGTGCAGGGTAGCTATACTTATATGCCAGTCGCTCAAATGGTCTACCGACAGAATCGTAGAGCTTAACCAAAAGAAGATTCATCCGCTCGTGTTTGGATTTCAATATCTTGATACTATGTATAAATATAGCAGTATTGCGCCGAATTACACAAAATCTGCGTATAGACTCACAAAATATATGCTATCAAAAAACGCGGGAAAAACTGCAATTTTAGGATATAATGAGGATTCATTGCCGGATAGATTGAAGTACACCGGAATTAAGTATGCGGTAAATGAAGCAGAATGCGAATACGAGATTTTTAAAAATAACGGTGACGTTAGACTTTGCTTAAAGGAGTTTTCCAAAAAATGTTCTGAAATATCGAATATAGTATGCTGTAATGATAATATCGCGGTAATGCTTTATAACGAATATTCGGAGCTTTTGAGCGATAAAAAAATGTGTTCTTGCTCGGGAATTAAAATATCCGAATTTTTTGAAAAGCCTTACCCTGTATGCCGTATCGATTACTACCAGGCGGGTATTCAGCTTGCTATGCTTTATAGATTTTTAATCAAGCAAGAGACTATTTATTCGACGGTAATGACATTCGATATGGATTTTGCCGGTGCAAGTGATGACGAAATACCTATGGTATCTCCATCGGGAAACGAAATATACAGTATCGCGCAGGTTGACTTTTACGGAGATAAGAGCTTCAAGGATATGGAGGCTCTTGACAATATGCTTTCGGGATGCGACGCGACGGATATTGCAATTCTTTATGACATAACGAACGGCTCAACTTACGAAAAAATAGCAGAAAAATATTACCTCGCCATAAACACGGTAAAATATAGAGTTAAAAAGATGCTTGATACAGTTGGAGCCGATTCAAGACGCTCGCTTATAACTCTTCTTGACGAGTACGGAGTAAAGTTTAAAAATCCCGACAAAACTAAATAAAAATTTGGCTTGTAAAAGACCGCCGTTTGAGTTAAAATAAAGAAAAAACTTGAAAGGCGGTTTTTGTTATGAAAAGCAAAATCGACAGAAAAAAAGTTGCTATTCCCACATACCCCATAGGAAACGCAGAGCCCTTGCCTCTCTTCTTTGAGAAGCGTCCTTATCAGGGTGCGAGCGGAAAGCTTTATCCCATTCCTTACGTAACTAATTTCTCTGATGAAAAGGTTGACGTTGAGTACGATCAGATCACTCTTGAGAACGATTACATAAAGGTTGATCTTCTTCCCGAGATAGGCGGAAAGATTAACAGAGCCTATGATAAGACCTCCGATTACGACTTCATTTATTACAACAAGGTAATCAAGCCCGCAATGGTAGGACTTGCAGGACCTTGGGTTTCGGGCGGTATCGAGTTCAACTGGCCCCAACACCACAGACCCACTACTTTTATGCCTACCGATGTATCAATTGGCGAAAAAGGTAAAGAAAAGTTTGCATATATGGGAGAAATCGACTACTTCCATAATATGAAGGGTATGGTAAAGGTTAGCGTTGATGATGACCATTCTTACGTAAAAGCGGAGATTACCGTATATAACGGAACCGCAGAGCCCCATCCGTTTATGTGGTGGGCAAACCTTGCGGTTGAAGTAAACGATGACTACAAAATCGTATTCCCCCCGGACGTTGAATTTGTTAATGATCACGATAGAAGAGCCGTTCTCAATTGGCCCGTAGCAAAGGGTGTATATCAGACTGCAAGACCATTCGATTACGGAGAGGGAACGGATATTCATTCCTTTAATGCAGTTAAGGTACCTTGCTCCTTCCTTATTTCCAAGGGACAGTCGGAGAGCGAATTTGTAAGCGGATACGATGCAGGCAGAGAGTGCGGCGTTGTTACCGTTGCAAATCATCACGTTGCTCCCGGTAAGAAACTTTGGACTTGGGGTGACAGTAAGTTTGGAGCAAAATGGTGCGCAAACCTCACCGATGACGGAAGCAGATACGTAGAGCTTATGACCGGCTGCTACACCGATAACCAGCCCGACTTCACCTGGATTGCTCCCTATGAAACCAAAACCTTCGAGCAGTACTGGTACCCCGTTAAGAATATCGGAGAAGCAAAGTGCGCTGATAAGGAAATGGCTATAAACCTCGAAAGACGCGAAAACGGCGTATTCGTAGGTGTTTATTCCACGAGCAAGAGAAATAATTGCCTTGTAACTATTAAGGATGAGAGCGGAGTTGTATTCGAGAAGAATATTGATGAGATTTCACCCAAGCTTACCTACACCGAGCTTGTTGACGTAGAACTTAACGGTATATCTGAACTCATCGTTACCGATGCATCGGGCGAGAAGATTATTTCTTACAAAGAATACGTAAGAGGAAATAAGGAATGCCTTGAGCCCAGACTTCCCGCAAAGCGTCCCGAAGAGATTGCAACCGTAGAGGAGCTTTATCTTAATGGTATTCACCTTGTTCAATATAAGCATTTCGCATATAAGCCAGAGGATTACTTTATGGAAGGTCTTAAGCGCGATCCTATGGATATTCGATGCAATAAGGCTATGGGTGACTACCACCTTACCCGCGGTAACTTCGAAAAGGCTATAGAGTATTATAATAATGCAATATCCCGCCAGACTATTCGTAACTTCAACCCTTATGACACAGAGCCTTATTATTCCCGCGCTCTTTGCAACTTCTACCTCGGAAACCTGAAGGAAGCTTACGATGACGCATATCTTGCAATCTGGTCGTATCCTCAACGTTCTGCAGGTTATTACTTGCTCGCAAAGATCGAAGCTATCAACGGAAGAATTAAGGAAGCTGTTGATTTTATAGATCTTTCTCTTGAAACTAACACCAAAAACCTCTTTGCGCAGTATATGAAGGGACTTCTTGTAGGAAATTCCAACATTGAAAATGAGATTCTTGAAAAGGATCCTCTCTTCTTCGCAGGTCTTAACACCGAGAAGAACGCAATCCTCTTTGCGAACGAATATATGCAGTTTGGACTTTATGAGAAAGCAAAGAATACTCTTCTTGGATGCGACGAGGGCGCAATGAAGTACTACTATCTTGCATACGCTTCTAATCTTCTCGGTGATGAGGATAGCGCAAAGGCGTACGTTAAGCTTGCAGATTCTCAAAAATGGCAGTGCGAGTTCCCCTCAAAGAAGGAGAGCATCGCGGTTCTCAAGTATGCAGGCAGTGCTATGGCGTCTTATTACCTCGGTTGTATTTACTACAACTTTGAAAGATACGAGGTTGCGGCGAAAGCTTGGGAAAACTGTGTTGCGGAGATTGAATTTGCTCCTGCATACAGAAACCTTTCTCTTGCATATTTCGATCATCTTGAACGTCGCGATGATGCAAGAGCTTGTCTTGAAAAAGCTCTTGTGCTTGCTCCGGAAAGCGACCGTATATTCTACGAGCTTTCGCAGATGTACGTAAGCATCAATCTTCCTCTTGAAGAAAGAATTGCATTCTTCGAGAAGTATAGCTACCTTGCAAATCAGCGCGATGATTGCACGCTTAACTATTCTGTTCTTTGCACCGTAGCGGGCGATTACAAAAAGGCTAAAGAAATACTTGCATCTCATACCTTCCACACTTACGAGGGCGGAGAAGGAAATCTCACCGCGCACCATGCATGGCTTCAGTACCTTATAGGTAAAGAGCTTTACAGTGCAGGTAAGTACGAGGAAGCAAAGGCGGAGTTTATTGCAGGTCTTACGTTCCCCGCTAATTACGGAGAAGAAAAGAACTACTTCGTTAACGATGCACCCCTTTACAGTATGATAGCCGCTTGCGATAAGAAGCTTGGACTTCTTGACGAAGCAAAGGAATATCTCGCTCTTTCGGATACAACGAAGGGCGCTCCCACGATTCATACCTACTTCCAGTGCAAAGCGCTTGAAGAGGTAGGAAATATCGCTCGCGCAGAATATCTTTCGGATGCGCTCATCGCAATGGGTGAAAAGAGAGTTGCAACTGCTGACGTAAACGATTACTACGGAGTTGGCTCTCCCGCATATCCTCCGTTTGGATACGATATAGTTAAGGCTCACAACAATCAGGGTGAAACCCTTATGGCTTACGGTTATCTTGCAAAGGGTGATATGGAGAAGGCGAAGACTTATATTGACAGCGTGAAGAGTAGAAACGTTGCAGATTTCAATTCATATCTTTTTGGAGAAATTATAAAGTAAAATGATTAATACAGACGTAAAGCTTGAAAGTGGCGGATACGTCGCAGAGTTTCGCTCCGACATTGGCGGTAATTGTTACAGACTTTACCACAAGCCAACCGGAGCGGAGCTGCTCCGTACACCAAAGGATGAGAAGGAATTGTTTTCTCAAGTTTTCCTTTTCGGAAATGCTATTCTGTTTCCGCCTAACCGTATAAGAAACGGCGAGTTTGAGTTTGACGGAAGAAAATATTCCTTCCCAATAAACGAGCCGAAAACCAATTCGCATCTTCATGGCTCACTCTACAAAATGCCGTTTAAAAAAGTCGCGCAAACCGAAAATCACGTAGAATTCCTTTACGAAGCGAAGAGCGGAGAATATCTTGATTTTCCCCACGCCTTTCGCGTTTTGAGAAGCTATACACTTGACGAGTCGGGACTCACCGAAAGCGTTAAGGTATTTAATGATTCGGAAACTAAAATGCCATTTATGCTTGCCTTCCATACAACCTTTAATATCCCGTTTTCCCCGGGGGCGTGTGAAGAAAACTGCTATATGAAGGTAGCCGTTGGCAAGGAGCATTTGAGAGATGAAAAGTATCTGCCCACTCTCGAATACGCAAGCGGAAGAGAGAGGGAAGAGGAGTTAAATGATGGTAAATATCAAATATCGAAATGCGCTTTGAGCGCGTTCTATGATAACTTTGATTCCAAGTCTGAAATACTTGACACGGGTGCGGGTTTAAAAATAGTTTACGAGGGATCGGAAGAATATAAATATCGTATGCTTTGGGTTAAAGAGGGCGGAAACCTCGCGGTTATAGAGCCTCAAACCTGCGCCATAGATTGTTTCCATCTTGAAGAGTCTGCAGATAAAAAAGGACTTATTGTTATAGAGCCTAATTCAAGCAAAGAATTGGTTACGAAGTTTTATATTTCGGCGATTATGTAAATTAATGTTTACCATAATAAGAAAAAGAGCGAATTTTTGTTTTGATTCGCTCTTTTTTTCTTATTGCTTTTTTAGTGATTTCCTATATTCTCCCGGCGTCATTTCTGAAATTTTCAAAAAGCTTCGGTGGAAGCTTTGCTCGCTTTCATATCCGCATTCGAGCGCAATGTCTATAATTTTGAAGTTACTGTTTAAAAGCAAGCTTTTTGCGTAATCAATACGTAAGGAATTTAATATTGTCGGAAAACTCATATCGGGCAACGCGCTTAGGCATTGAGATAAATATTTCGGGTTGTAACCGAGTGCTTTTCCAACTGTTTTAAGTGATATTTTCTCTTTGTAGTGCTCGTTGATATATAGCAAAAGCGAGGATAATACGTCGTTCTTCTTTGTGTTTGAAACTGCGGGATTGTTTGTGACGAATTCCGAAAAGATTGAATAGAAAATTGCTTTAATTTTTCTCGGAACGGCATTGTTGGAAACCGAATACGGATGAGGTATTTCTTTAAGCATATCGGTTATTTGATTTTTTATGGACTCGGTAGCTTTTAAAATTGCGTTTTCTCTGTTGTGGAAAAATTCAACGTCCACGTGGTGATCGGGAACACAGTTGTTTGAGAATACGCATATGTAGAATTTTGCCTTATCGTCACTTTTGAGCTCGTGCATTTGGAAGGGAGTTATAACTGCAATTTCTCCTGGATTTATGGTATATTCCTTGCCGTCAATGGTTGCTTTAAGAACACCTTCCATAACGAAAACCAATTCGGAAAATTGATGAATATGAGATCTGATTTTATATTTTAAGTTCTTAACAGAACCGCGGTATTGCTCTCCGTAACCGAATTCCTTTTGGAAGATGATCATAATAGTCCATCCTTAATCTAACTTTTTGTTAGTAATTATAGCATGTATTTTCATTTAAAGTCAAGTGGAAAAATGTTAAAATAAAAATAAATAATACATATGAAAGGATTATCACTATGAAAAACAAAAGAAAAAGCTTAATTTTTGTTATTCTCGCGCTTCTTATTTCCTTGACCGTTGTTTGTATAGTTGTCAGCTCTGCTTCAACCGAGCCGAGAACCGATGCAATGACTGCAATTGAAGCTGCATTCGAGAATTACAAAATCGGAGAAACACAAAAGGCGGCGAAGGATGATTACGTATCCGAAGCTCCCGAAGTAACGACGTATTACGATTATGAGACTCACGGTGTTGCAGTTCCCGATTACAAAGGAACTCAACTTGTAATCTACGTTGTAAATACTATTACAAATAGAGTAGGAACTAAAACCGACGTTGAGATAATTCAAGGAATGCTCGACCGCGGATATATAGTTGCCGTGCTTGATTATCTTAACGATAAAGGCGCAGTATCGCCTGCGATAGATTGGTCTACGCAGATTGTAAGAGGCGATATACTTGACGGCAAATATTTCACAGATACTTCGAAGCTTCCTGCAGGAAGCTATCCCGATAATTATCTCGTTCCCGCGGGATACGATGTTGAGCCGTATATGCCGTTCTGGGAAGTGGATAAGCACGGAGCAGAGGGCTCGCTTGAAAGAATAGTTGAAAACTGGAATACCGATTTCAGAAAGACTAACCAAGACGTAATAATTCCGTGGATTGACGAAAACGGCGCGAGAAAATCAACTCAAAACGATTTTGACGGAAATGCGCCTACCTGGTATTCGGATGCAGCCGGAAAGACCGTTGATAATACAAACGGAACGTACACAAAGGTTAAATGGACTCTTGCGAACGAGATATACGATTGCGTAGATCCCGAAGGCAAAGCACTTGACCTTACGATGTATATGCATATCGTATATCCTACATCAACCGATGAAAATCCGATTACAAACGCTCCATTGATGGTGAATGCGAACTCTTCGGGACACGTAACTACGGCTCAAACGTCGGGTGACATCAGACCTCTCGTTAACGGCGGTATGTTTAGAGGATACGTAGGCGTTGTTTACGATTATCTTTGGTTCCCGATGGCTAGAAACGAGCATTACGGATATTATGACGGAAACAAGTCGAGCGGTGGATATACGTACGACCAGATGAACTATTCTCTTCATCTTTACAACGATAAGAGAATACACACCGCGGCTATGAGATACCTTCGTTATCTTGCGCTTTCCGAGCCCGAGAAGTATCACTTCGACACCGATGCTATCGGAGTTTACGGTAACTCAAAGGGCTCGTGGACTACCTTCCTTGGAAATCCCGAGTTGAAAAACTATACCTCAACAAATACTATGCTTACCACCTCGGAGCTCGAGTCGCTTATCGACGCGAGAATAAATTCGTATATTTCTCGCCGCCAATTCCCGGGTCACGCTGATGAAACGAGATACCAGGTTGGAGAAGCTAACTGCCAAACTTCAAGCACTACCAAAAACGGTATTACGATAGATACCGGCGAGCTTCAGCCTTGGCTTACCTATAACGGAAAAGAAATACTTGCAAACGCTAATTTCCTTTATCCTTGCTGCGGCCCTATGGTCGAAGATATGGTTGAGGGACACGCGCCCATGTTTGCATCAATGAATCTTCAGGATAACTACAATTCTGCATACGCTTCTTCAAATGACAGAGCGATACTTATGAAAAATTTGGATATACCCTCTATGGCGGTAATCGCAGACGTTGGACATATGTACACGTTTGGCCCCGATCAAATTACGGGTATAGATACGTACGATGCATTCTTTGACTTTATGGCATATTACCTTAAGCACGAAGCAGTAAAGGTTCTTTACGTTATGCCTCTTGCTGGTACGGAAAATATCGAAACCGATTCGACGTTCGTTATTAAGTTTACCGGTCCAGTTGATGAAAGCGAGCTTTCGAAGATAAGCGTTGTTGATAATTTTGGCAACGTATATAGCGGAGCTTGGACATCGGCTTACGGAAAGACCGAATGGACGTTTACCCCCGATACGCAGCTTCTTGGAAACGCTACTGTAACCGTTACAGTTCCCGCAGGTATTACCGCAGATAACGGCAAGGGAATGAGTGATGCGTACGTAGCAAAATATAGCACTAAAAATGAGAATAGCTACAATGTGAATACCGTCAAGGGAGCAAATGGAACATATTTCGTATGCTCATCCTTCGATATGACGAACGTTTCCGAGTTGTTCTTAAGATTCCTTGTTAGCAACGAAGCTGCTAACGTAGCGGAGCTTTACACGGTTGATGGCTTTGACGCAGCAAACCCCGATTCTTCTGCAATAGGAGATTTGGTTGGCAAAGTAAATCTTAAGGGCGCGGGCTACTATGAAATAGACGTTACCGAATATGTGGAAAAAATAGGAGACGAGTGTGTATTCCTTCTTAAAACCGCAAAAACCGCATCTGTGATTACGAATGAGTATTTAAGTACTGTTAAAAAGGGAAGAGACGTAACTCTTACCGCGAATGCTATAGCTCCCGATGGAACTGTTGCTACGAAAATAACCGTAGGAGTAAGCAAGCAGTACGCTGCTCAAAATCACTATTATTATCAGTATCCCAGCGAGCTGTTTACAAATAACACGCTAATTAAAAAGACTGCTATAACGAAGGATGATACCGGAAGAAGATTCGTAATATCTATTGGTATATACGATACCGTGTCAAGACTTGTCAACGTAAGACTTAACGGCGCTACCTCACTTGACTATGGGACGATAGACGTTAACGGAAGTATATATAACTTCTACAGTAAAGCAGGCGAATGGGTAGAGTATAGCTTTGAATACGTGGTTAACGAAACCGATTTCGGTGACGTAAGCGAACAAATAAAGAAGCTTACCCTTAATATTCAGCCTGACGGATGTAACGAGTCACCCGTGTATATCTCAAACCTCTCCGTAACTGAAATCATAACCGACGCAGAGCTCGTTGATTCGAAATGCCATCTTATTGCAACGGTTGACGGTGATAACGCTTATAAAGCACCCGTGTCCGAAAAGGCGTTTAGCATAGGTGATTTTGAATACTCAACTCTTGCAGAGGCTCTTGTGGCTGCAACAGACGGAGCGATAATTAAAATGAATGCGAATTACCGTCTTACCTCAAGCGATGCATTCACAGGATATGAGAAGTTTTCAAGTCTTACCATGGATATGAACGGATACAGAATTTACCTTGACTCTGAACTTTCTCTTATCAACGCTTATGCAAGCTCTAATACAAAGAAAACTACTGTTACATATAAAAACGGAAGCGTTTCTGTAAACAATAGTTCACTTATTGCGGCAAATGGCACCTCTTCGGGTGATGGAAAGACGTTTGATATAGTATTTGAAGACGTCTATATTTATACTGCTCCCGGAGCAAGGCTTACTGACTTTATGCTCAACTCTTCCGCATCTTCTGCGAAGTCGGATATAAACGTTTCGCTCGTTGATAGCGTTGTTAACGTAGATACGAAACGAATTACAAAGAACCCCTTAAACGTATTCTCCGGAGTGAACGGAAATCCCGACGTTGACTATACAGTGAAGGGCGGAAAGCTTATAACGGACAGTTTTGTCAGAATGACCTTCGCAGAGGATTACAGAGCTTTGACTCTCATTGCTGATGCAAACGGTGAATACACGAAGCTTTATACCTCGGCTTCTTCATTTATTCTCAAAAATATCGGAGCGGCATATTCCGATGGATACGGTGTATATACACTTGAATCCACTGATGGAGTTAAAGCTGTATATTCGATAATGTATAACTCCTTGACAACTCTTTACGGAATAATTCCCGATACGTACTCAAACGTAGAACTTTATCCCGTTGTTATCTTCAATAAGACGGGTGATTTTTGCAAGGGATACGATCAGCTTTCGGGCGCGCTCAACTACTTCGCTACCTATTCCGCCGGTGACGAATGGTTCATCTACGTAAGACGTGACTATACCTATTCGAGAAAGTATGATAATCTCTCGACGGGTAACGGCGTAGTTAACGTTGACTTCGGCGGTCATACAGTGACGCTTGCAAAGGTATCCGAAACCGATAATAAATCTGCCGTTATGCTCTATAACGCAGATGCAAAGACCAACGGTGATATAACCGTTAATACCTACAACGGAACGCTTCTCGTAAACGCTGCGGGCGCAGTAAGAATCCTCGGTTGGAAGACTGCTAACTACGATACAAGCGATGTTAAGAATTACGATTTCAACTTTGAAAACGTAAGATTTGCTCTCGCGGAGGGCGCTACTACAAGTAATCTCATTACCTACAACTACGAAAGAGGCGCTTCAAGCGCAGCTCCCGCGAATAACGCTATGACCTTTACCGATTGCGTATTTGATATAACGGGCGCAACGAAGGAAACAACGCTCTTTACGGTAGGTAACTATAACGGAGGAGCAGTTCTTTCCGGTAACTATAACGTAAACGGATGCGAGATAATCACCGATAAGGCGTCAAATCTTAATGTTTACACTCTTGTTGAAAACACTTCAAGTTCAATAAACTTCAATCAAAATGCGAGCGGCGAATATATTACTATCACCGTTCCCGAGGGCAGCACTGTTTCCGAGGAAACGTATGTTTCTGTTAACGAAGGACTTATGGAGCTTACCGAGGTGTCCACGGAAAACGGTAAGACCACATACACGCTTGAAAAGGCAGACGTTTCTCTCACAACTCCCTACGGAAATCTTCCCGGCGAATACGCATCTATGGAAAACTATCCTTGGGTAGTATTTAAGAAAAATGCGGATAACACCTACACTTGCGTAGGAGGCGGAAAGCTGTTTACCACAACTGTTATGCGCCTCGCAACCGAAACTGCAGGCGATGGAGCTGTAATTTATCTTCGTTGCGATTACAATATGCAAACTGCGGCAAATGCGGCAGGAAAAACCTACCTTGGCCGTTTGAACGGAAATCTTACAATTGACCTTGGCGGAAACAGTATAACGATGGGTAACGGCGGAAACGCGGATGCGTTACTTAAGTGCGAGCCCTACGCGAACGGATACGTTACCAACGTTAGCGTTATTAACGGTACTATCGAGGCGGGCGCAGATCCCCTTGTAAGATTCTGTATAACCACCGGTACTGACAGAACTCCCACAAGCTATTATGCGAAGGGAAGCGACGGCATCGGAAATGACGTAAAGAATCCGCAGACATTTAACGTGGTATTTGACGGCATTAACATTGATATTGGTTCGGATGCAACTACGGCATTCTCTCTTACCAATTCGTACTCCGAAAAGGCAGGAGGCAAAGCAAATGCAAACGTCGAATTCCTTAATTGTAACATCGATATTACTACAACCGTAGCCTTCAATCTCTTTAGAACTATGTCGCCCAAATCGGCAGCTCCCGTTGAGATAATTGCGGTTCATAACGTAGTAAGAGGCGGAGTTATTAGTGTTCAAAACTTGGCAAACGTTACGTTTACGTCATTCCTTGACGATTTTGGAACTAACAGTGACGAGCCTACTCTTAAATTCGGTAAAAACGGAAACGGAGAATATCCTACGCTTAATCTTTCTGCGAGCGCCATGCCTAAAGCGGATAGATACGCAGACGCGGATAACGATTCTATAACCGACCTTCGATTCCTTAAGGACTCTAAAACCGGTGCTTCAATGTATCGCGCCGGCGATTTGAAGCTTAATACCGAATACGGCAACATTCCCGAGGAATACGGAGCAATGCCTTGGGTAGTATTTGATTCTAACAAGAACTTCGTTAAGGCAACCTATCTCTTTACCACCGAAGCTGCAAGTGCGGCGACGGGCGCAGGCGATGGCTCTGTAATTCTTTTAAGACGCGACTATCATCTCAATGATGACGCAAACGGCAAGCAGTCGCTCAGTAATATCAACGGCACTGTAACAGTCGATCTTGGCGGATATACGCTTTCCATGGGAAATAAGGGAAGCAACGGCAGGGATGCGTTTATAAGATGCGAGGTTACTGCTGCAGGATATATCACGAACATAATCGTTAAAAACGGTACGGTTCTTGCAGGTGACAACCCAATAGTAAGATTTGCAGCCGTTAACAGCAGAATACCTTCCGGTTACGCGGAAGATATGAAAAACAATCCTCACAAATTTAACGTTACTTTAGACGGACTTAAGATTTCCTACGATCCGAATGCTAATTCGTACGAGTATTTGATACTTTATACATACTCGGATATAGCGAGTGTGACCGAGGGTGAAAACAATCTCGTTCTTAACAACTGTGATATAGATTTGAATGGATTTGAAAAGAGCGGAGCGAAGCTCTTCGCATCGCATAACAGAATCCCCGCGAACGTAACGATTGCAGGCGGAAGTATTTCTTACGGTAAAAATACTTCCATTACATGGCAGTCTCTAAATGTAGCGAATGGCTCAAATCTCGCGTTGGATAAGAATAAAGACGGACAGTATCCCGAGCTGGTTCTCCAGTCTGGAAAGAGCGCGCCTACAGCTGCGTTCACAACTCCTAACGGCAGCTATAAGTATTATAAGGTATCCACAGCGAACGGTATGGTTACGTATAAGCTTATGCCCGATAATTTAAATGAAACAACGGTTAAATCAAGAATTGTGTTCTATTCCGATTTCATATACAAGATTTTCGTTCTTAAAACAGATAATACCGCTTTAATTACCGTTGGCGGCATCATCTATAACGTTAACGAGCTTGAGACGGAAGAGCTTGACGGACAGATTTACTACGTTCTTTCTTATGGTGTAGTAGCTGCAGAGGCGGCAAAGGATGTAACACTTACCGTAAATCTTCTTTATGGAGATGAAGAATATTCGGGCAGTTGGACTCTCAACGTGATAGGTTATGCAGAAAAGGTTCTTAACGGCTCGTACGGTGAAGTTACCGATACTCTTATGCTTGATATGATAAATTACATCAAGGCGACGTATAAATATTTCGCAAGCGTTGGAATTGTATCCGAAGACGAGCTTTCTGTAGCGGAGGCGAGAATAAACGCTATTCTCGGTGAAGAATACGATTCATCTGTAAACGTAAACGGAGAAGCGGTAAACGATAGTGCAAATAGCGGACTTGTTGATGCAAAGCTTCAGCTTGGCTCTGAAATCGCGTTCGTATTTACACCCGAAAATCCTGAATATGCGAATAAATACGTATTTAAGCAGAACGGCGTTACCCTTCGCAGTGAGGTTGTTAACGAAGGCGAAAAGGTTGTTATCGTTGTTAAAACCTATGCGTTCAGAGTAACCGAAACGGTGACTTACAGAGCGCAAATCGATGCAAACACTGTTTTCGAGGGCTCGTATAACCTTAAGTCTTACTATGATTATCTTAATTCTGTGAGCGATGAGAAGGCGGCTTTTGCCGTTGAAGCACTTTGGAAATATTCCTTGAGCGCTTTGGCTTATCGTGAAGAAGTAATTAAAAACTCGTAAGGAGCAGAAAAATGAAAAAATATGAATCTCCAATGCTTGAGGTAACAAGCGTTAAGGAAACCGATGTTATAACCACATCTCTCGGAACGATGGGACCTACCGTCGAAGAGGAATTCAATTCCTGGAAAATAGGAATTAGTCTTTAATGAAAAATGCGTCATATCCGCAACCGTGTTAGGTTTTAGCGGATATGACGCGCAAAAAACAACTCAATGCAAATGACGTTAGGAGTTTGAAAATGAAGAAAAAATGGACCAAAAAACAGATATGGGAATGGTATAATGCTCACCCATGGATACGCGGATGCAACTTCATAGGAAGCGATTGCGCGAACAGACTCGATCAGTGGCAAAGCTACGGAAGAGAAGAGAGAATGAAGGTTGCGGATAAGGAGCTTGAATTGGCTGCGAGCATTGGCTTTAATACCATAAGACTTATCGCTGATTTCGACGTGTGGCTTCAGGAAAGAGAAAGCTTTATGAGCGTGCTTGAAGAATACCTCACGATTGCCGATTCGCACGGTATTTCCGTGTGCTACGTTTTGGCTACCGAGGTGTTGCTTCCGAGAGGGATAGACGAGCCTTTCGAACCCAAGCCTCTTGGTGAACAGGCGTACGCTCTCGGTTATCATCAAGGACGTTTCCCGATTTCTCCCGAGCAAGAAGCGAAGAAGCCTTATCACTATCTTTCAAGAGACGGCTTGAGAGAAAAATTCATCGAAATGTTAACTGAAATTGTCACCAAGTACAAGGATGACAAAAGAATATTGTTCTGGGACGTATATAACGAGCCCGGAATTGCGCTTGGTAGAGATGCCGTTCCAATCGTAGAAAAGGTGTTCGAAACTGTTAGAGAATGCGACCCATCGCAGCCTGTTACCGCAGATATATGGCGCGGCGTGACCGATGGCGGAATTAAGTATGCCGAGGAAAAAAGAGCTGTTGAGCTTTCTGATTTTGTCAATTTCCACTGCTATGGAAATCTTGAAAAAACGATACTTACTATTGACGAGCTTAAGAAATTTGGCAGACCTCTGGTTTGTACTGAATGGATGAACAGAATTAATCATAATGACGTAAAGGATATTTATCCCTTGTACTATCTTGAAAAGGTAGGATGCTACTGTTGGGGATTCGTAGTTGGAAAAACACAGACTAACGAGCCTTGGGAAATGTTCTGGAAGCATTATTATGATCCCAATAAGCACGTTGATTATGATTTCACAAAGTGGCAACACGATCTGTACCGACCGGGAGCGCACCGTCCTTACGATCCTCGCGAAATAGATTTGATAAAAAAATTCAACAAGCTGGCTGACAGTAAATAATCAAAACCGCGCCGTAATCGGAGAGTATCCTTACGGCGCGGCGCTTTTTCAACGTATTACAGAGCGCGTTGTCGGTAATGATATATATAATAGTAATATATAATAAGGAAGAAAAAATAACGCTTAAAATCGGCGCAAAGCGAAATTAAAGTTGAAATTTATGAAAGTTTTTGCCAAAAACTATTGAAATGCGCGCATTTGTGTGATATAATACTTGCATTAAATTAATATTCTTCAAGGAGTAAGGGTATGAAAAGAGAATACATCAGAAGTATATATGAATCCCCGGAAAAATACGATGGCGCGACCGTAACGGTAGGCGGATGGGTGAGAAATCTCAGAGATTCCAAGGCTTTTGGATTTATAGATTTGAATGACGGCTCGTACTTTAAGAGCGTTCAGGTTGTTTTTGAGCGCGAAAAAGTAAACAATTATGAGCAAATCGCTGCACAAAACGTAGGAGCAGCTCTTGTTGTAACAGGAAAGATTGTTCTTACGCCCGGTGCAAAGCAGCCTTTCGAGCTTAAGGCAGAGAGCGTTGAGGTTGAAGGAACATCTACTCCCGATTATCCTCTCCAGCCTAAAAGACATAGCGTTGAGTATTTAAGAGAGCAGGCTTACCTCCGTCCCAGAACCAACCTTTTCTCTGCGGTTTACAGAGTTAGAAGCGAGGTAGCGTACGCTATCCATTCCTTCTTCCATAAGAGAGGCTTCGTTTATGTTCACACGCCTATAATCACCGGTTCCGATGCAGAGGGTGCAGGTGAGATGTTTAGAGTAACGACTCTTGACCTTGATAACCTTCCCAAGAACGAAGATGGCAGCGTTGATTATTCGCAAGACTTCTTCGGTAAGAGCACCAACCTGACGGTATCCGGTCAGCTCGAGGGTGAAACCTACGCAATGGCATTCGGAAACATTTATACCTTTGGTCCTACCTTCCGCGCAGAAAATTCCAACACCGCGCGTCACGCGGCAGAGTTCTGGATGATAGAGCCCGAAATTGCGTTTGCAGATCTTAATGACGATATGCAGCTTGCGTGGGATATGATAAAGTACATCATAAATCACGTTATGGACAACTGTGATGCGGAGCTTCAGTTCTTCAACAGCTTCGTTGATAAGGGACTCCTTGAAAGACTCACAGCACTTCGAAATGCAGATTATGCCAAGGTAACTTATACCGAGGCTATTGACGTTCTTCTTAACTCCGGAGCTGAATTCAAGTATCCCGTATATTGGGGTGTTGATCTTCAGACGGAGCATGAAAGATACCTCACAGAGCAGGTTTATAAAAAGCCTATATTCCTTATCGACTACCCCAAGGATATAAAGGCGTTCTATATGCGTCTTAACGATGATGGCAAGACTGTTGCGGCAATGGACCTTTTGGTTCCCGGCGTAGGCGAAATCATCGGTGGCTCGCAGCGTGAGGAGAGAATAGATATTCTCACCGCGAGAATGGCAGAGCTTGGACTCAAGGAGGAGGATTACTGGTGGTATCTCAACCTTCGTAAGTTCGGCGGCACCAAGCACGCAGGATTTGGTCTTGGATTCGAAAGAATCATTATGTACCTCACAGGCGTTTCAAATATTCGTGACGTAATTCCTTATCCCAGAACGGTAGGAAACGCAGAATATTAATCAAAAAATATTTTTTTCCAAAAAAGACCGTCATTTTTCATTGCGACAGACGGTCTTTTTGGAATTTTTGGCTAAAAAACGCGTGAAAAATAATATTTTCCAAAAAAATGTGAGAAATTTTGTAAAAAACTATTGACCTTTATAAAAATATTTGATATAATTAGCGTGTAATATAATAAATCCGTAAAAGGAAGGTAATGACTATGAGCGATGTTACTAATTTTGGAATAGGCGATCTCAAGAAAGAGAACGAATTCAAAAAGAGCATTGAAGCTAACAAGAAGGTTCTTAACGAGGAGCTTTATAAGAAGATGACCGTTCTTGCAAAGAATCTTAAGGAGGCTTCTAAGGCTAAAGCTAAAGCAGCTGCTTTGAATGACAAGAAGGATAACGACAAGACCAGAGAGGCTTTGGAAGAAAAGAAGAGAGCGCTTAACACTGCTTTTATCAATCTTTCCGACTCATCCAAGAATTTTGATGAGGTTATGGCAGAAATCAAGAATGAGTACGATAAGTACGCTTGGCAGCTTGAGATGACTAAATCTGATGACGGCAAGACCGCCGCAAAGATTAAGGCTACCGGTGATTCTTACGTTAACGCTATGGCAGCTCAGAAGGAAAAGGTTCTCAGAATCTGCGATGCGGAGTATGAGGACTATAAGAGAGAGCTCTCAATGATGGACGATTATAATTTTGATGATAACGTTGCAGAGGATACAGGCAGAGAAGAGCCCGTTCCCGCAACTCCTATCGAGATAGTTGAAACAGAGGAAGCAGCTGCTCCTGCAGAAGAGAATGATGCGGTTTATGAAGCAGTTCCCGCTGAAGATGATGACGAGAGCGGTGATTCTTACTATGCAAATCAGTTTGATGCGCCTCAGTTCGATGCACCTCAGTTTGAGGCACCTCAGTATGAGGCTCCTCAGTTCGGCGGAGCACAGTATGGCGCGCCTCAGTTCGATGCACCTCAGTACGGCGCACCTCAGTACAGCGCACCTCAGTACGCTGCACCTCATTTTGGAGCGCCCCAGTACGGAGCACCCCAGTACAATATGGCACCTCAGTACTTGCCTCCTCAGTACATGCCTCCTCAGTACGTATCCTACTTCTGCCCTCCCGTTCAGCAGCCTGCAGCAGCTCCTGCAGCAGAAGCTCCCAAGGAAGAGCGTAAGACTACTATAGCTCCTGTATCCATTGATATTTCTTCTCACGTTGAGAAGGTTGTAGATCAGGCTATGGCAAAGCTTGCAAGCGCGCTTGAGGCAAAGATCGATGCATACTTTGAAACATATGTTCCCAACGTTCCCGTTGACTTCGCAGCAGCAAATATAGTTATGCCTCAGGCTCCTATTGCAACTGCAAGTGAGGAAACCGTTGACCTTCAGGGCAAGATCGCAGAAGACGAAAAGGCTCTTCTCGAGAAGCTTACCGCAGTTGTTGACGTAATTAAGAACCTCAACACCGAGATGGCAAACGTAGCTTCTGTTTACACTGATCTTGATGCAAGAAGCAGAGAGCTTGTTGACCTTCAGAAGCAAGTTAACGATATGCAGAGACATACTCTCCGTGAGCAGCAGGGTGTTCAGGTTAGCCAAAGAGTTATCAATACCGATCAGCTCGCTATCACAGAGGAGCAGGTTGCAATTATTGATGCTCAGAAGAATGCAATGGAAGAGCAGAAGAGAGTTGCTGTGCTTCACGAGGAAATGTCCGAAGTTCAGATGGCTATCAATGAAACTCACGTTACCATTGAAGAGGCTATGGCAGAGGTTGTTCAGGAGCAGAGAAGAATTATCGCAGCTCAGCAGACAATTGTTCTTGAAAATAGCAAGCAGGTTGAGAACCAGCAGTCTATTTCTGAGAAGCAGGCTATCATTGCTGAAGCTCAGAAGGATATGATGAACGCTCAGAAGCAGGTTATGAGAGATCAGAAGGCTGCAAGCGATCGTCAGAAGGAAACCGGCGAAATGCAGAAGACCGTTCTTGAAGAGGCTAAGGAGCTTCTTGCAAAGCAGAAGACCGTTGGTAAGACCAAGCGTACTACCAAGCCTAAGACCGAGGATGCTGTAGCAGAAACCGCAACCGAAACCGCAGTTGAAGAAGCTCCTGTGGCAGTTGAAGAAGTTCCCGCAGTAGTTGAAGAAGCTCCTGCAGCTACCGATGCTGTTACCGAGACCGCTAACGCTTAAGTTAAAAAATCTCGTTTAAAGCAAGATTGATATCTCGTTTTAGCGAATCCAATACATAATTGAAATCGGAGTCTATGGCTCCGATTTCTTTTTTTGCCATAACGTTAGATTTAGAATAAGGTAGGATAATTCTGCTATTTAAAGCTCTTGAGTTTATTTCTTCAAGTAACGCATCGTTTTTATTATTATCGCTTGCGATATAGGTTGGTATATGAGAAATGATGGAAAATATCGAACCGTGGAGTCTTTCGCTGATAGAGAAATCCGCTTTCGAAAGAGTCGAGGTAAGTTCGGTGTAGCTTCTTGGAGTGATAACATTTATTCCGCGAGATTTTGCAGAATTTGACACGTCCCTGTCCTTATCTCTAAAAAGGTTTACTGCTATCGGAGTAAGTCCCCTATGGCGAGCAATATCTAAAATTTCATCAATAGTTATCCTTTCCTTATATGATAAAACCCATATAAACGTTCTGTTTTTCTCTTCGCTTTTTCTGTATGATAATAAAAAGCATAAGTCGGGCATAATTTTAGAATTTGAGTTGTACGCTTTTGAAAGATTCAAATCCGTATAAGTCCTGCATCCGCAAAACGTGCAGGATTTCACCCCTCGCCTGAAAAGAAAATTTGCTAATTTTCCGCGTATTTCTCCAAAGCCGGATGAAATCATGTAAACTCGTTTTCCGCGCCTTTTAGCAAGCTCTATCATTTGCTCGTAGTAAATGAGCGAACGCATTGAGGTTTCGTTTTGTAATAGATTTCCACCGCACAAAATGAAAATATCGCATTTATCCATAGCATCGTTTATTTGCGAAATATCCATGCGGTCATATTTCTTTATATTTGAAAAAATATCGGCGTATGAAAAGTGGCGTGAGCATAGAACGGATATATCGTAAATCCCATTGTTTTTGAGCGCCGAAATTGCGCATTCAAGCATCGTTTCATCACCTATATTTGAATACCCGAAGAATCCCATTAGACAAACTGAAGGCGGCTTTAAAACGCTAGCATAAGCCTCTTGAGCATCGTTTGCCATACTCTTTGCTTGATAGGAATTTTCTATCATTTTTCTCGCACTTGTACCCAAAAACTCGCGTTTGTGTTTGTCTGAAATTAAATTTTCAATATCTCTTAATAGTAATTCTTCTGTCGCTTGCGGAAGACGTCTTGCGCAGAAGTTCGTGCGTGAAAGTAAATCAAAGTTAGCATTTTCGACAATTCCGCCGTAACCTTCGTCGCCACAGATGATGGTCGGCAGTCCTGAAGCCATACCTTCAATGGCAGATCTGCTGACACCAATAAAGATGGAAGCATATCTAAGAAGAGAAGGAATATCGCTTCTCGCTCCTGTAAGAATTATGCCCTCAAAGCCGAGCAAAGCGTTCTTCTCTTTAGCTTTCTTTGAAAGCTTTGTAAAAAGATTTCCGTCACCAACAATCATAATGCGCCAATCGTTATTGTGGCTTAAAATTTTCTCCGCCACACTGACGAGAAGAAAAGCGGTTTTTGCGCGCCCCTTATCTATTCTTGAAGTGTGAATAATAAGCTTTTTATTAAGCGGTGATTTTTTATATATCGCGGTGTCGATTGAGTTCTTTGTCAGCTTAATATTCTCTCTTTTTATATTATATTTATCTTCAAGATAAGTTCGAATATCCTCGCTTACTGCAAGTGTGGTATCACCCCAAAAGGCAAATGCGCCGAAGGGAAAGAGAGAAAAATTTAAATGAGCGGTGGTTATTATTTTTGGATAAGAGCTTTTACCTCGAATGCTTTTAGCTAAAAAAGAGGTGAATCGTGTGTGTGTATGAACGATTGCGACGCGGTCCATCTCTTCTTTTAATGCCTTTTTTGATTTTAATATGGAAAGCGCATCCCGCTTGTCAAACGGAGCGTACACGCACCTGATTCCGCTTTTTTCAAGAGTCTTCGAGAAAACTCCGCCCGATGAAATAAGCGTAACGGCATGTTTCTTTTTCAATTCGTTTATTAAAGTAAAAACGTGAGTTTCAGCTCCGCCGATACCCATAGAGTCGGTAGCTATCAGTATTTTCATAAAAAATCTCCCATAAGTTATGTATGAAAATACAAATTATATCGGTGCAGCAATATAAAAATCTCCCTGCCGCACAAATTACTTGACAATGGCAGGGAGATTAGGTATAATTAAATTGTTTATCCGCAAAGATTTTAAATAAAGCTTATGGCGGTATTATATTAGATTATGAGAGTTCCGTCCTCGTCGTACTCTTCGGTTTCGCGAAGAGCGGATTGCGCGTGATATGCATCGATAACGGTGCGCTCAAGCTCTGCTCTGAATTCAGAGTTGATAGGATGAACTATATCGCGGTAAGTACCGTCGGGATTCTTTCTCGATGGCATAACGATGAAGAATCTGTCGCGAGCATAAATGACCTTAACGTCGTGAACTGCGAGGCAGTTGTTGAACGTAACCGAAACAACGGCTTTCATGGGACCTTCATCAAAAAATTTTCTGATTTTAATATCTGTGATTTGCATAGGTGTTCCTTTCCGGTATTGTAACCTTTTTTCTATTACGAGTATATTATACAGTAAGTTTATGAAAAATATTCTACAATAAAAAAATATTTCTATTAAGAAACTGTATATTTTTTATTAACGTGAAAGGGATAAAATGGTTAATTTCTCGAAACGGCTCGAAAAAGAAAAAATAAAGGAAATTCTCCGTAAAACAAGTCCTAAAATTTATTTTGTAGGCATAGGCGGTATATCAATGTCATCAGTGGCTCTGATGCTAAAGCTTGGCGGAGCGCGGGTTATGGGAAGTGATATAAGAAAAACCGAATTGACCAATTCTTTATCAAAGAGCGGTATCATTGTCAGATATTCGCACAGTAGAGAAGCGATTATGACATTTCAACCGGACTTGGTTGTATTTTCACTTTCTGTGAACGAGAATAATGCCGAATACAAGGCTTCAGTCGATATGCGAGTCCCGTCGGTTACTCGCTCGGAGCTTTTAGGTGTTATTATTGATGAGTACGAAACGAGCCTCGGTGTGTCGGGAAGTCACGGTAAAAGTACGGTTACAGCATTGCTTGGCGAGATACTGAATAATGCCGGTTTGAAGCCTACCGTTCTTTGCGGAGCAGAGATTGATTCGGGGCTTGGATTGATTGTTGGCGAAAGGCATCACCTCGTTTATGAGGGGTGCGAATACGGAGATTCGTTTTTGAACTTTTCGCCCGATTTTGCTTTGCTTTTGAATCTCGACCTCGATCATACGGATTACTTTAAATCGGAAGAAATGATAAGACAATCGTTTTTGAAATCCGCAAACAATGCGAAAAAAGCTTGTATTCTCAATCTTGACAGTAAAAATCTTGCGGCTATCAGCGAAAAAATTATTCCAACGCTACATACGTTTTCAAAAACCGATGCGGGTGAATACAGATATGAAGCCTCAAGTTTAAGTAAAGGATCGTATTCGTTTAATCTTTATCGCAAAAATGAGCTTATAGGTGAATACCATCCGAGGATTAAGGGCAGTTTCAATATGCTTAATGCGGTTGCAAGTGCTGTCGCATCGGATGTAATCGGCATTCCGTATGTACTTGCAAAACAAGGGGTAGAGAAATTTTGCGGCTTAAAAAGAAGGCTTGAATTGATAAAGAGTGGCGAGGAAATAGATTTGTTTTATGATTATGCACACCATCCGTGTGAAATTTCGGCAACAAACGATGCCCTTCGTGATATGGGTTATAAAAATATATGCGTGATTTTTGCTCCGCACACTTATTCAAGAACGGCGTATTTTCTCAAAAGCTTTGCAAGTGAGCTTGCAAAATTCGATTACGCATACGTCACCGAAATATACGGAGCGCGTGAAACTGCGATTGTTGGAGTTAATTCAAGAACTCTTTCGGATAGCATTAACGTAGCGGGCGGAAATTCACACGCTGTAAGTGAGTGTGAAATGTCCGATATTGTAAACGCGGTTAAAAAAGCGAATACCGACTGCGTCGTTCTTATGGGCGCAGGTGAGATTGAAAAATATAAAGAAGAATTTATGAAAATATAGGAGAAAAGAAATGGAAAAGCTTATAATAAGCGCGTGTCTTTTGGGGCTGGCAACACGTTATGACGGTAAGAGCAAAAAGGCGATAACCGATGAAGACTTGAAAAAGCTTTCGGAGAGCTATCATCTTGTTCCAGTGTGTCCCGAAATTTACGGAGGTCTCCCAACTCCGAGGACACCATCCGAAAGAGTAGGGGAGCGTGTTAAAATGAAAGACGGTAAAGACGTTACCGATAACTATTTGAAGGGCGCTTATGAAACGTTGAACTTGGCAAAAATTGCGGGCGCAAAAAAAGCGCTTTTGAAGGCGAAAAGTCCATCGTGCGGAAAGGACGAAATTTATGACGGAAGCTTTAGCGGAGTTTTGACAAGCGGAAACGGGGTAACCGTGGATTTGCTTATAGCAAATGAAATTGAAGTTTTTAATGAAAACGAAATTGATATTCTGCTTAAAAAAACAATAAAAGATAACTAAAGTTTACAAAAAACACAAAAACATTTTAATTTATTCTTTTTTCTATGAATCGAAAGGCTAAAAGTAAGTTTGTTTGAAAATATAAGAATCAAAATATTCGGATAGAAAATGTAAAAAAATATGCGTTTTTTTGAGCAAAAACTATTGACAAATAGATTTTAAAGTGATATTATTGTGGCGTTAAAAAACGCACAAACTTGTAAGTTTGTCAACAAAAAGAGAGGTGGTCTGCATGAAAAGCGACGGTTGTCGAAGTATTAAAGATGCTAATAATGATAAAAATATTTTTATAACACGCGCAAAGTGCAGTCGAGCTCTCGGAAATCTTTTTTCTTGAATTAAAGCCCGATATTTCTTGGCGCGCTTCGGCGCGCTTTTTTGCGCTATGAACAAAGAAATGAGGTGCAAAATGGAAATAAAAAATGATACCCAAAGCAATGCCGAAAGCATTGAAAATTATACTCTCTACGAGTCTGCGGAAAAGAACCTTCCGTCAGCGGAATTTATATCCGAGATTATATCGAATAAATCACACACACAATTTAGGGAGGTTGTAGAAAATTTACCGCCTCTCGATCTTGCGGAGCTTATGAGCTCGTTATCAAAAGAAATAAGATTTGCCTTTTACCGCTTACTTCCTAAGAATCTTGCCGCTGAAGTGTTCGTCGAGCTTGACGCAGATCTTGCCGAGGAGCTTGTGAGCGCGTTTAGCGACGGCGAGCTTCAGCAGGTTTTAGCGGAGCTTTATATTGACGATACTGTGGATATTATAGAAGAAATGCCTGCCAACGTGGTTAAAAGAATTTTGAAAAATTCCTCTCCCGAAACTCGAAGCACGATTAACGAGCTTTTGCGATACCCCAAAAATAGTGCGGGAACTATAATGACAACAGAATACGTTAAGTTAAAGCCCACTATGACCGTTCTTGAGGCGCTTACGCACATTCGTGCCGTTGCTATTGATAAGGAAACCGTTTATAACTGTTACGTAACCGATTCCAACCGCCGTCTTATAGGAGTTGCGAGTGCAAAAAGACTTTTAATTTCTCCGGTTGAAACCCTCGTTTCGGATATAATGGAGGAATCTGTAATCTTCGCGAAAACAAGCGAAGACAGAGAAGAGGTTGCGGGAAAAATCGAGAAATATGGCTTTATAGCCCTACCCGTGGTAGATAATGAATGCCGTTTGGTCGGAATAGTAACGGTTGATGACGCTATGGACGTTTTAAGAGAAGAGGCGGAAGAGGACTTTGCTAAAATGGCGGCTATTATTCCCGGTGAAACCGAATATCTTAAAACGAGTGCGTTTAGCATTTTTAAAGCGAGAATACCTTGGCTTCTTATACTTATGATTTCGGCTACGTTTTCAAGTGCGATTTTAGGTTTCTTTGAAGCTTCGCTAATACCCGTGTTAGTTTTGTTCGTACCCATGCTTATGGACACCGGCGGAAATTCGGGCAGTCAGGCATCGGTTACCGCTATAAGAGGATTGTCCACCGGTGAGGTTGAGATGCGTGACGTGTTAAAAATACTCGCTAAAGAAATCACCGTTGGTGCTATGCTTGGTCTTACACTTGGCGTTGTTGCGTTCGTTAAGGTTTTGGTTGTTGACGGAATAATTTTCTCTAATTCTGCGGTGACTCTTACAGTAGCTATTGCAGTTTCTATATCTCTTGCCTTGACAGTTATCTCTGCAAAAATTATAGGATCAACTCTTCCTTTTCTTGCAAAAAGACTTGGAGTTGACCCTGCTGTAATGGCTTCGCCGTTTATAACAACATTGGTTGACATTGTTGGACTTATGATGTACTTTGCCGTTAGCGCTTACGCTTTCGGTCTTACCGTTTGATATTGACAAATCTCGCCCATAATGCTATAATAGGTGTACGATAAATAAGACACCTTAAGAAAGGAGCGGGATATGCCAAAAAGTGAATATCAAAAGCAAAAGCTTTTCAGAATTCTTGAAATTTTGATGCGTGAAACAGATGAAGAGCATGGACTTACTATAAATGAAATAATCTCGCGCCTTGAATCTTACGGAATATCCGCAGAGAGAAAAAGCTTGTATTCGGATTTTGCAACACTTGAGGAGCTTGGCTTCTCGGTTCTCCGTCTTTACGGAAATCCACCCGAATACACCTTGGCAGAGCGCATATTTGAAATGCCTGAGCTAAAGCTCTTGGCAGATGCCGTTCAATCCTCAAAATTCATAACTGCAGATAAGAGCGCGGAAATTATAGAAAAGCTTAAAATTTTTGCAGGCAGTCGTGCCTCTGAGCTAACGCGTCAGGTTTATGTTAAGGACCGTGTTAAAACGGAGAACGCCACATCGATATACGCGATAGACCTTATACACACCGCGATTAAGGAAAATTTGCGAGTTACGTTTGCCTATCTCGACTATAACGTAGATAAGAAAAAATATTTGCGGCATGGCGGAAAAAAGTATAACGTTTCTCCAAAGGCTTTGATATGGAGCAACGATAACTATTATCTCGTGGGCTTCGATGAAGAGGCAGGATATATAAAGAATTTCAGAGTTGATAAGGTATATAAAATACAAATTCTCCCCGAGGAAGCATCTATAAACTCTGATTTTTACAGACTTAATCCCGCTGAATACAGTAGAAAAAGTTTCGGTATGTTTGGAGGCCGTGAGGAGCTTGTAACGCTTGAAGCAAAAGAAGAACTTTCCGGCGCGGTTATAGATCGCTTCGGCGTATCAAACGCGTTTATAAAAACCGACTTCGGATTTCGTTTTTCGGCGAGAGTTATAGTTAGTCCTTTGTTCTTCGCCTGGGTTATGGGGTTTGGTAACAAGATGAGAATTGTTGAGCCTCTTGCGGTTAGGCAGGAAATGAAAAATATGATCTCGGAAATATCGGAAAATTACGATTTGAATGTAATCCCTAAAAAATAATGTGTAATTAAATTTCACTATTCTATCTATCAATAAAAGCAAAAATAAAGAGAGCGCGGTATCTTCCGCGCTCTCTTTACTATTAGTGACAGAAATTAGTCGTCGTTTTCAACAGCGATAACTTCAACACCCTTGTAGAATCCGCACTCTTTGCATACTCTGTATGCAAGATTGTACTCGCCGCACTGAGGGCACTTTACAAGGTTGGTGGGAGTTTCGAGCTTCCAAACGTTAGAACGTCTCTTCATCTTTCTCGCATGAGAAGTTTTTCTCTTTGGTACTGCCATTGTTGTTTACCTCCTGAAGTGAGCCTGCTTAACCAGCATTCTCGTATATGTTAATTTTTATTTTCTTTTTTCATTTGCTCGAGTATTTTTTGAAGGGGCAATAGTCTTGGGTCGATGTCCTTCGCCTCGCATCCGCATTCGCCTTCATTGAGGTTTTTGCCGCATTTCTGGCACAAACCGAGGCAATCATCGTTGCAAAGGAATCTTGAAGGAAATTCAAGTTCTAACTGCTCTTTCATTTGCTCGTCAATATCAAGGAATCCATCTTCGATTATAACGTAATCGTCGAGTCTTTCCTCGGGGACATCCGCTAAAACGTCTCTTGGCGCAACAGTTTTCTCAAGGTCGAAAGTGAAACTACCGGAAAGGGGAGTAAGGCAACGCGCACAACGCGACTCGTAGTCAACTGAAAGCGTAACCTTCATTCTCATATAACCTGCAGTGTTGGTGATATCACCCGAAACCTTCATGGGAGAAGGAAAACTTGCGTCTGAAAGACAGCTTAAAGGATCGTTTTCATCGGTATCAAGCTTTAACTCGTAGTCGAATGTAAGGAGCTTGTCGCCCGCTAACAAGGGTCTTAAATCAAGTTTCAAAGCAAAAACCTCCGAATAAATTTTCAGGCGTGACCCTGAAAAATCTTAATTTGGGCATAGTTTAGGCTATAGCCACAAAATCGTACACTATATTATATAACTAAACATTCGCTTTGTCAAGAGTATTTTTGAATTTTTTTGTTTTATTTTTTTGTGGAACTTGCATATATGCTTTTGTATATTTTAACCAAATATTTTAACGCACTATTAATTTTTATAATTATTAGTTGAAAATTGGAAAAAATAGTGGTAGAATTATACTGTCCAAATATTGTTTATTTAACAAAATACAGGAGGAAAAAAGGAAAATGAAAAAAATGGCAAAGATTTTGGTTTATCTTACGCTTATGCTCGTGATAACCGTATGCCTTGCTTCGTGCGAAGAAGCTTTTGCTAACGGCTTCAGCTCCCATCAGCATGAATATGATGCTTGGGGCGAAGATACGGCTACTTGCGAGAATGCAGGAACTCAAACGAGAGTATGTAAGATATGCAACGGAACACAAACAAGAAAAACAGGTGCGCTCGGTCACGATTACGTTTCATACCGTAATAGCGAGCCTACTTGTACAGAGCCCGGCTATTCGAACTACAAAAAATGCTCAAGATGCGATAGCTTCGAGGGCGAGCTTACTCCCGAAAAGGGACACACTATGTCCGATTGGGGTAACACCACTGCGACCTGTACCGAAGGCGGTATTGAGGAAGCGTCATGTACAGTTTGCGGATATATAGAAAAAAGAGATGCCGCGGCAAGCGGTCACAAGCTTGATATATACGGTGAGTGCGAAAATTGTCACAAGAAGGACATCGTAGTCCTCTTCGAAAACGGCAAGGCTAATTTTAACATAGTAGTTACTTCAAAGGCTTCGGGTAACGGAATGGTTGCTGCGGATATGTTCGTTCAGAAGCTCAGAAAGCTCGGCATAACTGTAAACGATACCGTGATGGATTACGAAACGGCTAAAATCTCCGAATGCGAGATTATAATCGGATCAGGCGCTACGGGCAGAGGCGATGCATGCAATATCGGCGAGCGTGAAGTAGGAACCGAAGGACAGATAGTTAAGATAGTCGGAAATAAGATAATTATCGCCGGCGGAACACCTGCTCTTACGGTTGCTGCGTTTGATAAATTCGTAGCAGAAGCTCTTGGCATCACTAACGAAACTAAGTCCATAGGATACGTAGAGGTTGATTCCACTTGCGCTTATAACAGCTCAAGCAGCTACATAATCGATTCAATCAGCATCGCTAATAAGGATTTGGCATTCTACGAGTACGTACTTGACGTTTCCGGTGTTGCGGGATATGACATTTCAAATATCCAATCCTTCCGTGACGATTTGTTTGCTATATCGGGATATTGGCTTAATCAGGTTCCTTCTACCAATATGACCGCGAATGGCAGATATTTCATAGTTCGTTACGTAAAGGATGCGGGCGATAAAGGCTTCAGAGCTTACGTTGACGGCAATAACTTCATAGTTGAGTGCGCGTATAAAAACGTTTTCAACGATGCGTTCAAAGAGTTTGCGAATACGAACTTCCTCTTCAAGAGCGGAACTATCAATATTTCTAAAGACTTCACCTATGAAAAGGTAGTAAACGTTGTTTATTACGAGGACTTCAAAGCGGTTGGAGATGGAACCACTTGCGATTACCAGGCGATATATAACACGCACGTATTTGCTAATGCGGGAGGACAGAAGGTTCTTTCGAGACTTGGCGATAAGGCAAAGTATTATATCAGCGCGGATAATTTCACAAAAACTATCCCCGTTCAGACCGACGTAGATTTCTGCGGTGCTACGTTTATCGTAAATGACCTTGGAGAATCCGCTTACAAATACCGTAAGCTTGCTCTCTTCACTCTTGCAAGAGATTACAGTGAGGTTATTTACAGAGACTCTGAGAAAAACGCCATTTCTTTGGATGCGGAAGGCAACCCGATTCTCAATGCAGACGGAAGCTATAAGATGACCACCGACGGCATTATTGATGATACTCGCTTTAAGGACGTTAAGATTGCAGTAGGACAGACGGACTTCTCATGGCTTAGTAGCGCTCTTGTCGGTAAGAGCCTTGTAAAGATTGAGAATAAGCTCCATAAGGACTTCATTCGTCACGGTTCTAACCAGAACTCCGGTGCGACCAGAAGAGATATTTTCGTAGTTAACCCCGACGGAACGGTTGAAGCAAATTCCGCTCCCGTATTCGCGTTTGATAACATCAGTACGATAGAAATCTATCGCGCCGATGAAAAGCCCATCACAGTTGAAAACGGAAACTTCATTAATATATGCTGCCGTACAGTTGCAAGCACGACTTACACTATCAACGGTGCGGACGACGATCCTACCAATGATATAGTAACGACTTACGCTAATAAATTCCACGAATATCAGCGCGGATTTATCGTTTACCGTTCTAACGCAACTATCAAAAACGTAACTCACGAGATGCAAGATGAGCCCGATCTCGGTTGGTATCTTGAGGGTTGCGGATATACTCCCGATGCAAAGCATGCAAGCTACGGATCAAGACACGAAAGCTATCCTTACTATGGATTCGTGTTTGCAAACCATACCTACAATTTCCTTCTTGAAGACACCCAGCTTTGCGGTCATACAACTTACTACGAGGATAAGCCCGCAACAGCATCTACCGGTTGGCAGATACCCAACCCGGTTCCCATGGGAACTTACGATTACGTTCTTGAGTATGCTGATAGCGTTACTTTCAAAAACGTAACTCAGGTTAACAAGAGCGAACAGCAGAGTAATGCAGACAAGGGTGATTACAGTTATCTTACCGATACAAGATATTGGGGAATTATGTCGAGTAACGGAACAAAGAACCTTATGTTCGACAGTTGTGCAATAAACCGTTTTGATGCTCACCGCGGATTCTGGAACGCAAATCTTATTGATACCTACATTGGTCATTCCTTCCAGGTAATAGGCGGAGGTACTCTTTACGTTGAGAACGTTACCAAGGCTGCTAAATCCAACTTTATGACCTTCCGTGGCGACTACGGTGCAACGTTTGAGGGTGATATTATAATCAAAGACTGCGTATTTGAAGCAAGAAAAACGTATACTTCATGGAAACAGAACACACCTAATGCTATCGGAGGCGAGACTACCGGATACATAATGGATAGCGGCTTTGAAGTTTACAATTACGGATATTCAACCGGCGAAGACGGTTATCTCGGCGGATACTGGTATTGGGACTTCGGTTATACCTGCTACATGCCGATTAACGTTACTATCGATAACTTCAAATCCAGCGCGAAGAACACTTACGTGTATGACGATCTTCCCGATATAATTTTCGAAAGCACCTATCAGGAAGGCGTTAAACCCGGTAAGTTTACCGTTCGTAATCCTTATCAGATAACAAAGACTATTACTCAGAAAAATATGACTAAGGTAATTCCTACCTGTAAGGGTACTTACCAGAGAAACAGTAATAGCTCGTATAAGGACTATCCCAAATATTATTACACCAAGCTTAACGGAATTCCCGTAACCAAGATAAATATCGGTTAATAATATTACAGTTTAATACTCACTGCATAAGCTTTTGTTTTACGGTTGCTGCGGTTTCGTTTTTGTGATTTCTTGGCTTTGGTATTTTGGAATCGCGGCTTCGAAGCCGCAGCAAAAACCGAGTATAGTTTTTAAACAAAAGCTTTAATTTTTGAATTGAGATAGAGCGTTTACGCTTTTATCTCATTGTACAAAATGAAATCAATAGGTATCTCGATATCAACGCGGTGCAGTGATTTCATGATGAACGGAGAATTATAATATTTATGAAAAAAAGATTAGTTAGAGTTTTAATCACAGCTGTCGCTTTAGCTTGTGTTATTTGTCTTTTCTCATGCTCGAACGGGTGCAAGCACGAATTCAGCGATTGGGATACTGACACGGCAACCTGTACGGAAGCGGGTAGGCAGAGCAGAGAGTGTAGTATTTGTGATTACGTTCAAACAAGAAAAACCAATGCTCTCGGGCATGATATGGTCAATTTCGAGGACAAAGACGCAAGCTGCACAGAAAACGGATACAGCAATTACGTTGAATGCTCAAGATGCCATATATTCACCGGAACTAAAACCGACGCTCTCGGTCATGATCTTGCCATTTGGTATGGAAGCACCGCTACTTGCACTAAAGATGGTGTAGAATACGCAGATTGCGAAAGAAATGGGTGCGATTACAAGACGGATAGAGTAAGCAAAGCGAAGGGACACAATATCCAAGACGGTACTTGCAGCCGATGCTTAACTCCTAACCTTCTCGTTCTTATAAAAGACGGAAAGGCGAAGTTTAAGGTTGTATCTACATCAACGTCGGGCGGTTCGGGAAAAATGGCTGCCGATAGCTTTGTTAAAATGATACGCGACCTCGGAATAGAAATTGATGACGCTATTCTTGATTACGAAACGAGTGCTATTTCCGATTGCGAGATTATAATCGGTTCTGATGCTATAGGCAGAGGTGACGAGTGTAATATAACAACGCAATATCTCGGTCAAGACGGAGAAATAATTAAGCGCATAGGAAACAGAATCATAATTGCAGCGAGCAGTGCGAACAAAACCACGAGTTTATTCAATACGTTCGTATCCGATTATCTCGGCATAACCGAAAACTCGAAAGATTTAAATTATCTTGAAATTGATGAAATGTACAACTATGAAAAAATAACGAAGTACATAATTACGAGCATCAATATAAATTCGGCTCCTCTTTCGAGTTATGAGCTTGTTGTTAGCATACTTCCTCATTTGGGAGGATATGACACTTCTGCCATAGATAACTTCCGTAGTGATATATACAATATGTCGGGTTATTGGCTCAATAACGTTTCGTCTTCAAATATGGTTAACGGAAGAAAATACTTCATCATACGCTATACCGACGATGCGGGTGAAGATGGATTCAGAGCGTACGTAGAGGGAAATAATTTCATAGTAGAGTGCGCTTACAAGAATAAATTCAACGAAGCTTTTGCCGAATTTGCAAACAAAACTTTTCTTATGAAGGTCGGTGACCTTTCGTTTGACTCAGATTTCACGTACACCAAAACGGTCAGCAAGGTTTATTACGAGGACTTTAAAGCTGTTGGTGATGGAGTTACTTGCGACTACGAAGCGATATATAACGCTCACGTTTTTGCGAATGCCGGAGGACAAACAGTTTACGGAAAAGCAGGCGCAACCTATTATATATCTGATGAAAAATTCATTAAAAGCATTCCCGTTAAAACCAACGTTGATTTCTGCGGAGCTACGTTTATCGTAAACGATGAAGGCGAATTTGCTTACAGTACAAGAAGTAAGGATTTGTTCTCTATAGATCCGACGAATAATTACAGAAGCTTATCTACAAATGACGTTATAAGACTTGCGGGAACAGATAAGCCTGCTATTCCGATAGGAACGACGAGTATAGATTGGCTTGTTCCCGAGCTTAAGGGAAAGAGCTTAATTCAGATTTATAACAGCGAGCACAAGGACTATATTCGTCACGGATCGAACCAAAACTCCGGGTCGCAGAGATCGGAGATTTTGATAATCGATACAGACGGAAAAATTGCCGATGATACCTTCGTTGCATTTGATTATGAAAACGTTACGCGTGTTGTTATATATAGAGTAGATGACAAGGAGATAACCATCCAAAACGGAAACTTCTACAACATCTGTTGTAAGGCTATCAAGAGCACGTATTACGATATGCCGGTGACGAACGCTGACGGAACGCAGGGAACTGTAAGAACTACTTATGCAAATAAGTATCACGCGTACAGACGAGGTTTTGGCATATACAGAGCTAACGTAACCATAAAGGGCATCACTCACGAAATGCTCGATGAGCCCGTTATCGGAACGTATCCCGAAGGATGCGGTTACGTGCCGGACTCAAAGCATGCAAATTACGGTTCAAGACATGAGAGCTATCCCTACTACGGATTCCTTTACGTCAGTACGTGCTATAACCTCAACGTAATGGATACTCAACTTGACGGTCACACAACGTATTACGAGGATAAACCTGCAACGGCATCTACAGGTTGGCAGCTACCTAACCCCGTTCCTATGGGAAGCTACGATTTTGTTATTGAAAATAGCTCTAATATTACGTTTAAGAACGTAGTTCAAAAGAGCGAAACCGGCCTTGGCGATTCAAGATATTGGGGAATTATGTCGAGTAACCGTTCAAGAAATCTTACGTTCGACAGTTGTCAAATCAACCGCTTCGATGCGCACGCGGGATTCTGGAACGCAACGCTTTTAAATACCACGATAGGTCATAGCTTTAACGTTATCGGCGGAGGAACTCTTATTGCTGACGGCGTAACGAAGATTACCGGTACGAGCTTCATATCCTTAAGAAGCGACTACGGAGCAACCTTCAAAGGCGATATGATACTTAAGAATTGCGTATTTGAAAATCGCCCCGGATATAACACAAATAAAGGCGGGTCATACAAGGCTACGAGAAATAACTATGCTTACTTGATTAATTCAGGATTTAATATTTCAAATTCGGGATGGAACAATTCTGCGGCCACTAACGGAGCTTATTGGCTCTGGTACTTTGGATACACCTGCTATATGCCTCAAAATATAACTTTTGAGAACTTTACTTCTTATGCGAATAAGAAGACGTACGTGTTCAATGATCTTCCCGATATTATATTTGAAAAGACTTACGTTGAGGGCGTAGCTCCTACTAAGGATACCGTGAGATATCCTTACGAGATAACAAAGAGCATAACCTACGTAGGCAATATGAAGGAATTTGAAATATGCGCGGGAACTACTAAAGCTCCGAGCGGTGTTAAAACTCCCTTTACGTACACGAAGCTTAAATCCATACAAATAAACAGAAAGGAATCTGATGCGCAGTAAAGCGTTTTTGATTCTGCTCTGTAGAGGTAATATTATGCGAGGCTGTCTTGGAAAAATTTTTAAGGCAGCCTTTCGCTTGGATACTAAAACAGTGAGGACTAAAAATGAAGCTTATAATAGCATCTAACAACAAGCATAAAATAAAAGAAATCAAAGCAATGCTCGGCTCTCGTTTTGATGAAATTCTTTCCATGAGAGAGGCGGGAATTGACTTTGAAACCGTAGAGGACGGGAAAACCTTTATGGAGAACGCGAGAAAAAAAGCCGTTGAAATGAGAGACATTTCGGGTTGCGCTTGTCTTGCCGACGATAGCGGTATATGCGCCCATGCTCTTGATAACGCTCCCGGAATATACAGTGCCAGATTTGCAAGCGTTGATGGTGTAAATGCAGATGACGAGGCGAATAACGATCTCCTGCTTGAAAAGCTCAAGAATGCAACCGATAGAGGCGCGCATTATACCTGCGCTATGGTAATAGCATATCCTGACGGAACCGAGGTATCCGCAGAAGGATATATGTACGGAGAAATATTAACCGAGCGTCACGGAACGGGCGGATTCGGTTATGATCCCATATTTAAGCCCGAGGGATATAATTGCTCGGTTGGTGAAATTACCGATGAAGAGAAAAATAAAATATCTCACAGAAGTAAGGCATTAACAGCTCTTTTGGCAAAAATATAAGCGAAAAATATAGCGGCGACATCACAGTTGTGCATATTTAAATACGGTCTTTGGCTCAATAATACTATAGTTAGACAATATTATATCTAATACAGATATAAACAGTAGAAGTAAATATTTAGGTAAAATAAAATATTTTTGAAAAAACTATTTACTTTTTCGAATTTTTGTGATATAATCATCGTGTTGACCTATGGCTTTGTGCTTTGTATGGCCTTGCTCTGTTTGGGAATTTCCCTTGCATAGCTTGCGCTTTTCACCCGCATTGCACGCGGCTTTAGGCGAAAAAATAAAAAGAAAGGTGAAGAAAAGATGATTTCAAAGGAAACAAAATCCGCCATCATCGCTGAGTACAAAATCAATGAGAAGGATACAGGTTCTCCTGAGGTTCAGGTAGCTATTCTTACCGATAGAATCAATAGCCTTACCGAGCACATGAAGAAGAACCCCAAGGACTTCCACTCTCAGAGAGGTCTCTCCAAGATGGTTGGTCACAGAAAGCAGCTCCTTAACTACCTTGCAAAGAAGGACATCGAAAGATACAGAGCTGTTATCAAGAAGCTCGGTCTCAGAAAGTAATTTCGAGAGAGCTTTTCGCAGGGCTTCCTGCTAATGCTTTTAAAACAAGGCGGGAACGAGAATTCGTTCCCGCTTGTTGCGAAAGCGAGAATTTTGTCAAAGTTATTCCGAAAATTGAGCGTCAATTTTCAAAAAACAAAAGAAAAAACAAAAAATGTAAACAAGAGTGGACGAAAGTAGCAGTTAATTATGTGTCGAAAACAAAAAACGCGCTTTCGGGATATAATTAAGTGCTATGTTCGTCACCTCAAAAAATGGAGGAAAAATGGTAGAAAGAATTAAAACCTTTGATGATTACAAGGTTTACACCTATGAGCTTGCAGGCAGACCTCTCGTTGTAGAAACAGGTAAAATTGCAGGTCTTGCAAACGGTTCGGCACTCGTTCACTACGGTGAGACCACCGTTCTTTGCTGCGCAACAGCATCCGCAGCACCCCGTGAGGGCATTGATTTCTTGCCCCTCTCTGTTGATTATGATGAAAAGATGTACGCAGTAGGAAAGATCCCCGGCGGATTCCTTAAGCGTGAGGGTAAGCCCTCCGAGAAGGCAGTTCTCGCAGGACGTGTTATCGACCGTCCCGTACGTCCCCTCTTCCCCAAGGATCTTCGTAACGACGTATCCCTTCTTCTTACGGTTATGTCCGTAGATCCCGATTGCTCTCCCGAAATTACCGCTATGATCGGCGCGTCTATCGCCCTTTCTATTTCAGATATTCCGTGGAACGGACCTATCGGCGGCGTATTTATGGGACTTGTTGACGGAAAGATCGTTGTTAACCCCACCGCAGCAGAGCGTGAAGTAAGCGACCTTGAGCTTACCGTTGCAGGTTCGATGGAAAAGGTTGTTATGATCGAGGCAGGCGCTAACGAAGTTGCCGATGACGTTATGTTTGACGCTATTATGCAGGCTCACGAGGAAATCAAGAAGATCGTTGCCTTCATCAATAGCATCGTTGCAGAGATTGGAAAGCCCAAGTTTGCATACACTTCCGGTGAGCTTGATCACGATATGTTCGATGAAATCTTCGCATATTGTGAAAAGGCAGTTATGGAAGCTCTTGATACCGATGATAAGAACGTAAGAGATGCAAAGATGCAGCCTATTATGGATGACATCGTAGCTACCTTTGAGGAGAAGTATCCCGATATTAAGGTTATCCTTCCCGAGCTTATCTACAAGATACAGAAGAAGATAGTTCGCCGTTGGCTTCTCGTTGACAAAAAGCGTGTTGACGGAAGACGTATGGACGAGATCAGACCCCTTGCTTCCGAAGTAGGAGTAATTCCGAGAGTACACGGTTCGGGACTCTTCACCAGAGGACAGACACAGGTTCTTACAATAGCAACACTCGGAACTCTTTCCGATGCTCAGAAGCTCGAAGGTCTTGATGACGAAGATACAAAGAGATATATGCATCACTACAATATGCCCGGTTACTCTACCGGTGAAGCTAAGGCACTTCGTTCTCCCGGCAGACGTGAGATTGGTCACGGTGCGCTCGCTGAGCGTTCTCTTGTTCCCGTTCTTCCTTCCGAAGAGGAATTCCCCTATGCTATCCGCCTTGTATCCGAGGTTGTAAGTTCTAACGGTGCTACTTCTCAGGGTTCTGTTTGCGGTTCTACTCTTGCTCTTATGGATGCAGGTGTTCCGATTAAGGCTCCTGTTGCAGGTATTTCTTGCGGTCTTATCACAGCGGAAGATGGTTCTTGGGATACAATGATCGACATTCAGGGTCTTGAAGACTTCTACGGAGATATGGACTTTAAGGTTGCAGG
>JAZRDI010000085.1:0-11163 GCA_045660185.1 Eubacteriales bacterium | reverse complement strand
AATTTACTGACCTACTGTGTTGCTATAAGATTTGAAGAAAACGAAGTTCATTACAATACCCATCAACACAAGGGAAATTACGGCGGTTACGGTGTATGAGAATAATCCAACAAACATCAATACAACACCCGAAACAAAGGTAGCTAAACAAGCTTTTAATAATGAAAAAAGACATTTCTTCGTGCAATATCGCTTGGTAAAAAGAAAGTATACTAAACAGCAAATTGTGCTTATGAAAGGAATCAAAACGAGTGCAAGCTGTTTTGATGATAATTTTCTTGATTGCCTTTTCACTTTGAAATCTCCATTCGTCAAATTCTTATTTATCGGTGAGTTTATTATACCATATTTTTTCATCTAAAGTCAACCATTTGGCACCGAGGCGTGTGCTTGTCTTGATATAAAGCGCCACTGACGTTCGCATCTTCATCACGCCAAAGGGCGTGTATGTAATCCGCAACTCGTTGCGGTATGGAATCAGACCTAATGTCTGAATGGAATCATCACGAAGTGATGTATGGAATCAATCCGCGGAAAAATGCACGCTGACGCGTGATGCCATGCGCGACTTTGTCGCAATTCCATACAACGCGCAAGGCACGTTGATGCCATACCAATCCTGCGGATTGGATAAAAAAATCCATCGCGATTGCGATGGAATTTTTTTGGCGGGGGATATGTGAAATGAACTTCGTTCACGAAATCTAGCTTCGCTACGTGAAATGCCTTCAGCATGGGTGGATTTGTTTCATTTCACCTTGAGTGAAACGATAAATTTCATGATGTGGCGCGACACATCATTTCATATCCGGCTTTAAGCCATTGATTAAAATTAAAAAGCAAAACGAAAGCACTTACGGATAATTTGCCGTAAGTGCTTTTGATATTTCGCGAAAACATCAGTAATATCTATTTTTTTTACTCTCGTCAATGATGGGTTTTTCGGTTGATTGCTTATCTTGAATTACGCTTTATCCTCGGTTTTTGGAATTTCTATTTCTCCCTCGAGCTTTTCAAAAGCGCGTATTTCCTGCCTTATAAGATATAGAATCTCACCGTTGGCAGAGCGGCCGTAATACTTGGATATATAATGCAGCTTGTAGTGAAGCTCGGGGTCTATTTCGATTCCAAGATGCTTGTTATTTTTATTTCTCATAAAAAATCTCCCAAAAACTTAATATAAGTATATTTTAAGATTATTTTATGGTATAATGTTATAAGTATACTTAAATTAAGTATACAAAATTTAATAGGAGGTTTTATGAAAATAGCTATTGTTGGTTCAAGAAGTATAACGAAAGTGGAAATAGAGAAACATATTTCCGAGTGCGATGAGATTGTTTCGGGTGGTGCAGTTGGGGTAGATCGTCTTGCGGCACAATACGCACAAGATAACGCAATAAAACTTACTGTGTTTCTTCCGGAGTACGAACGTTATGCACGTGCGGCACCCATTATAAGAAACAAAAAAATAGTGGAGTATTGTGACAAGGTTCTTGTTTTTTGGGATAACAAATCAAAAGGAACAAAATTTGTGATAGAGTATGCGAGAAAAATATCCAAGCCGTGCGAGGTGATAATTTGCACATAAGTGTCTATAAAATTTGTGGCGTGACACGTCATTTCATATCCGACTTTAAACCATTGATTAAAATTAAAAAGCAAAACGAAAGCACTTACGGATAAATTGCCGTAAGTGCTTTCGTTATTTTGGGAAAACTCCGGTTATTTCTCAAGAAATTTTGCTTTGATGTTGTCGGCACTTATCTTTACGGATTCGAGGGAATTGCCCGTGGTGTAATACTCGTCCTCAACAATAAAGTGCTTCGTGCCGCATTTTTCAGCGCAGGCAATGATCTTGGCGAAGTCCATATTTCCCGTTCCGACCTCTGTCATTCCGGGGGCGTATATCTTTTTGCCGTCAGCGCCCGGATATTCGCGCCAAGCCGCCATATCCTTAAGGTGAAGAATATCAACCTTGCCTGCAAGTCTTTCTATCATAGAGCAAACGTCAAATCCTGCATGCTGAAGCCAGTAGCTGTCAAGACAGAAGAAAGCATTGTCTGCGGTGAGCTCCTCGATAAGAATATCCATTATCGTTTTGCCGTCAAACTTTCTGCCTTCGATAGAATGGTTGTGGTAAGAAACGCGGAAGCCGTATTCACCGTAGATTTTCGCAAGCTCGTTGTATTCGCGCGCAAAAGCAACAGTGCTTTCCTTGGTTTTAAAGCTGCCGCTTGCGCCGCCAATACCGATATTTGTCGTTCCGAGAGCCTTATGATAAGCAACGGTACCTTCTACATCGTTTTTCATTAAATTGTAATCGTAATGCGTTCCGCAAAACGAAATTCCGGCATCGTTAGCGTATTGTGCAAACTTTTCAGCGGACATAAAGGAATAAGTGCCTGCCGTTTGCGCCTCGGTATATCCCATTTCTCCGAGCTTTTTGAAGGTTTCCTTAACGTCCTTTTCGGTTTCAAGAAAATCTCTTACCGACCAAAGCTGAATACCAAATTTTTTCATAGAAAATCTCCTTTTTTACTTTCCAACCCAAGTGTTAAGAACGCTTAAAAGGTCGGGCATTACGATAAACAAAACTGCAAAAATAACGAGTAGTGAGGCTGATAAGATGATCGGCTTCAAAAGCGTGCTTCTGTCTTGCTCGGCAAGTCTTTTTGCGCTGTCGAGCTCTTCGGTGCGGATATAGAAGCATTCGGATTCGAAATCTATATCAAATGCGGGCGTGGACTTCTTTTTTCTTGATGCCTTCAAATATTCCTCGTAGCTCGGCTTGCTGTATCCTGCTCTTGCAACTATGCCGGCAAGCTTGCCGCTTGAGGAGAGAGCCTTCTTATATTTCTTTTCGTTAAGGCGAAGCTTTGCGAGCGTTTGCGCCTTGTCCTCGGATATTGCATCGTGCCTCAAAAGCTGTGAGGCTATTTTCGACGCAACGGCTTCCTTATAGCTTATGAAAAAGACACAAAGGGGAAGCGCTATGGCGCAAAAGAAAAGTACAAGTCCTATCGGAAAGGTGATTGCAAGGTTTGGATAGTCGGAGAAGTCAAGGAAAAGGTGCTTTAAAAAGATGTATTCGTCCTTCCATACTTCGATTTTTTCAAAAATATTCATTTTTTCTCCATTCTGTCGCGCGGGCGACCATGCAAGCTGTAAATTGGTTTTTCGATACAGCCTGCGGCGATTTGGAGCTTAAACCAAATCGTTAAAATCAGAGAGCGTGAACGTTAAATGCTTTGTTTCACGCCGCCTCTTTATTAAAGCTCGTCAAGGAAATCCTCTCCGCAGATATCCTTCAAAAGCTCGTCAAGGTCCTCGTTATCCTCGTAAAAGAGGGTGAGAGTCTTTTTTCTGCCCTTTTCGGATATTTTGACCTGTCTGCCGAGGTGCGACTGTATTTTGGTTTCCATTTCGCGGAAGTAGTTTACTATTTCCCGTCCCTCGAACTCTTCCTCGACTGTTGACTTCTTCTTGTTTGCTCTCTTAACCTCTTCCTCAAGGCGTCTTACTGAAAGATCCTCAAGAACTGTACGGCGTGCAAGCTCTATCATATCCTCGCGCACTCTTACTGCAAGAAGAGTTCTGCCGTGACCTGCGGAAAGCTTGCCCTCGACTATCATTTCAAGGATTTCGTCGGGAAGATCGAGAAGTCTTGTTGCATTTGCTATCGCACTTCTGCTTTTTCCTACCTTTTCGGAAAGCTCCTCTTGGGTAAGGTCGTAGTTTTCTGCAAGAGCGCGGAACGCCATTGCTTCTTCGATAGGATTGAGGTCCTCTCTTTGTATGTTTTCGATAAGCGCGATCTCAGCTGCCTTTTGGTCGTCCTTATTCATTATAATTGCGGGAATTTCGCTAAGCTCTGCAATCTTAGATGCTCTGAAACGGCGCTCGCCTGCGATAATCTGATATCTTCCGTCACCGTATTCGCGCACGATTATGGGCTGAAGCAAGCCGTTTTCTCTTATGGACTCCGCAAGCTCAAGAAGCGAATCTTGGTCAAAGTTCTTTCTCGGCTGGTCGCTTTTTGGGTCGATAAGCGCCAGCTTAAGTATATTTATACGATTTTCCTTATCAACAGTCTCATCAAGTGTGTTTTCGAGAAATATTGCGTCAAGACCTCTGCCAAGACCGCTGTTTTTCTTCTTAGGCATAAAAAATCTCCTTATAATGCTATGTTATTATCGAATTGGTAAAAAATGGTAAAAATCAATAAAGGTCGAATTTTAAACGGATTTTAAGTGAATAAAAATCAAAAAAGCGCGTTTTATAGACGATTTTTCAACATTGTTGACTATTTAATTTGCGGATAACTTTTTTAATTCTTGATAAATTACGGCAAACGGCATCTAAATAACTCGCTTTTTATTGTTCTTTGTCGAATAGAGCTTTCTCTGTAAGAAAATCGCAAATTGCTCGCTTTTTTGACAAACAGAGCGTTAAATTCTCATCATAAGCTCTTTTGCAACGCTTGCATACTCGAGCGAGCCCTTACCGTATGGGTCGTGATAGCAAATAGGTGCTCCGTAGCCCGGAGCCTCAGAGATTCTGACTGTTCTGGAAATCGGAACCTTGAAAAGCTTGTCCGCATAGTATTTTTTTAGCTCTGAAACTACTTGACTTGTAAGAGTGAGCCTTCCGTTATACATTGTAAGAAGTATTCCTACAACTCTAAGCGAAGGGTTGTAGAGCTGTCGTATCTTTTTGATAGTGTTTTGGAGCTGCGACATACCCTCAAGCGAGTAAAATTCGCACTGCATGGGGATAACGACACCGTCTGAAGCGGCAAGAGCGTTTACAGTAAGCATTCCAAGAGACGGAGGGCAATCGATAAATATGTAATCGTAATCGGATTTGATAGTTTCAAGCTCGTCTTTTAGGTAGTTTTCAAAATCCTCAAGCTCATTAAGCTCAAGCTCCGCTCCTGCAAGGTTGATATTAGCAGGCACAACCGAAAGATTTTTGAATTTTGTTGTAATTATAGCATCTTTTATGTGGGCTTTGCCGATAATTACTTCGTAAATCGTCTTATCTATCTTCGATTTTGATATTCCAAGACCGCTTGTCGCGTTTCCCTGCGGGTCCATATCGATCATAAGAACACGCTTGCCTTTGTTGGCTATTTGTGCTGATATATTAACGCAAGAAGTTGTTTTTCCAACTCCGCCTTTCTGGTTTGAGAATGATACAACCTTAGCCATTATTACCTCCGAGAATGCTGAATTTGCGCTAAAAAGCATCAAAATGGGCAGTTTTATAGCGCGCACGCATATTTAAGTGCATTTTATCACATTTATTATACCATTTTATAAACTTTGATGTCAATACAATGTTGCAATTTATATGCAAACAAATTTTAAACATATTTTATCCGTACAATGAATTGTCTATCAAAGATATTGATGAGAAAAAACTCAAAAGCGGCATGATTTTACTTTCAATACGCCCTTTTTTGTTGTTTCACGTGAAACAATGTATTCATCTACTTCCCAAATCTCTAAGATTGAAAATCGATGAACTTATATGGCGATTTGCTGGTTTAAAAAACAAATGTTTCACGTGAAACAAATTGCAGTTTTGTTTGTCGTTGCGGTTTTTGTGCGCGTTCCGACGCATGATAGGTGTGAAAATAAGCAAATTTTTCTTCTAAAAGACCGATATAATGCCTTTTTTTGTGTGAAATGATGCTTTCGGGCATGAAATCCGCTTAAAGATGCATGCGTTTTCGTTTAGGCGAAAGCGCGTCGCGCTGAATTATAGATGTGTTTGGGGATAATGGCGTATTTGTGCAAGTGAAGTGTGTTTCAAAAAATACGGCCTCTTTTACAGGGCTGGTATGCTCTTTTTGTAAACAATGGTGTAATCTTTGCAAAACATAGAGGTGTTTTGTCATAAATGATGTGGCTTTTGGTATATTAAGTTTTTTAATGTTTCACGTGAAACAATCAAAAAGCGTTTTCTTTGTTCTTTTTGCTGTGTTTTTTGCTTATGTTGGGTATATTTGCGCTTGTGTTTTCTAATTTTTGCGTCTATTTACTTGCATTTTGTGCTATCTGCGTGGTTTTGCGCCTATAATCTGTCATTATAATGAATTTTTAGCTTCTTCGGCTGAAATGTTGCGTTTTTTATGTTTTTTGTGGTGTTTTCACCGCCATTTTGTGGTGGATTTGCGTTTTTTTATTTGCTCCGTGTTTTTTTAAATATAAAATCTAGGTTTTTCAATGGTTTTTGGCGATTTCAAAAAACTTAAAATGCTTTTTACTTCTTTTCGTTGCGATTTTATCGTATTTTCTTGATAAAAAAGCTGTTTTAATATATTTTTATGAGAGAAAAAATGTTTTGACGGCTGTTTAACGGAAAATTGAGAGCTTTTTGCTTAATTTGATGTTTGTGCGTTAAAAACACGTTTTTTACTTTATTGTGTGGTATACGGTTTTTGTGATTTTATATAAATTTTGAGTTTTCTGATGATTCTGAGCTCCTTGGTTTTTTGAATTTTTAGGGATTGTTTTATGTGAAAACATTGTTTTTGGTCAATTTTGGGGCTTTTATTGACAAATCGGCGCGATTTTTATATAATTATAATGTACAAGCGCAATTTTTGCGCCGAAATGGAAAAATATGGAAAATGAGGTCTTGAAAAATGAGGATATATATTATAAGACACGGTGAAAGCGTTGGTAATGCCAACAGGGCTATTCTGGGTCACACGAATCTTGGTTTGACGGAGCTTGGACATGAACAGGCGCGAAAATGTGCCAAGGCTCTCTCGCATTTGCATTTTGATGCGATATATTCGAGTGATCTTATAAGAGCTTATGATACGGCAAAGCCTCACGCTGAGCTTCGCTCCGTCGACGTTATCCCTCATGCCGGCCTTAGAGAAATCTTTATGGGGGAATGGGAGGGGGCATTCGTTTCCGATCTTGAGGATACCGACCTATACCGAGTTGAATGGCGCCAAAAATTCGGAACCTTTTGCGCTCCGGGCGGTGAAGCCGTAGTCGAGCTTGCTGCAAGGCTTGAAAGATGCCTTCTCGAGCTTGCCGAGCGCCATTTGAATGAAACTATCCTCGTTGCATCTCATGCCGCCGCAATACGCTCGTTGTTTGCCAAAATTTCGGGCCTTGAGCCTGAAAAATGGAACGACGCCTTCGGATTTCCGACGAATGCATCATATTCGGTGATAGATTACGAAAATGGGTGCCTTGTACCTCGTGAATATTCTTGTGATGAGCATTTTTCTTAAGATTTAGGCGAATTTGACGTTGTTTTTGGTGTTTTTTTCGTTTTTTCTGTTATTCGGTCTCGTTTTGCCCGAAAGAGCCGAGTTTTACTTATAAAGCCGATAAGCTGCCGCGATGCGTTTATCGGCTTGTTTGTTTTCTATAATGACAATAATCGTTGTCATAAATGCAAACAAAACAATACGTTTGGTGCGCGGAATAATGCTTGGAAAAACATTTTTATTTAACACGGGGTTGGGGCTCTGTGTGTTTTAAGCCGATTTTTCTTTTGCGTGGGCGGCATGATTGAACGAAAACAAGAGCTGTGTTTTCGCTCCGGATTTATGCTCTTTCATTTGTCAGTATTGCACAAGCAAATAATTATAAAATCAGCATTTTAACTATTTACTTTTAAATAGAAAAATGATATAATATTGTTACTTAATTTATATTAAGAAGCATTTATGTTTCGAAAAGGGGAAAAATTATGAAGAAACTCAGCAAAATTCTCGCAGTGCTGCTTTCCGTGTGCGTTATCGTAGCGGCGGCTGTTCTTGCCGTTTCCGCGGAAGAGGCGCCTATTGACGGAACGTATGCTGTCGACGGTGTTGGCTACGATTCGTGGGCTGATGCTGTTGCGGCTGCAGGCGGCACCAAAACGATCTATCTTAACGAGGATGTGTCGGTCAGCGCAAGCTACTCGATCGCATCTAAGGTTGATCTCGACCTTAACTCGCATAAGATCACGCTTACAAAAACGGATTACACGACGCTTTTTGATATCAAAAACGGTGGTGAGCTTAATCTCGTTGGAGAGGGAGACCTCGTTGCCAACAGGCTTGTAACCACTGCTTCCGGAGCGAAGCTTAGTGTTAACGGCTTGGGCGACGGTATCAATATTGCCACGAATTCTACCTTCGACGTGCTTTTTTGGATCAAGGGCGGAGCAAGCGCTGAATTTTCCGGCGACATTGTGCTTACCCCCAATAAGCTTGGCGGAAGATTTATACAGCTTGGTGAGCAGAAGAATGCCCTTGCTGATGTAGTTAACTCTTACGTAACGCTTGATGCGGCAAGAATTACCGTAAACGAGCCTTCGAACGACGTTCGCCATTCAACGACGACTGCCGCATACTTTGCTTATATTTACGAGGGCGCTCAGCTTACGATCAGAAACAATTCCGTGGTTAACATGGTTTACGGAAATATGTTCACCATCTCAGGCAGTGGATATGCGGATGAGTTCTATACCGGTGAGGGTACGGGCGACCACGCAACGAAGATAAACGGAACTCCCATTGAGTTAACGATTAGAATTGACGTTGACGACTCTAAGCTTTATGCAAACAACTCGGGTTACAGCGTTCTTAAGCACAACTCCTTTGCGGGCTTGTTCATCGGAAGCGCGTACAAGGGCATATATATGACCATGGATAACGTTGACTTTGTTTCTTGTAACAGAACCATTGCCGGAATCAGCCACAGAGATAATTACAACGTTGCATCCGGTAAGATCGAGTTTAATAACGTTAACTACAGATCGGCTGACCACGTTGCATACGAATCATCGTGGCTCGTTTCAGAGAGAGTAAACATTAAATGGAACGGCGGTACCATCGATCACAAGACCGGAAGCTCGGCGGCATATAACGCGACCGACCCTTCAAAAGACAAGGCTGCGGTAAAGATACCTAAGCAGGCAAGCGGCGATCCCTTCGGTGCGGATGCTATTGCGGCTGCAAAGGCTAAGGGCGTTGACATCTCGCCCGAAACACACAGAGTTGTTATGTACGACGGCGTTAACTACAACGGCAAAAACGTTCTTGAAGAATGGTCATACCACGCTATATACACTCCGACGGCATACGCGTCGGTTTGTGTCAACGGTCTTGCATACGCAGAGTATGTTGCGGTAAAGGATTCTAACCAGAATATAACCGGATACAGAATTGCAGAGGCAGGCGAAACTCCCGACACTTGGTTTGGCGTTAAGTTTGAAAACGTAGCATTTGTAACCGCTCCCGTAGCGCCTTCCGCAGCGCCCAAGTCCGGAGCTTCGTGCTACACTCTCGCAGGAACGAAGTATGACAATGTTAAAATCCCCACAGGTCTTTTCGAAACTAAAACATATGCAGTAGGTTATTTCACCGAGCTTCCCAAGGATCAGTATAACCTCAATGCTACATATTCATCCATTTACAATCCCACGAGTGCCTGGTCCAGAAAGCCCACCGCCGAAGATGACAGCAAGGCAACGGCTTCCGGAACAAAGCCCAATGACTCTATTGTTGAAGCCGTAAGAGACTTCGGAACAGCCGAGGCTGTTGTTGGTGCAAGCGGCAAAAACGGATACTTCAAGTGGTCGGTTGACACCGCCGCAAACGATGCCACATCCAGAAATGACAGCGCTACCGCAGACCCATACGTCGAAATGAAGACAGGCTTGATCCCTAGTTCAGCGGCCGTTTCTTATAACTCCTCGAACAACACGATAACAGTTACGAACGATAAGGCATCCGATTATGCGGTTCAGAATTACAAGTACATAGTGCAGGAATTTGACGTTGCAACAGACGGAGGCATTTATCCCACGGTCGGTTCTTCGATCATTACTCGTTGCAACCAGCTCTACTACGATTCTTCAAAAACCGCTCCTTACTATGCATCTATCGCTCAGGTCCACTACGGAATCAACGCTACCAAGTTCACCGGTAACGGCGTTGTAAGCAGCGCGCTTTCCGGAAACAACAACCTGGCAACGATGACCTCGGCTGACAAGAGCTATCAGCTTCCCACAGACGGAACGTGGTCGAGATTTACCTACGTCTTCGAGATCAAGGGTTGGATCGATAACTACGACACGTATAAGGTAAACGGCATTGAAAGAGCACGCTCCAGAATGCAGATAGACCTTCACGTTTACATTAACGGCGAATGGCGCACAACCGTTAGCAACTTCTTCACACCCGTTGACAGTGAATTTAAGAGCACTCTCGTGATCGACTCTATCCGCTTCAATCTCGGATGCATTGACAATTCTTCTATCCTTATCGATAACACAAGACTCAGCTACTACAAGGCTGACGACAAGGCTTGCGCTGATATTGCAAAGATCACCGCTAACCCCACCGCGAAGATCGTAGATAACCCCCAGATCTCCATAATGCCCGACAACAATACCTACTACGATGCAAAGGTTGTAGGTTCTGTTGACGGCAAGGACTACAAATACGAGAATGAGCTTGTAAACGCAATCAAGCCCGGTTCTGTAATCGAGCTTCAGGAAAACATTGCAAGCGTTCTCCCCATAAACGGCTCAAACAAGATAATCCTTAACGGCAAGACCTATGGCGGATTCTCCTCCGCAACTCACGTAGCACGTGATTACGGAAGTGTTGTTAACTTCGTTAAGGCAAAGGATTTTGAGATTATAAAGGTCCACTTCAAGGATGACGATTTCGGCATTGACGATGCAACGAGCTATGCAACCATCGGAAGCACCATAGGAGCATTCGCTTCTTCTGATGCATCTATCTATAAGGACGGCTACCTTATGAAGATCATTGGATGGAAGACAACATCCGGCTCGTCCGTTATTGCGGCAAGCGATATAGTAGACGGCGTGGTTTTGATGTCCTCCGTTCGTGACAGCATCAAGTATTACTACACAGTAAGCGTTGACGGCAAGATCTCATATTACTTTGAGGATGATGTTCAGAGCATTGCCGCAAACGTTCAGTCTGTTCTTACAGAGGGTAAGACTGTTGTGGTTGTTCTCTGGTCAGATATAGACGTAACAACCGGTACCTACAAGGTAAATAAGAATGCCACTCTTTACTTCGACCTTAACGGCTATAAGTATATAGCTGCAAGAAGTGCCGGCGCGAATATGTTTGAGGGCTATGCCGGCTCTAACCTCTATCTC
>JAZRDI010000084.1:0-9078 GCA_045660185.1 Eubacteriales bacterium | reverse complement strand
ACCTTCTTCCAACAAGTTGGTCGCACTTTGAAGGGACAAGGATGTGTCCTAAAACAAGAAAGGAGGAAGAAGCATGACCGAGTTGAAGCCATCAAAGCCGTTTTCCAACGGCATGAGCTATGAGTTTTTTCTCGAATGTTTTTGTTATCGGTGTAAACACGGGAAACTGAGCGAAGAAGGATTTGCAGAGCACCCAGAAAAAGGTGGCTGTCCGATATGGGATGCCATGGAGAACGCAAGGTTTGATTTGAGCCTTTTCCCTTGCAATGATGTTGTGCAGACAGAAGAAAACGGCAAGGTTGAGCATTGGCATATCTGCACCCGTTTTGAATCAGACGATGCAGAAATCATGGAAAAATACAAGGAGTTATTTGAAGGACAATAACGATGATTAAACTAACACAAAGCTTGAGCCATTGGCTCTTTGAAAAACATAAAGACAAGCTTGTACCAATTATGTTTGGTCACACAGAGTTGCTAACAGAAGAAATGTGGGATGAATATATCGAATGGTGCAAAACCGAAGACGGCAAGCAATACTTGGAAGGAGGAAGCAAATATAACGATGATTAACGCATTATGGCTTATACTTATCATACCCTTTTCCGTGTTCTTTGGTGTTATGCTGATGTCAGTGCTGACGGCAGCTAAGTGCGCGGATTGCCGGGCTAAATACAAGGCAATGCTCAGAACACAGTACGAGGAACTTTCCAAAGGAGGTAAATAATATGTTTTCTATAATCGACCCCGAAACGGGACTCCCACCCGATACAAATAAGCTCCGCAAGGAGCCTTGGGCTAAAAATATAATCACAGGCTGCTTGGCGTTCTTCGGCGTTGACGAAGACGGTTATCCCGTAATGCTCGATAACTGCGGACACTATGTATATGTTCCCGAAGGTAGGCTGTGTGTAATGTTTTAATTTAGGAGGTGTAAAAAATAAATGCGAACCGATATATCACAAATAAAATCCCGTCTGTCCTGCGTTGAGTTCGCTCAACGCAACGGACTGGATATAAAATTTTCGGGGGACCGTTGTGTGTCCCCCCTTCGTGCAGGAGCTACCAACAAGACATCCTTCATGGTTCACGATGACCATTGGTTCGACTTTGGCTCCGGCAATGGCGGTGATGTCATCGATCTTGCTGCTCTCTTGCTCTACAACGGCGACAAAGGCCGAGCTATCCGTGAGCTTGGCAAACTCACAGGTGCAGATGTCAGCGAGGACTGTTCCGCTTGGGTGGACTACACCAATATGCTATGCTCTCAGATCGAGAGCTACCACCAACACCTAACGGACCGTGACCGCGAATATTTGCACCAACGAGGCATAACGGACGAAACCATAAACCGCGTGAAACTCGGACGAACCGAGGACGGACGTTTATGCTTCCCCTACTGGAAGAACGGCTATATATGCTACTACGCAACTCGCGCTCTTCCGGGATCTGCTATGCAAGACAAAAAATACATGAAAATGCAAATCCCAGCCAACGAACTCTGCGAACACACGGTGTGGGGCTTGCATACCTTGGACCGTGACCCACAACGCAAGCTGCTCGTAATTGCCGAGGGAGCTTTCGATGCCCTGTCCTTCGACCAAGACAACTACTCGGTAATATCAGCCATCACGGGTCGTTTCTCCAAGGAGCAAATACCAACGCTGATATCTATTGCCAAGTCGTTCAAGCAGGTGTTCTTGGTATTCGACAATGACAAAGTTTCCCATGCCGGTGAAGCGTTCACTCTGAGCATGACCAAACTTTTGACTGAGTATCGCATACCATGTATTGTCGGCAAAGTTCCTCCGACTTACAAGGATATTTCCGAGTATTATGCCGATGGTGGCAAGCTCTCAGAAATAATCGACTCAGCAACAGACGGGCTTGAGTTTCTTGCAACGGGAATTACCGATTTTACAGAGCTTGAGAAATTTGCCCGTAAAGTCTGCCGCTACAAGTCAATTCCGCAAGTTGACCAATTTTTTATCCCTATACAGAGGGCGGGCATCCATGATGCAGATTTGCTCAAATCGCTCATAAAGGACTGTAAAAAAGCCCCGGCTGACGATGAAATTGCCCGTGAGGTTCTTGCCAAGCACAAGCTATTGTTCCACCCAAATATATCCTTTTTCGAGTACAACGGCAAGTGTTGGGAGGGCATGACCGATACCGCTGTTGAGGGCTATATCAAGGACTCCCTCGGTGTCTATGTCTCAGGCTCAAGGCTTTCAAGTGTTCTTCGTGTTATCAAGGCAACAGTTGTCACGAACCAATTTTTCAACATGAACCCGGTTATGAACTTCGTGAACGGCACTTTGGATCTTACCGATGAACCACCTTATTATACTTTCCGCGAACACAGGGACTCCGACTACTGTACCTACTGCTTGGACTATCCCTTTACCCCAAACGCAACGTCAGAGGATTGGGTGAACTATATTGAGACCGTCACAGACCACGATGACAGGCGAATGTCGCTGCTCCAAGAATATGCCGGGTATGTTCTATATCCCGATAACCGCCTACAGAAATGCCTTGCCATGATCGGTGACGGTGCAAACGGTAAGTCAATCTATTTCAATGCTTTAACCAAAGTTTTCGGTGAAAGCAACGTTACCAGCATTGGAGTTTCTAAGTTGGCACAGGACTTCCAAGCCGTTCATCTGTTGGGTTCAATGCTTAATATCTCAGCAGAGGTTAAGTCGAATGTCTATGGTGCAGAGGAAACTTTCAAACAGGTAGTTGCAGGCGATGACGTTTTTGCTTGCTACAAAGGTAAGGATTATATCAAATTCAAGCCAAGGGCGAAAATGATACTCTCCCTTAACGACTACCCCGAAATAGGCGATAAGTCAAACGGCTTCTCACGCAGACTTGCTTTTGTGGAGTTCCCCCTAAAGTTTGTGGAACACCCAAGACTTCCCAACGAACGCCCCTTGGATAAAACCCTTGAGTCCAAGTTTGCCGATAGCTCACGCTTGCCCGGTATTTTTAATTGGGTGCTTGATGGTTATGTGTTGCTTAAATCGTGTGGCAGCCTGACAGAGACCAACGAGCAAGGCGCAAAGCTGGACGAGTTCAAGGAAGACTCCGATCCTACCCTCACTTTTGCCCGTGAAGTGCATATAGACAATCGCCTGTCCTACTCCGATTTATATGCACACTACACCCTGTGGTGTGACAGGAACGGCTACAAGCCGGAGCCGTCACGCAAGGTGTTAAGGCGAATTGGCAAGCATTTCGCAGAGCATAGGACCGAACTTGAGACCGAATTTTCCAATGGCGTGAGATATTGGAGAACTAAAGAACTAAACGAGAACTAAAGGGCAGAAGCTTTAGTTCCGTGGTTTACTTCGTAAAATACTTCTTTTGCCTCGTATTACACGCTGTATTTTTATTTTATTTTTATTATAGAACTAAAGAACTAAAGAAAAGTATATATTATATATAGGGAAAAAATGACCCCCTAAAAATATAAATATAAAGTGACCTGAAAAAGGCTTTAGTTCTGTTCTTTAGTTCTGACCCAAAAAGGAGGTTTATTTCATGAACTACTCAACCGCCCAATTAGGGCAAGAGTTGGGCGTGACCGCTCAGACCGTAAGAAATTGGCTCAGATGGAAGTGGATCACTCCGGCTTATATAAACAATAAGGAGGCGGCTTTGTTCTCCGAAGAACAAGTGGAACAATTCAAAGCTGCTTTGCCTGTGCCACCAAAGCCCGAAGTTAAACAGTGGCTCCAACAGTTCCCTAAACCCGAAACAGAGGTTGCAGAGCCGCTTTCGCTTCAAATTATACCAAGTGAGGGAAAGTTTGCTCCGAAACCTGACCCGGACTCTAAAATTGCAAATTTGATATCCCGATCAACTTCATTGCTGATGGAGTCGTTGACTCATGTTCCGTGTGACTTGGATAATATCGCAGATGTGGCTAAGTACACTCAGGAATATTTCGAGTTCTGCGGTGGTCTCGGTATGATGCCCTCAAAGCGTGGGCTTGCAAACTGGATGGGATATTCGCTCAAGTCGTTGGAGGCAAGAGTGGATAACAAATCTAAAACAGGCAGGTTCATTGACCAAATCTGCGATGCCGTTAAATCTAACTTGGAACAAGCTGCACTCACGAACGCTGTGAACAATATATCCGCGATATTCATTTTGAAGTCGCAGTATGGATATGTTGAGACTCAGAAGGTTGTTCTTGAGCCAAGCGAAAACGCTCTCGGTGCGCCTAAGAGCATGGAAGAAATTGCAGAATCCATTGATAATGATATCGTGGAAGATTAAATTTTGACCGAGAAACGCATATTTGACGAGAAAACGCATATATAGCTTATATTTTTGACACCACGCCCCGAACAAAAAGGCGGCTTTCTGATGAGGGAAGTCGCTTTTTCCATATTTTTACAGCCTCTCAGAGCCTCTGGGGGCGTTTTATATATCATGGGTATAACTATGCCCCTAAAAATAAAGCCCCTTGTAGAGCTTCTGAGAGCCTTTAAAGGCATAGTTATATTTTGGTGTATGTACTCCGGCGGACCGTAGGCAAAAAAAGAAAGCCCCGGATCACGGGACCAAAGACAAAAAATAACTCCGGGACTCAAGGCCCCGGAATTTTTTTTATTATTTCGCTGCTGATAAAATTATCATTAGCGGCAACAGAATACAAAGTATTATAATCATGTTGTCACCCCCTTTCAAAAGTTGGGATTATCAAATAAATAAGTGCCGTTTGCCTTGTGTGTCGCGTTCCACGTTTTTACCACGGCGGCGGCTTGTTTCTTTGTGGGGCATATATTAGCCCACAAAATACCATTGATTTTTAACTTTGATAATACATTATCAGAGGGCGAAACCTTAATAATATAACTATAATATTTTCCGCTTTCCTCTACGGTAATAGCAAGATAAAAATATTTCATATGCAACGTTCCCAAAGTGTTACGGTATTGTATTTTATTTCGGGGGCGTATCTGTTTGTCGCGCTCCCTATTGTTACATTTTTCCAAGACCTAACCGCCGTTTCCTGCTCCGGGGTTAACTTCTTATCCAGTATATAGCGAGTTCCCCGGACCCCGTTAAAGTTTTTCACACGTTGAAACGCGATATAGTTTATACCATATTTTCCAAAGTCGCGAAAATCTATTTTTTTGCGCTTCATTTTTTACACCGTAAACCTTTCATAAATATATTTATCTTTATAAATTGGCGTGATCCCCTCCACGGCAAAGGCGTTGAATTGGTTGCAAATTTTTTCAAGTTCTTTTTGCGTTTCTACAGCTTTAGCGTATGCCGCGCGCATTTCGGCAATAGCGGCGGGGATGTCTTCAATATAAGTATTTTTTATATAATATAGCTTTATATCCTCCACGCTTACCGGCTGGATTTTGTTTTCAACAAGCAACGGCGTGTTAAGGGTCCCCGCGGTTATTTCGTAGCCGTATTTATCCGGGTAAATATTTATATCCGTATTGCCGTAGCCTCCGCCGATATAGCAGCGGCACCCGCTTAACGCTTTTATTTCATCGCTTATCTTTTGGCGGGTCTTTTCCCCGTAGGGCTTATTTTTGTATTTTTCCAGAGTTTCAACGATCGCCGGCATAACTTCATGGAACAAAGCAACACGGGCATTATTTTTCAACATCTTAATAGTAATGTTTAGATCCTCTTTTTTTGTTGCTGCTTTTGTGATCTTATCGGAAAGTGATTTTTTAATTTCTTTTTTTCTTTCCCAGCTTTCCGCCGTTGTAATTTCGGCTATTAGTTTGCTTTCGGTTTCTTCTGCCTTTTTCAGTTCTTTTCCTGCGTTTTCAATCTCTTTTAATATTTCATTGTATGTTTTCATTGCTTTTTCTCCTTTATCCTACAATACTTTTAGTTATGATATCAACGGCGAACCCGTTGCGGTAACCGTCTTTTTGTGGCTCTGTTTCAGTGACATATAATACTTTGTGTTCGTTGTTCCAAGTTCCGGACTTTTCCACGGTATGCGGATTTTTTAATATTTCCCTTTCCCTATAGCCGCCCCAGCGGCGGACAATATTTTTTATAATTTCGTTGTACATTTTATTCCCCTCTTTCATTTATAAAATAACTAACTATTCCCAATATCGCCGCCGTTGCAAGGGCTGCAAAGCCCCACACAAAGCCGTTTATAATATCGGGTATTGTTTCGCCACTTGCCGCAATCGGGAGCCACACAAGCCCCACAACGCCAACAACGGCAGCGGTTGCCTTTGTTGCTTTGCCTATTAGATCAAGCATTTTTTATTCCTCCGTTGTCAATATTAAATGTGATCTTCCGTCATTGTGGTACTCAATGCGCACCGTCTGCAAATCGTCCGCGCCTTTCTCAAGTTGTACTAATACAATCATGTCAGCCGGGAGATCTGCAATAAGTCTTCTAAGCTTTTCAAGTGTCATTGTTTGGTGCCTCCGTTTATGCTTGTTGTTTGTTTTGTTTGTTTGAGTTTATTATATAGCGTTTGTTTTGGATTGTCAATACCCTAACAAACAAATTATTCCGTTTTGTCATTCTAAACAAATGCGATACCCTCTATTTTCATAATTTATATAGGGTATACCCAAAACGGAGCTTTTTTTATTCTCTATATAATGTAAGAATACGAAAAAGCTCCCTGCAACGGTCCAGGCACCCCGGGGGTCAATTTCGGGGCCCGCCCCGGCATTGGTGAGTGGTTCGAGTAGCCGAAAAAAATAAAAAAGCAAAAAGCAAAAACAAACAAGCAAACAAAACTATTGACAAAAGTGTTTGGATATGATAAAATAAAGCAAACACAAAGAAAGTGAGGAAAATATACATGAATGGAATAAAAATTGGGATAGGCAGAGTTTCCACTGAAGATCAGAACCCACAAAGACAGATAGAGGCATTTTTGAAAGAAGGCATTGACGAGAGGTATATTTTTATCGATGCTTGTACTGGTAACGCTGGGAATTTAGAGAAAAGAGATAACTACCAAAGGGCAAAAACCATAGCCCGAAAAGGTGATGTCGTGTTTTTCGATGCCCTTGATAGGCTCGGGAGAAACGCCGAAGAAATAAAGAGAGAATGGGAATACTTCACAAAGGAGGTCGAGTGTGATGTGGTTGTGATGAATATGCCAATTCTTGATACCCGAAAAAAAGTTCCGGGTGATACAATGGGACAAATGGTTTCTGAAATCGTACTAACCATCGTGTCCTATATTGCAGAGCAAGAAACCCAAGAAAGAAAACGCAGGCAAACCGCAGGTATCGCTGTTGCAAAGGCTCAAGGCAAATATAAGGGGAAGCAGCCTATGAAAATTGATAAAGAGCTGTTCGAAAAGCTGTATAACGAGGTCAAGCGCAAAGAGCGAACAGCTACATACGCAATGGAGAAACTGGGTGTGAAGAGAAACACATGGTATGTCTTAGTTAAAGAGTACGAGAGCAAGACGGGCAGATTTAGATAGGAGACAACTAACATATGACAAAGAAAAAGCCTCTCCCCCTTCATAGTGTTATTGTGGACTTTTGGAAGGACAAGTGTATAACACGACAAGGAAAGGTTGTGAGTTTTACGGATATAACCCCTGCCGAAACAATCCCGGTGGTTGAGGAAGAAGATGTCCCCCAGTGTTGGGGGTGTGGTGAAGTTATATTTGAATATGACGAATGGCCAGAGACAGGGAACCCTTGGGTCGATAAGTTGACCAGACACAAGCTGGATAGATGTCACATAATACCCGAGGTGTGTGGTGGTGAAAACAAGCCTCCCAACCTGTTTTTGTTGTGTCACCGATGTCACCGGGCCTCACCTGACACAACAAACGCTGCCGCTTTTCTTCGCTGGGTGTTTGACCGCCGGGAGAATTTTGTATGGGGTTTACAGTCTCTCGGTTCACTCCTTTCAGAAATTGACGAGGAACTTGCCCGGCGTGATTTGCCGCCGTTTTTCGAAATATTAAAGCGAGTTCCCAAGGAGGATGCCCCCCGAGTAAATCAAATGGCAACGGCGGAGCGAGCAAAAGACTATCTCAGGAAGAACGTGGGAATGCACAGTTTTACGGTGGTGCATCAAAGCATTGTTATTGCCGGGACCGATTTTCTCCTTGAGGTGTTAAAAGATTATGTGCCGGAGCTTGAGGGCGAACACAAGGAAAGCGTTTCGCTTGCGGATGAAAGGTGCGAAAAGCTTATGAACAAGACTTGCGTGAAACCCTCCGTTTCACGCAGATCACGCACAGGTATAAAGGTATGGACCATAGACGGAGAAACGAAAAGCGTGAGCAAGTGGTGTAAGCAGTATGGAGTCTCATATACAACGGCAATTACTCGGGTTGAAAAATTGGGACTAACCCCAATCCAAGCACTGACTTTCCCAGGCAAGCAGCGGCGTGACCCCATCGGCTACTTCAAATCCCTTGGACTCTTACCTGAGGACTGGCAACCGGAGGTCACTCCCTCTCACTAAGCACAACATGAACTCTGCCATCGACATGGTATTCAACGAATATTGTGTTGACCTCGGCATAGCCTTGGTCAGAGTCGATAAGCACAATGGCTTCATTGGGAATGTTGTGGAGAATTTCGTAAAGTTTTTCGAGTGTCATTGACATGAACCTTCTTTTTTGGTAAAATGTTTGTTAAGCATAGTTTATCGTAGCAAAAATGAGGAAACAATACGCAACTTCGGTTTGCAATGCGAACCAAGTTTGCGCTTGCAAAAAACGGGCATCATGGATGCAAAACTTAGGTATCATCCTTGCAAACGAGGGGTACCAAAGATAATAGAAAGTAGGATTCAAACTTGGTAGATGTAGATACCAGCATTGTTGATCGTCTGATAGCTTTGAAGGCGAAAAGCGGCATGAGTGCATTGGAAATTTCAGCAAAGAGTGGTGTACCGGAAAGTACGGTAACTCGAATATTTCAGAAAAAGACGGTGAACCCGACTATTACGACTGTTGTGGCTATTTATAAAGCCATGGGTGGAACAGCAGCGGAGATATTTGGTGACGATGTAAAGGTTGACATTGTGAGCGAAGCAAGTCCGACAAGCAAAGATGCTACGGAGTTGATACAGCTCTA
>JAZRDI010000083.1:0-33841 GCA_045660185.1 Eubacteriales bacterium | reverse complement strand
GATATTAGCTGGCATTTAAAAAAACTTAAAAATTCGTATGTTTCTCCATATTTCTCAACAAAATATTCAAAGCTTTTTTGCTCCATTCCGCAAATTTCAAGGACTTTTTTGTTTTTGCCCTGGCTCATTTCATAATCAACGTCATCAGGAGACATATTACACGGAGATAAAGCACCGCTCGGATTCGGCTTTTTTCTTGAAACATACAAGCGTTTGTCTGTGTCATCTGCATGAATGAACCAGTTGTGACTCAAATTTTGTTCAATGTTCACTTTTCGTTCCCCCTAGCTGTGTTGATAGAGGCGATCAACATTCTGCGGATAGAACCACAATCGTGCAACACACTTTTTGAAACATCTTCCGAAATAATATTTGCTTTTTGCGCTATTTCTATCCAATATTCTGTTTCATAACACTCTTTGAGGGATATCTGAAGTTTGGCAACGAAATCCGCTTTGCTATGAGCGTATTTTGCCTCCTGGATGTTTGCGCCGATACTTGTGCCGCTTCTTTCGAGTTGGTTGGCTAAAGAATAATGTCCTTTGATGCCATCGGTTAAATTCAAAATTTTAACCGCAAATTCAGTTGATATATCCGCGAGTTTGTTTTCTGCCATCGTTATCACCTTTTTCGCTTATTATAGCATAAATCGAAGTAAAAGTCAATGAAATCGTGCTTCGCACGATGAAATCCGAGCAAGCTAGGATGAAATCTTCAGCCTTCGGCTTCAGATGAAATTAAATCCGTCCTCTCTCCACGCAAAGCGGAATTTCATCACGAAGTGATTTCATCCCACGTTAGTGGGATTTATTCCGTCCGCAAGGACGGATTTAACTGAAAAAAGCCAAGTCATACGACTTGGCTTTTTTCTTGGCAGGGGCAGAAGGACTTGAACCCACGACCCATGGTTTTGGAGACCAGTACTCTACCAACTGAGCTATACCCCTGTCTATTGGTGCGGGAGACGGGAATTGAACCCGTACGGTAAAACCACACGCCCCTCAAACGTGCGCGTCTGCCAGTTCCGCCACTCCCGCAGAACGTTAACTATTATACCACATTTTATATGAACTGTCAATAGCTTTTTTGAAATATTTTGATGTTTTTTTGAGGTTTTTTGCGATTTTTTTGCAAATAATTTTATTAATAAGAGACTGTTAAGCGTCTTTTTTCTTTTTGCTTGTATTTTTTATGCTTGTGTGGTATAATAAACAAAAAAATATGAGGAGATTCTATGAAAAAAACTCTCTATTATAACGGAAATATTTTGACTATGGATAAGAGTAAGCAACGCGTTGAGGCTCTCCTTGTCGAAAACGGAATAATAAAGGCACTTGGCAAATTGAGTGAGGTTGAATCCGTGTCAGATGATTTAACAGAGCGCTATGATCTGTCGGGAAGAACGCTTATGCCTGCGTTCGTTGACGGTCACAGTCACGTCATTATGTTCGGTTCAATGGTTAATCAGTGTTATCTTGGAGAGTGTAAAAGCTTTGACGATATATTGGCGACGATAAAAGCGTATAGGGATAAAAACCGTTTAACACACGGTGAAAAGATTAGATGCTACGGATACGATCTCGCAGTACTCAAAGAAGGTAGGCATCCTACAGCAGATGTTTTGGATAAACTCGGCATCGACAATCCTATAGGATGCACTCACGTGTCATTTCACATGGGGGTATATAATAGCGTAGCTATGAAGGGTGCGGGAGTCGATGAAAATTATACCTTCACGGGAAGCGGTGTTGTAGGCAGAGATGAAAACGGAAAACCAAACGGATATTTTGAGGAGTCCGCAAGACGCGTTATGTCGGAGTTTATGAACAAGGGCGCGGGCGGAAGCTTTGAAGAAAGTTATCTCTTGGCAGAAAAGGAATATTTCAAAAACGGGATCACAACCATACAAGAAGGCGGAAGCGTGAACGAGGAAAAGCTTCTTAAGTTCAAGGCTCTTTCCGATCAAAATAAAATAACCGCAGACCTCGTTCTATATCTTGAGCCACGTTTGAAGGATACGGAATTTTGGGATAGAGCGTTAGGTATTATAGACGATGAAAAAAGTCGCGAGCATCTTAAAATCGGTGGTGTTAAAATAGTTCTTGACGGTTCACCGCAAGCAAAAACCGCTTGGATGAGCAAGCCTTATGCAAATGAAACCGAGTATTCGGGCTACCCTAACCATAATGATGAAACTGTTTATACGCTTCTTTCGCGCGCCGCAAAAAAGAAAATGCAAGTTCTTGCTCACTGCAACGGAGATGCAGCTGCAGAGCAATTCGTTTCCTCGTGGGAAAGGGTGGTTGAAGAAAATCCCGACGCTACGTCATTAAGACCTGTTATGATTCACGCGCAAACGGTAAGATACGATCAGCTTGAAAGAATGGCAAAAACGAATATGATACCGTCATTTTTCGTAGGTCATACTTACTATTGGGGTGACACGCATTTGAAAAACTTTGGAATAGAAAGAGCAGAGAAGATAAGTCCTGTAAAAGCGGCGCTTGATAAAGGCTTAAAGCCTAATTTTCATCAGGATAGCCCCGTAACTCCGCCAAATATGTTTCATTCCGTTTGGTGCGCGGTGAATAGAATTACGCGCTCGGGAGTAGTTATCGGTGAAGAAAACCGAATAGACGTCTACGATGCCTTGATATTAGCCACAAACGGCGGGGCATACGAGTATTTCGAAGAAAACAAAAAGGGAATACTCAAATCGGGAGCAGTAGCCGATTTGATAATTTTAGATAAAGATCCAACCGCGATTGATTCAATGCAAATTAAGAATATACGCGTTCTTAAGACGATCAAAGACGGAAATGTTGTATTCCAACAGAATTAACGTCTAAATCTTGAAAAAAATGTATTGTATTTTTTGGATTTTTATGTTAAAATAGTAATGTTATAGTTTTTTGTCCACGAATTTATGCTTTGTAAATATAATTTATACTACAAAGCCTTCGTGGCAATTGAGCGATATTTGAAAGGTTTACATAAATGATTTGCAATACAATACTTGACGCTTTGGGGAATACACCCATAATTAGATTACAACACATGACTTCTCCCGATTCTGCTGAAATTCTCGTGAAGTTTGAAGGACTTAACGTTGGCGGCTCTATAAAAACGAGAACCGCCTACAATATGATACTCGATGCCGAGAAGAAGGGGCTCATAAACAAAGATACGGTTATAGTTGAGCCCACGAGCGGTAACCAGGGAATCGGTTTGGCTCTCGTTGGCGCAGTTCGCGGATATAAGGTAAAGATAATAATGCCCGATTCGGTAAGCGAAGAGAGAAGAAAGCTCGTTAATCATTACGGAGCAGAGGTTATCCTAGTTCACGATAGCGGAAACATCGGCCGTTGTATTGAGGATTGCGTAAATCTTGCTTTGGAAATGAAAAACAATGACGAGAATGTATTCGTTCCCCAACAGTTTGAGAATCTTGCAAATTCAGAAATTCAAAGAATACAGACCGGTGTTGAAATTATCGAGCAGGTAGGTTATGAAATTCACGGATTCTGTTCCGGTATAGGCACGGGCGGTACGATAACGGGAATTGGAGAAACCTTAAAAGCCAAGAATCCCAATATGACGGTATGGGCGGTAGAGCCTGAAAACGCAGCAATTCTTTCGGGTGGCTCGATTGGAACTCACGTTCAAATGGGAATAGGCGACGGACTTATCCCCTCAATTTTAAATCAAAATATTTACGATGACGTTTGCATAATAACCGATGAAGAAGCGCTTGAAACCTCTAAAAATTTAGCGAAGCTTGAGGGAATTATGTGCGGAATCAGTAGCGGAACAAATGTTGCCGCTGCAATAAAGCTTGCAAAGAAGCTTGGTAAAGGAAAGACGGTAGTTACAATTCTTCCTGATACCGCAGAGCGTTACTTCTCAACACCCCTCTTTGATTAAGTGAGTATCCGAAATGTAATCGTTCGTGATCGCTTAAAAGTAGATAGACGCGAACTCGTATATTATATAATATAATGTAATAAACAAAGACCTCGTTTAGCGGTGTATTTAGCTAAACGAGGTCTTTATTTATATTGATTTTTCGCAAAATTACGTTAAAATCTTTGATATATATTTTATTTTAGCAAGGAAACCGCATCTCCGATGGTTTTCTCAAGAGCTTCGCGTCCGTACTTATCAACTTCAGCCTTGTTCTTTTCGCCGTGGGTAAGGCATCCTGCACCACCGATACATCCGCCAACGCACGCCATACCTTCAATGAAGTTAGCATCAAGAACGCCCTTGCTGAGCTTAAGCAATGCCATCTTACAAGCTTCGATTCCGTCACAAACCATAGGCTTGATGTTGAAGTCGATATTCTGCTCCTTCATGGCCTGAACTGCTGCGTCGGTAAGTCCGCCGCTTCTTGCAAAGATACGTCCGAAGTAGGATGCGTTATCAAGAACGCCTTCATCAAGAGAGGATAAATCTATATCACGGCTATCGAAGAGAGCTTGAAGCTCCTCGTATGTCAAAACAGTATCAACGTAGGGCTTAACCTCGTCAAGCTGCGCCTCTGCCTTTTTTGCGGTACACGGACCGATGAAGATAACCTTCGAGTTGGGAGTCGTTTCTTTTATGTACTTCGCAAGAACTACCATGGGGGACATATTGTGTGAAATATGCTCTACGAGATTCGGAAAAGCAGACTTGATATACTTCACGAACGCAGGACAGCAAGAGCTTGTAAGAAGACCCTTTTCGGAAAGCTCTTTAGCTTCAGCCAAAGCAACCATATCAGCACCCAAGGCAGCTTCGATAACGTCATGGAATCCGAGCATCTTCATACCGGTGATTACCTGACCGAGCTTTGCGTACGTGAACTGGCTAGATATAGAGGGAGCTACGATAGCATATACCTTGTAATTTCCGGTACGTGTATTGCGCTCGCTCTTCTTAAGAATATCGATAGCGTTAACCATAAAGGATTTATCCATTATAGCACCGAATGGACACTGATATACGCAAGCTCCGCACTGAATGCACTTATCATTATCAATTTTAGCCGCCTTCTCATCATTCATGGATATAGCCTTGACCTTACAAGCATTTTGGCAAGGACGCTTACGGCTAACAATTGCACTGAATGGACAAACCTTCGAGCAAGCGCCGCATTCCTTACATTTTGACTTATCAATATGAGCTACGTGGTTGTGGTCAAATGAAATAGCTCCGTACTTACAAACGTCTTCACAACGGTGTGCAAGGCATCCGCGGCAAGCGTTTGTAACCTCGTATCCGCCTACGGGACATTCATCACAAGCTATCTCGACAACCTCGATAACGTTGGGGTTGTTTTTGTCACCGCCCATCGCGATTTTAACTCGTTCAGCTATAATTGCGCGTTCCTTGTAAACGCAGCATCTTGTACTGGTCTCTTTGCCGGGAACTATGATTTTGGGTATATCGAGAATGTTCTCGATAAGCTTATCGTTCCACGCAAGGCGAGCAACCTCACGCAAAACCTTATACTTTAAATGCTGTACTTTTGTATCAAATTTACGCATTAATATTGTTCCTCCTTAGAAATAACTGACTTTTATTCTTTTTCCCATCTTTTTAAGACAAGTGCTTAATTCTTCAACGAGATTCATCTTGATGTTGAAGTTGATGGGAAGATCGGGATTCTGGTGCGCGGGGTTAACGGCTCTGCCGACGTAGAAGTTTATATCCGTCGCTTCCTCAAATAAGAGTCTGCTTATAAGAGAAGCGCCGTCTTTTTTGAAATTCCACGTTTCGTAAAGCTCGTTTTCTCCGAGATAGTCCTTCGCGTATTGAATTACCTTGTTCATTGTGATAACACCTTCGGTTACGAGGTCAACCCCCTCGATATACGCGATAGGAGGAACATCGGAACGCTCGAATTTTAAGCTCGCTTGAACAGGTTTGCCCAAGAATTTTGCGGCAATGGATGAGGTAGTACCTCCGCATACGATATGCTTACCCTCCTTCGAGAAGAATAATGACATCATACGCTCGGCATCATCTCTGTTTGACGGAGGGCCAAACAAAATATTCATAGGTTCGCGCTTGCGTATTTTAACAACACAAGCCGTGGTATCGTCTCCGGGCTTGTGACCGTAAAGACTGTCGCACTCGTCAACGAGCATAGTGGAAAGGTTTTTTGCAGTGTAACCGCCGGCAACAAGCGCTTGCATATAAGAAGCAATATCCTCGCGCTTCCAGCCGAAGTTGTATTTTCCGCCCATTCCGGCATGAGGACAACCGTCGCTCATCGCAATGAATACGTCGTCCTCCATAAGCTTGATGGTGGATTTATAAATCTTCTTACCGCCGATATTCATTTCGGTTTTTGGATAATCGTACTGCTCGAAGTTTCTTATAATTATAACGTGCGGATTATCGTACTGAATGATCTCGGCAACGTCGTTATTAAGAAGATGAATAATTGTAAATGTAGAGTAAGCAACACCGCGTAAGGAGCAAACGGGAAGCGTTGCTGCTATTGTAGCAACGCATTCCTCGATAGGCAGCCCTGCGGCCATCATCGTGGAGATGATTTTTGAGGTAAGCGTGGATAGAATACTTGCTTTAACACCGCTTCCGAGACCGTCCGCGAGCACTATAACGGTAGAGTTTTCATTTTCCTCTACAACGTCAACGTGATCTCCGCAAAGCTCCTCGCCTATGTGGTTGATGCTTTTATATCCTATTTCTGCGCATAAATCATTCATCACCGATAGACTCCTTCAGTTTAGTTAAAGCAATCTTGGTTTCTGCCGCTGTCTCTCCGAGAAGAGAAGCGATTTCTTGAACTATACGCATCTGTTTTTCAACGACGGTATCCGCAACCTCAACGGTTTGCTTATTTATACGCGCCTTCTTCTCTCTGTCTGCCTCTTCATCGGTAATATCGCGCATAATACCTACGAGCATGTGAGAATCGTGGTCGTAAACGACAGTTTGCTCTACGTATTTTTTGTATTCGGCAAGATACGTGCGCTGATCGTGAACGCTTCTTCCGGTCTTCTTAACCTGCATGTAGATCGTGGGATCGAGGATACGAACAACGGGCTCGCCGAGAACGTCGGATGCAGCGCGTATATTCTTTATCTTACGAGCGGCAGTGTTCAACTGCTGAACCTCGAGATTTTCATTCAAAACGATAAGTCCGTTAGGAGTGTTTTTAACGATAGTATCGGAGAAGCTTTCAGCCTTATCCTTCAAGTAGGGAAGACACATTGAGATTTCAGCCTTGCCCTGAATGATAGCGATAGCCTTTTCTCTGCAGGAATTGTATCCGCAAGAACCGCAGTTAAGCTCGTCGGACGACTTGAATTTGCCCATCTGTCGAAGAACGGACATAATTTCGGTTTCCGAAGGATTTGCAAGCTTATGCTCAATTGCCGCAAAGTGCTTCTTCAATTCGAACGGACGAGGTTGATCTGTTTCGAAATCTGCCTCTCCGGCATAGTTGGATATCTTTATATAATCTCTGACGGGCGAGGTGCTGTGGTATTTTTCCATAACGGGACCGCCGATACAGCTTCCAACGCACGCAGACATTTCGATAAAGCATTTATGTATCTTACCGCTTTCAATATCCTTGAGGGCAGCGATACAGTTTTCAACACCGTCAAGCGCTATATAAGAATATCCGGGCGCATTGGTGTTCATAGTTTTAAGAACTCCGCCGGTGGTGGGGAAGAATCTTGCTCTGCTGTTGGGATTATCGTCAACAGACTTTTCAAGCTCGATGCCTTCTTGGTTTAACCAGCTTGTAAGCTCCTCGAAGGTAAGAACCGCATCGGTTATACCCTCGTAATATTCCGCCTCGTCCTTTTTAGCAACGCAAGGACCTATAAATACGGTTTTTGCATTGGGAACGCGCTTTTTTATATCTGCGCAGTGAGCCTGCATGGGTGACATTACGTCCGCAAGATAATCAAGGCATGAGGGGAAATATTTTTGAATAAGCAAATTGATTGAGTGACAGCAAGACGTGATTATAACGTCGCGATCGTCTTCGCGAAGCATACGCTCGTATTCGTTTTTAACAATAGTAGCTCCAATTGCGGTTTCTTCTACGTCTGCAAATCCGAGCTTTTTCAAAGCGGTGCGCATGGATTCGATTCCAACGCCGTGATAGTTCGCAACAAAGGAGGGCGCCAAGCTTACGTATACGGGGTCGCCCGCCTGAAGCAATACGCGAACCTTCTCGGTGCTATCAACTATCTCTTTAGCGTTTTGAGGGCATACTACGAAGCAATGACCGCATAAAATGCACTCGTTGCCGATAATATGAGCCTGGTTTGCGGAAAAACGAATCGCTTTTACGGGGCAGTGACGAATACACTTATAGCAGTTTTTGCAGTTTGATTTTTTCAAAGTCAAGCAATTTGCCATTTTTTAAGCCCCCTCTTTCTTGATTACGTCAAGTATGTACTTATTAAAGAATTCACTGAAGTTTTCTCTGGTGATGCCCGTGTGAACCTCGTCGTTAACCTGAACGGTAACTCCGACTCTGTTGCACTGACCTACGCAAAAGCATCCGCTGAGAACAACGTCATCCTCGATTTTATTGTCTGCAATGTACTTCTCGAAGAGCTCAACAATATCCTGTGAGCCCTTCAAGTGACAAGAAGATCCTACGCAAATCTGAACGAATAACATTTTCTTATACCTTAGCGAGAACTTCGTTTGCGAAGAACTCTGCAACAGTTTCGGGAGTAACGGAGTAGAAGTTATCTCCAATAGTTACGCAAACACCCTGCTGGCACTTGCCCATGCAGAACGTTCCGCCAAGCTCAACCTTCTCACCGAGATTGTTTTCTGCGATTAAATACTGAAGCTGCTCTACTACCTGGCGAGAGCCTTTTATATGGCAGGAGCTACCGATACAAACTGTAATTTTAAGCATAATATTTACCTCACAAATTTAATTTAGCGATAATTACTGATAATCAACAACGCCAACCCAGCTCATAAGGAATTCGCGTTCTTTTTTATTTCCCTTAACTGACTGTGATGCGGCTACGATGGGCATCCATTTCTGTACGTACTGCTTTTCGGTATTGCTCTTTTGGCAGAATGTGTCAAGATAGAGCTGCGCGCCATCAATATCACCGTTCAACCAGAAGAGAAGGTAGGTACGGGCAACGTCTGCAGAAGCGTTACCTTGAGTAGCGTGCGACCAGTCAAGGATATAGGGAGTGCCGTCCTCTGCGATTATAATGTTAGAGGGGTTGAAGTCACCGTGGCAAACCTTGTTGTGCTTGGGCATGGACTCAAGTCTTGTGTGAAGATCGTAACGGGTAGTAGCATCGAAATCTGTATCAGCAATCTTTCGGCTCATTTTATCCTTGAGCTTATTGAGAAGGGAACAGGTCTTTGAGTGAACCGTCATCTGAAGGTCAACCAAAAGCTCGATGTACTTTGCCTTGTTATCGGGATCCTCTTCGATAATCTGTGAAAGAGTCTTACCCTTTATATATTCGGAAACGATAGCCCACTTGCCGTCGATCATGGTTACTTCGAGGATCTTGGGGATACTGAGACCGGTTTCTTCGATTCTTGCCTGATTCAAAGCCTCGTTAAGAACGTCAGCCTTGGAATATTCAGCGTTAAATACCTTGATGCATCTGTCAGCCTCGCGGTATATTGTTTTATTGTTTCTTACTGCAATAACTCTGTCAAGTTTCATTTTTTAGTCCTCCTTAAATTAAGCCTTCTTGCCCTTGCGATAAGCGGTTTTTACAGAATCGGGCTTCATTACGTCGAGATCCTTGATAGGCATTTTCTCTTCGACAAAGTGATTTCCGTAATAAGCGTTGAGGTACATCTGACGAAGCTCGCTCATAAGAGGATAACGGGGGTTAGCGCCGGTGCACTGATCGTCGAATGCTTGCTCAACCATATCGTCCAGACGGTTAAGGAAATCTTCTTCGTCAATTCCGTAATCCTTGATAGTTGCCTTAATGCCTACGCGAGCTTTAAGATCATTAATTGCTTTGATGAGGTTTTCGAGCTTTTCCTCATCGTTCTTACCGCCAAGACCGAGATAATCTGCGATTTCTGCGTATCTTGCAAGAGTATGAGGATGATCGTACTGGGAGAATGTACCCATCTTTGCGGGAGCTTCGCAAGCGTTGAAACGAAGAACCTCTTCGATCATGAGAGCGTTAGCTACACCGTGAGGAAGGTGGTGGAATGCGCCGAGCTTGTGAGCCATAGAGTGGCAAATTCCGAGGAATGCGTTTGCGAACGCCATACCTGCGATAGTAGCAGCGTTTGCCATCTTTTCTCTTGCTTCAACGTCTACCTGACCGTTGTCGTAAGCTCTGGGTAAGTACTTGAAGATGTTCTTAAGCGCCTGGAGCGCAAGACCGTCGGTATAATCGGTAGCAAGCATAGCAGCGTAAGCTTCAACTGCGTGAGTTACAGCGTCGATACCTGAAGCAGCGGTAAGTCCCTTGGGAGCGGACATGTGGAAGTCGGTATCAATGATGGCCATATTGGGAAGAAGCTCGTAGTCTGCAAGAGGGTACTTAACACCGGTCTTTTCATCGGTGATAACTGCGAAGGGAGTTACCTCGGAGCCCGTACCTGCAGAGGTGGGGATTGCGATGAAGTAAGCCTTCTCGCCCATCTTGGGGAATGTATATACTCTCTTACGAATGTCGATAAATCTCATAGCCATATCCATGAAGTCTGCTTCGGGATGCTCATAGAGAACCCACATGATCTTTGCAGCGTCCATAGCAGAACCTCCGCCGAGAGCAATTATGGTGTCGGGCTGGAATGCCTGCATCTGTGCAGCTCCTTCGGTTGCATTAGCAAGAGTGGGATCGGGCTGTACGTTGAAGAATGTTGTATGAGCTATACCCATTTCGTCAAGCTTATCGGTGATAGGCTTGGTATAGCCGTTCTGGTAAAGGAAGGTGTCAGTAACGATGAACGCGCGCTTTGCGCCTCTTACGCTGCGAAGCTCGTCGAGAGCAACGGGAAGACAGCCCTTCTTAATGTAAATCTTTTCGGGTGTTCTGAACCAAAGCATGTTTTCTCTCCTCTCGGCTACGGTTTTGATGTTGATAAGGTGCTTAACACCTACGTTTTCTGATACGCTGTTTCCGCCCCAAGATCCGCATCCAAGCGTAAGGGAGGGAGCGAGCTTAAAGTTATAAAGGTCACCGATACCACCGTGAGAGGAAGGAGTGTTAACAAGGATACGGCAGGTCTTCATTCTTGCGGAGAATGCAGCGAGCTTGTCCTTTTCGGTTACTTCGTTGAGATATACGGAAGAAGTATGTCCGTAACCGCCGTCTGCTACGAGAACGTCAGCCTTATCAAGAGCCTCGTCGAAGCTCTTAACCTTATACATAGCAAGAACGGGGGAGAGCTTTTCGTGAGCGAACTCTTCGGAAAGATCAACGCTTTCAACTTCACCGATAAGAATTTTAGTTCCTGCGGGAACGGTTACGCCTGCAAGCTCTGCAATCTTTGCAGCCTTCTGACCAACGATCTTTGCGTTGAGCGCGCCGTGGGTGATAAAGGTCTTACGAACCTTTTCAATTTCCAGGGGATTGGGGAAGTAGCATCCTCTTGCAGCGAACTCTGCCTTAACGGCCTCATAAATGGATTCAAGAACCAAAACGGACTGCTCAGATGCGCAGATCATACCGTTGTCGAAGGTCTTCGAATGAATGATAGAGTTTACAGCGAGAAGAATATCTGCGGTATCGTCAATAATAGCGGGAGTATTACCTGCGCCAACGCCGAGAGCGGGCTTACCTGAGGAGTAAGCAGCCTTAACCATTCCGGGACCTCCGGTTGCAAGGATTATATCCGCTTCCTTCATTACGGTATTAGTCATTTCAAGCGAAGGTACATCAATCCAGTCGATAATTCCATCGGGAGCACCTGCAGCAACTGCAGCCTCAAGAATGAGCTTTGTGGCAGCAATAGTAGCGTTCTTTGCTCTGGGGTGAGGGCTGATTATAATAGCGTTACGTGTCTTAAGTGCGAGCAAGCACTTGAATATCGCGGTAGAAGTGGGGTTAGTGGTGGGAATAACGGCAGCAATAACGCCGATAGGCTCTGCAACCTTCTTAATTCCAAACGCCTTATCCTCTTCGATAATTCCGCAGGTCTTGGTGTTTTTGTAAGCATTGTAAATGTACTCTGCGGCATAGTGGTTCTTGATAACCTTGTCTTCAACGATACCCATGCCGGTTTCGGAAACTGCGAGCTTTGCAAGAGTTATTCTTGCCTTGTCAGCAGCAGAAGCGGCAGCAAGAAAGATTTTGTCTACTTGCTCTTGAGTATAGGTGGAGAAGATTTTCTGCGCCGCTCTAACGCGAGCGATAGCAGAGTTAAGCGCGTCCACGCTATCTACGATTTCATAAGTTTTTGGGTTCATAATATATGTCCTCCTAAATTTGATAACAATTTGAAAAAAACTTTCGATTTTACAGTGTGTTAATATTTTAACATACTTTCTTCGTTTTGGGAATAATCAAATTGATATACGCTATTATCAAATACGATATAATAGTATAAAAAGAAAGATACGATGGCATATAGGTGTATAAGAAAAAAGTGAAGTTGCTATACAGTGAAGTTTTTGCTATCGCAAAAGTGAAGTTAAGTTCGCTCACTTTGCGAGAGGCAAAACTTCACTATCCGCAGGAAAACTTCACTTACCCATAAGGGTAAATTTAGTTATGCTCGCTCATTTCAAATACCGTCTTCTTGATTGGCAAAGCTCTGTTATAAACTGCTTATCAAGTCTTGAAAGCTTGTAACCGTTGCGGTATATCAAAACGTCTTTATATACCTTCTTGTTGTCCACGCAATTTCTCTGTACAAGTCCGTAACGTTGAAGTATTTTTTCGGGTGGTGGAGAAACCCACATAAAAGTGTCGGGATTTTCGGATAAAAGGTCAAATTGACTTGCTCTCTCGAAAATGAAAATACGTCTGTCTATATTGTCGGGAAGCTCTTCCTTAACTACTCTTGCAAGCGGCATTGAAGGAACGTAAGGATCTGCATGAGCGATTTCTACATAAGGAACGAGATCGTCAAACTTTATTTCATCCTTCATTGCGAGAGGATTGTCTTTATTCATAATCAAGACATAAGAAAATTCGGAAACTATCTCGTAAACGAGTCCTTTTTCCTCGAGCATAGTCTTGAAATATTTATCGTAGTTCTCGGCATAGCGAATAATACCGAGCTTGTAATCGTTATTTAAAACGTTATTTATAGTTCTTTGGGAGTTCGTTTCCTTATAGAATAATTCCGCAGGCTCTTTTCCTATGTACTTGGAGAATTCGGCGAAAGCATCGGATATATAACAAGCGCGGGGAACGGAAATCGAGAACTTTTGCTTCTTTGGCGTAGTCTGCTTATAAAGCATATCGACTTCATCAATTTGCTTAAGTATGCTTTGAGCGTAATTAATAAATTCCTCTCCATCGGGAGTAAGCATCATTCCTTTTGCGCTGCGGTTGAATATTGAAATACCGAGATCGGCCTCAAGCTCCTTTATGGAACGGCTGATATTCGGTTGCGCAATCAGAAGCTTTTCCGCCGCTTTGTTGAGCGAACCGAGCCTTGCAACCTCAACGGCATATTTCATGTGCAGTATATTCATAACGAAAATCTCCAATCAAAGCTTAACGTTCATATTATTGTAGCACAAAAAGAAAGACAAATCAATATTTTGTCAAAAAATATATAATAATTACTAAATATATTTAATAATCGCGCATTAAAGCAGCCATATTTATTGACAATGGCGATATAAAGTGTTATACTGTTACCAATAGATAGGAGTTTTTATGCCAATTCAATTATCAGATCACTTTACTTTTAAAAGATTGCTTCGATTTGTAACGCCGTCGATATTCATGATGATGTTTATATCGATTTACGGTGTGGTTGACGGTCTTTTCGTTTCGCGGTTCGTTGGAAAAACTGCATTTGCCGCAATCAATCTCGTTATGCCGTTCGTTATGATACTCGGCGGTATGGGATTTATGATAGGAACGGGAGGCACAGCACTTGTATCAAAAACGCTCGGCGAAGGAGATAAAAAGCGAGCGAACAGATATTTCACCATGATGGTGTATTTTACGCTTATATTAGGCGCTATTTTAACTGCATTCGGAGTTATATTTATGCGACCGATTGCTTACTTCCTCGGCGCGAGCGAGGAAATGATAAAGGATTGCGTTACATACGGAATCGCGGTTATAGCATTTACATCATCATTTATGCTTCAAAACCTGTTTCAAAGCTTTCTCGTGACTGCGGAAAAGCCAAAGCTTGGACTTTTTGCAACGGTAGCCGCGGGAATTACGAATATAATACTCGATGCGCTCTTCATTGCGGGCTTCAAAATGGGAGTTCTCGGCGCAGCGCTTGCTACAGGAATCAGCCAATGCGTCGGCGCTTTAATTCCACTCGTTTATTTTCTCAAGAAAAATGATTGTATTCTCAAGCTTGTCAAGACTAAACTTGAAATCAAACCGATCGTTAGAGCATGTACGAACGGCTCGTCTGAACTTATGAACAATATATCTTCGTCTATAGTCAGTATGCTTTATAATTTTAAGCTTATGGATATATTTGGAGAAAACGGAGTGTCGGCTTACGGTGTGCTTATGTACGTTCAGTTCATATTTATCTCCATTTTCATAGGATACGTTATAGGAGCTGCTCCGATAATAGGATATAATTATGGCGCGGATAATAGGAAAGAGTTGCAGAATATATTCAAAAAGAGCATTATCCTCATGTCTGTTTCGGGAGCGGTGCTGACCTCGATGGCAATACTTCTCGCATCACCATTGGCTCAAATATTCGTAGGATACGACAAATCACTCTTCGAGCTTACGAAGCACGCGTTTTATCTTTTCTCGCTTTCATTTTTGCTTGCGGGACTCAATATATTTGCGTCGAATATGTTTACGGCGCTTAATAACGGTTTAATCTCCGCGGTCATTTCGTTTTTGAGAACGCTCGTGTTCCAAGCTCTTGCGGTTCTTTTCTTACCCGCAATCATAGGCGAAGACGGTATATGGTATTCGATAGTTATTGCCGAGCTTGCCGCGTTTGTAATATCATTCATTTGCGTGATGGCGTATAGAAAGAAGTACCACTATATACCCGAGCGAATACGAAAAGAAGCTTAACGTAAATACTTATCGGAGGTATGTATATGAAATTCGGAATGCCTAATCTCGTTGAATGCGCATCCCTTAAAGAATGCGCGGAATTGGCTAAAAGCCAAGGGCTTGACTTTATAGAAATAAATATGAGCTTTCCCGAGTTTATACCGTTAGCACTTGATACGGAAAGCGTTAATGAAATAGCAAAAGAATACGGACTCTTTTATACCATACACGTTGATGAAGCGATGAATCCGTTCGACTTCAATAAAAGCGTTTCCGAATGCTATTTCGGTATTATGCGAGATACCATTCGCACCGCAAAGAAGATAAACGCGAAAATATTAAACCTTCATCTTCAAAAGGGAATATACGTAACCCTTCCCGAAAGAGTAGTTCTTCTTACCGATGTGTATAAGGAAGAATACCTTTCATCTGTCAAAGCCTTTATAGCTATGTGCGAAGAGGAAATAGGGGATTCCGAGATTAAAATATCCATAGAAAACGTAGATAGCAATCCCTTTTCGACCTCGCAGCTTACTGCGCTTGAGTTGTTTTTGAAGAGCGATGCATTTTGCTTAACTCTCGATACCGGGCACGAATGTAAACTTAATTACAAGGACACGCACGTTTTTGAAAAATACCCCGAAAAGCTTATGCACATGCATCTGCATGATTGTAAGGCGGGAAGTCCGCATTTGCCACTCGGTGTCGGCGAGGTAGATATAGAGAAAAAGCTAATGAAAAATAGAGGAAATACCACTCTTATAGAAGTGAAAACTATTGACGGTCTCTTGGAAAGCGTCAAATACTTAAGGGAACGAGGAATTAAAAATGACTAATAAGGAAAGATTTATAGAAATTTACAATGCAAATATAAAAAGAGAGGGCGCGGATAAGCTTCTTGATTATCTTTTGAAATCGGATTTCTTTACAGCTCCCGCAAGCGCAAGATTCCATTCGTCTTACGAAGGCGGACTTTGCGACCACTCTCTGAACGTTTACGATTGTCTTAAAGGCTATCTTGATAGTGAAAGAGCAAAGGAAAAATACGGATTTTCTTATTCTGATGAAAGCATCGCTATCGTGGCTCTTCTTCACGATCTTTGCAAGGTATCCGTATATAAAAAAGGCTTCCGCAACGTGAAAGACGAAAGCGGAGCTTGGAAAAGAGTTGACACATTTGAATATGACGATCAGCTCCCATATGGACACGGAGAAAAAAGTGTTTATATAATCACAGGCTATATGCGACTCACCCGAGAAGAAGCGTTCGCAATTCGTTATCATATGGGATATTCTTCCGAGAGGGAAGATCCGAGAAATATTTCGCAGGCATTTGAAATGTTCCCCCTTGCCTTCGCGGTTCACGTAGCCGATAGCGAAGCAACCTACTTTATAGAGGGAACTCCCAAAAAGTAATCGCAAAAACTCAACAATATATCAAACAATTTGAAAGGAGCAAAAAAATGAAAAAATTACTCAAAAGCGCGTTGCTTTTAGCAATGCTCGCAATCCTTGTTTTATCACTTGCTTCATGCGATCAAGTCAAAGATTTGCTTGGAAAAAATGATAATAGCTCGGAAGACCCCACCGTTGAAAAAGAGATTTGGAATATGAGTACCGTATATTCCAAAGCTCAAGCGCTCGGTTACGAAGGAACACTTGAAGAATTCGTGGAGCTTGTCAGCGGAAAAGACGGTACGAATGGCAAAGACGGTATAAACGGAAAAGACGGAGTAGGTATAAAGGGTTCTCTTATTGATAAGAGAAATCACCTTATCTTTATCCTTACTGACGGCAGCACCATAGACGCGGGACTTATTGAATCCGCTAACGCTACTCCCGGCGTATTTGAAGTTACCTTTGACTATGGTGACGGAAACATGGTAACTACTTATTCTGAAAATTATAGAGTTGAAGCTCCCGAAAAGCCAACGAGAGAAAACTGCGATTTTGGCGGTTGGTATTTCAAGGAAACATCACTTGACGGTATCTTCCTCTTATGGTATTTCGATGCCTATGCAGTAACCAAGGATATGACTCTTTACGCTCGTTGGATCGAGTACGGTGATCCAAATCCAAACCCTAATCCAAATCCCCCCGAGGAAGATGAAGATGAACCTTTGGAAGAAGGCTGGTGGGATAATATCAATTATGATCAAGAAACAATTATATTCCAGATGACCAACAGCTCCAACAAGCAGGAGCTCCCATCCGGCTGCGAGAGATATCTTGCAGGCGAAAGCAATGACTGTGAGGCAATTGATGAACTCGTAAAAACGAGAAATCAAAATGCATATAAGTACACAAAGGTTAACGTAAAGTATCTCTACTATCCGGACAACAATTTTGATTACTACTTTACGTATGCAAGAAATCAAATTATCAATACCATTGACACTACTACAATGGATAACTGCCCTGACATCTTCTGCAACTGGATGACAGATATGCTTCTCGTTTCTCTCAAAGGAAAGTTTGCTAACGTTCATACTGCTGATAATAACAGGTACGGAGAGAACTACTTCAATTTCAACTTTGATACTGATTATGCCACCGGTAACAAGGCAGGTTACATGAGCGACCTTATGAGATCTCTTACCCTTAATCCGGCGCAGCTTTACGTTATCGCTTCTGATTATTTCATCGATCTTATTCGCGCCTTTTACGTAATTCCCGTAAATATTAATCTTTTTAATGAGTGCGTGGGTAAAGTTGATCCCGCACTTGAAGACCTCAACAAAGATGGCGTGCTTGACATCAAAGATTTTTACGAAGAAGTTTATAGCGGCGGTTGGACTTATGATAGGATCATTCAGTATAGCCAAGCTATTTATACAAGAGCGGGTGGAACTAATTCGGAAAATTGTAATGACGTTCTCGGTTTCGCTCTTGGTAAGAACGGTCTTCCCGCAGCTGGTATGATATACTCATCATCCGCAGTTGTTATTAACAGAACTGTAGAGAATGGTGTTACCACTTATACATATCCCGATTCTAACGAAAAACTCGGTATGGTTATACAGAAGATTAACGATATGATGGACGTTGACGGTATTATGTGTATGGATCAAACCGATGCAGCTATTCTCGGACTTGCCGGTGATAACAAGACTGCTCTTCTCGGTATTCGTCACAAGTTCACCAACAACTCTCTCCTATTCGGCGGCATTGTTACTCTTGGAAGCTTGGAATATAGCGAATATCAAAATCTGAAGAGAGCGGGCGGTTTCGGTATTGTTCCCGTTCCTGTATATGAGGAAGGTGATAACTACCTCACTCAGATCCACGTTGTTGGTCGCGCAGGTGCTATAACCGCACGAAAAACTGCTAAATTTAGCGCATGCTCTGCATTCCTTCAGTATCAGACTGAAAATTCTTCCGAAATTCTCGATCACTACTACCATTACAATCTTGCCGATATGGGCAATCCTGCCGAAAACGTTGATATGATGGCGTTCATACGTAACAACGTTCGTACTTCCTTTGATAAGCTCTTCGAGGAAGCAATAATATTTTACTTCGAAAACGGAATAGAATATAGCGATAGCTATCATAACCAGCTTGCATCTTCTTGCTATGAGCTTGATAATTTTAACGCGGTTTATAGTTGCTATCTTGAGCTTAAGAGAGTTAATCTCAAGGCTCTTGAGAGTGAATACGAAAAGCTTCCTAAATAATCAAAGCAAGATATGCACTTTTAGACGTTTCTCTTTTAAAATGTGCTTGGCTTTTATTAGAAGCTAAAAACAACAAAAACTTCAAAACAGCAATAAAAAACAGGGCAGTTCGGAAACGAACTGCCCTTAAACTATTGTTTTTAGCTTTTGTTTTTATGAGAATAAGCGTTTAAAAAACGGCTTGATCAATAAAAATTACGCTAAATTAGATATCGAACTTCTTTCTTGCAACGTAAGAAGTGTGGAGTGCGTGGTGAGCTGCGTGGCAACCGTAACCGCCCTTGAAGTAGTTATCATAAACTTCCTTGATAGTGGGGTTGAGGTGAGATTTACGCATCTCCATCGCGGAATCCTGATCGTAGAGAGCCTTTGCACGAACTGCCTTAAGATCAACAGTATCACGAACGTACTGAGGCTGGATGGGCTGACCGCCGCCGTTTACACAACCACCGGGACATCCCATGATTTCAACGAAGGTCCAATCAGCTTCGCCCTTTGCAATCTTGTCCATAACAAGCTTTGCATTAGCAGCGCCGGAAGCAACGGCAACCTTGATTTCCATACCTGCAATGTTGTAGGTAGCTTCCTTAAGTCCCTCGGTTCCGCGAACTTCGTGGAACTCGATTTCCTTGTTATCCTTGCCTGTGAGAACATCATTAGCGGTACGAAGAGCTGCCTCCATAACACCACCGGTAGCACCGAAGATAACTGCAGCACCGGTATCAACACCGAGAGCGGTGTCAAACTCTTCATCGGGAAGAGCAGTGAACTTGATACCTGCACGGGAAATCATCTTTGCAAGCTCACGAGTGGTGAGAGCAACGTCAACGTCTGCAATACCGTTTCCTGCAGCAGACATATCGTCTCTGCCTACCTCAAACTTCTTTGCAGTACAAGGCATAATGGAAACAACGAAAATATCCTCGGGCTTGTAACCCATCTTATCTGCCCAGTAGGTCTTGATAAGAGCGCCGCCCATCTGTTGAGGAGATTTGCAGGAGGAAAGGTGACCTATCATCTCGGGATAGTAAAGCTCGCAGAACTTAACCCATCCGGGAGAGCAGGAAGTAATCATAGGAAGAGTTCCGCCATTCTTAACTCTGTCAAGAAGCTCGGTAGCCTCTTCAACGATAGTGAAGTCAGCAGCGGTGTTTGTATCAAATACCTTCTCAAAGCCGAGTCTGCGAAGAGCGGCAACCATCTTGCCCTCAACGTTAGTACCGATAGCCATATCGAAGCACTCACCGAGAGTAGCTCTGATAGAGGGAGCGGTCTGAACAACTACGTGCTTTGTGGGATCAGCGAGAGCTGCCCATACCTTATCGGTGTCATCACGCTCAACGAGAGCGCCCGTAGGACATACAACGGTACACTGACCGCAAGAGATACAGGGAGTTTCTCCAAGAGAAATCTCGAAGGGCTGACCGATGCAGGTATCAATACCTCTATTGTTTGCGCCGATAACGGATACGTACTGCTCATTACATACAGCAACGCATCTACGGCAAAGAATACATTTGTTGTTATCTCTAACGAGATGAGGAGTAGAGTAATCAAGCTCATAGGTAGGCTTAAATCCGCCAAAAGCCTTGGAATCTACGCCATACTCAAGACAGAGCTTCTGAAGCTCGCAGTTGGTGGAACGAGCGCAAGAAAGGCAGTTCTGATCGTGAGTAGAAAGAATAAGCTCAAGAGTAGTCTTGCGAGCCTCTCTAACCTTAGCGGTATTAGTCTGAATTTCCATACCCTCGGTAACGGGGTACACACAAGCGGTAACGAGTCCGCGAGCACCGGTAGCTTCAACTACGCAGATACGGCAAGCGCCGATTTCATTTTTCTCTTTCATAAAGCAGAGGGTAGGGATTTCTACGCCTGCTGCACGTGCTGCTTCAAGAATGGTTGCGCCCTTGGGAACAGAGACAGCGATACCGTTTACTTTAACGTTTAACATTTCCATGACATCGCACTCCTTTCATTACTTCTTTGAAATAGCATCGAACTTACAGCCTGCAACGCAAGCGCCGCACTTAACGCACTTTGAGGTGTCGATAGTGAAGGAAGCAAGCTTATGGCCGGGAGCGATGTAATCTGTTCTGGTAATTGCATCAGCAGGGCAGTTCTTAGCGCACTTACCGCAACCGATACACTTCTCCATATCGATGGAGTAGTTAATAAGACCCTTACAAACACCTGCAGGACAAACCTTGTCTACAACGTGAGCAATATACTCATCGCGGAAGAACTTAAGAGTTGCAAGAACAGGGTTGGGAGCAGTCTGACCGAGACCGCAAAGGGAGTTCTGCTTGATGTAGTTACAAAGAGCCTCAAGCTTGTCAATATCCTCAAGAGTACCGTTACCCTGAGTAATCTTGTCAAGAAGCTCAAGAAGACGCTTGGTACCAACGCGGCATGGAGTACACTTACCGCAGGACTCGTCAACTGTGAATTCAAGGAAGAACTTAGCCATATCAACCATACAGTTATCCTCGTCCATTACGATAAGTCCGCCCGAACCCATCATACAGCCGATAGATACGAGGTTATCGTAATCAACCTCGGTATTGATAAGGCTTGCGGGAATACATCCACCGGAAGGTCCGCCTGTCTGTGCAGCCTTGAACTTCTTACCGTTGGGAATACCGCCGCCGATTTCGTTGATGATCTTATCAAGAGTGATACCCATAGGAATTTCAACAAGTCCGGTGTGCTCAATCTTACCACCGAGAGCGAATACCTTGGTACCCTTTGATCTTTCAGTACCCATGGAGCTGAACCATTCAGCACCGTTAAGGATGATCTGAGGAATATTTGCAAAGGTCTCAACGTTGTTCTCAACAGTGGGAGAATTGAAAAGACCCTTAACTGCAGGATAGGGAGGACGAGGACGAGGCTCACCTCTGTTACCCTCGATAGAAGTCATAAGAGCTGTTTCCTCTCCGCAAACGAACGCGCCTGCGCCGAGTTTGATTTCAAGATCAAAGTCAAAGCCGGAATTGAAGATGTTCTTACCGAGAAGACCGTATTCCTTCGCCTGATCGATAGCGTGCTGAAGACGCTTAACTGCGATAGGATATTCAGCTCTTACGTAAACGTAACCCTTGGTTGCTCCAACGGAGTAACCGCAGATAGTCATAGCCTCAATGATACAGTGGGGATCGCCCTCAAGGATGGAACGGTCCATGAATGCTCCGGGGTCACCCTCGTCTGCATTACATACAACGTATTTCTGGGGAGCTTTGTTGGGAGCGCAAAGAGCCCACTTACGACCGGTGGGGAATCCTCCGCCTCCTCTTCCGCGAAGTCCGGAATCGGTTACAACCTTAATAACGTCCTCGGGAGACATTTCGGTAAGAACCTTACCGAGAGCTGCGTAACCGTCCATTGCGATATACTCTTCGATATTGTCGGGGTCGATAACACCGCAGTTACGAAGAACTATACGCTTCTGGGACTTATAGAAGTTAGTGTCGTTAAGAGAAAGTTCTGCAGCTGCCTTCTTAACGGTATCGTCAGCAACCTCATCTCTGTAAACAAGGCGCTCAACGATTCTACCCTTGAGAAGATGCTCTTCAACGATTTCTTTAACGTCTTCAGGAGTAACGCGGCTATAGAAGGTTCCGTCGGGGTAGATGATAACGATAGGACCAAGAGCGCAAAGACCAAAGCATCCGGTCTGAACGAGCTTTACTTCTTCTGCAAGACCGAAAGCTGCAATGTTCTCATTGAATGCGGTCTGAAGCGTCTGGCTTCCCGAAGAGGTACAGCCTGTACCGCCACAAATAAGTACGTGTGAACGAATCATGACTTTACCTCCTTATATGTTGGCGTTTGCTACGGTATATTCCGTAACAACATTGCCGCCCTTTAAGTGTTTTTCAACGACTTCCTTTGCTTTTTCGGGAGTCATTTTAACGTAAGTAACCTTTTCTTTACCTGCCTCGATTACTTCAACGATGGGTTCAAGCTGGCAGAAGCCGATGCATCCGGTCTGAGAAACGCTTACCTTTTCGTAAAGGCCTGCGTTATTTACCTCTTCAACAAAAGCGTTAAGAACAGGACGCGCGCCGGCAGCGATTCCGCAAGTAGCCATTCCAACTACAACACGAACTTCACCGTAACCATCGCGAAGAGCAACCTTGCTCTTCATTCTCTCTTTGATTGCTTGTAATTCAGCCAAAGATTTCATTTTTTTCTTCCTTTCTGTTGGTGTGTATATTTTTTTATTGTAATACGTTGTATTGCTCCGCAAGATTTTCCTTTATCCATATAAGGACCTCAAAGGTATCGAGCGGTACGTTTTCAAGAACCTCACGAAGCTCGCGGGTATCAAGGAAAACTTCCTTTTCTCCGATTGAATGCCTAAACAAAAAATCAACGTTAGGGTGACCTTGAATAAGCGTAACTATCGAAGATGAGGCATCGCCAATAGGCGTGAAATCTATATGATTTTTGTAAAATAGGGCGGTAACGGTTGTTCCGTGACAATCCGGAAAGAGCGAAAAATGCTTCGACTCTATATCCAAGCGCCCTCCGGTTTGCTCCGCAGCGCACTGTAATAGTGGAATTCCCATTCCAACCTTTCGAGTGGTTCTCGTAGTGTAAAATGGATTCTTAACAGATTCAAGAACCTCGCTTGTCATTCCGGTGCCGTTATCTTTTATGGTGAGTGTCAAGGTATCGTCGGTTTCTATAATAGAAATTTCAACGAGACTTGCATTCGCCTTCGTAGAATTTTCGGCAATATCGAGTATGTTTAATGAGAGTTCCTTCATTTTTTGTTCCTCAAAAGCTCAAAAAGCTTTTTTCTTACAGCGACGGGCTCGTTATCGCAATCAAGCTCAAAGAAATTTTCTTTGTCTCTAATCGACGTAAGATAATGAGCATCGGAGTCAACGATGAATTTACTTTTATCAATATTGTATTTTTTTGAGTATTCTTCTATTTTTTCACTGTCGTGCAGTTCAAAATAGTCAAAATCCGTGTCGGGCGGAATGTTTCCGAGAATGGCTATTATTCCGTTTGAATCACGGTCTATATGAGCGGGGTATGCTACTCCGTTAAATCCCTCAACAACGCTTTTTACGTTCATTATAGATATAAAAGAAGCGTTTGTAAGCAGATTTAGCTCTTTTCCGATAACGTTGTCATCTCCGTCAAGAATAAGCTGTTCACCGAAGAACTCGGGCTTGTTCTTAATCAAAAAACGGTTATTTTCAACGTATTCGTCAAAATTAAGCGCATCCGAAAGATTTTCGAATAGGCAAACTACGTGGATATCCTCCGCTGTAGTAAGCTCCATTCCCGCAATAGGGATAATTCCGTATTTTTCTGCAGCGGTATAAAAGGCAGGGCAATTTTTTGAACTGTTATGGTCGGTTAGGGCAACGATGTTAAGCCCCGAAAGTGCTGCCATTCCGGCAATGTTATTCGGTGTATTGTCATCGTCACCGCATGGGGAAAGACAAGAGTGAGTGTGTAAATCGTAATAAAATTTTGCCATTAAACGATACTCGATATTTGCTTTGCAATATCGTATGCCGAAAGCGGAGAAGAAAGGACGTTAACTCCCTTCGCTTCCGCAGCGGCAAGCACTTCGGGGTCTAAAGATACCCCTTCGGCAAGAACAACACAGCTTACGTCAGCAAGCGTGGCTACTGCTATTACGTTAATGTTGGACATTATAGTTATCCATACGTTTCCCGCGTTTGCTTTTCCCATAACCCAGCTCAAAAGATCGCCTATATACGCTCCTTCAGACTCGCGTTCCGGGGAGGGCATAGAGATAACCTCAAAGCCGCATTCTTTTGCTAAAAATTCTACGGTCATAATTATTCCTTCCTGCCCTTGTTGTTCCAAAAATCTTTTATGTGACAATCATCGGGGCAAGCGGTTTGTTTAACTACGTCTTCCGCAAAGGCTCTGCAAGTGGGTGCGCCGCACGCGCCGCAGTCTATTCCGGGAAGCGTAGATTTTATTTTTTGAATATCCGCCATCATTCGCATTGATTCGGCAATATTGCTTCCAAGACGGTTTGTTGGCGTATACGTAGGCATATCTTCAAAGAGATAATCTGCCGTAACGTAGGTTTCTTTGGGTAATGTATTTTGAGATACCGGGAGGTATCGTCTTAACGTTTGAAGTCTGGCTTTTGCGATAAAGGGATTTTGCATAGTCATAACACCGCCGACGCAACCGCCGGTGCAAGCGTTAAGCTCTATAAATTCAAGAGGCGGAATGTTTCCGTTTTCTATCTGATCGAGAACGTGAATCACGTTTTCTATACCGTCAGCCGCGAGATAATCTTCATTAAATATCGCGGTTGCTTCACCGCCCGATCTTGCCCAGCCTATACCGATTCTTCCCGATTCGGAAAGCATCTCGACGTTGTCCTCCTTTTTCATTTTTGCAATGAGAAGAAAATAAACGTCGCTTATTGATACTACCTCGTCAACCTCGCTTTTGTATCCCGCAAAGCCGTTCTTAACGTAACTGACTTTTGCAGGGCAAGGAGAGATGAAGCAGACTCCTATATCTTCAGGCTTTAATTCCGGGTGCTTTTCAAGAGCTCGCTTTCTTGCAAGCTTTGCCGCTATCTCCATAGGAGGCAGCATATGTATAACGTTTTCTGCAAGAGAAGGGAAGCGCAAGCTTATAAGTCTTAAAACAACAGGACAAGCAGAGCTGATAGCAGGCTTTTTAATGCCATCGGTTTGCAAATAGATACGGGTATAAGCAGTAACCAATTCCGCAGCCTTTGCAACCTCATAGACGTCGTCAAAACCAATTTTTAAAAGGCCGTTTAAAACGTAATCTACGTCGTCAAGGTTATCAAACTGACCGTAAAGGCTTGGCGCGGGAAGTGCAATCTTCCATTTAAATCTGTCCATATCAGACATTTTGCTTGAAACAGCTCGCTTTGCCTTTTGAGCGCAATAGCGAATGCATGCGCCGCAGTCTATGCATCTTTCGGAATTGATAACGGCATGTCCGTCTTTGATGCGTATTGCTTCGGTAGGGCAGTGCTTTAGGCAGGTTGTACAGCCTGTACACTTGCTTTCATCTAAAAGAACAGAGTGTTCGTAAGAATACATAGCAATAACCGTCCTTTCCTGAGCATTTTATTGTTTTGTAATTAGATATTGACTTTCATAGTGATAGTAGTACCTTCTCCGACAACGGAGGATATTTCCATATCGTCGCTATTCTTTTTCATATTCGGAAGACCCATTCCTGCGCCAAATCCGAGAGAACGTATGCTATCGGGAGCCGTTGAATATCCGGCTTGCATAGCTTTATCAATATCGGCTATTCCGGGACCGTGGTCCTTGAGGACTATCTCAACGCAGTTTTCAAAAACCGTTACAACTGCTTCACCGCCGCCTGCATGGATAACCATATTGATCTCGCCCTCGTACATCGCAATGGAAACTTTTTTAATCGTTTCGGCATCAAGCCCAAGCTGTCGAAGGTTCTTTTTAACCTGAACAGAGGCTTGACCTGCAGACGTAAAATCATTTCCGTCAACGTTAAAGTGAAAAACTAATTTTTCGCTCATCTTTTTACCTCCGAGGAGCTTACAAGACCGTTGGAATAGAGAATTCCGCAGGAGTTGTAAAGCGTTTTCTCGGTGCTCATCATTACGATGCCGTTTTCACGAGCTAACTCTATCATCTCTTCGCTGGGAGTCTTTGATCGAACAAAGATAATGCATACCATATCCATCATAAGAGCAGTGCGGATTACTTGAGGATTGACAAGACCTGTCAAAAGAACAGCTTGATCCGTAACACAAGCAAGTACGTCGCTCATAAGATCGCATCCGAATGCTGAATAAACTTCTTTATCCATATTCTCATTGCATGCGAGAACCTTTGCGTCTAACAATTCTTGTAATTCGGAAATTTTCATAATATCCCTCGCGTTTTGCCAAACGGAAATTTGGCTTATATATTAGTTGTACTTTGCAACTATACCCTTAACGTCATCAACGGTAAGTCTGCCGTAAACGTCCTCGTTAACTGTAAGAACGGGAGCAAGACCGCAAGCGCCGATGCAACGAGAAGCTGTGAGAGAGTACTTTCTATCGGGTGTGCATTCGTCACCGCTGATACCGAGAACCTCCTGGAGCTTGTCGTAAATCTGTCCCGAACCCTTAACGTAGCAAGCGGTACCGAGGCAAACTGCGATGTGGTAGTTACCCTTGGGAGAAAGAGAGAACTGAGCGTAGAAGGTCGAAACTCCGTATACCTTTTCAAGCGGAACGTCCATACCCTCTGCAATCTTGTTCTGCACTTCAATGGGAAGGTAACCGTAAACGTCCTGAGCCTGCTGCATAACAGCCATAAGATTACTCTTGTCATGCTTGTTGGCATCGATTATTGCCTTAAGCTTCGCGTCTTGCTCGGGCGTACCATTGAAGGGAATGGTGGAAAGTTTTTTGAGCATATTTTATGTCCTCCTTAGGCGAAGGCTTCGAGTCGCACCTATAAAAATACGTAAGACGTAATTTTTTAATTCCATCGAATACCGGAGCCAAAATTTTCAAATGTTTTTTGATTTCGGAAAGTTAGGGAAGAATCAACGAATATGCGAATTAACTCGCATAACGTAGGGTGCGAAGCCAAAGATTCTAAACTTTCCAATATATTCTGCGTCGCGACCTGCCTAATCGGCTAAACCGGCGCATACACATTATCACAATTATAGCACATTTTTTTATCATTTGCAATACCTATATTATATTTATTATTGTAGGAAATTATTTTTTGACAATTTTCACAAAAATCGTTATTTATTTAACAATCACTTGTATCATTTTCCGTTAAACTGACGAAATCCTTTAACATTTCGTCGCAAATTTTTCTTCCCAATCCATTCTCTCGGCAGTGAAAAGAAACGCTGTCAACCGAAGAAGCGCGCAAAGCGAGCTTTGATGAGCTTGTAATTAAAACCTCGTCAGCTTTAAAAAGCTCATAAACCGAAAACTCTCGCTCGATAACCGGAATGCCGAGCCTTTTACAAACCTTTAACATGTGTCCGCGCGAAATCCCCGGCAAAATGTGTTTGTCCTTTGGGTGAGTCAGAATTACGGAATCGGTGATGATGTGAACGTTTGAGTGTGCACATTCGGTTACCGTTCCGTTTCTGTGAAAAATCGTTTCGTCTTTTCCAAGAGCGGTTGCTTTATGAGAAGCTAAAACCGCAGGCAGCAGATTGAGCGTTTTTACGTGACACATTTCGTAACGGATGTCGTCGGCTAACGTTAAGCTTACTCTTCGCTTAACGTCGGGAAACGGAATGTCGCTGACCGTAACCAAAAGATTTGCCCCTGCGTTGTCGGGGTAAGAATGCGTTCGTTCATCTGAACTTCTGCTTAACTGAAAATAAACGAAGAAGCATTCATCACCTGCGTTTTCAGCGAGCGTAAGAAGAATTTTTGTAAGCTCCGATTTTGTGAATTCTACCCGTAAATCCAAGAGTCTTGCGTTGGTAAAAAAACGTTCGATATGTTCGTCAAGCATAAAGATTTTTCCGTGCCTTCCGATAGCGGCGTCATATATTCCGTCACCAAAGAAAACGGCTCTGTCATTAAGCGGAATTTTGATATTTTCACGCGAGGTAAAAAGCCCGTTGTAATATGCGTTTATAAGCATGGTAAATGTCCTCTTAAAAGTGTTTTTTCTCGTTCGTATTCATTTTATTCTAAAGAAAAAGCAAATTTGACAAAACCTTAAATAAATCTTAAAAATGCACGTTATTTTTGAGCAGAAATAAGCGCAGCTTCGCCTTTTCGGCAAAACTGCGCTTTCAAAATATATGTTTTTAAATCAAAATTCTTTTTCGCAAATTACGTTATTCGAGAAGTCCTTTATAGTGAATTTGCGGTTCTCGTATATCATATAAGTTCTCGGATTTCCGTTCTTTGGAAGAGCCGCCGAACCGGGATTGATATACGTATTTTCGTTGCCGAATTCTTCGATTTTAAGGACGTGAGTGTGACCGTGAAGAAGTATGTCACCGCGCTTCAAGGCGGGAGGCGTTTCGGTGGTGTGATGATGTCCGTGAGTTGCAAAAACAGTGAGTCCGTCAAGATAAAAAACAGCATAGTCCGCAAGTATCGGGAAGTTTAAAACCATCTGGTCAACCTCGGTATCGCAGTTTCCGCGAACAGTGAAAATATTCTCTTTATTTTCGTTCAAAAGCTCGATAACATTTTTGGGAGCGTACGTACTTGGAAGATCGTTTCTCGGTCCGTGATATAATAGATCTCCGAGTATGAGAATCTTGCCTGCCTTTTCTTCTTTAAATGCGGTTAATACCTTTTGCATACTGTCAAGGTCGCCGTGTATATCGGAGCAAATTAAAAGCTTCATTATTATTCCTTTCATATATCGTTTGTACGTTTATTCGTGAAGATATTCTATCACAATCCGCACTGAAAATCAAGAAGAATATCAAATAAAATTTGGGAAGAGCGTTAAATGACAAAGAAAAGCGAGGACACCTTTACGGAATCCTCGCTCTAAACTTATTGAATCGGAATTAAAGGCTATCGTCTGTAACGAGAGCGCCGCCGCCGATTTGACCCTTAAATTCTTCGTCTGCCAACTTGCAGTACTTTTTGATAACTTCGATCTCTTTGGGATCGTAGGGGAAACGACCGCCGAATCTGAAGAGGTCGTGACACCACTTTGTAAAGTCTATATGCTTAACCGCATCGTAGCCCTTCTGCTCATATTTCTGCCAGGTAGCCTGTGAAAGCTCGTAAGTCTGATACTTACCTTGAACAAGTCCCCAGTTGTAAGAACCAATCTTCTCAAGGAAGTAAAGAGGGAATATCTCCTCAACCTTCTGGTTGTTTCTGTGGAGCCATTCGGTGTTCAATGCGGGTCTGCCGAGCTTCTTAAGCTGATGGATAAGCATAATGTTATCCAAATAGCTTGTATAGCTATGGAATGAAATAACGTCGGATTCATCAAGTGCGTACTGCTCGATTTCGGTAGTAGCCTTGCAGTCTTTCATACCTCTCCAAACGTCTGCCGTAAGCGGCTGAATTGGATCTATTTCTCTTCCAATCTCAAAGAACTTCTTAAGATGGGGAAGACTCTTCGTTCCTCTTCCGTTGCCGGGCTCATTCATAATGTTCCATACGCAAACGCGCTCGTCGTTAGCATATTTAGATATTATTTCACGAACCATTTCGTAATATCTCGGAGCAACCTCGGGATCGTCAAGAAGGTTGTATCTGTTAGTATCGCCGTGAGCATACCAGGTTCCGTATTCCTTACCGCCGTGGAAGCCCCACTGCCAGAACTGCTCGCCGAATTTTGCGGGAACGAATTCGGGAGTTCTTACTGAACAATCGTTAGAAAGAACTATCATTGACGAAATTCCATGCTCCCAAGCTGCGTCAAGGTATCTGTCGAGACGCTCCATGAATCCGTCGTGCTGTCTGTCCCATACCTCAAACTCAAGTATAATTCTAATGGAGTTATAACCTATGGATTCCATAAGTGCAAACTCTCTTTTTGCCGTTTCAAGCTTTTCTTCAAAGCCGTATTCCTGCCACTGATCGATACGGTTAGCGCAATCGCTTCCGAGGTAGTTACAGCCTCTTAACCAAGGACGGTTGTTATACCATTCCCAAGCGCGCTCTTTAGACCATCTTTCTGTTCTTGCCATTTTAAAAATCTCCTTTGATAGAGTTATTGAGTAATGTAGAATGCGCGGGCGCATATTCGCCCCACTGAAGTTAATTTTAGCACAACTAATCTTGACATTCAAGCAAAATCAGATTATAATATATCCAAAAGGTTAGATTTATTTCTGTAGAGGAGTATGATTTATGCGGTATCAAAGTGAAAATTTTGGTGGAGACTTCGTTTTTCGTTGCAAAAAGCATTTCGATTGGGAAGTGGATATGCATCTTCACGAATACAGCGAGCTTGTATATTGCAAAAAAGGAGATTGCAAAGCTTACGTCAACGGTTCGACGTTTTTAATAAGGGAAGGCGAGTTCATTTGGCTACCTTCGAACTATATACATATGTATAAATCGCAAAATGCAGAAATTATATGCGCCGTTTTTTCGAACGATTACGTTCCGCTTTTCAATAAAATGACGGGCGAAAAAAAGCTGAAGGTAATACCTCTTTCGGCAGAGGGAATCGAAAAATTGCTCGATGGACTTACCGAAGCAAACCCGAAGAATTTTCTCACTCTCAGCGGATATCTAACGCTGATATGCGCCAGAGTTTTTGAAAATGCAATTCTTGAAGAATCACGCGCGATTGATGAAATTTTATACCAAAAGGTCATTTTTTACATAGAGAATCATTTCACCGAGGACATAACCCTTTCCGAAATAGCAAAAAAGTTTGGCTATAACGAAAAATATCTTTCTCACACGCTTCACGAGCTAACCGGAACGCACTTCAGAAAGCTTTTGACCATATACAGAATCAATAAAGCGAAGGAGCTTCTTTCCTCACAGACGCAAACAAATGTTTCTTCAATAGCGCTTTGTTGCGGATTTTCCGCCTTGAATACCTTTCACCGCGCCTTCAAGGAGGTTACGGGAATGACGCCGTCAGAGTATAAAAAAGGATGCTGATTTTGAGGCTTTTTCTTCAAAATAACTGAAAAAGTCCGAATTTTGCGAAAAAATGAAAATAGCGCGTTTGCATTCCTTGACATTTTTAAAAATATATGTTATACTAAAAGTTGTTGAAATTTAACGATTACTTTGGGAGGAGGAAACGCTCCGTGGCGGTTAAGAAAACTGATTACAACGAGCAAAGCATAAAATCGCTTAAAGGCGCGGAACGAGTCAGAAAAAGACCTGCGGTTATTTTCGGCTCTGACGATATTGTAGGATGTCAGCATTCGTTTATTGAAATTCTGGCAAACTCGGTTGACGAGGCGAGAGAAGGCTACGGCACTAAAATAATTGTCAGAAAAAATCTTGACCTTTCAATTCAAGTGGAAGACTTCGGACGAGGTGTTCCTTTAGGATTTAATGAAAAGGAAAACAGATGGAACTGGGAGCTTGTATTCTGCGAGCTTTACGCAGGTGGTAAGTATGATAATGACAGTGGAAATTCAGCGTACGAATTTTCGCTTGGATTAAACGGCTTGGGTGCAACAGCAACGCAGTATTCAAGTGAGTTTATGACCGTTAAGTCATATAACGGAAAAACGCTTTCCGAAATCAACTTTAAAAAGGGTGAACCTAAAGGAAAGCTTAAGGTTACCGATATAGAGCAAGGGGACAAAAAGAGGGGAACAATCATTTGCTGGCGTCCCGACCTTGAGGTATTCAAGGAGATAGATATTCCCGAGCAATTCTTCACCGATACACTTAGAAGACAAGCTTTCGTAAACCCCGGAATTAAGTTTATTCTCGAGGTTGAGAGAACGAGCGGACGTTACGAAAAAAGCGAGTTCTATTACGAAAACGGTATCGCAGACTATATGGAGGAGATAGTAGAGGGAATCTCTATGACCGCTCCCGTGTCTTGGCACCTTGAAACAAAGGGAAGGGACAGAGAGGATATGAAGGATTATAAGCTTAAGGCTGACGTTACGTTTTGCTTTGCGAAATCCGGAATGGCGGAATATTATCACAACTCTTCATTCCTTGAGTACGGAGGAGCACCGGATAAAGCGGTTAAAAACGCCTTTGCCTATACGCTTGATAAGTATATTAAAGCGAAAAACAAGTATACTAAAAACGAATCAAAGGTATCGTTTGCCGATATTCAGGATAATTTGTCAATAATAGTTAACTCGGCTTCGACGCAGACTTCGTATGAAAACCAGACGAAAAAAGCAATAACGAACGCGTTTATACAAAAAGCGCTTACCGAGTTTATTAAAACAAACCTCGAAATATATCTTACCGAGCATCCGAATGAATCTGCAATGATTGTGAATCAGGTTCTTGCGAATAAGCGTTCTAAGGAAAGCCTTGAAATTACCAAAAAGGAAATTCAGAAGAAGCTTTCCGGAACGATGGACGTTTCGGGAAGAGTTGAAAAGTTTGTTCCTTGTCATCTTAAAGATCCGAACGTCTGTGAGATATATATAGTTGAGGGAGATTCCGCTATGTCGAGCTGTAAATTGGCAAGAAACGCGGAATTCCAGGCAATTATCCCCGTAAGAGGTAAGACGCTCAACTGTATGAAGAGCAGCTATGAAAAGATATTTGCGAGCGATATAATAGTAGATCTTTTGAGAGTTATCGGATGCGGCGTTGAGGTTAAAACAAATAAGCCCGGTGACGTAGGTATCTTCAATTACAGTGCGCTTAAATGGAACAAAATCATCATCTGTACAGATGCAGATGAAGATGGATTTCAGATAAGAACGCTTCTTCTGACGATGTTTTATAGACTTTTGCCGACTCTTATAGAGAAAGGAAAGATATACATTGCAGAGTCTCCGCTCTTTGAAATAACATCGGGCGGTGAAACGTATTTCGCGTATAATGAGAAAGAGAAAACGGAGATAATCTCCAAGCTTGGCGGCAAGAAATACATGATACAACGCTCGAAAGGACTTGGTGAAAACGAGCCGGAAATGATGTCGAGAACAACAATGTGTCCGCAGACAAGACGCTTAATAGCGGTGACTCCCGCAGATGCAGGTGAAACTGCAAAAATGTTTGACGTGCTTCTCGGCGATGCTCTCCAAGAGAGAAAGAAATTCATTACCGAAAACGGTCATCTTTATTTGAAAGATGCAGATATATAAAATTAATTTATGAAAGGCAACAAAAATGGCTAACTTAAAGAAATCTAATAAATTTAATGGTGTAGAAGGTCCTCTTCTTACAATCGTAATGGACGGAGTTGGAATTGCTCCAGATAACGGTGCTAACGCAATAGCAAAGGCTCATACCCCCACGCTTGATTACCTTATGGCAAACTACCCAATGCTCAAGATCAAGGCTCACGGAACCGCAGTAGGACTTCCTTCCGACGACGATATGGGTAACTC
>JAZRDI010000082.1:0-30774 GCA_045660185.1 Eubacteriales bacterium | reverse complement strand
GCATTTCTCTTGCCAACCTTGAAGGTGAAGTTATCTGCAGTGTAACCATCTGCGAGATAGAATCTGAACGAAGGAACTTCGCCAACGTTTACTGCTACGTCTGTGAAGTAGGTGCTTGATGCGGGCTTCTTTGCTTCGCCTGTGGGAAGAGCTGCACTGTAGCCGTTAAGGAGAGTCGCGATTTCTGCAAGCTTGTCACTTACAGATGCGGTGTTCTCGAAGTAGGTATGAGCAGCAGAAGCGTAAACGAGCATATCCTTCATAAGAGTCTTTGTTGTACCGTCGAACTCACCTGCAAGAACTGCCTTTGTGTACTTGAATACGTCAAGAGACCAGTTAGCATCAACTGTGGTAGCACCCGTGTTGAGAGTTACCGTAAGCTTGAAGTCGGAAAGAGCTTCGCCTGCGGGGAGACTTACTTCAACGTGGTAGTAAAGAACTCCGTCGATTTCAACCTCTTCATAATCTACTGCCAAGCCGTTAAGCTTAACGCTATTGAAGTTAGCCTTGGGAATGTAAATATTATATACGAAGTTGGACCAAAGAGTTACGCTTGTCTTAATCTTATAGCCGAGCATAACCGTAGGATACAAACTATAGTTTACATATCCGTCGTTTTCGGACACCTTTACGAACACGCATTCAACTCCGTCTGCGGTAGTCCATACGTTATTCATATCGGGAGCTGCAGTACCTTCCGGCAATGCAAGAGTCGTGTATTTACCCTCGGAATTCTTGGCGAATACCACGTACTCGTTGTTATCCTTAACTACTATATCGTTATAGGTGAGAGCATTATTTGAGATAATCGTACCGCCGTTAACGGTTACGTTAAAGATAGTACCCGTGCCGCCGCCCATCGTCAAGATAAACGGAACTGCGCCCGCCTCGGAATTCGCAAGGTCGATTATACAATCGTTAAACGTGCAGTTTGCAATCTGATTTGCAGTTGCGCTTCCCTTTCCGTTTTCCCAGGTTACGAACAAGCCGTTAGTCTTGTTGTAAAGCGTGAACTTAACGTTTTCGAATACGAGGTTATAGGTAACGTTTGCGTGAATCTCGTTGCCGTAGTTTACGCAGAAGAGAGCGTCTGCACCGTACTTGTCAACGTTACCGTTCTTAATTGTAACCGTACCCATCGTGCGCTCGGTGGAATTTGCCCATATCCAAGCGTCAAGCATATAGAGTCCGTTTTCATCCTTAACGGTGTAACCGCCGAGGTCTATCGTCATATTACCGGTGAAATCACCTATGCCGCCACCCGTGTTTTGAGAAACGTTGCCTCTCATAAGAATATTGAAGTTTCCGTTAACGTTATTTGCTACTGCCGCGTTGATTGCCGCGCCCCACTCGGAATAAGCGCCTACAAAGGTCTTATCGCTCTTAAATACCGCGATGGGATAAACGCTTGCATCATACTCCGCGTCAATATCTCCGTATGCGGTGCTAACCGCGGGAGCAAAGGTATAAATCACGTTATCGCCATCGTTTTTCGCAGCGGTCAAGGTGTATTTAACGCCGTCTTCGATAAAGCTTATTTTGTGAAGTGTGTAGCTCATATTCTTCGGATATACGAACTCGGGATAGCTACCCTCGTACTTACCGAAAGCAAAGCTATCGTTATCGTTCTTGCGAAGAAGCTTATCAAATGTGATAGCGGTATTTGATACAAACTTACCGCCGTTTACCACAACGTTCAAAACCGTCTTATTCTGCGTGTTACCTGCCGCCTTATCAAGCGTGAACGGAATAGCACCGTTGGTATGGAATTCGCAGTTATTGAAAACTACGTTTGCGTTGATACCCTTCGTTGCCGCGGTTGCATACCCGTCCTCCCACATACTGAAGAGGAATGTGTTTCCACCCTTTTCGTTCACGAGCTTAACGTTCTCAAAGTTAATATTAAAGGTGGAAAGTGCTGTCTGGTTCTTATTGTAGTTCATGCAGAAGAGTCCCAAGTCACCGCCGCTAACGCCTTTCACAAGGCTTCCGTTCTTAAAGGTGATATTGCAGTTAACTACTGTATTTCCAATATAGCTGTCAAGAAGGTATACGCCCGAATCTTTCGTTATGGAATAACCGTTAAGGTCAACCGTAAAGGTGCCCGTAACGAAGTAAGGCTTTGAGGTTGAAGAGCCGGGGGTGATGTTCGTTCTCAAAACTATGACAGAGCCCTCAACCTTCGCCGCCTCGTTAATAGCAGACTGCAAGCTTTGGTAAAGTCCCTTATAGCTCAGGGCGCTTCCGTTAGGAGTAAATATTGCCAAGGGATAGGCAACCTTCGAAGCGGTTTCAGGTGTCAAGTCGGTAATCTTACCGTAGGGGGTATCCTCTGTGGATTCAAACACCTCAAGGGTATAAAGCTTGTAATCAGCTCCGCTTTCGGTTGCGATATAGGAGTAAGACTTATCGCTCGTTGTAACAGTGCTTGAGTTTGTGGGTTGAGTTCCTCCCGTTGCAACGCGAACCGTGATAGCTTCATCACCGAAGTAAACGCTATCCTCTGCGGATTTGAAGGTGAATATCTTCCAGTTAATATCCATCGAGGGAGCTATAACGCTACCGCCGTTGAAGTATGCGGTGATGTCTGTTTCCTTTGTTGAATCAAGACCTGTGAAGTCAAACATATACGCGTTTTTAGGCGCATTTGTAAAGTCATATGTACAATTATTGAAGTTAAACGTAAGAATCGCGCCGAAATCATCTGCGCCGTCTGCTCGCCAGCAGTTGAAGAACGCGCCCTGATTCGTGGTATTACCGGCAGCGTAAGTGAAGGTAACGTTATCAAACGTGAAGTTTATAATCTTGTTCTGTCCCGAAATTCCCGAGCTGTTAATTCCGATAGCGAACGCATCGTTTGACTTAATAGTTCCGTTCTTAACTGTAACCGAGCTTGCAAAGCCTACAACGCCATTCGTACCAATATTGTAAATATCAAAGATGTGAATGGGGTCGCGGGTGAGAGTCTTTCCGTCTAAATCAACGGTAAGGTTTCCCTTAAGCTTCGAAATATCAACGCTCTCATCTACCGTGTGATTAGCGCGCAGATAAGCAACGATATTAACATCTCCCGTGTTGCTTGCGGAATAGAAGTATTCCTTAATGGTCTTGAACGTACCTACCTTAAGGAAGGTGTATTTGCCCGATGCGCTATCGTACTTGAAGAACGCCATCGGATATTTCGACGTATCGTCATATGCTGCGGAAATATTTCCGTAAGGAGTAGATTCCTGAACGCCGATACGGTAATAGTTCCAGCTTGCATCGGAAGAAACTTTGATTATTTTCGTTCTGTCGTTAGCATCGCCCGTTCCGAGAGCACCGAAGTTTGAGTTGATGTCTCTTATATCAACTCCTGCTGCAGTGGTAAGAGTGGGATACTTGCCCTCGTACTTACCAAAGTTCGTGGAGTCACCGCCGTCCATATACGCCATCCAGCTCGTTCCCATATTCAAGAACTCGCCGCCGTAAACGTTAATGGCAACGTCCATCGAGGGATTTCTGTTAGCTCTGTCATTTGCGCGGAAGGGATGCTTGCCGTTCGCGTTGGTCATATCAAAGGTACAGCCGTAGAAATTAAACACGCACTTCGTTGTGTACGCTACGGTCTTTGCGTTATCCCAAATATCAAGAACGAGAGCGCGCCCGCCCGAAAGCTTCACGTCTGCCTTGAAGGTAACGTTTCTGAACGTCATATTGTAATTCTTAACCGCACTTGCGTTCTGTCCGTTACCGCCGGCGTAGTCCATGGCAATTATCGCTCCGTCACCGGTTGCCGCAAGAGTTCCGTTAATTACTTCGATATGAGTGGTGTATCCTGCTGTGTTGGATCTTGTGTAAACGTCAAAGAGAGTTTTAGCTTTTCTTCCGAGCGTGTAACCGCCAAGGTCAATTGTGAGATTTCCGTTTATGTAGGTAAGGTAATCTGCAGTAGCATCATCGGTTCCGTTATCGTAGTTTCTGCGAAGGTAAACGACGGATTCCTTGTTTACCATATTATTCATACCCTTGTCAATTGCGTCCTTGAAGTTAACCGCGCAAGTAACGAAGCCGTTCGCATTGAATATTGCGAAGGGATAAGCATTAACGTCTGCGAACGTCAAATCGGTTATCGTTCCGTAAGGAGTTACGAGCGTATTGGGAGCCATCGTATAAACGGTGTTTTCACCAACTACAGTTCCACTGCCTGCGACGGTTCCGCAGTTTACGCCGTTCGTGTCCTTGTAAACTTCGTCGGAGGGAAGAGTGCCCGTGGGAAGAGTTACGGTAGGATAGCTTCCGTTATACGAGCCAACTGTTACACTGTCGAGCTTATCTGTATCAGCGAGAGAATAAGCACCGCTCTTGGAAATAATATTACCGCCGTTTACCGTAAGAGTGCCTACGGTATTGGCGTGCTTTGCACTGTCGGTAAATCCGATAGCCACGCCGTTTTCAATGCTGCCGAAATCAACGGTACAGCCGTTAAGAGTAACGTTTGCCTTTAAACCTGCAGAAGCGTTTGAGCTTCCGTTTTCCCAACAAGCAGTTATCATGGGGATAGCACGTTTTGTCGCGGTATTTATGAACGTAACCTTCTCGAACGTAAAGTTATACGCCTTCTCGCTTGAATTAGCGGAAGATGCGGAATAGTTAAGTCCGATAATCGGATTATCACCGGCGCTTACCATTGTTCCGTTTTTAAGGGTTACGTTAGTAGCGTACGTGTTCTCTGTGCTATGGTATATATCAAAAATATAGCCCTTATCGTGCGCACTTCTCGTCAACGTATAACCGCCAAGGTCAACGGTGAGATCTGAACCGACGTTGGTTACTCTCGCTGCGCCCGCTCCATCCAAGCCTGCGGTAGAATAATCCGAACGGAGAAGAATAACGTATTTATCCGAAGTAACGCCCGTGGGAATAGCGTAAAGCGCGGTTCTCCAAGAGGCATAGCCCTTTACGAACTCTCCGTTCTTGAAGAGCGCAAACGGGTAATCTTCTCTAGAAACGTAATCAGCGCCGATAGCTCCGTAATCCGTTGTGGGAAGAGCTCCAACGTAAGACGTATCAACTTCGAAGGCACTATTCTCTGTAAGAGTGAAGGTGTACGAGCCGTTTTCGTCAAGCGAAACAACATTCGCACCGAGAGTAACACCGTTTATAACGTAGTTTTCGTTTGCGCTGAAGGTAAGAGTAACGCTTGAGCCGTTCTTGTAAGCTCCGCCGCCTACGAAGCTGAAGCCTTTGCCGTTTGCGCTAACGAGACGTTCTCCGTTACATTCAAGCACGTATTTTACAAGTTGTTCACCGAAATACTGCTGAGTTTGAACGTTATAATGCCAGTTATCCTGCTGACCGAAGAAGCTTTGCGCTATCGTTTCGTTTCTGTCAAGATAAGAAACGTTCTTCATAGCCGCTTTAACTGCCGCCTGCGCTGCGTTTACGGTAGGAATATGCTTGGGAGCGTTTGCCGCGTTATCAAGCTTCCAAATGATGTTACCTGCAAGGAAGGGCATGGGATTCGTTGCGGAATTAGCATTCGCATCACCTGTAATCTCTGCCACGTCTTCTCTTATATCGTTTATAAGGCAGGTAAGAAGCTCATCGTAGAGATAAGCTTGAGTGTCATTATAGCACTCCGCCTCGCCCTGCATCCACCACATACCGCGAACCACGGGGGTATATCCTTCAGCCTTAAGCTGTCTTACGCCTTCCGTTACGGTCTTGATGAACATATTATACATATTGCCCGCCATAACGTTGCCCTGGTTATCGGCATTGCCGTTAGTTATCTTAACCGAGAGATCTACGTTAGGTATATCCTGCGTTTCTCCGTTGATGTCAACGAACGTTCCAAGCTCCGCATAATTCGGATCGGACGAAGACATATTAGCTCTCTCTATGTAAGAAGGAGAGGTCCAAGTTCCGACGGATTTCGAAATATCCGCAGTCAAATGGGGGTAAAGCGACGTAGCTCCTACCGCGCACTTAATAACCGCGTTCATAGTGCCGGTGGAATCAACCGCCTTTGCAATACCTATCTCCGCGCCCGAGCGCCAGGGGAACTGTCCCTTTCCGAGAGTTACGGGCTCTAAATAATCCTTGTTATAGGTGAAAACCTCGTTAACTCCAAAGAAGAGTGTGTTGTCAAATCCCGTGTAGTAACGGTGGTCTTCGTCAGCTTCGGTCGGAGCGTTATCTCCGTAGCCGACCGCGTTGGACTGTCCGCCGATAAGCCATACGTCAATCGTACCCTTGCTACCCTCGGCTGCCGCGCCCTCTGAAGCAAAGGCAGAAATTCCAACGCTGATGCAAATCGCAATCAGCATTACTGCTACTACGGCAAGACTGATAATTCTGTTTCTTTTCATAGTTAATTTCTCCTTGTAAAAAAATTATGATTAATTAAATTTTAACATATTTGCACGCGCCTTGTATGACAATTCTCCCATAAAGTATGACAAATATCCATATTATTAAAATTTATTCCCTATTATAAATACACAGTTCTTTAATTATCCCAATTCAAAATCGAAAATTCAAAAATGCAACTTGCGGTTGCAAGGGCTTGACATTCGACAAAAAATATCATATAATCATTGCAACAGAAATCGAAAAATTTCTTCTTGAAATTTGTTAGCAAATCTCTCTTTTGCCGTCGAACTTTAAAAATTTCGACTTTCGATTGCCGTTATTCCACTCAAATAGAAAAAATTAGGACTTTGAAAAAAGTTACATTGGAGGAAAACTATGTTTATCAACACACGGGCGGTTAGTAAGAAGATTATAAACGACGTTAAGCTTTTTAGCTCTGCTTATTCGATTTTAGTTCAGCTTCTCTACGTCGCATTCCTTGTTTACACGCTCTTTTCGGGATGCGGTGTTCTCGGCTTGAATATCACCATGCTCACTATTTCGGTTTTATTTGAAGTATTCTTGATTTACTCCTTCTTTAACGGTGATTTCTTAACACGCGAGGACACTATCAAGATAAAACACGCCTATCATATCGCCTCTTTGGCAATACGCGGCATTTCTCTTGGAATTGCGGTCTATGGAATACATATCGCCCTTACGGAATTCAACACGGCATCACTCCTCTTCTCCACATTTATGCTCTTCGGTTGGATTTCGGGCGTGCTTATCGAGATTTTTAAGTTTATAATTGAAAGATACACCTCTCTTATGATGAGCGCTCTTTCAAAGGACACCGAGCCTTTGGTTAAGGTTTGGAGAAAAATAACATTCAAGGGATACGATGGACGAAAAGAAATGCGAGATGACGCATACGTTGACGAGCTTGCAGAGGAATACAAGCAGGAGCTTAAGGACAAGCGTGAATCGAAAAAAGCGCTCAAAGAAGCCAAAAAGCTCATGAAAAAGGAACATCGCCGCTCCGAAATCAAAAAAAGAATGACCGATGCAAAGGAAAAGGTAAAATCGTTCTTCAAGAAAAAAAGCGATGAATAGAGTCGCACTCTAAAGGACAGTTTTTGGGAACGCATTATCTACCGATATCGGATATATTAAAATCAAAAAACGCAGATTTGACTTTCTGCGTTTTTTGTGTTATTATAAGGATGAACAAAATCACATAGGAGGACTTTATGAAAAAAATAATTAGTTCTATTATTTTCGTTTTATTGATATTAACAGCTTCGGGATGCAGAAATGCCGATAAAAACAAAGATACAATAGAATACAAGCTCTCCAAGGACAAAACATATTACATTTTATCTTATGTCGGTAAGGATATTGAACAGATTGTTATTCCCGAATCTTATAACGGTAAGCCGGTGCTTGAGATCGGAGATTATGCCTTTTGCCACAAAAGCGGACGGCTACACAACGATTCTAAAATAAAAAATGTTCAGATAGAGGCAATGCTTACAAAAATCGGCGATCGAGCATTTCAAGAATGCGCTTTTCTTGAAACGATCAACATCCCGCAAACCGTAACCGAAATTGGCGAAGATGCATTTTCTTTGTGCCAATCTCTCAAAAGCATTTCAATTCCCGTCGGCGTAACGGAAATCAACGGATTACTCTTTTACAGATGTGAAAAATTGGAATCTATAAGCCTTCATAACGGTATCACGAAAATTGATGATCGCGCTTTCTTCGGGTGCAAGTCAATTGCCGAAATAATTTTACCGGAAAGAATAGAGTTTATCGGTGATTGTGCATTTTCTATGATGGAAAATCTCGAGCAAATTAAAATAGCCGAAGAAAATGAATTTTTTACATCTATTGACGGAACTCTTTACAGCAAGGATAAAAAAACACTTATTCAGCATGCACCGAAAAACGAGTGTGAAAGCTATGTAATTCCCGAAGGGGTTCAAGCAATACGCAGCTATGCATTTGCAGCATGCTCAAAAATAAAAAGCATTTCCGTTCCCGATAGCGTTGGTGTAATCGGTGCATGTTCATTTTCTCAGTGTTCTGTTTTAGAAAGCATAAACATTCCGAGCGGTGTGACGGAAATTTCGATGCGTCAATTCGAAGAGTGTGTCTCACTTAAAGGTCTTTCTCTTCACAATAAGATAACAAAAATTGATTACGGTGCGTTCATTAATTGCTCATCTCTTGAGAAATTGGAAATTCCCGAAAGTGTTACCGAGATAGGCGGATATGCATTTTCGGACTGTTCAAGCCTTAAAGAGATCAATCTCCCCGGCAATTTATCAACATTGCCGTTTGGAATGTTTGACGGCTGTACATCGCTTGAAACCGTTTCCATTCCGAATGGGATAGATAAAATAGATTTTAACACATTTTGGGGATGCACCTCCCTCAAAAGTGTATATATTCCAAACTCCGTAAAGAAAATCGGCAGTGGAGCATTTAGCGTTTGTGAATCACTTTCCGACATTTACTTTGGCGGAAGTATGAGTGAATGGAAATCAATTGACGGAATCTATGGAATTTTTGGAAACAGAAAAAATGATTGGTGTCACGGTTCCGGTGATTTCATTGTCCATTGTACCGATGGAGATATTGAAAAATAATTCTGTTCCGTTTTCAATATAACTGCGCAGACGAGCCCGCCGATGAATACAAGCAAAAGCTGAAGAACAAGCGCGAATCGCAAAAAGCGCTCAAAGAAGCCAAAAAGCTCATGGAAAAGGAACATCGCCGCGCCGAAATCAAAAAAAGATTGGTTTCCGCAAAAGAAAAAGTAAAATCCGTCTTTAAGAAAAACAGTGACGAGTAAGTGATATTTTCGAATTGTTAAATTTTGTCCTATGATTGGATGACATATAAACATACAATAATGCAATCGAGCCACGCGTTAACAAACTTCTACCACTGATTGACATACTCATGTCGCTGTAGTATATTTCACATATCATTTGGAGGCTTGTATGAAAAAACATTTTTTATTTACAATCAAAACACTGATAATCTGCATCTGTTTAACAATAACACTCACTTCGTGCAATTTACTCTCGAGATTCATTGATCAACCACAAAAAAACGAAAACGAATATACTCACATCCATAATTTTGTAGAAAAGAACACAGATATCGAATATTTAGCATCCGAAGCATCTTGTACCTACGTTGCAAAATATTTTTACTCTTGTTATTGCGGAGAAAAGGGTATCGACACATTTGACTATGGTTCAAAATTGGAACATAAATACGCTAAAGCATTGATAACTCCAACTTGTTCAACATTAGGTTATACATCCTACACTTGCGCTTGTGGTGAACAATATTCCGATAATTACGTTAATGCTTTAGAGCATAATTACATTCAGAAAAATACAAATGAAAGATATCTTGCCTCTTTGGCAGATTGCTCTAATACAGCTAAATATTACTATTCTTGCTCTTGCGGAAAAAAAGGCACTGAAACATTTGATACTTATGACTACAACTATAATGAGCATAGTTTTACCATAAAAGACACAAGTGAAAAATATTTAAAATCGTTAGCTACAATATATTCCCCTGCAATATACTACTATTCATGCAAATGTGGCGCCACCAGCACCGATACTTTCACACACGGAGATAGCATATACAGTCATGGCTTATCATACCGATTAAGTGATGACAGAACCTACTATATACTCGCCGGAATAGGAACCTGTACCGATAATAATGTAATTATTCCGTCGACTTACAACGAATTACCTGTTAAATGCATTGGATACAATGCGTTTGGAGAGATTATAGGAACATTCGGATATATTGAATCGGAAGCTTGCAAAACCATTAATAGTATCTATATCCCTGACAGCATTACATCAATAGAAGACAATGCATTCAACAATTGTAAAAATCTTACAAATGTAATTATAGGCAATGGCGTTACTCATATAGCACAACAAGCATTTTATGGTTGTTCTTCGCTACAAACTGTTCGTATAGGAGAAAACGTTGTAAGTATAGGCGCCCATGCCTTTTACAGTTGTGAAAGTCTCACAGAAATAATTATTCCTGATAGTGTAAAAACAATCGAAAACGGAGCATTTTCATATTGCGACAATCTCGAAAAAATAGTCATCGGCAAAGGATTAACCGATTTTAATATTTACTATGCATTATCATATTGCAATAAACTTGTAGAAATAGATGTTTCAAAAGAGAATCTTTTATACACATCAATCGATGGTAATCTTTATGACAAAGATTGCAAAACCCTAATCAAATACTCTTCGGGCAAAAGAAACATCAGTTTTGTTATACCAGAAGGTGTAGAAACTATAAGATCTGACGCCTTTCAAGATTGCTCAAATCTTCTAAGCGTAACTATTCCGAGTACTGTTAATCATTTACCTTCAAATGTTCTCGGTAAATTTGATAAATTAGTTGAAATAATAAATCTCTCCTCTGTAAATTTAAAAACAAACCCGGAAGATAATTTTACAGAAGTTCACTCTGGTACTACAAAACTCGTCAATTACGATAATTTCATATTTTACGAACATCTTGGACACAATTACCTTCTTGCTTATGTAGGTGATGCCACAGATATAACTTTGCCACAAACATACAACAACGCCTCTTACTCAATTTTTAAATATGCATTTAATGCATGTAACACCCTTACCGATATAACCATTCCATATGGAGTTATAGAAATCGGAGAAAATGCCTTCTTTGATTGTCAAAATCTTGTGAATGTACATATATCAGAGAGTGTTGTCAACATTTATGATTGTGTATTCCGGAAATGTTACAACCTAACAAATATAATAGTGTCCGAAAAAAATTCAAGTTATAAAGATGTATCCGGTATTCTATATTCAAAAAACGGTGAAATCTTGATTCAATATCCAATAGGAAAAACTAACACAAGTTTTATCATTCCTGATGGAGTTATTTCAATTTCGAACTATGCTTTTGAAAATTGCAAAAACCTATACGATTTAACAATTTCAAATACTGTTATATCAATTGGAAATTATGCTTTTTCAAAATGTAATTATTTGAAAAATATTAGTTTTGGTAACAGTGTGCTTTACATCAAAGAGAGCGCATTTTCATATTGTGACAATTTAGAATCCTTGTATATACCCGATAATATTGTTCAAATTGGAGATTATGCATTTGCTTACTGCAGATCCCTCACCACTGCATATATCGGGAATAACACCAAAAGCATCGGTCAGATGGCATTTTATTTCTGCGATAAACTTAAAGAAGTCGTAATCGGCACGGGTATCAATTATTTGGGAGATTTATCATTTGCATATACTTATAGTCTTTCAAAAATGGTTATATTAGGTTTCCCTTCTATCGAATATTACACGTTTTTGGGTACGAATTTGTGGTGCGTTTTTTGCCCCTCTAACGCAACCAATTGGTTTGATAATGTAGATTCAGGTCTAGGGCCAGGAAGCATCGTTACCATTTCTTACAGTGAAACAGAACCGACCAAAGAAGGTAAGTTCTGGCACTATGACGAAAACGGCGATATTGTTATTTGGTAAAAATATTAGTCTTACTGACATTTTGCAATCACTTTATTTCGAAAAATTGCAAGCATAAATCAAAACAAACCCCCGATAAGGTTGAATCCATACTTTAAATGGATTTTATACCCTATCGGGAGTTTTTTGTATATTGACATCGCTCTCAAAATAACAAAAGCATAACCTATGTAATATATCAAAAGTTTTGCAACATCTGTAATTTTGTGTTTAATTCAAACCGACACTATTGCGAACTATCAAACCTTCTCGGACAGTTGTCTTATGTAGTGGAATATATACTGCTGTGCGACACCTGCGTATTTGCCGAGGGTCTTTGGGTCGAGGTTTCCGTCGAAGTATTCGTCTATTGCCCTTTTCATCCAGACGTCTATCGGAAAGGCTTCAAGGTTCGAAAATGCAAACAAAGATGTACAAGAAGCCACTTTTTCACCAACTCCTTTAACCTTCATAAGCTCGGAAAGAGTAAAATCGTAAGATGCTTTTTCGATAATTTCGTCGAATACAATCTCCTTCATCGCGACCTTTTCGGCAGCGTCAACCAAATACTTATATCTGAATCCGGGGTGCGAAGGAAGAAGCTTTTCGGGATTTTCGTACACCGCCTCGGCGCTTGGGAAGCTATAGCAAAAACCGCATTCAAGACACGCCCCCGTGTCAAGTTTTTCGCATTTATCCTTTAAAAAGAGATTCTTTTTCGGGCAGATAGTAATTCCCCTCTTTTCAGCCAAGTTCTCGCCATACTCTGCCGATATTGCTCTTATAATCTTTTTGATTCGAGGAATATTGTTGTTCTGCGATATTATGAACGAGAAAAGAGTTTCCCACGGGTCCTGTTTTAAGATTCTTATTCCCGATGCAGAGGCTACAGCATTCTTTAAGAAGTCCGACTCCGTGTGAAGTAAAACATCGTTTTTGATTTTTTCATAATCTCTGTCAAGCGCAAAATACGGAACGCAGATTTCGTCAAATTCCCTCTCGCTCACTCCGTAGAAGATAAGCTCCTCTCTGTTTCTTTGAGCGACGAAAACGAGCGTTTCGGAAAGTGTCACCATATATTCAACGTATTCGGGGTACTCCCTGCAAAGCGCGCATTTTTCACCGTTCTCCGTCTCGGAAATCTTCACAAATCTGAAGCACTGACCGCATTCAAGAGTGTCCCGAAGCGAATAATCGCAAAGTCCCGAGGCGACTATTGCCTCTCTGCCACCGATATTTGTTTGTATTTTATTAAACATTTTAGCTCTGCCCCCTTGAAAATGCGTTTTTTTTGGTGTATAATAGTGTGGAAGTACTATATTTTTATTTATTTTAACATACTTTTTGGTTTTTTGCAAGTGAGGAGCGAAGAGAATTATTGAATCGCGGGGCATTTTTTACCGCAACAGCCAAAAAGAAGAGAGGAGCACTCCGTTGGAACAGATTTTTACAATCCCCGTCAACGAGGAATTTGACGCATGCCGAAGCGATTCTTCGCTCGGTTGCCCGTTTTGCAGACTATACAGACGCCTTCAGCGAGACGAAATTGATATAATTCTCGGCGCGTCAATGATGGAGCCCGATATAAGAATAAAAACCAACGAAGAGGGCTTTTGCAACAAGCACTTCGGCATAATGCTCGGAAGAAAGCGTATGCTTGGTATGGGACTTATGATTGAAAGCCACTTACCCGAGGTCAAGAAAAAGCTATCAAAAAGAGCGCTTTTGAAGGACCCTTCCGCGCCAAGCGTTGCCCTTCTCTCACTGCTTAACGACAACTGCTACGTGTGCAACAGAATAGATAAAAATCTCACGGCTATGATTTCCACCGCGGTTTACCTATACGAGAATGAGGACGAGTTCAGAGATAAATTCAAATCTCAACCCTACTTCTGCCTGCCGCACTACACGAAAATGCTATCCTACGCATCGAAGAAAATGAACAAGCGACTGTTCTCCGATTTCTTCGAAAAGGCGCAAGCGATAGAGGAAAAATACGTAGATACGCTAACCGGTGACGTAAGCTGGTTCTGCAAAAAATTCGACTATAGATATGACGAAGAGCCTTGGTACAATTCCAAGGACTCGATTCCGCGCGCTATCAAATTTTTGACGGGCTCGGAGGAAGACGAAGAAGAGAAAGGACGGATACCCCTTATATGATAATTGAAAAGCTTGAAATAAAGAGCTTTGGTCAGCTCACCGATATGGTTCTTGAATTCTCCGATAAAATCAACATTATCGAGGGTCAGAACGAGGCGGGAAAAAGCACCATCGCCGCCTTCATAAAATATATGCTTTACGGCTTTGAGACAACCGAGACCAAGGACACCATAGGTGAGCGCAAGAAGCGCATAAATTGGAACACAGGCGTTGCAGAGGGCTCAATGACGGTTTCCGTAGCGGGAAAAAGATACCTCATCAATCGCTCTACAGTTCAGGTTGACTCGGGCGCGAGAACTACCTACAAGGAAGACTCTTCCATAATAGACCTCGAAAACGGCACGCCCGCTTTTGGAAAGCTCCCCGCAGGAGAGGTATTCTTCGGCGTCGAGAGAGAGCTTTTCGAGAACACCGCGTTCATCGGTCAGGTAGGTGACGCTTCAATTTCCGAAAAGTCGGTTAAGGAAGCAATTGAAAACATTCTCTTCTCCGGAAGCGAAAGAATAAACACGCAAAGAGCTGCAAACCTTATCACCGAAAAGATGGAAACCATACTCCACCCCGGCAACACCGGCGGCGCGATAATGGAGCTTATAAAGAAGCAAGACGAGCTTACCGAAAGACTCCGCTCCACCGACGAGGATAATAAAAAGATTCTCGCAAAGGAAGCCGAGCTTCACGAAATCAAAATGAAGAAAAAGGAAGCCGAGGACAGATGCGCGGGACTTCGCGACCTTGACAGCTGTTACTGCAACGTCAAGATAATTCAGTCCTTCGACGAGCTTCACAAGTTTGAAGAGGAGCTTGAAGCAAAAACCGAAGCTTACAACGATTACATATTCAAAAACACAGTAAATAACTTTGTTCCCACGAACGATTACGTTACCGATATTGCCCTCGCAAAGCGCAGCGTTGACGATTCGTACAGACACGTTGAGGACACTCAAAAGGCTTATGACAGAGAGCGCAGCGCAATAGGAATTACCAAGGAAATCGAAGGCTGCATCGAGATTTCCGACTCGTTTGGCGGCGAGGATAAGCTTCGCGATAAGGTTAGCGGATTCGCTATAAACAAGCTCAAGTGCCTCATTGGCGGAATATTCGCGCTTCTCGTTGCAATCGTAGCAATAGTAGGTATCACGGCGTCCTTACCGCCCGTAACGAAGGTTCTTCTCGGCATTCTTGCCGCAGTGTCTTTAGGTGGCGTAGGCGCGCTTGCATACTTCTATCTCGGAGCATTCCGCGGACTCGATAAGCTCTGCGCGGAGTTCGGAACGGATACGGTTGACGATCTTAAAGCAAAAATCAGCGTTATCGCATCTGCGCGCGCGAAGCGTGATGCACTTATCAGCAGTACGGAAAACGCACGTCTTTCGCACGAGGCTGCAAAGGCAGAGCATGAGGCTGCAAAGGCGGAGCTTTCAAGAGTTGCTTCAAGATGGAGCGAAACGATAGTTCCCACCGACGCGGCATCTCTTAACGCGCTTGACGAAAAGGTGCGCGATTTCCTTCACAAAAGAGCCGCGCTTCTTGACGAGAAAACGCGCGTTGAAATCGCAGTTAAGGAAATCAGACGCTCGCTTTCTGATAAGAGTGAAATTGAAATCAGAGGAAAAGTTTCTCCCCTTCGCAGAAAGGTTATTTCCGAAATCGACCACGACGCTATACTCACCAGTATTGAGGAAGCGAACGCAATTATACAAGAGCAGGAAAGACTCTCATTCAACGTTGAGAGCGAGCTTGCAGACCTCAAATTCAGAGCGCGCGACCCCGGCGAGCTCTACTCAAAAATTCAGGCGCTCGACACCAAGATTGCCGAGCTCGGAGCAAAGCACAAGGCTTACTTCGTTGCTCTTAAGGCTATCGAGAGCGCATCTGACAATCTGCGCGAAGAGATTTCACCTCGACTCAGCGAGGTATCAACAAAAATGCTTTCAATAATGACCGATAAGAAATACTCCGCGCTTGAAGTCGGAGCGGGACTTAAGGTCAACTTCACCTCGCAGGACGGAAAGGAAAAATCTATAGATTACCTTTCGGGCGGAACTCGCGACCTCGCTTACGTTGCCGTTCGTATGGCTCTTATAGATATGCTTTACACCGAAAAGCCGCCCATCTGCTTCGACGAAACGTTTGCGAACCAGGATAACGCAAGAGCGAACGCAATGATGAGAGCTATCAAGGAATTAAGCGAAAACGGATACCAAAGCTACGTATTCACCTGCCGTCAAAGAGAGGCGGTAATAGCCTCCGAAATCAATCCGAGAACCGCTATTTTCAAGCTTTCGGTTGGTATGGACTGATTCTCTTAAAATAAAATCCAAGAGGTACGATATGAACAGAATTCTTCTCGTCGGAAGCGCAAATATGGACCTTTCGATGAATCTTTATAAAATTCCCGAGCGCGGTGAAACCGTTCTTGATGACGGCGGTGTTGCGTACACTCCCGGCGGAAAGGGCGCGAACGCTGCGGTTGCATTTGCAAAGCTTGGCGGAGAATGCGTTTTCTGCACGAAGCTCGGCCGCGATGCGCACGGTCAGAAGCTCTACAGCTATTACAAGGAATGCGGTATAAACACCTCGTTTATCAAGGTTGACCCCGACGCTCCTACCGGTCTTGCAGTGGTAATGAAGGAAGCAGACGGTTCAAACAGAATTATAGTTTACCCCGGCGCTAACAGAACTCTTAACAACGATAACGTTATTGAGGCGTTTAACTCCCGCCCCGATGCGCTTTATCTCGGATTTGAAATTCCCTTCAATATGGCTCTTGCCGCAGCTAAAATAGCAAAGGCAAATAACGTTCCGATTTTCGTTGACGCCGCTCCCGCCTCAAAGGAATACCCCCTTGAGAGTCTGCCGGAGGTTGAAATATTCTCACCTAACGAAACAGAAACGTTCGAATACACCGGAATCACGCCCAAGGGAACGGATAGCTGCTTGCAAGCGGCATATTCGCTCTTCCAGAAAATTAAGGCGAAATACGTCGTTATAAAGCTCGGTGCAAGAGGCGCGTTCTTCTTTGACGGAAAGCACTTTGATTTGATTCCTGCTTACAGACCCGACGAGGTGGTTGACACCACTGCCGCAGGCGATACCTTCACCGCAGCTATGACGCTTGAGTATCTCCGCTCGGGCAACATCAAGGAAGCCATAAAGTTTGGCGCAGCGGCTGCCGCTATCGCAGTTTCAAGAAAGGGTGCAAGCACGTCTGTTCCCTCCGCCGATGAGGTTAAAGCATTCCTCGCGAAGCAGGGATAAACCAAAATTTTGGAGAAAATATGAATTACGAACTCAAAAAAACAACCTTTACCTCGGCTGACGGAAAAACCGACGTCAGCGCAAAGATATACGTTCCAAAGGATAAAGAGATAGTCGGAGTCATTCAGCTCGCTCACGGAATGGCTGACCACGTTGCAAGATACGAGGGGCTTGCGGATTTTCTCACGGGTGAGGGCTTCGTCTTCGCAGGAAACGATCACCTCGGCCACGGAGATACTGCAGACACCGGCGAAGACCTCGGATTCTTCGCAGAGAAAAACGGCGTTGGAAAGGTAGTTTACGATCTTTACACGATGAACGAATACCTAAGACAACAGTTCCCCGCCTTCAAGCCCATTATGATGGGACACAGTATGGGCTCGTTCTTGTCAAGACTTTACGTAAGAAAATACCCCGACACAGTTTCGGGACACATCATACACGGCACGGGCGGACCTATGGGAGTAATTCTTCCTCTCGGGCAGGCGTTGGTTAACACGCTTATGCTCTTCCGAGGAAAAAAGCACCGCTCCGCGCTCGTTAAGAAAATGGCGTTTATGGGATACAACTCAAAATTCCAAGAGGAAAATTGCGAGGTATCCTGGCTTACGCGTGACATTACCCGCGTTAACGGTGACGATAGAAACGAATATACAACGTTTACATTCACTCTTTCTGCATACCGCGACCTTTTCAGAATGGTCGGCTGGTCTAACTCGCGCTTGTGGTTCAAGGATTATCCCAAGGATATGCCAACCCTCGTTATGAGCGGTGATATGGACCCCGTGGGAAATTACGGCAAGGGCCCGAAGTATGTTTACGATAAGCTTATAGAGGGCGGCGCAACCAACACCTCTATAAAGCTTTACGAGGGCGCGCGCCACGAGCTATTTAACGAAACCTGCCGCGAGGAAGTCTTCCTTGATATGAAAAAGTGGCTTTCGGGAGTTAAAAAATGATACACGCTCTCGCCATTACAGGACCGACCGCTTCGGGAAAAACCGCGCTTTCGATAGCGGTTGCCAAGGCTCTCGACTGTGAAATAATCTCGCTTGACTCAATGCAGATATACAAGTATATGGACATCGGCACTGCAAAGGCTACGAAAGAAGAAAGAGCCGAAGTTCCCCACCACATGATAGACTTTCTCTCCCCCGACGAAACCTTTAGCGCAAAGGCTTATAAGGATATGGCGATGGAGTGCGCAAGGGATATATCAAGCCGCGGTAAAATACCGCTTTTCGTTGGAGGAACGGGGCTTTATCTTTCAACGCTCCTGCGCCCCGACTGCGAAGAGCCACCCGAATCCGACCCCGAATACAGACGTAAGATCGAAGAGGAGCTTACCGACGAGGATAAGAAAATCGCTCTTCACGAAAGACTTCGCAGTATTGACCCAAAAGCCGCAGAAAGCGTTCACTACAATAATACAAGACGCGTCATTCGCGCGCTTGAAATATATGATGCAACGGGAAAGACGAAAACCTATTTCGACGAGCTGACGAAAAGAAAGAACGAAGAAATAGATATAACTCATGTGACCTTTGATTTTCACGAAAGAGAAAATCTTTACCGCCGCGTTGACCTACGCGTTGATATAATGCTCAAAGAGGGGCTTTTTGAAGAAATTCAAGACCTCATCGAAAAAGGATTTCTTAGGCCACAAACAACCGCCGCGCAAGCGATAGGATATAAGGAGCTTTTAGACGTTTTCGAGGGCAAAAAGAGTCTTGACGTTGCCACCGAGGAAATCAAGCAATTTTCAAGAAACTACGCAAAGCGCCAGCTTACATGGTTTAGACACATGGAGGGCGCGCTCCCGCTTTTCGCTGATACCGATGACGGCAAAATGCTCGGCTTTGAAGAAATATTCTCAAATTGCATGGAGCTTTTTAGTTCCGCATTAAGCAAATAAACACTCAAAAACACAAAAAATGAAAATAAAAATTTACAAATAGAAGGGTTTAAGAACTATGAAAGCATCAGAACTCAAAAAACTCATACAAGACGGAGGTCTTGACAAGTATTCAAATCTCTACGCAGATACCAAGGCGCAGGCAGAAAGATTCGCCGCAGCGCTCGATTCCTATGTAGAGCTTTACGGTGACGAGTGCGACGAGGTTGGAATCTTCTCCGTGCCCGGCAGAAGCGAAATTTCGGGTAACCACACCGACCATAACAGAGGCTGCGTTCTTGCAGGCGCAATTGACAGAGATATAATCGCAGTTGCCGCAAAGAACACCGACGGCACAGTTAACTTTAAGTCCGAGGGATATGACAAGATTTCCATCGACCTTTCCGCAATCGACGAGCCCAACAACTTCGAGAACTATTCCTCCGCATCTCTTATTGCAGGTCTTGCAAAGGGATTCGTTAACTCCTCTTACTCTATCGGCGGTTACAATGCATACGCAACCACAGAGGTTCTTAAGGGAAGCGGCATCTCCTCTTCCGCTGCCTTTGAGGTTATGATAGGAAACATCTTCAACTACCTCTACAATGACGGCGCAGTTTCCAACGTTGAGATTGCAAAGCTCTCCCAGTACGCAGAGAACGTTTTCTTTGGTAAGCCCTGCGGACTTATGGACCAGATGGCGTGCGCAGTAGGCGGCTTCGTATATATTGACTTTGAGGACCCCAAAAACCCCATCGTTGACCCCATCGCATTCTCTCTTACCGATGCAGGCTATTCTCTTTGCATAGTTAACACGGGTGGCAACCACGCTGACCTCAACGATGACTACGCTTCCGTTCCCTACGAGATGAAGGCGGTTGCAAAGGAGCTTGGTCAAGAAGGACTTCGCGGTCTTACCGAAGCTGACCTCATCGCAAAAATCCCCACTCTCCGTGAAACACTTGGCGACAGAGCAATCCTCCGCGCTATCCACTTCGTAAGAGAAAACAACAGAGTTGGCGAAATCAGAGAAGCTCTTAAGAACTCCGACGTTAACGCATTCCTTGACGGAATACTCGCTTCGGGCTCTTCTTCCTTCAAGTACCTTCAGAACGTGTTCACCACCATCAACGTTAAGGAGCAGGGACTTTCTCTCGCTCTCGCTCTTGCAGAGGGCTACCTCGCAAACAAGAACTGCGCTTGGCGTGTTCACGGCGGCGGATTCGCAGGAACTATCCAGGTATTCATCAAGAACGAGCTCGTTGACGGCTTCGTTACTCTTATGAACTCCGTATTCGGAGAAGGCGCAGCTATGAATCTTAAGATTCGCCCCGTCGGCGCTTGCAGACTCTTCTAATTTGCAACAATTTTGCAACCAATAAAAACAATAACGTTTCATTGGTAAAATAACGTTACAATATAATACAAAAGGAAGACAACCGCAGCTTAAAGTTCGGTATGTCTTCCTTTTATTTATTTCCAAACACCTCGCTAACTAAATGTAACCAAATACACCACCGGAATCTGACTTCAAACGTGACAAAGTCACTCATAACGAGGCGAAATCTCTCATAACCACGAACCACCTCTCGTATCATAACTTGCCGCAGGCAATCGTAACTCAATTGCTTTGCAAATTTCACCGACGGATTTAGTTTGAGCAGTTTTTTCGATTGCGACCCGAAGGCGTAGTTACCTACGTCGAGTGGGAGCAAGCGGAAAAATATGCCAAAAGCTCGACCGACGGATTTAGTTTGAGCAGAAATTTTCGTTCTTTGACCGAGAGGCGTAGTTACCTACGTCCGAGGGAGAAAACGGAAATTTATGCCAAAATAAATTCGTCGGAAAAGGTGTACGGTTTATTGGACAGGGCATATTGTACAATATATGTGTAAAGCATAGCTTTGCCGAGAAAAAATAAAAAATTCATCACGGCAAAAACAGTAAAAATTGCGAAGTAAAGACTTCATCAACGAAAGGAAAATGACTATGGCAGCAGCAAAAAAGGCAACGGCTGAAAAGGCTGTGGCAAACGATAAAAAGGCAGCCCTTGAAACAGTAATGGCGAGAATCGAAAGAGAGTGCGGAAGAGGCGCTATTATGCGTCTTGGCGAAAGCTCCTCGCTCAACGTTCAGGCGGTATCTACCGGCTCTTTGGCGCTCGACTTTGCGCTTGGAGTAGGAGGCATCCCGAGAGGAAGAATTACCGAAATCTTTGGCCCTGAATCTTCGGGTAAAACGACCATCGCGCTCCACGTTATCGCAGAGGTTCAGAAGCAGGGCGGAACTGCAGCGTTCATCGACGCAGAACACGCGCTCGACCCCATCTACGCGAAGAAGCTTGGCGTTGACATTAACGAGCTTCTCGTTTCCCAGCCTGACTGCGGAGAGCAGGCTCTCGGCATTGCCGAAACGCTTGCCAATTCGGGCGCAATTGACATTATCGTTATAGACTCGGTTGCGGCACTCGTTCCCCGTCAGGAAATCGAGGGCGATATGGGTGCATCGCACGTTGGTGTTCAGGCTCGTCTTATGTCCCAGGCAATGAGAAAGCTTATGGGTACTATCGCGAAGTCCAATACCATAGTTATCTTCACCAACCAGCTTCGTGAGAAGGTTGGCGTTATGTACGGCAACCCCGAGGTTACCCCCGGCGGACGCGCGCTTAAGTTCTACGCTTCGGTACGTATCGACGTGCGCCGCTCCGAGTCTCTTAAGAACGGATCCGAGGTAGTCGGCTCTCACACCAAGTGTAAGGTCGTTAAAAACAAGGTTGCACCGCCCTTCAAGGTAGCTGAGTTTGATATTCTCTACGGTTCGGGAATTTCCAAGTCGAGCGAAATTATAGATATGGCAATCCAACTCGATATTATTGAAAAGAGCGGCGCGTGGTTCTACTTTGACGGTGACAGACTCGGTCAGGGTAAGGAAAACGTAAGAAAGCTCATCGAGAGCAACGCAGAGCTTATGGAGAAGCTTGAGGCTCTCGTTCGCGAGAAGGCAAAATCGGCACTTCTTGACGAGGACGGCTCGCTTGACAGCGGTGACGAGGACGATTTCGAGCTTGAAGATTTCGGCGATGAGGTATAAGCGTGAGCTGTAAGATTCTCTCCGTCGGAGCAAAAGATGGCAAAACGCCCCTTGTGGTAATCACCGCATTAACCAATGAAAAGAAGCAAAAATACGTAATAACCGAGGGGACATACCGAGAAATCGGCTGTCCCCTTTCGGGCGAGGAAATAGACGGTGACGCGCTCTATACGCTCTCTTTTGAAGATGAAAAGCGCCGCGCGCTTACGAAGGCTTTAAACCTTCTTTCTTACGCGGATAACAACAAATCCTCGCTCCGCCGCAAGCTTCTTATGGCGGGATTTTCGCGCGAGTGCGCAGACCTCGCTATCACCGAATGCGTAATGCGCGGGTACGTTGACGAGGAGCGTCAGGTTGAAAGACTCGTCTTAAAGCACTGCTCCGAGCTTATCGGCCCGCATAAGATAAAGGCAAAGCTTGTCGCGAAATACTACTCTCCTTCGCTTATATCCAAAACCATTCAATCGCTCGAAGAACGCGGAGAAATAGATTTCAGGAAACAAAAAGAGCTTCTTTTGTCAACAAAACTTGACAATAATGCCACATACGAAGAAAAAATGAAACTTCTATACAAATACGGATACTTAAAATAACCTAAACGTGAAAGGACCACGATAATGGTAAAAAGATTTATAAGCTACTACAAGCCATATCGCGCACTATTCCTATTCGATATGGCCGCGGCGGTCATAATTGCCGCCTGCAATCTTGTCTATCCCTCGGTAGTTAAGAACATAATCAACAAGTACGTCTTCGAAGAAACGCCGAAAATGATGCTTATTTTTGCCGCCGTACTTTTTGGCATTTATATCATCAAGGCGGCATGTACCTACGTTGTAAGCTACCACGGTCACATCATGGGCATAAAAATGCAGCGCGATATGCGCCGAGATTTATTCAAAAAATATCAGTCTCTGCCAACCGCGTTTTATGATGACAACAAAACGGGAGATTTGCTCACCCGACTTGTCAACGACCTTTTCGAAGTATCAGAGCTTGCGCACCACGGCCCCGAAAACCTTATACTCGCAATACTTATGTTTGCGGGCTCGTTCTCAATCCTTATCACAATAGACCTTTATCTTACGTTGATAGTAGTGGTAATAGTTCCCTTCCTCGCCACTGCGACCGTCATTTCAAGACGCGGTATGAAAAGCGCGATGAAGAGCTACCGCCGTCAAACCGCGGTTATAAATTCCACTCTTGAAAACTCACTTTCGGGCATACGAGAAACGAAGTGCTATGCCAGAGAGCATTACGAAATCGAAAAATTCAGAGAGGCAAACGGACTTCTCGTAACCCTTCGCTCGAAGGCTATGCACTATATGGCTACCTACGAAACGGTTATGGCGTTCATCTCCGATTTTCTCTACTTCGCAATAGTTCTGGCGGGCGGACTCTTCTTCTGGAGCGGAAGAATAGACGCCGGCGAATTTGCAGCATTCATTCTTTATATAGGAATGTTCTTAACGCCCATACAGAAAATAACCTACCTCTTCGAGCAGTTCCAAGAGGGTATGACCGGCTTTGCCCGCTTCTCCGAAATTATAGATATGAAGGAAGAAAACGATAACGGCACCGAGGAGCTTTCCGACGTTAAGGGCGATATTGAGTTCTCTGACGTTTCATTCTCCTACGCATCGGCGAAGGAAAAGCTCGTTGTATCCGGGCTTAATCTTTCGATACCGAGCGGTAACACGGTTGCGCTCGTCGGACCATCGGGCGGCGGAAAAACGACTCTTTGCAACCTTATTCCCCGTCTATATGACGTTGACGAAGGCAAAATCACAATTGACGGCAAAGATATAAGAGATTTCACTATGAAATCGCTTCGCTCTTCTGTCGGAATAGTTTCGCAAAACGTATTTCTCTTTGACGGAACTATAAAGGAAAACATATCATACGGCAACCCATACGCAACCGATGAGGAAATAATTTCTGCGGCAAAGCGCGCAAACATACACGATTTCATTACTACTCTCGAAAACGGCTACAACACCGAGGTCGGTGAGCGCGGAATCAAGCTTTCGGGCGGTCAGCGCCAGCGCGTTGCGATAGCCCGCGTATTCCTTAAAAATCCCTCTATTCTTATCCTTGACGAAGCGACGAGTGCGCTTGACAACGTCACGGAAATGCAAATTCAAAAATCGCTCGAAGAGCTTTCGCGCGGACGTACCGTTCTCGTGGTTGCGCACAGACTTTCAACCGTCAAAAACGCGGACAAAATCGTGGTTATTGACAAAGATGGTATAATAGAAGAAGGAAGCCACGACGAGCTTTTAAACAACGGCGGCGAATACTCGAAGCTATATCTCGCAAGCCAAAGAACGCTCACGATAGGCGAATAACTCAGCTTTTGGCGAAAGTTCGCCATTAGAGCTTGGCGAGTTACATATATTTACAAAAAAGCAAAGGAGGACATAATGAACACCGAAATACTAAACAATCAAAAAATGGCAATTCGCGACAGTATGCCCATAGCTTTCGGCTATCTTACAGTCTCCTTCGCATTCGGTATTCTTGCGGCATCATACGGATTTTCGATTTCCGAATCGGTTATTATTTCACTGTTCAATTTAACTTCCGCAGGTCAGCTTGCAGCACTCCCGATAATAGCGGGCGGCGGCGGATTTTTAGAGCTTGCTATGACCGAGTTACTCATAAATATGCGATACTCTCTTATGTCCATATCGCTCTCGCAGCGATTTGAGAAAAAAATAAAAGCGCAGGACAAGCTCTATCTCGCCTACACTCTCACAGATGAAATTTTCGCCGTTGCCATAGGAAAGCGCCAGCCTTTAGGTAAAAAATACCTAATGTCACTCGTTATACTACCATACATATCTTGGACACTCGGAACGTTCATTGGAGCTCTTGCGGGCAACTTCCTGCCCCCGCTTCTTACTAACACTCTCGGTGTTTCGATGTATGCGATGTTCATAGCAATCCTTGTACCCGTGGTAAAAAAAGAACGCCCGATTCTCATCTGCGTTCTTGCAAGTATAACTCTTTCCTGTCTATTTAGATTCGTTCCCGCGTTAGCGCCCATTCCCGACGGCTTCGTCATTATAATCTCGGCGCTCGCCGTCAGCGTTGTCTTAGCGCTTCTCTTCCCCTTACCGGAGATCAAAAAGACGGATGAAGAATTCGAGGAGGTCACCGAAATATGAATTTAGACTTCCCAACCTTTATGACGTACATCGGCATCATGGCGGGCGTTACCTATCTTTTAAGACTTCTGCCGATGCTCTTTATAAGAAAGCAAATAACGAACAGATTTATCCGCTCGGTGCTTTATTACGTACCCTACTCGGTGCTTACGGTTATGACAGTCCCCGCAATCTTCTTCGCAACTCCCCACCTTATCACAAGCATCGCAGCCCTCCTCACCGCAATATTCCTCGCCTATATCGGCAAACCCCTGCTAATAGTAGCCACCGGCAGCGCCGTATCCGTGTTTATATGCGAGCTTATATTTATGCTGATATAAGCTTAAGCTCGACAAAATAAAACCGTTTTAGCGGCGGTGCACTTGCATAAAAATAAATATAAAAACCAAAGCCTACGCGCTCCCAAGAAGAGTACGTAGGCTTATTTTTATTAGGTTTTGTAAATTTAGATTTACATTTTAAAGATTTTGCGCTATTGCTCAACAAACACGAAAATTGAATTCAAGCGTTCGCTCGTACCGTTTGTCAGAGCGAGGCGCGACACACCCTTGAACGTAACGCTATCTGTTGCTATATACGCAATTTCTCCGTTATATGAATAGTCCGGGTCAAACGCTGCGTCACTGATATCCGCGAATACATATGCCTTTGCACCCGAATTAACCTTAAATCCGCCCTCGATGGTAACCGTGTAAGGCATAGTGAAAGCACCTGCGAATTTTTGGTGATTTACGTAGTCCGTATCACCTGCTTTAAACATACTGGTTATGAGGAAGAGATTTGCAAACGTGCCAGTGCTTCCGGTTTCACCAGCGTTCGAGTTATACGCCTTCTCACCCTTCATTTCGCAATTCTTGAACGTGATATTTCCGTTAAAGTATGCGCCGTATTTATCGGTAAGCTCGAGGAAGCTCTTATTTGCTATTCTTACAACCTCGTCAAATACAAGGTCGCCTCCGCCTACAAGCTCGATAACTCTTCCTATAGTGGTTTTTTCAACAGTTCCACCAAGAAGTCCTATGAATTCCACGGCATTAATGCGCGAATTTTTTATTACTAGATTTCTGGTACTTACAATCTGAAGAACGTCGTTACATCCGGTGTCCGTTATACCGCGGTCATTGAAAAGCGTAAGACCGTCAATCGTAACGTCAGCACAGCTTGATATAATCAAGTCGTAAGGGGTAATAGGAAAACGCGAGGGATTACGGTTATCGTAGCCTAAATACTGCCTTTGCGCATAGAGCGTCGTATCTATGACCTTAACTCCGTAGCAAAACGACATGCTTATAAAGCCCCTGTAATCAAACGCCAAATCTTTGTTTTGGTTATAAACCGGCTCACCTAAAACCTCGTGAGTAATGTTTTTGAGAGTAATATTCGATTTATAGCCAATGCTTATTCCTCTCCTATAGCGCTCGGTACCGTAATATCCCGAACTAACCTCAGTCTTAACAGCTCTTTGAGTTTTAAAGATACCGTTTTCGATAACCTGCTCGTCAAGACCGTAGTCAAGGCAAATTTCAACGTAGCTTATTTTATCAAATTTATATCTTACGCTGTCACCGTTAAGAATATTTCCGTAGCAGTCAACGATAAAGGTCTCAGACTGAACTATACCGCCTACGTTTGAGGTGTTTGCGCCAACGTATTGGCTATACATTATATTACTTGTATTTACAACTCTTACCATAGCGTTTCCATTAGATAAAAACGGTCTGAGCCAAGGCAAAGACGTATCGCCGACGTAAAGCTCTATTCCGCTTTCAAGCTCGCTTGCCATTATTTTGTAAGTCTCGCCAGAAATCGCAAACAAATCAAGCGATAAATATTCAAACGCCACGTTTCCCTTGTCGTTTATGATTATAGTTGCACCGCAGAAATCAACACTCGTTTTTACGGGAATAGATTTAGTGAAGGTATCGCCGATATAATATGTTGCTCCCGCTTTACCAAGCACCTTCTGACCGTTTGCGTTTGCGTGAATATGAGTGTTATAAAGTGCCTCGAAATCGTCTGTCACTCCATCACCAACCGCACCGAAATCCTCATACGTTACTACGCTTACGTTTTTTGTATAAACGAATCCGTTGTCAAATGAAATGCTTCCCGTTTTACCGGTTATATATTTCTCGGCGAATTCATTTAAGGTTTCTTCGAAGAGCATCGGATAAATGCAGGCTATCACCATTTTTCCATCCTCAACGTAAATCACGAAGCCGTCGCCGTTTTCATCCTTCTCGTAATTATATTCGTACTTTTTGTCGCTTATAAAAATATGATGCTCGCATAGACACTGTCCGGCTGACAGACAGATTTCGGGATAATATCCGCTTGTATCGCATATCAGGTCACGGAAGTTTTCTGCGATATCACCGTATCCCCAATCATAGTCGGTACAAATCGTGAACTCCGAAATATCTGTTCCGCCAATGGTTACGCTTTTAACCGGGAAATCATGCTTTTGCTCATAGTAGATGTCATTTTTCACCACGATATGTTTGTGAGGATACTCGAAATCAATTGCAAGAGTAACGAAATCCTCGGCGAATTTCAAAAATGCTTCCTTTGTAGCCGCATCGCTTCCGCCCGCAATAACGATAATATTGCCTACTATCTTTATTACGTAGCCCGTTTCACCGAGAGCCGTTGAGCTAATGTTGCACTCCTCTCCTCTGAAACGCGCATCAGAACCTATAAGTATTTCATAGCCCGATATTAACGGAGAATCATCATATCTTTCTGTGTACACCGCAGGTCTGGCGGAACCGAAGAAATATTTGTCTAATACGTTTCCGATGAAATTATATACCTCTTTGTAGGTTTCTCCGTTTTTCGGAAATCCGTCAGCAAACGTAAATTGGAATTGCGCTTTAGTGTCAAGAACGAGCGGAATCACCTCGTCAGTCAGTACAAATTTTGCCGTGAGCTTTAAATCCTCTGTAAATACGTGATTATTGACGTCTATTTTTTCGTTACTGTCGGTGTACCAGCCGTCAAACACGTAATACCATTTATCAAACGTGAGATTTGGAACTGTGAAATCGAGCCTATCGCTCTTAAGGTAATGGTACTCGGTATCACCGTTATTGCAAAGAGAAAGTATGTAAGTATACGACTCCCAAACCGCAACGAGCGTTACGTCATTGTCAAAGGTGCTGTGGCTTAAGGAGTTACCCTTGTTATCGGTAATGAGGGTATCCGTGCCCTCAATCTTCCAACCGAGGAAAGCTTTTTTATTCGTCTTATCGGTTGAGAATGACTGAAGCTTATAATCCGAGCTGTACGAAATTTTAGTTGAGGTTATGCTTTCTCCATTTTTAAGAGTAGCAATAATTTCCTTATTCACAAAGAGCGCGTAGAGTGATTTGTTCGCGTCTATGCATTCGCTCTCGTCAAACTCATATCGGAACGCCATATCGTAGTACCAACCGCGGAATGTCATATGCTCCTTTGCGGGTGCTTTGGGAAGCGTGATTTTTCCGTTCTCGGTGTATGCAGTGTTATAAAGCGCTCCGTCAACGTAGAAGCTAACCTTATATCCAGTGTCTGCTACGGCTTCGGTAAACTTCGCATATATGATAACAGGCGCATCCACGGGGAAGTCGGCAAGAGTGCTCGCATTAAATTCCTTTTCAAAATTCTCGTCAAGATACCAGCCAACGAACGAATATCCGTCCTTTTCGGGAGCGGCAGGATATGTAAAGCTCGTACCCGTGGTAAGTACTTTCGAGTAAACTGCACCGTCAACGGTAAATTGGAGATTGAATTCGCACTCCGCAAAAGGCTTCATTTTCGCATAAAGCTTGGTTGTTTCCTCTGCCATTTCGGGCGTGATTTTATCCACACCGAATGCTTTAGTGAAGCTATCGTCAAAGTACCAGCCCTCAAATACAAAATTGGCTTTTTTAGGATTTTCGCGCGTGGGCGCGTTCATTCCAACAACTGTTTCATCACCGATGTTTCCGCCGTCAAGATAGAATTCGTACTTGAATTCAAGCGCCGAATAAGCAGTCCACTTTGAATAAATTTTTATCGTACCGCCCTTTTCTTTGTTAAAAAGTTCGGTTGTAGTAAAGGGGCTTTGATATCCACCATCAAAGTACCAACCCTCGAATTTATAACCCTCTCTTTTCGGATCTTCGGGAACTGTAAGCTCGTCAAATTCCTCTACCTTAAAGCTTTTTTCCTCACCGTTACCCATATCAAAGATAATTTCAGTTTCTTTTGTCTGCACACAAGAACAAATAAGTAAAGTCATGTTTAAGAGGATAGTTAAAAGTAAAAATATTTTCTTCATATTAATGCTCCTTTTATTTGTATTCTAATTTGGTTTCCAATAATAGCTCGGTAATCGAAATGTTTCGATAGCATTATTATAACACTATAAGACTAATTTGTCAACCCTATAACTATAATAAAATAACTGATTTTGTGCTAATATATTCTTATAAGACTAACAAGGAGAATGGTTATGGATGTTAGTAAAAGAATTATTAGTTTGAGAGAGCGTTGCGGTTTAACGCAAAACGGCTTGGCTGAAAGAGCAGGTGTATCTCAAACGCATTTAAGGCGTGTGGAGTTGGGTCAAGCTGATATTACAGTCGGTCATCTCCAGCTTATTTGCGATGCAATGAGCATCACTATGCAGGAGTTTTTTAATGTAGAAAATAGTTCTGATGAATTTGCAGCGGCACTTTCAAAGCTTTCTCCTATACAAAAAATACGTCTTCTTGATTTTATTAAGAGCTTGTAAAATACATTTTCAAATTAATGCGCGATATTTCAAGTTTACGCAATCGGAATACGAACAAGAAGTGGGGCTGTCTCATTAAGAATTCAATGAAATCAATGCCAAAACGAAGAAAATGCAGCAAGAAATGTAGATTTAGCGAATTCTTAATGAGACAGAACCTCGGGGGCGAACGAATTTAGAGCAGAAATCCTTGGCTGACGAGCGAGAAGTGTACAAAGGTACGCTGAGCGAGGAAACGAGGATAAAACAAAAAAATATAATCAAAACGAAGAATTTCGGAGAAATTCAACATCATTTTATTGAAGACACGAAAAAATATAAATGGAGGTACTGAAAAATCAATACCTCCAATATTTTTTGTTTGGTTCTGCCTAAATGCGACAGCTCCTCGGGGCGAACGAATTTAGAGCAGAAATCCTTGGCTGACGAGCGAGAAGCGTACAAAGGTACGCTGAGCGAGGAAACGAGGATAAAACAAAAAAATATAATCAAAACGAAGAATTTCGGAGAAATTCAACATCATTTTATTGA